>NZ_BFBR01000001.1 GCF_003112735.1 Candidatus Phycosocius bacilliformis
GGTTTGAGGCGCTGGACAGGGCCATCACAGGCCAAGTGCGGCCCTTTTACTTTGCCCCCGCCCCTGTGCCCATCGGCCACTGGTTGCGGCGCTTGGACCTGCTGCAGGCCATCGCCACCGACCCCCACGCCAAGGCCAAACGCTTGGCCTACTCCCTCGCCCGCCGCCGTCCCGGCCCCATGCTCGCCCCTGAAGAGCGCCCCCGCATCATGGCCCGACGCGGCCATGAAATCAGCGCCACCTTCGATGCCATGGGTTTTCAGATCACCCAGAAGAGTCGAAACCGACCCCCGCCCTTACCCCCGCCCCGCCGCTGGCCAGTGCCGATGATCACCTTATTGTAGCTGTCACCCTGCAGACTTCATGCCGCGGGGTGTCTCGATGCTGGTGAATTGACATGAGCCGATCACCGTCATCAACTGCACCGGAAACCCAAGGCTGCTTGAAATCAAGAGCATGTGTTGCCCGACACCGAAACGCGTAAGCGTTAGGAAGACATAGCGCCCAGAGCCAACTTCCCTTCCCAGTCTGAAACCGATATGAGCGGGCATGGCCCAGACCTTATCCCTTTTTGCCACCCGGCTCTATCGCGCCCCACTTGGCGGGCGCGATCCCGATCTTTTGCGCCAGGAATTAGCCGATGCTTGCACGATGCTGGAGCAGGAAGACGTTGCCGGCCGGCGCTGGTGCCGCGAGAATGGCTATAAGGGCTATACATCCTACGCTTCCTTGAATGATCTGCCGACACGGGTAAGCGCATTTGGCGACCTGAAGAAGCGACTGGATCGTCACGCAGCTCGCTTTGCGGACGACGTGGGGTTTGATCTGGCCGGTGGCAAGCTGAAACTTGATAGTTTGTGGGTGAACCTATTGCCGCCGGGAGGCATTCATACGGGCCATATTCACCCCCATAGTGTGATCTCAGGCACTTATTATGTAACGCTGCCGGATGGGGCATCGGCTCTCAAACTAGAAGATCCGCGCCTTGCGATGATGATGGCCGCACCGACCCGCCTGCCTGAAGCCGCTCTGGACCTGCAGCCCTTTGTGTTTCTCACCCCGCAAGAAGGCGAGATCATCCTCTGGGAAAGCTGGCTGCGCCATGAAGTGGTGCTCAATCGAGCCAAGGCCAAGCGTGTCTCAATCAGCTTCAATTATGCGTGGGTATAAAGGGGTTATGCATGGACCGACCGACCCTTTATCGCATCGACGAAGCCGAATTGAGTGAGAGTTTCGTGCGCGCGTCCGGCCCCGGCGGGCAAAATGTCAACAAGGTTTCAACTGCGGTCGAGTTGCGCTTTGATGCGCAGGCAAGCCAAATCTTGCCAGACGATGTGCGCGCCCGACTAATCCGGCTTGCGGGATCGCGGGCGACCAAGGACGGGGTGATTGTGCTGTTGGCGCAAACCTATCGCACCCAAGAGCGCAATCGGGCTGATGCCCGCGCCCGATTGCAGGCTCTGGTCAATCGGGCCAGCGTCCCGCCACCACCCCCGCGCAAAAAGACCCGGCCCAGCCGCGCCGCTCAAGAAAAGCGGCTTTCTGCCAAATCCCAACGCGGCGAAGTCAAGAAATTGCGGGGGAGAATTGACCGCGATTAGTCGGGTCGGGTCTGGCTTGAAACCGGCGGAGTAAAGGCTGCGATCAGCTCCTCCGCACCAACAAAAAAGGGCAGGAGCCTTTGCCCCTGCCCTCTTTTGTGACCTGACACAAATGGCTTCAGATCACTTGCAATTCAGTCGCCGCAGTCCGGCCACGTTCGGTCTTCAGTTCATAGCTGACTTTTTGGCCATCATTCAGCCCTGCCAGGCCAGATTGCTCTACAGCACTGATGTGAACGAACACGTCCCCGCCACCAGCGTCCGGCTGAATAAAGCCATAGCCCTTGGTCGCGTTGAACCACTTAACAACTCCGGTCGCCATTGGCTGACCCTTTCTCTCAATGGGATTGTGGCACATTGTGCCTACAACCCAAGTGACCGTGCGTGAACCGGCACGGGATACGGCGTCTTGGAAGAATGGAAGCAGGCAAGGCCCCGCTTGCAAAAGCGGGCAAAAAGGACCATGCGACGGCAGAACCAGTTTCGTCGATCAGACTATACTATATCCTAACTGGTGAGCGAAAACAAATGATGGCCCATCCCGCAGCTTCAACTTATGTTGATGACTTGACCCGCCGACAACTCCTTGGAGGTGGTCTGATTTCGCTTGGTTTTCTGACAAATTGTGCGGGTTCTGAGTCACCGCTTTCCACCCGAAGCGCCCAGGTTCGCATCCTCGATCCAGCCATGGACATGCCCACCCTGCGGAGAAAGCGTAGGATTTGGCTCTATTTGCCCGCTGATTATGGCCACTCAACCACCCGCTATCCGGTGATTTACATGCAGGATGGCCAGAATTTGTTTGATCGGGCGACGTCTTATGCAGGTGAATGGCAGGTCGATGAAACGCTGGACCGGCTCCAAAAAGCCGGAGATTCTGGTGCGATCGTGGTAGGAATCGATAATGGCGGGGCTGATCGGACGGCCGAATATCACCCCATTTTGCCATGGCCGGAAGTGCCCGGACAGGCTGATGCCTATCTGGCTTTTTTGACCGACCACCTCAAGCCGTTGATCGATCGACGCTTCCGCACCAAGCCGGACGCAACAAATACAGCCATCATGGGGGCGAGTTCTGGCGGCACTTTGGCCCTATATGGCGGGATTATGCGACCTGATGTGTTTGGCAAAGTGGGTGCATTTTCAACACCACTTTGGCTAAAGCCGAGGCTTGATGATCTGGCACGCCAGCAGAAATGCCACAGACCTGGGGCAAAAGTCTTTCTAACATGCGGGCGGGATGAGAAAGTCGGCAATGACCCGCCCGGCATGTTTGCCCGCGACGTTCCCGCCATGATCAAAGCCTTGAGCGAAATCGGCTATGACCCGCGAAAGGATATCATGTCGCGCATCGTTGAGGATGGCACACATGGCGAAGCCTTCTGGGCGCGAGAGTTTGTGATCGCCTACCAATTTCTCATGGCAGGCTAAAGTCACATCACCCCGGCCGACCTGGATGCGTGCCGGGCACATGGTCACGCAAGTCAAAGCTGGGCACCAAGCGATGCTCATGGGCTTTCTGAAGTCCAGCGGCCTTAAAGGCGCGGGCAAGGGCAAATTTGCCAAGCGCGCGCGGATCAAGCCCGGATTGGATCTCAGGCTCCATTTGAAAGCGCCGCCGCAAGACGCCATTGGCGTAGATGACATTGGCCCGAAGAAGGGCTGCGGGCGTCATGAATTCGACCGACAAGGACACATTCACCATCGGCCCATTGACGATCCGATGAGGTGCATTTTGCGGCCACGTCACCATCATTCCCGGCTCAAGCGTGATCTCTTGAGCCTCCTTGTCCCACGCCGGGTCAAATGGGATTTGCTCATCTGTTTCGCGCAGCACAACAGCTTCAATCTGCTCTGGGCGCGCAAATGGGGCTTTAGGGGGATAGACACGGACATGCTTGGTTCCACGGATCTGCCAGAGGCTGACCAAGGGAGAATCCAAATGATAAAAAACTTGCGCATTGGGGGAGGAAATCAGCACGCCCAAATCACGCTTCATCGTCTTCAGGCCACTGACATGGGCTTCCTTGTCGGCAAAAATCGCCTCGCATAACCCATCATAGGCTGGCAGATGCTGGTTGACTGCACGGAGATTGAGCCAAATCCGTCCAGCCTCGACCGCAGCCAGCAAGTCCTTGCCACCCATGTCACCTGCTTGGCCCACCTGCCAAGACTGCCAATCCACAGGATCATGTCCCATGGTAAAGACACCCAGTTTCTCACGCGGATAGGTGTCGAGAAGGTCGATCAGCCCCTGGTCTGAGAACATCTGCCGTTGATGCAAGTTATGAGGAAGCACAAGTGTTTCGCGGCCAAATCGGTCGCCAACATCCTTTGGCCAAGTAACGATGGGATCAGCTGTGGTCATCAGTTTCTGCTCTGTGAACGTCTTTTTCGTGCGCGCGCGATGCAAGACGGCGCGGGGCAGTCAACACCGCCTGTGTCATCGCATGCAAGCGCCCTGCCAATGTTGGCTCTAAACCGGCAATTAAGTCCAGTCGTTGGCTCACGAGTTTGGAAAAACCTGCAGGTGCGTGGGAGGCCGCGCGAGCTTGGGCTCCCACTTCTCCGGCAAAAACGGTAATGGGATGGCGCGCGAATTGGGACTTGTAATGGCTGTGACCTTGGGCAAGATCAATGGTTTCAAGCCCAATTGCATCGCTGTTGCGCAGCATCTGACCGAGAAAGACAATGCCCGGGGAATAGGCGTGAACCTTTGGGCAGGTCGAGGCGATCCAAGGGTGAAACCAGGAGCCCTGGCGAACACCAAATTGGCCCGCCACCAGATAATCACCGGCAAACATGGTGATGAGGCAGCCGCCAAAGTCTCGGCTCGGTTGATTGATCAAGTCCTGCATCATGCCCCGCACCCATGCAGGACGCAGGACATTGGTCATGCCGCTGTCATGATATTGATTAACCTTCAGCTTGAGAATCTGGTCAAGATTGGCCGGGTCGCGATCCTCCAACACGAGGCGAACCGGGCCGAGTTCGCGGTTCAACTTATTGGCGAGGCGGCGCAGATTCTTCGCCCATTTTGGATTGGCCTGCCGCAAGCGCTCCATGGTCGCTTCACCACCTCCCGCAAGGTGGATGCGAAAACCTAAAGCGGGGGTCAAGACATTGGGCTCAATCAATCCGGTCGGATCCATGAGACCAGTCACCCGAAGGCGATTTATGCCAGCCCCTTGCAGAAAAGTCTCAACATTAAGACGATAAGACGGGTGGCAAACGATGGCCTGGTAATCCCCAAATGGCCAACCGACTGGGCGGCACAAATCGCCTCGGCCTGCACGGTGATAGGCCAGAAAAGCCACATCAGCCCCAGCCTCCGAGGCGATCGCGATAGTAACATCGCCGCGGTGGCGGTGCACAAGCTGTGCGAAATACGGCCCAACCAGCGGGCTACCATACGCCTTGGTCTCCGCCTGCAAACCAACCCAGCACGCAATCTGCTCATGCGTGAGCGACTCGGCAGAAATAGTAGTGACTTTCACGGCACCTCCGTCATGCAGCCGAGCGATCAGACAATTTACCCGAAGGTTATAGCACCTGGCCACAAGGATTGCATTGATGGGGCTGCTGATGATCTGGCCTGGAGAGAGGGGGGGGGTGCAACGGAGGGGTAACCAGAACCACGTGCAGCGTATAGCCTTGCCGCTCGCCAAATCATGTGTGCGGTATTGTAGAGACTGACAAAACCAAACGATGTCATCGCCGCCGAAGCGAAGCGGAGATCGGGGACCTTATTGCGGGCGGGCGTTATGAGATCCCGGATCGGCTGACGCCATCTGCCATCTCAACAAAGCACCCGCGCGACCTGGCTTTAATTGTCCAAGAAGCTGCGCAGTTTGCGTGACCGTGACGGGTGCTTCAGTTTGCGCAATGCCTTGGCTTCGATTTGGCGGATGCGTTCGCGCGTCACACTAAATTGCTGACCGACTTCTTCCAGCGTGTGATCGGTGTTCATGCCAATGCCAAAGCGCATGCGCAGAACGCGCTCTTCACGCGGGGTTAGGCTGGCCAGCACCCGTGTGGTGGTTTCGCGCAGATTGGACTGAATGGCCGCTTCGACCGGCAAGATCGCATTCTTGTCCTCGATGAAGTCACCCAGATGGCTGTCTTCCTCGTCCCCGATCGGGGTTTCAAGGCTGATCGGCTCTTTGGCGATTTTCATCACCTTTCGGACTTTTTCCAGCGGCAGACCGAGCTTTTCGGCCAATTCCTCTGGCGTCGGCTCGCGGCCAATCTCGTGCAACATTTGCCGTGACGTGCGCACCAGCTTGTTGATGGTTTCGATCATATGCACCGGGATGCGGATGGTGCGGGCTTGATCGGCAATCGAGCGGGTGATGGCTTGGCGAATCCACCATGTCGCATAGGTGGAAAACTTGTATCCGCGGCGATATTCAAACTTATCGACCGCCTTCATCAGACCAATATTGCCTTCCTGAATGAGGTCGAGGAATTGCAAGCCGCGATTGGTGTATTTCTTGGCGATTGAAATCACCAGCCGCAGATTGGCTTCCACCATTTCCTTCTTGGCCTGACGAGCTTCGCGCTCACCTTTTTGCACGGTTTGCACAATGCGGCGGAACTCGTCGATTGGCACCCCGGTTTCTTGGGCCAAGGTGAAGATTTCTTGGCGAATTTCATCGACCTTGTCGCGTTGCTCGATGGCAAAGCGGGTCCAGGATTTGGACTTGTCTTTGACACCGTCCAGCCAAGCAGGATCCATCTCATGGCCCTGATAGGCTTTGGCAAAGTCTGGCCGCGCAATCCCGCAGGTCTCGGCCAAACGCATCAGCTTGCCTTCCAGGCCGATGGAGCGTTTGTTGATCGTATAGAGCTGTTCAACCAATGCTTCGATCCGCGCATTGTTGAGTTTCAGGCTCTTCAACTCATCAATAATGCTGTTCTGCAGCGCATCCATCGCTGCCAGATCATCTTCGGTGATGGTTTCACCGCGAATACGGGCTTCCAGCGAACGATCCTTCAGCGCGCGGAAGGCATCGAAATGGGCGGCAACTGTATCAAGGATACCCATGATGCCATCGCGCAATTCGCCTTCCATGGCCGACATGGACAAGGCGGCACCTTCGTCCTCCTCGGCCTCAGCGCGCGCAGCGCGGGCTGCACGCCCGCCATCTTCATCATCTTCATCATCAGAATTGGAGAGGACCTCTTCTTCTTCCTCTTCCTCCTCTTCCACCACAGGGGGCGCATTTTCAGCCCCGTAAGTGGCTTCAAGATCGATGATTTCGCGCAACAGCACACGGCCGGTCTGCAATTCGTCGCGCCAAACCATAATGGCTTCAAAGGTCAGCGGGCTTTCGCACAGGCCGCGGATCATCGCGTCGCGACCGGCTTCGATCCGCTTGGCAATGGCGATTTCGCCTTCGCGCGAGAGCAATTCCACCGCACCCATTTCGCGCAAATACATGCGCACAGGGTCATCGGTCCGGTCTTGGCCTTCCTTGGTATTGCCAGTTTGGACCACGACAGCGGCATTGGCAGAAGAAACCGTGGCAACCTCGCCACCTTCTTCCTGCGCATCCTCTTCAGCCTCAATCAGATTGACGCCCATTTCACTTAATTGGGCCATCACATCTTCGATCTGCTCGGAGGTGAAATCCTCGGACGGCAAAATCTTGTTGAGTTCATCGACCGTGACCCAGCCACGTGCCTTGCCAGCCTTGATGAATTTCTTCACCGCTGCATTGTTCAAGTCCAGAAGGGGCGCATCGGGAGCTTCTGCGGATTGCGCTTCTTCAACTTTTTCTACCATGAACGTGCCGCCTCTTGGATCTGCCCTGTCGTCACAGGACGCACCTGGTTGCCATAATTTGTCAGCCTGACCGGTGAGTCAGGCTGGCAAAAACCCGAATGTTGTGGCCCCTATAGCCGAACTTCGCGCGAAGGTCAGCCATAGACACCGTTCTGTTAACCGTCTGTGTAGACGGCCTTACACCTCAAAGCCGGGCAATGCCCAGACCTAAACCCTTAATCCTCGGCAGGCAGTGACAAGATATTTCTGCCACCTTCTACCGGCTCAGCGCCACCAACCTCTTCAGCCCGCAGCGCGCGCCGCTCTCCCACCAACCGCTTCAGCCGCTCGAAAGCCGCTTCATCACCACTACCAGCCGCCGACACAGCCTCGGCTGCATCTGATGCCAGCGCACGTTCGGCCTCCATGCGCTGCAAAGCTGTCAACCAGCCTCGCCGCAACACATCCGCACCGATCCCGGGGCGGGCGTGGGGATTGACCGGCGACCGCCGCACCTCATCGAGCAGGCCGACCGCTTCGCTTTGACCTAATCCTGTCAGATGGAGACGCAAGGCGTCAAAATCAATAGCTGTTCCGGCATGATGCAGGTCTAAAAGACCGTGACGTACCGTATCAAGGCCTGAATGATCCAACACAAGCCGCCCAAACACTTCCTCATGACCATCAAGCAAATAAGGTGCACGCAAAGGGGCAGTTACAAGATCAATCAGCGCCCGCTTGGGTCGCGCAGTTGCGGACTTCACCTTCAAACGTAATTCAGCCGTTGCGCTGCCCATAATCGCCGGCTCGCCGCCACGTCCCTTGCCGCGAGGTACAAAAGCCGGACGAGGTTCTGCGGCGAACAAGGCATCCAATTGTTGACGCACATCTTCATTCAATTCGCGTTGCAAGTCAGGGTCGGTCACTTGCCCCGTCAGACGCCGCAGACGCTTGCGCAAGCTTGCGCGAGCCTCAGCCGTGACCAGAGGCTCGCGCTCTTGTTCGCGCTGAAACAGGAAGCGTCCCAGTGGCAAGGCTGCTTCCAGCACGTCTTCCAAAGCCCCTGCCCCCTTGGCCTTGATCAGATCATCGGGGTCCTGGCCTTCTGGCAGAAAGCCAAAAGCCAAGGTCCGATCCGCCGATACCAGTGGCAAGGCCCGATCCAGCGCGCGCTCGGCGGCCTTCAGGCCAGCCTTATCACCATCAAAGCACAGGACTGGCCGCTTGGAGGCTTTCCAAATCAGGCCCAGCTGATCTTCGGTCAAAGCGGTTCCCAAGGGTGCCACGGCAGCAAAGCCCACTTTTTCCAATGCGATCACATCCATATAGCCTTCAGCCACCACAATGGGCTTGTCCTTGGCCACCGCGCGCGCCTGGGCATAACGATACAGATTGCGGCTCTTGTTGAAGACAGGCGAATCCGGGCCATTCAAATATTTGGGCTGACCATCAGGATCGAGTGTCCGCGCCCCGAACGATACTGGCCGATCCCGCGTATCACCGATGGTGAACATCACCCGACCCCGGAAAAAGTCGAACGGTGCTCCACCATCATCGGGCTGTTTGAGCAGTCCTGCTTCCACTAAATCAGCTATCTGATGGCCGCCTTGGGTCAAGCGGTCCTTCAACCAGGTGCGGCTGTTGGGGGCGTAGCCAAGGCCAAACCGATCCCAGTCAGCTTCGTTGAGACCACGCTGCGTCAAATATGCCCGCGCCTTGGCCCCGTCTGGACTGCGCAAGGCTTGCGCAAAAGCAGATTGGGCGGCAGCCAGAGCCTCTACCAGCCGCTTAGCTTGATCATCTCGACCGACACTTTGGGGGTCACGTGCGGGTAGCGGCATGCCCAAATCGCGGGCTAAACGCTCAACAGCCTCTGGAAATGGGATGTTTTCGGTTGCCATCACAAAGTCGATGGCATTGCCGTGCTGGCCGCATCCAAAGCAATGATAAGCCCCTTTGGACTCCACAGCATGAAAGCTGGGCGTGCCTTCATTGTGGAATGGGCAGCAGGCCCACATATCACCACGCGCCACATTCGACTTACGCTTGTCCCAGCTGACCTTGCGGCCCACCACGTCGAGGATGGAGGCGCGCGTCAGCACGTCATCGATGAATGATCGGTCAAAGCGGGACATGGAAAATGACAATGGGGCTTTGACTGCGAATCATCAAGCCCGCCGCAGCCACCTTCTGCGGCACCACCAATCGACAAACAACTTTGGCTTGAAGCGAAGCCAAAGCGCGCATAAAATGCTCTGCTAAATCCCCCCATCCCATCCAGAGGCAACCCATCATGACAAAACTTGCCCTCGGCTTTGCCCCAGTCTTGTTCTTTCTCGCCAGTCCCGCTTTGGCCAATGATTTGCACGGCACACGCTGGGTGACAGCCAATGGCAGCGGCATCATCCAAATCGTTGCCTGCGGCACCAAAACGTGCGGGCGCATTGTCGGCCCCGGCCCACGCGCTGACCGCAATGCGCCGACCACCGACACCAAAAACCCCAATCCCAATCTGCGGTCGCGCTCGATCGTTGGCTTATCCATCCTGACCGGTTTCACCGCCCAGCCCGATGGCAAGTTCACCGGAGGCCAGATTTATGACCCGACCGAGGGCAAGACGTATCGCAGCGAATTCCGCCTGAAAAAGGACGGCAAGCTTGAGGTGAAAGGCTGTGTCGGCCCGATCTGCGTCGGCCAGACTTGGACCCCGGCTTCCTGATCTTTCAGCCGCGCCCACGAAAAAGGCCCAGACCTAACGTCTGGGCCTTTTGATTGTGCGAGCGTGATTCAGCCAAGCGTCAGATATGCTCAAGCATATATTCAGCGCCAGAGACCTTATATTCGGCGGGGGCTTCCACAAACAAATGGGTCACAACGCCATTGTCAGCAACCAGTGAAAACCGCTGAGAGCGCACGCCCATGCCGAACTTGCTGGCGTCCATTTCAAGACCAATGGCCTTGGCAAAATTACCGCTGCCATCGGCCAACATAATGATGTCGTCGGTCACGCCCTGATCCTTCGCCCAAGCGCCCATGACAAACGCGTCATTGACCGACAAACAGGCAATGGCGTCGACGCCCTTGGCGGCAAGCTCACTGGCCTTTTCTTTATAGGATGGCAGATGGCGGGCTGAGCAGGTCGGCGTAAACGCACCGGGGACGGCAAACAATGCCACTTTCTTGCCAGCAAAAATATCCGCAGTCGTGCGCGGGGCCGGGCCATCGGCGGTGGGAACCATGAAAGTCGCTTCGGGGAGGCTGTCGCCCACTTTGATCGTCATGCTGTTACTCCATCTAGGCAGGTCGGGTTCGCAACTGCCGGTTGGCCACCGCACCCCCTGCGCTCGGCATGCTTAGTCGATGACGAGGCTGTTTCAAAGTCACTTTCGTAGGACTCAACGGCTAAATCTTGGACCACTTGTCACAAGGTGCGACAATTTGGACCTATTTTATAGAGCGTGAATCAAAAATTCAGGCTAGACACGCCGGGATTTTGGCAACACCATCGCCCTCATGAAAAATTCACTGGTAGGACGCTTTCTGGTTGCAACGCCCACGATGGCGGATCGGCGCTTCAAGCGATCAGTCATCCTCGTGTGTGACCATGATGAGACCCACGCCATGGGGATCGTCATCAATCGGGCCATGCCCAAACTCATGCTACCCGACCTGCTGGATCAATTGGGGATTGATTGTTCGATCCGGGTTCCAGAAATCCCCGTGCTGGATGGTGGACCGTGCCAACGCGACCGCGGATTTGTTTTGCATACCGATGACTGGTCCAGCGATGAAACCACAAATCCGATCATGGGTGGGTTACGCATGACAGCCACGCGCGATGTCCTGCAAGCCATTGCACATGGCATCAGACCAAGCCGTGCAACGTTGGCGCTGGGCTATTCGGGCTGGGACGCAGGCCAGCTTGAGGCCGAAATCATGGACAATGCTTGGCTCGTCACCGACGGAGATATTGATGCCGTCTTTGCCACCGCCAATCTGGATGACAAATGGGAAGATGCGATCAGCCGGTTCGGCCTTGAGCCTTGGCAAATCTCCCAGAATGCCGGGCGGGCGTGACAGGCAGCATGTCAGGCAGAAGCCCCTTATGCCTTCAACAAGCCTTCGTGGAATTCTTCTGCCAGTATGGCGTAGAGGACATGGTCCATCCAAGCCCCGTTAATCTTGAGATAGCTGCGCGCCAATCCTTCCTCGCGAAAGCCCAAACTTTTCAGAAGGCCGCGTGAGCGTTGATTGGTTGGCACACATGCTGCCTGAACCCGATGCAGCCCCAAGGGTCCGAACGCATAGGCCACCACGGCCCGCACGGCGGCGCGCGTCAGGCCTTGCCGGGCAAAGGGTGCGCCGACCCAATAGCCAATGGTACAATCTTGTGCCACGCCGCGACGAATATTGGAGATGTTAACCCCGCCCACCAGCGCGTCATCGCGGCTTCTGAACACCAGAAACGGCGCAGCCATGCCCAGCTTCATGTCATGCCGCCAACCCTGAAGCCGCCAGAGGTAACAGGCGCGGGATAACTCATCGACCCGCCATTCCGGCTCCCACGGCACCAACCAATCTCGGCTGGCCGCGCGCAGTTCAGCCCAAGCCTGATAATCGGCTTTGGTGGCCTCGCGCAGATAGACCCCCTCACCCTCAAGGCGCAGCTTGCTTTCTGCTTGATTGACCAGATTGAGGAACATCAGGACATGGCCCGCCTTTGGAACTTATCCAAACCTTGCCGCGAAAAGGGGGGCGGCGGCAAGCCCTGCGGTGGGCCCAATTGCTGCAGCTGCGGCAAGGCCCTCACCACCGGCGGCAACAGCGGCCCGCGCCTGTTCCTGAACGGCAGCTTTATCGACCCGGCGAATTCGCTCTGCAACTTCGTTTAAGGCCAGCGGTCTGCCGAAAAGCAATGTCTGGCTGACCGCTGCCTCGCAGCGCGCTGCAGGGCTTTCAGCCCCCATCATCATGCTGGCCTCGAGGATGCGGACGGCGCGGCGGACTTCCTCTTCGGTCGGCCCTTGTTCGGCCAGAGCAATCAAATGATCCGCCGTTCGCCGTGCCACATCGCTCGCCGCCGCAGATCCGCACCCAAGCGACACACAAATCCGCCCAGCATCTTCGTAAAGATCAGCATAGGCCTCAACCGAATAGACAAGGCCGTGGGTTTCACGCAAATCCTGAAACAGGCGCGAGGCCATCCCACCGCCGAGGATTTCGCACATCACGCGCGCTGACATGCCCGCATCACTGCCCAGCCGGGGTCCGGGAAGGGAGAAGGTCAAATGCACTTGCTCAGCATCGCGCATTTCGCTCAAAGCCCGCCCGGCAGGCTTTGGTGGCTCTGCCGGATGGGCTGGCATTGGGGTGAGATCACCGAAAGCGGTCTCAACCTGTTCAAGGATAGCCTTGTCGTCCAAGGAACCTGAAACCGCGACCACCATATTGGCTGGGCCATACATGCGGGCTCGGAACGCGTGAATATGATCAAGTGTGATCCCTGAAAGGCTTGCCTCATCACCCAAAATGGGCCGTCCCAACGCATGGCCGGGAAATGCAGCACTTTGATGCAAGACGCCACACCGGTCTTCGGGATCGTCAAACGCCTCGCCAATCTCTTGAAGGACCACGCCCTTCTCAAGCGCGAGGTCCTCAGCGCGCAAATGCGGTCGCAGCACCAAATCGCTCACTAGGCTTAAGGCAAAGGCAGTGTCATCGGCCAAACAACGGGCGAAAAAGCCCGTGCGCTCATAACCGGTTGCGGCATTGAGATAGATGCCCCGCCCTTCAGCGGCTTCGGCCAAAGCGCGCGCATCGCGGCCCCCTGCCCCTTTGAACACCAGATGTTCCAGCAAATGGGCAATGCCATTCTCGGCTTGCGTTTCACTGCGAGTTCCCGCCTTGACCCATACACCGACACAGGTACTCGCAAGCCCCGGCATCGGGTCCATTACCAGACGAACGCCATTGGGCAGCGTGATCAGCTCTGCGCCATTCATGCCGCCGTGCCGATGTTTTGTCGGATATAGGCTTTGACGGCACTCAGATCGGCCGGAAGATCCACCACAGCCTCGGCCCGCTCATAAAGATCGGCACAATGACGCGGCAGAGCAGGCATAATGCCCAAAACAGAATCGACAGTTTCGGGGAATTTGGCCGGATGTGCGGTGGCGAGAAGGACGCGCGGCCCTGTCACTTCATCACCCCCAAAGCGCGCCCGCCAACCCACGGCTGTATGCGGGCAGAGCACTTCGCCGGTCTGCTCATAGCAATCCGCCAAGGCCCAGCGTGTTTCCTGATCATCCACGCCAAAAGCGTCAAAATGGGCCTTGAGCATGTCGTGCGCAGGACCGGGCAAATCAAGCGAGCCGCTTTGGGCGAAACCATCGTAAAGCTGCTTGAGCACTGCGCCGTCGCGCCCCACGGCTTCATGGATGATGCGTTCAAAATTACTGGCCACGCTAATGTCCATTGCCGGGCTCAAGGTGGCAATACTGGCCTTGGTGCGGGCATAGGTTCCGGTTTCGAACGCCCGCGCAATCCCGTCATTGGCATTGGTGGCGATCATGATGCGCCCAATCGGTGCGCCCAGCTTTTTGGCGACATAACCGGCCAAAGCATCACCAAAATTGCCCGATGGCACGGTGAAATTAACAGGGCCTGCCACAGCTAAAGCCGATGCGGTCACAACATAATAAACCGACTGGGCCAAAATCCGGGCCCAATTGATCGAGTTGACGGGAGAAAGCGCAACTTCTCGGGCAAAAGCCTGATCGGCAAACATCGCCTTCACCAGAGCTTGCGCGGTATCAAAATCACCATCAATCGACAGGGCGTGCACATTGTCCCCGCCAGAGGCCGTCATGAAGCGGCGCTGAACGTCTGAGACGCGGCCCTTTGGCATGAGGACAAACAGATCAATCCGGTCGACCCCTTTCAGGGCCTCAACGGCGGCCCCACCAGTATCGCCCGATGTGGCGCACACGATGGACAAGCGGGCATTTCGGGCCTCCAGCGCATGGGCATAAAGGCCGGCCAGCAATTGCATCGCCACGTCCTTGAATGCCAAGGACGGACCATGGAATAATTCAAGGATGTATTCCCCGGGGCCCACTTGCTGAAGCGGGGTGATGCCGGGATTGGCCCATTGGCCACCATAGGCTTCCTCGGTCAGCCCAATGGCGTCAGCGTCACTAAGCTCGTCGCCTGCAAATAGTCTGAGGACTGCAGCGGCAGTTTCTGCATAGGGCGCAGTCGCTGCTGCCTTAATCTGTTCAGAGCTCAAGCTTGGCCAGCCCTCGGGCACATAAAGGCCGCCATCGGGGGCAAGACCGGTTAGCAATGTATCGAAAAAGGAAACCGACGGTGAGCCACCACGGGTGGAGATGTAACGCATGATCTTGCTTTGTGTTGAGGCCAGAAACCTATCAGCCGGGTTTGCGCGTGAACCGAAGTCGGCCAGTACGCAGATGTAGCCCCGTATAGACCCCGATGAGCGCGAAGCCAAACCCCCACCATGTCAAAGCATAGCCTAAATGCCGTTCGGGGGGGATTTGATTGGCCCCCTTGCTATCTGCCCAAGGGTTAATCTCGCTTTGACCCGTGGCCAGTGGATCAACCAGTGTCAGGGAAACATAATAAGAAGGCGAGCCGCCAATCAGCTTGAGGCTGGCCCCCATGGCTGACAAATCCGGCCAGAACCAATCTTGCCGGGCAGGATCATTGTCGGGGGTAAAGCTGTTGGCTTTGGCACCTTTGCGCAGAATGCCGCGATAATTGACGGGCCCTGAAACAGGTGGGGCCTTGGCCACATCGGCCTCGGCGACAAAGCCGCGATCCACAAATATCCAGCCGTCGTCCATCACCACCGGGCTGAACAGCCGAAAGCCAGCAATCCCGTCACGCAGCGCACGAACCTGAACGCTGCGCGGGTCAGCCACGCCAGTCAATTGCACTTGGACAAACTCTGGCGTGGGGGATTGCAGCGCCGCCGACACCGACGCCGGTTCAGAGGCCGCCGCCACAACCGGGGCGCGCGATTTGTCGACAAACTTGGTCCATTGCCAATTGCCGAGCACGTAGAGAATAGCCAGACATATGAGGGTCAGGATGGTCAAGACTGGCATTGGTCGGAAACCCGGCTCTTCGCCTGCCGGTGGATTGCCTGAGCCGTGATCTGGGACCTGGGGCAAGCGCGGCACCGGTTCAGCCGCCAAGTCTGTGCTGTATTCAGCCGGGGCCTGTTGGGCGCGCACCGGCTTTGGGCTGGGTGGCGTGGAGCCAGACTTGCTGCCACGAACTTTCAAACCTGCCGGAACCCAGTTGTCAGGCTGATCGCGCGGGGGCTGGTCACTCACGGCTTTCGCCTCCCACCACCCGGCCCTCGCCAGCCCGATAGCGCCATTGCATGGCAAACAACATAGCCTTGAATGGACGCAACAAAGCCAAACAGACGCCGGAGATGATCGGCAAGGACAACAAAATCAGCGCCCAGATGGGCAGTCGGAGAATCAATTCCAAGATCAGGATTAAAGGCACACAAATCGCACCTGCAACCAAAATGACAAAGACCGCGGGGCCATCGCCTGAATCTTCGACGGACAAGTCTGCCTGACAGGACGGGCATTGGTCGCGGATTTTCAACAGCCCCTGAAACAAGGGGCCCTGACCGCAATTGGGGCAGCGGCTCAATAATCCTGATTTCCACACACTGATGGTCATGTTGGCTCAATCGGCTCCGACGGGTTTTGCTTGCAGGGCTTTAGCATAACCAACAACCCACGCGCACAGGATTTGCGCACTTGATGATCCCGATAGATCCAAACAAAACGGGCGGGAGTTGCCTCCCGCCCGCTATGAAGATCGCTTGTCATTCAGACCTTATGCGAAGGCCACATAGACAAAGGCAAACAAGAACAACCAGACCACGTCCACGAAGTGCCAATACCATGCAGCTGCTTCAAACCCGAAATGCTTTTGCGGGGTGAAGTGGCCTGCCATCAGACGGAACAGACAGACGGCCAAGAAGAGTGTGCCGATGATGACGTGGGCACCATGGAAGCCAGTCGCCATAAAGAAAGACGACCCATAGACGCCGACGGTTTCACCGCCAAAGCCGAAATAATCTTCATGCAGGGCATGCTGATATTCAAGAACTTGCAGGCCGGTGAAGCTGATGCCGAGCAGGACAGTGATCAACAGACCGAGTTGGGCTGACTTACGATTGCCAGTTT
This sequence comes from Candidatus Phycosocius bacilliformis, assembly GCF_003112735.1. Classification (GTDB taxonomy): domain Bacteria; phylum Pseudomonadota; class Alphaproteobacteria; order Caulobacterales; family Aquidulcibacteraceae; genus Aquidulcibacter; species Aquidulcibacter bacilliformis. The sequence goes on from NZ_BFBR01000001.1 coordinate 16,605, forward strand.
GCAGCGCATGGTGCGCCCACGTCACGGTGGTACCCGACAAGAGCAGCACAAGCGTGTTCATCAAGGGCAGATGGAACGGATCAAGCGTTTCAACACCGGTTGGCGGCCAATTAGCCCATGCCTCAGCCACTTCTGGGATGGTCGACAGCGTACGCTCGTCGGCAAACAGACCCACTTCGAAGAACATCCAGAACCATGCCACGAAGAACATGACTTCAGAGGCGATGAACAAGATCATGCCATAGCGCAGGCCAATGCCGACGACAGGCGTGTGGTCGCCTTTGTGGCTTTCCTTGATCACATCACCCCACCACGAGGCCATGGCATAGAGGGTGAAGAGGAAGCCGCCCACCAAAATGATCGGGTCACCCTTGCCCAAGAGCCAGTACCATTGCTGCGAGGTCTTAAAGTCGGCGATGGTCTTGGCCTGCAGTGCAGGATCAAGGTCTTGGAAGCCAGCATTGGCTTGCAATCCCGCTTCAACGGCTTTCCAGCCACCGGCCAAAGCGGCCTTGGCAGCCTCTTCATTGGCGAAATAGCCTTGGATGATCGACAGCGGATCATCAACAAAGCCCTTCATGAAGACAACAGCACCAATCGCCAGGACGAAAAGTGCCAAAGACGAGACGATCGGCCATGGGCTCGGATCGACGAGGTGGTAATCATGTTTTACGGCGGCGTGACCCATGTTTTGGCCCTGTACTAAATCCCGGCTTATCAGCACGGGAATCCCCAAGTTCATTTCGTCGTTTAGCGCGTTCCTGCCAGCAGAGGCAAGTTTGGAAAGCCGTTATCCTTCAGCTTCCCTCACTGGCTTGAAACGGGTTTGGTCGTCTCCCCAGCCTGGGCTTGCGCAATGGCTTTATCCCCGGCTTCGAAGAAGGTGTAGGACAAGGTGACCGAGGTCACATCATCCACATTTCGATCCGTCGCCAAGGACGGATCGACATAAAAAATCACCGGCAATTCCATGCTTTCGCCAGGTTGCAGCGTGCGGTCCTGGAAGCAGAAACATTCAAGCTTCTGGAAATAGGGACCCACCTTGTGCGGCGTGACATTATAGGTCGCTACGGCCGTCACCGGGCGATTGGACTGGTTGGTGACGGTGTAAAACGCAAGGCCATTCTCGCCCAGCTTCAAGTCAACCACTGGCTTTTCTGGTTTGAATGACCAAGGGACTCCGGGAGCCACATTGGCGTCAAACCGGACTTGGATGGTACGGTCCAGCACTTTGGAAGCCGCCTCGGTTGCCACTTGTGTGGTACCGCCATAGCCGGTCACCTGACAAAACAGCTGATACAAAGGCACCGCGGCATAGGCAGCGCCCAACATGGCGAGCGGGACCATCGCGGCCATCAAGCCGAAGCGGGCAGTGCGCGACATCGCCATCAGCCTCACCTTCCTCAGAATGGCTTGTTCAGGGCATGGCCCTGCAGACGGACCATGGTGACCACAAAGACGATTGCCACAAAGGCAAACAGGCTAAGTGCAATCGCAATGCTGCGGCGGTTGCGCGCGGCAACCGGGTCGAGAGGGGCTTTCTCAGTCATGGACGATCCCTTCTAACCGGCCAGCCATCAGCGTTGGATGACCTGACCATTTCAGCAGAAAACGCAGCAACATCGTCGATCACCCGAACACAGTGTTGTGCAACCCAAACCCATGCTCGAACAGCAATGCGGCAAACAGGGCGGTCAAGTAAAGTAACGAAAACGCAAACAAATCCCGCGCTGGGCGGTTATCGATTTGCTTGTCAGAATAAAGTGCCCGGCCCTCTTCCCTGCCATCCAAATCCCCCGCGCGGGACCGCAGGACCCGCCACGCCAGCAAAAGGAAGACCAGACCGGTTGAAATTGACACCCACGCATAAATGACCCCGCCAAGGCCGGTGATCACAGGGGCAGCACCGACAATGACCAAGGCCACTGAATAGGCAAAGATTTGCCGCCGGGTCGACGCCGCACCCTTGGCAACAGGCATCATCGGTACATTGGCTGAGGCATAATCACCGGCCTTGTAAAGCGCCAGCGCCCAGGAATGAGGTGGCGTCCACAAAAAGATGATGCCCACCAGAAGCCAAGCGTCCAATGGCATGGTGCCGGTCGCTGCCGCCCAGGCCACCAAGGGTGGTAAGGCTCCAGCCAGCCCGCCAATCACGATATTCTGGGGGGTCGAGCGTTTGAGCCACATGGAATAGACTACGGCGTAGAAGAAGATGGTGAAGGCCAAAAGGCCTGCCGCCAAATAACCCTTGCCAGTCAATGCCAAGAGCAGCACCGACAGAATGCTCATGACAATACCCATGGCCAAAGCCTCGTCCTTATGGACGGTTCCAGCAGGCACAGGCCGCATGCGGGTGCGTTTCATCAGCCCATCAATATCGGCATCCACCCACATGTTGAGCGCGCCGGCGGCCCCCGCCCCCATGGCAATGGCAAACACCGCCAGCGCACCCAGAATGGGATTATGGTCTGCGGGCGCGCAAATATAGCCGACTACCGCGGTGAAGATGACAAGCGACATCACCCGCGGTTTCATCAGGTCGAGATAATCCTTCCAATCAGCAATGCGCTGACGGGGCTCACGGTCTGGCGGGGCTTGGCCCGGCGCTTGGGGGGCAGACATATCGGTCATGGTGGCCTTCTACAAAACGCGCTCCCGAAGTGGTCCTCCGGGAGCGCGCCAAGTCTGGTGAGAGACCGAAGCTGGATCAGTGGTGATCCTTGGCCTCGACCTTTGGCAATTCGGAGAACTGGTGGAATGGCGGTGGCGAGGACAAAGTCCACTCCAATGTCGTGGCTGCTGGGCCCCAGGGGTTTGCCCCGGCGGGACGGCGACGCAGCACGAACATGTCGAGCAGCATGATGAAGAAGATCGCCATGCCTGCTACTGTGACCAAATAGCCGATTGAGGACATATGGTTGAAGTAGGCCAAAGCCTCTGGATAGTCGACATAGCGCCGTGGCATGCCTTGCAGCCCCAGGAAGTGCTGCGGGAAGAAGATCAAGTTCACGCCAACGAACATCACCCAGAAATGGGCTGCACCCAAAAGCTCGGAGTATTTCAGGCCGCTCATCTTGGGGATCCAATAGTAGAAGCCTGCAAAGATGGCGAACACCGCACCGAGCGACAACACATAGTGGAAGTGAGCCACCACATAATAGGTGTCATGCAGCACGGTATCGATCCCGGCATTTGCCAGCACCACACCGGTCACACCGCCAACGGTGAACAGGAAGATGAAGCCAATCGCAAACAACATGGGCGTCTTAAAGTCGATCGATCCACCCCACATGGTCGCAATCCACGAGAAGATCTTGATGCCGGTCGGCACTGCGATGATCATGGTCGCAGCCACGAAATAGGCCTTCAGATCGACGTCCATCCCAACTGTATACATGTGGTGGGCCCACACGATGAAGCCGATGAAGCCGATGGCCACCATGGCATAGGCCATGGCCAGATAGCCGAACACTGGCTTGTTGGAGAAGGTCGAAACCACATGGCTGATAATGCCAAAGCCGGGCAGGATCAGAATGTAGACTTCAGGGTGACCGAAGAACCAGAACAAGTGCTGGTACATGATCGGGTCACCACCTTGGGCGGGGTCGAAGAAGCCCGTGCCAAAGTTGCGGTCGGTCAACAGCATGGTGATGGCACCAGCCAGCACCGGCAGCGACAATAACAGCAACCACACCGTCACCAACACAGACCAAACAAACAGCGGCATCTTGTGCAACGTCATGCCTGGCGCGCGCATGTTGAAGATGGTGGTGATAAAGTTGATGGCACCCAGGATCGAGCTGATCCCGGCAATATGTAACGACAGGATCAACAAATCCATCGACGGCCCGTTGTGGCCCGAGGTCGACAGTGGCGGATACAGCACCCAGCCACCACCGAAACCGGGGTCAGCGCCTTGGCCTGGCACCACCATCGACAGCGCACCGAGTGCAAAGGAGAATGGCAGCAACCAGAAGGAAATGTTGTTCATCCGGGGGAAGGCCATGTCGGGCGCACCGATTTGCAGCGGCACGAACCAATTGCCAAAGCCCCCGATCATGGCAGGCATGACCATGAAGAAGATCATGATCAGGCCGTGCATGGTGACGACCACATTATAATTATGGGCATTGCCCCAAGGGCCTTGCGCGGTCGGATCGCCGGCAACGCCGAAATATTGCAGACCAGGCTCCATCAGCTCCATCCGGATCATGCCGGAAAGTGCACCCCCGAAAATGCCCGCGAAAATCGCGAACACGAGGTACATGGTGCCAATGTCCTTATGGTTGGTCGACAACAGCCAACGCATGGGATTGAAGACCGAAGGCCGGTCACTCAAATCCGCCATCGCGGGGGCCTCAAGATGAGCAGCAGTGCTTGCCATGTTTTATGTGTCCCTGAGATTTAGTTGGCTTGAGCCGTTGCGGTCGAAGCAGGCTGGGTGGCAGCGAATTGAACCGCTGCCGGGTTGGTGGACCCTGCATCAGCCGATTTTTGCGATGCGATCCACGCGTCGAACTCAGCCTGAGGCACGGCTTTGATCTCAACCGGCATGTAAGCATGCTTCACGCCGCAGATTTCCGAGCATTGTCCGTAATAAAGACCGGGCTTGTCAACGCGGAACCACGCTTCATTCAAGCGCCCGGGCACCGCGTCCATCTTCACGCCGAACGAGGGCATCGCCCAAGAATGGATCACGTCAGAGGCCGTTACCTGAACGCGCACCACTTTGCCAACCGGCACAACCACCGCATTGTCAGTGCCGAGCAGATAAGGCTTACCCGCCGCTTTGGCGTCGGCCTCTGGCAGCATATTGGAATCAAAGCCAACGCCCTCGGCGTCGACATATTCATAGCTCCAATACCACTGGTGGCCAGTGACCTTCAGCGTCATGTCATATTTCGCCGGTGTCTGATCTTCCTTGTACAAAAGCGGGAAGGAATAGGCCGAGATACCAGCCAAGATCAGGACCGGAATAATGGTCCACACGATCTCGATCGTCGTGTTGTGCGTGAATTTGGCGGGTTCTGGGTTCGCCCGCTTGTTAAAGCGAATGATGCAGTAGGCCAGCAGGCCAGCCACAAACAGCGAAATCAGAACGATGATCGGCAACAACACATAATCATGAAAGAATGTGATGTCCCGGGCCACTTCGGTGACCGGTGCCTGCAGGCTGAGGCCCTTGTCATGCGGCTGATCTGCCCAAGCCAGATTGGCGGTCGAAGCCGCCACGATCAATCCGGCCAATCCCGTCGATTGCCAACGACGCATATGTTGCTCCCCTTAACCACGTCAAACCACCTGACGGGGTCTCGTAGGAGCGACATAGCTCTCTGAGACCAATTGTCACGTGCGTCGATGTGCGCAAATTGTCGCAGGGCGACACTGAGTCACCCCTCCACCACGTGGCCATAACACGCTTGGGCAGCGCGGGGAAAGTAGGCCGACACATTGGAAACACCATGCTTTTCAGTTGCCAAAGCAATTTTGCTGGGCCTGCAAGGATAAGAGGGGCCCTTGACCAGGTTCTGAGCCTATTTTTGCAGCCGATCCCAGCCACCAACAGGTCGCCCAGAGGCTAAGATATGCCCTATATTTTCACTTCAATTTGATCGGCGAACACTGCGCTCTGCATCCGGGCTGCGCGGCTGGTTTGCAATGGCGCAAACAGGGCTTAAGTCTGCATGACAGAAAAGGAAACCTCATGAGCGAGCATGCATTGACCTCCAACTTGGCACCGTCACTGACCGATATGGCCCTCGAAGCTGGCTCTGAAGCGGTGTTGAAGGACGCGCTGCACCACGCCGATGACGGCGAGTTATTCCTGGAACGCACACGCGGGGAAAGCTTTCTGTGGGATGATGGTCGCCTTAAGTCCGCATCTTATGATTCTGAAGAAGGATTTGGTTTGCGCATCGTGGCCGGTGAAGCCGCAGGCTATGCCCACGCCAATGAGTTATCCAATGCGTCCTTGAAACGCGCCTCTGCGGCGGCCAGCATTGCCAAGCGTGGCTATTCGGGCAGTCTGGCCACGGCCCCTGCCCGCACCAATGCCAAGCTTTACGCCGACGCTGATCCTCTGGCGGCCCCGAGTTTTGAGACCAAAATCGCAACCTTGGGCGAGATTGACGCCTATGTGCGGGCCAAGGACCCCCGTGTGGTGCAAGTGTCGGTCTCGCTGGCAGCCTCGCGCAAGGAAATCGCCATTGTGCGGCCTGATGGCGACGTGCGCACCGACACGAGGCCCTTGGTCCGGGTCAATGTCTCGGTCACGGCCGAAAAGGACGGACGGCGAGAGAGTGGTTCGGCGGGGGCTGGCGGGCGGGCCGATTATGCACGCTGGATTGAGTCGGGCCGCTTGAAGGAATTGGCTGACGAGGCCTTGCGCGTCGCACTCGTCAATCTCGATGCCATCCCAACACCTGCCGGTGAAATGGATGTGGTGCTGGGTCCCGGCTGGCCCGGCGTGCTGTTGCATGAGGCCGTGGGTCATGGCTTGGAGGGCGATTTCAACCGCAAGGGCACCAGTGCCTTTGCTGGCATGATCGGCCAACGCGTGGCCTCACCGGGTGTCACCGTGATTGATGATGGCACATTGGCCGACCGGCGCGGGTCGCTCACCATTGATGATGAGGGCACGCCGACCCAGCGCACCGTGCTGATCGAAGATGGCATTTTGGTTGGCTATCTGCAGGATCGCATGAATGCGCGCCTGATGGGGGTGGCCCCGACAGGCAATGGCCGGCGCGAGAGCTTTGCCCATATCCCGATGCCGCGCATGACCAACACGACGATGGAGTCAGGCTCGATGGACCCCGCCGAGATCGTCGCCAGTCTCAAACGCGGAATCTATGCCACCAATTTCGGTGGCGGCTCGGTCGACATCACGTCGGGAAAATTCGTGTTCCAATGCACCGAGGCCTATCTGGTGGAAAATGGCAAGATCGTCGCGCCCGTCAAAGGAGCCAGCCTGATCGGTGACGGGCCGACCTCCCTCACGCGCATTTCCATGATCGGCAATGATTCACGCCTTGATGATGGCGTCGGCACCTGTGGCAAAGCTGGCCAGTCTGTCCCTGTCGGGGTTGGTCAACCAACATTGCGCATCGGTGGCTTGACCATCGGCGGGGCGGGGTGACACGGGTATCATCCCGGACGGCGGCAGCCGATCCGGGACCTTGTGCTGCAAGAACGCGAGGAGGTCCCCGCTCTTCGCTTCGCTCCGGCGGGGATGACACCGTTGGGAAAAGTGTAATTATACAATGCGCTGTCATCCCGGACGGCGGTAGCCGATCCGGGACCTTGTGCTGCAAGAACGCGAGGAGGTCCCCGCTCTGCGCTGCGCTTCGGCGGGGATGACACCGTTAAAAAAGTGCAATTATACAAAGTGTTGTCATCCCGGACGGCGGCAGCCGATCCGGGATCATGTGACGCACATGCGCCACAAGGTCCCCGCTCTTCGCTGCGCTGCGGCGGGGATGACATCGTTTAGAGAAGATTTTTGTCTGGAAGCGGTTTGGTGATCCCCAGGGTCGCCAAACCGCACTCTCAATTGTTCTTGCGACATCTGGGTGGTCACGTGCGCAGCTTTGCTGCGTCGCGGTGCGATCGGTTTTCACAGAAAACCGACACTTGACGACCCAGATGTCGCGCTCAAACTCGATGGGCCGTTTTGGTGAAACATGGGTTTCACCAAAGCGGTTCCAAGTAGAAAAGCCAAACCCACAAGGCGGTGCCCTCCCAAACGGCGAGGCCGTGTCCCAAACCTTATCGCGTCAGCCACGCCTTGACCCGGCCCACAAATCCACGCTTTTGAAGAGCCATGCAGTCCTTGTCCCAAATATTGCCCGCAGGCCCGGCCAACCTCCCGATCAGCCAGATTGAAACCCTGCTTCTGCCACGACTGGCCGACATCAGCCTGAAACTGATCGGCGCGATCCTTTTATGGTTTGTCGGCCGCTGGGTGATCGGCTTCATAAACCGGGCCTTGTTGCGTGGTCTGCTCAGCCGGGCGATGGATGCGACGTTGCGGACTTGGATCACCTCCATCGTCACCATCGGGCTCAATATTTTCCTGATCATCGCCATCCTGAACATATTCGGGATTGAGACCACGAGCTTGGCTGCCTTGGTGGCCGCCGGTGGATTGGCCATTGGTGCGGCCTGGTCGGGCCTGTTGTCAAACTTTGCCGCCGGTGTCTTCCTTATCCTGTTCAAGCCGTTTCGCGTGGGTGATGTGGTCGCTGTGGCGGGCATTTCAGGCACGGTGGTCGAGGTCACGATGTTTGCCACCACACTCAACACGGCAGACAATGTCCGCACCACGATTGGCAATAATGCGGTGTCGACCTCCATCATCCAGAATTTTTCGGCCAATCCCTATCGGGCAGTGGATTTGCGCGTTCAGCTGGCTGCCAGCATCGCGCCGGATGAGGCCAAAGCCGTCGCACGCGCTGCGTTAAGCGGCATCGCCAATATTCTTGCCGATCCAAGCCCGGTCACCGAGATCCTTGAGTTTGCAGAAGCCGGACCACGCCTCGTCGTGCGGCCCTTCTGCCACAATGACCATTATTGGCAGGTTGCCTATGAGGCGCAAATGGCCATTGCCACAGCTTTTGTCGACGCAGGCTTCCCGCAGCCCTCTGTGTCGCTGGCCAGCAAGCCGAACTGATGCAGCCCGCCTTGGCAGGTTGCCGGACCGGCCAGAAAGAAGATATATCCTTTCCAGTTTCTGCCGCAGCAAGGACGTGACACCATGGCCCCGACCGACACTGATTTGACCTTTGCCTCCACCATGGTGCGGGAGGATTTGACGGCGCGGCAAATGTTTGAGCGGGTGCGCGCCAACCCCAATCGCGCCCGCTTTGGTTTTGGCGAACGACTGGCGGTCGTCAATATCGACTTCCAGCAAGCCTACACGCGGCCGGATTTATTCCCCAACACCGCCTATGTTACCGATCCCCGCCAGATTGAGCATACAAACCGGATCAGTGCCTTGGCGCGGGCGGCCGGCATGCCGGTGATCTGGACGCGGGTGGCTTACAAGCCCGATGCGGGCGATGCAGGTGTCTGGGGCACGCGCACCAATACGGCCGACAGCTTGCAAAACATCAAATATGACAGCGAACGCCACCAATTCGACCCCCGCTGTGAGATCGATCATGGGGTTGACCTCACCTATACCAAGCGCATGCCATCGGCATTCTTCGAGACCCAACTGGCCAGCTATCTCGTCTGGCACAAGGTCGATACTGTTGTGGTGACGGGGGGCTCAACATCAGGCTGTGTGCGCGCCACGGCGGTGGACAGCCTCAGCCACGGTTATCGCACCATCGTGCCGGAAGAATGCGTGGCCGATAAGCACGAAAGCTATCATTTCGCCAATTTGACAGACCTCTTGTTGAAATATGCCGACGTGGTGGGCGTGGCAGAGATTGACGCCTGGTTTGCTGGGCGGGGGTGAGGGTTTTAACTCTCGATGTCATCCCCGCCGAAGCGAAGCGGAGAGCGGGGACCTCCATGTGAAAATGCGGCACAAGGTCCCGGATCGGCTAACGCCGTCCGGGATGACAATCATGAGCCACCTTGGCACGGGACTGACCCGTCGGCTTTCGCGTCAGGCCGGCTCTAAGCCTCGCTGTGCTCGCAGCTTCCCGAATTTGCTTGTTGCGCAAGTTTTGGGGGTGATCCCCCTCACCCAATCGCCTCATCCAGCAACAGCGCGCGTGCATAGCGCACAGGCGGTGAGCCAAAGCCCAATATTCCATCATGATAGGCCTTAAGCGTAAAGGCCGCGCCTTGTTTGGCCTTGGCCGCGGCACGCGCTTCCATGTGTTCGGAGAAGCCGACGAAATAGGTGGAGAGCTGGGTGACAGACAATTGGGCACGACGCCATTTACCGGCGGCTTCGCGTTCTTCCTGGAAGGCGGTTTCGGTCAGGAAGGTCATGACTTGGGCCTCGCTCCAGTCATCGACATGGATGGCCTGATCGATGATGGCATTGGTGATGGTGCGCAACAGCACTTTGAGCTGGGTCAAACGATAAAGCGGATCGTCGGCCATAAAGCCTTCTTCCACCATCATCGTCTCAGCATAGACCGCCCAGCCTTCCACAAAACTGCCCGACCCCAGCACCGCCCGCAAAATGGAAGGGTGGGTATTGGCGTGGAAAATCTGAACATAATGACCGGGCATGGCTTCATGTACGGCAATATCTTGGATGGCGCGGCGATTATATTCGCTGGTGAAGGAAATCGCTTGCTGATCGGTCCAGTCATCGGGAATGGGCGAGACCGCATAGAATGTGTCCAAATGCTTTTCCAGCGGCCCGGGACTGTCGCAATAAGCCACAGAAAAACCGCGCCGGAACTCCGGCATCAAGATGATGCGGACAGGGCCGTCTGGCAGACGGATCAGATCCTTACTGGCGACAAATTGGCGGGCAATTTCGGTTGCCTCCGTTGAAACCTCGACCAGCTTGTCGCGCGCGGGCCGATCAGCTGCGGCCAGGTCAAGTGCAGCGCGAATGACCTTTTGTTGCTGGTCTGGCGTCGGATCAGCGGGCATGGGCGGGGCATCGGCATGGCCTGCCAAAGCCCGAACCGAGACCGCATACATGTCGGCGCGAACCTGTTTGACAGCCGCGTCAGCCCGGCTTCTAATCTCTTGGCGTGAGAGGGGTGACAGCAAGGTATAGGCAAGTTGCTGGTCAAAGACACGGGCACCTGCCCGGAAATCGGCCTTGGCTGCGGGCAATAAAGTCGTCTCGATCCAGTTCTGATGGGTGTCAATTGCGGCAAAAAACTGGGCAATTGCCGCATCAAGGGCTGCAAGGTCAACGCCTTGCAAAGCCGATTTTACCGGCTCAACCATATCAGTAATGATAGATTTGAGGCCTTGGTTCTGGGCCGCATATGTGAGTGCATGGGGTGTGGGAACGCGGCTCGGTACAAGGCTCGCCCGCGCCTCAGCCAGAAAGCCTGGAAGGCGGCGCAGACGCGCGGTCACAGCCTTCAGGCGTTGGGGCAAGGGTGCAAATTCGCGGGCCAACAGATTATAGAGGCTGCTCCCGGCCTGATCCTGCCACACCAAGGGGTTCCACGCCCATTCTTCCAAGGTCTCGCTGCGCCAAATCTGGGCCTGCACCTCATTGAGCAACATGGCCCGATCCACTTGATTGTCGCGCGACAGGCTGTTGGCGGGTAGAGCCATCACCTTGGCCAGACTGGCTTTGGCGTGTTGCAGGCTTTCAGCCCGCCCCTTGGCGGACATATCAGGCAGGAGATGGTCAAAACGATGATCACCGGTCCAAGTCGCAGTGACCGGATTTAGCCGCATGGTCTGATCAAGCCAGTCAGCAGAAATCTTGGCAAAGCGGGCATCGGCCCCCGTCTGCCCTTTTGCTGCGGCAAAACTGGGTAGCAGCGGCACCGTCAAACCGGCCCCGAAAGCCCCTAAAACTGTGCGGCGCGATGTCTGTTTTGATCGGGGCATGCTTGTGTCTCCCAAGAGCTTTGCTGGGCGCAGTATAGGGGCCTGTTGGACAGGCTGTCATCCCTATCGACGAGCATCATCTGGGGAGCGTAAATGGGCTAGCCGTGGCGCGTGATCGTAACGCATCCGCCTTGCTAGATTTCCCCATGACTGAGAGCCTCAATCAAGCAGCCCCTTGCCTTCCCCCCACAGGTCGCGCAAACTTCATCTATGCAGGCTGACCCTAATCTCTATGACGACTGGCCTTATATGAACCGGCCCAAAATCGTCTGGCCCGGCCAGAAGAAGCTCGCCTTCTGGATCGCGCCCAATATTGAATATTATGAGTTCATGCCGCCGGTGAACCCCAAGCGGCCAGGTTGGCCCAAGCCTTCACCGGATGTGGTAGGCTATTCACAGCGCGATTGGGGCAATCGGGTGGGCCACCAGCGTTTGATGGAATTGCTCGACCGCTATGATCTGCGCGGATCGATCTCGCTCAATGTGGCGATGTGCCAGCATTGCCCAGAGATTATTGAAGCCTGTGTCGCCCGCAAGTGGGAGTTCTTCTCCCATGGCATATACAATACCCGCTATTCCTATGAGATGACCGAAGCTCAAGAACGCGCTGTGCTGGAGGATTCGATTGCGACGGTGCTGGCGGCCACAGGTCAGCGCATTCGGGGCTATTTGGCCCCTGCCCTCACCCATACCGAACGCACGCTCGACCTGATCGCCGAATATGACTTCTGGTATACGTGCGACCTCTTCCAAGATGACCAACCCCAGCCGATCAAGACAAAGACAGGCAAGCTGATGAGCATGCCCTATTCGCTCGAAGTCAATGATGTGATCACCTATGGCGCGCTGGCGATGAGTGCGGAGCGTTATGCCGATGTGCTGATCCGCCATTTCGACCAATTGCTCGAAGAAGGTGCGGAGAGTGGTACCGTCATGTGTATCCCGCTTCATGCCTATTTGGTCAGCCAAAGCCATCGCATCAAAGCCTTCGAACGGGCGCTGGCCCACATCACATCACACAAGGATGAGGTGTGGTTTACAACTGCGGTGGAGATCGCAGGCCATTATCGCGAACATTGCTGGGATCAGACGCTGGCCGATATCGCCGGACGCGGCCTGGCGACTGGCGGGACGGGCTTTGCCTGATGCATATTCGGGCCGTGACAAGCGCCTTGAGCGCGCCCGAACGTGACGATTTGACCAGCCTTTTGATCGATGCCGTTGAGGGTGGGGCATCGCTTGGGTTTCTCAAACCACTCGATGAGGCGCGCGCGCAATCCTATTGGGATGGCGTGTCACGCGCCGTAGCGCAAGGCGACAAAGCCCTCTTGGTGGCCGAGATCGGCGGGGCCATCCTTGGTACCGTCCAGCTTGTTCTGGACATGCCACAGAACCAACCTCATCGCGGCGAAATCTCGAAAATGATCGTTCATTCCCGCGTGCGCCAATTGGGGCTGGGGTCAAGACTTTTGGCGGCGGCTGAAGACCGGGCGCGGCAGGGTGGAAAATCGCTTCTGGTTCTCGATACACAGACAGGTTCGCCGGCAGAGCATTTGTATACCAAGGCCGGTTACAGCCCCCTGCCCCCTCTGCCCGACTATGCCTTGACCCCTGATGGCATACCCGCCGCGACGACCATTTTCTGGAAGCGCATTTGACGGAAGATGCCAAAGGCACTTCTGGCGTGAGCATCCACCTTACAAGGCTTTAACTGGCCCCAAGCCCCACGTTGCGGCAAGAAAAGCACGGGACGATCACTATGTGGGGAAGTTGAATGAGACGAAAAGCAGGTATCATCATGGCGGCAGCCGCGCTCATGTCCTTGGGCGGGTGTATTGCCATTAATGTGAACGAAGCCGATGAGGCGATCAATTTCAGTCCAGCGCCGTCAGCCCTTTTGGGAAGCTGGGACGTGTCGTTGAACCACGACCCAGACAGTGCACCCAGCAAGACCGAATTCATCGTTACCGACGTCACTGCGGGAACCTTCAAGGGACGTTTTTATGGCAGTGAGGTCCAAAATGGTCGCTACACAATCAAGGGGGATGAGCTTATCTTTGCAGGCCGCACATCCGACCAATCTGGCACTTATTGGCATTCAGGCCGCATCAAAGCCCATGCCTTAATTCAAGGCCAGACCTTATCAGACGGTCGCAATTTCCTCATGACGTGGACGGCCAAGCGCAAATAGGCCAGGGCGTCGCGGTGGGGGGTGACTGAGCGAAAGCCGGGTCACCCGCCATCCTTTCCCTAAGTTTTGACGACTTTGAGGAGTTTGCGCTCCAGCACATCGAGCGTGGCACCCAGTTCATGGCCGCGCTTGAGGACTTGGCCCGCTGCCCCCAAGACACACCATTGGCCTTGCCGATTGGCCAGTGCCGGACGCTTTTCGATGCGGTAGAGCGGGTTTTCACTGGCCCGTCGGAAAATGGAAAAGGTCACAGCTTCCGGGCCATCATCAATGGCATAATCGCGCCATTCACCCGCCATTTGCCCCCGACCATACAGGTTGAGGATCATGTCGAATTCCTGCCGCTCAAACCAGATTTTCGGGGCGCGGCGCGGCAGGGGATGGGCGGCATTATCAAGGCTCATGACCCCATCTAGGGCCGGTTTGAAGACCCTGACAAGTCCTTCACCGCCTCCAACGGTTGGGGTTTGGCATCAAAGCGAGCTTCCCAGCGCGTGGCGGTCGACAGAAGGAAGCTCTTTGACTTGACCGTATCAATTTCGAGAAAATCAGCACTCACCCGCTCAGGTGTTAGGCTGATCAATGTATAGCCGCGCTTGGTCTCATCATGCCAAGCGACATCTGGATTAGACTCGACAATCAGACGGTTAAGCTCATCGCCCTCAAGGCCAAAATTGGCAAATGTATCGGCGATGCTTGGGCTGGTAACCGACGTACAGCCAAACTCCACCCCGCGTATCTCGCCCCGATCATCGCGCAGATTATTGGCCCAAGCGGCATGCGTGTCCCCGGTGCAGACGACCAGACGGGCACCAGCTTGCTTGGCGGCGGCATAAAGGCGCTCTCGCGCGGCAGGATAGCCGTCCCACGCGTCCAAATTGAACGGCACATCAAAACGCGACAATTCAAAAAAGGCGCGCGTCTCGGGTCTGGCTTTGGCTACTGCGTCGAGGACCTGGGCAGGCAGCCCTGCTTTGAAATCGGGGGACTTGACCTTTGCCATAATCACTTGATTGCCCAAGACCTGCCATTTCTTGCCGGAACTGACGGAGCGGGACAGGGTGTCAGCCACCCACGCCTGCTGGCTGGCGCCCAACATCTCACGGCTCGGATCAAGCAGCTTCTTGGCCTTAAAGCCTGCTACATCAGGCAAGGCCATCACACCGGGGGGCAGATTTTTGCGGTCTATCCCCTGCAAGCGCGCCGGATCGGTGATCGGAACTGGCTGCCCACTAGAAACATCAAACAGGCCAATCTTAAGATCGGTGGCATAGTCCAATTGGAAGCTGCGGGCCATCAGGCGGGTTTCCAGCATCACGATGGTGGCCAAATCGCCCCAGTCAAAACTGCGGTTGATTGCTTCGAATGGCTTGCCCGGAACCGGATCGCGCAAGGGCATCCACTCATAATAGGCCTGCAGCGCGGCTGCTTTGCGCAAGGTCCAGGGGCCCTCACGCGCGGGATCGTGATTTTCCGCCCCATCCTTCCAAGCGTCATTGGATGTCTCGTGATCGTCCCAGGTTACAAGCCAAGGTGCACAGGCATGGGCGGCCTGCAGGTCTGGATCGCGGCGGTACTGGCTGTAGCGTTGCCGGTAATCTGCCAGGGTCAGGCATTCATGCGCCGGCTCTGGGATCCGCCCCACGGTCTTGCCCCATTCGGTGGCATATTCCCCCGGCCCATATTCATAAATGTAATCGCCGACATGCAGCACGAGGTCGACATCACCGCGCCGGGCAATGGCTTGATAGGCATGAAACCAGCCGGCTGGAAAATTGGAACATGATACCAAGGCGATGTTCAGCCGCGCCCCGCCAGAGGCGGGAGCGGTTTGGGTGTGGCCCACGATGGATTGTTCGGTGCCGACCGAAAAGCCGTAATAATAATGGGTGCCTGGCTTGAGGCCGGTCACGTCGACCTTGACAGTATGATCGCGGGCGGGACCTGTTCGCACTTTCCCGCGCTTGACAATTTGCGTCAGGGCCGGGTCGGTGGCCATGGTCCACGTCACCTCAACATCGCGCCCGGCCAACCGGGGACTGACACGTGTCCAGATGATAACTTGAGTGGTCAAGGGATCACCGCTGGCCACACCATGGGCGAACAGGGCATTATCGGCAGCGGCTGCCGACGCGGTACAAGCTGCAGCAACAAGGGCACCAGACGTCAATGCTGCCCGACGGGTCAATGCCATCGCAACCTCCATTTTTCTGTTCCATGCGCCTGCTTGCGCCATTTGCCAACACCTTCGCCTTTACCTGTGTGGGGCGATAGGGTGGTTTGACGACAAACCGATGTCTGGAACATGACGATCCCGCGACGGCAAGCCGACGCGGGATCAAAAGTGATTAGGGAGGCTGATTGGGCCGACTTGCGGTTAAACCGCGGTCGGTGTTGGCCAAAATCAGATGAATTCCAGCACTTTCACATAGCGAACCTGGGGCAGCGCCTTCAGTTCAGCCTGCAAGGCGGCTGGCACAGCTTGGTCAATGCCAACCAGCGCGATCGCATCTTCCCCTTCCGCCACCCGGCCCAGATTGAAGGTGGCGATATTGATACCCGCGGCCCCCAGTTTGGTACCCAATGCGCCGATAAAGCCGGGCGTGTCGGAATTATTGATGAACAGCATGCGTTGGTGGAAGGCAGCCTCCAGAGCCATACCTTTGACTTCGGTAATGCGGGGCTGGCCGCCAATCGGGGCACCAGCGACGGTCCGCCATTTGCCACCGGTCTTCACCTTGACCCGGATCAGGCTGTCATAGGTCGGCGACAAATCGCGCTTGGCCTCGCTGAAAGGGGTGCCGCGATCTTTCAAAATGGTTGGCGCGCTGACCATATTGATGTCAGCCAAGAGCGGCTTCAAAATCCCCGCCAGAAGTGAGGCCGTCAAAGGACGTGTGTTGAGGCCTGCGACTTCGCCCTCATATTCGACTTCAATTGCTTCGAGGCCATCATCGACGATCTGACCTGCAAAGGCACCCAAACGCTCGCATAGCGCGATAAAGGGTTTGAGTTTGGGGGCTTCTTCTGCCGTGACCGATGCTGTGTTGAGGGCATTGGTGACAGCCCCGGTCAGCACATAATCGGCGATCTGCTCGGCCACTTGCAGGGCGACATTTTCCTGGGCTTCGGTGGTTGATGCCCCTAAATGCGGTGTGGCGGTAAAATTGGGGCAGCCAAACAGCACATTGCTGGTCGCAGGCTCTTCGGCAAACACGTCAAAGGCCGCAGCAGCCACACGCCCCGTTTTCAGATGCTCGGCCAATGCGGCCTCATCTACCAAACCACCGCGCGCACAATTGACGATGATGACGCCCTTCTTGGTTTTGGCGAGGTTCTCAGCTGACAACACATTGCGGGTCTGAGGGGTCAGCGGCACATGCATGGTGATGGCATCTGCTCGGGCTAGAAGGTCGTCCAATTCCACCTTCTCAACACCAATCTCAATGGCCCGCTCTGGGCTGAGGAAAGGGTCATAGGCAATGACTTTCATGCGCAGGCCAAGGGCGCGATCAGCAACGATGGACCCAATATTGCCACAGCCAATCACGCCTAAGGTCTTGGCATAAAGCTCCACCCCATTGAACCGGTTCTTTTCCCACTTGCCAGCTTGGGTCGAGGCATCAGCTGCACCGATCTGGCGGGCCGCGGCAAACAACATCGCGATGGCATGTTCTGCTGTGGTGATGGCATTGCCGAACGGGGTATTCATCACAATCACGCCGCGCGCTGTGGCGGCAGGGATGTCGACATTGTCGACCCCAATCCCGGCCCGGCCGATCACTTTGAGCTTGGTAGCCGCAGCTAACACATCGGCATCAACCTTGGTCGCTGAACGGATCGCCAAGCCGTCATAATCGCCAATGCAAGCGATCAGTTCGGCTTTGGTCATGCCGGGCTTGTAATCAACCGCGACATTGCGGTTCTTGAAAATATCAATCGCGGCTTGGCTGATCTTATCTGAGATCAAAACGCGGGGTTCGGTCATATTCATTGTCCTTGAGGGCAGATGTCGCGGGTCGGGGAGTGATCCTCAGCGACACGCAAAACTAAGAAAGTGGGGGGGGGGAGGAGGCCCCTCCCCTTTTCAGTAAGGGAAGGGGTTTAAACGCGTAAATTGCGGGCCTAAAGCTCAGCCACCAGGGTCTCAAACGCCCAATCGAGCCAGGGGGTGAGGGCAATCACATCATCGGTGTCGATGGTCGCCCCGCACCACAACCGCAAACCTGGAGGGGCTGCGCGGTAAGCCGCCGCATCCAAAGCAACGCCTTCTTTGTCCAAAAGGCCCGCGAGCTTCTTGGCAAAGTCAGCCTGACCATCATCGGACAGAGCCGTGACTCGCGGATCAACCACTTTCAAGCACACAGAAGTGTTGGACCGGCTTTCAGGGGTGGCGGCGAGGAAATCGACCCAAGCCGTCTTGGCCACCCAGTCTGCAATCGCGGCCAAATTGGCATCGGCCCGGGCATGAAGGCCCTCAAGCCCGCCCACGCTTTTAGCCCAGTTGAGCGCATCGATATAATCTTCAGTCGCCAGCATGGACGGGGTATTGATGGTCTCACCCTCGAAAATGCCCTCAACCAGCTTGCCGCCCTTGGTCATGCGGAACAGCTTTGGCATCGGCCAAGCTGGGGTATAGCTCTCAAGCCGTTCCACGGCGCGGGGCCCAAGGATCAACATGCCATGCGCGCCTTCCCCGCCCAGCACTTTCTGCCAGGAAAAGGTCACAACATCGAGTTTGTCCCAATCAAGGGCTTGAGCAAAGGCAGCCGAGGTTGCATCGCAAATGGTGATGCCTTCGCGGTCAGCTGGAATCCAGTCCGCATTGGGGACGCGTGTGCCCGAGGTGGTGCCGTTCCAGGTGAAGACCACATCATGGGTCTTGGCCGGGATTGCGGCCAAATCCGGCAATTGGCCATAGCCTGCCTTGATGACCGTGGTGTCGAGTTTCAATTGCTTGACCGCATCGGTCACCCAATCTTCGCCGAAGCTTTCCCAGGCAAGTGTTGCCACAGGCTTGGGACCCAGCATGGACCACATGGCCATTTCGACCGCACCTGTGTCAGAACCAGCGACGATGCCGATGCGATAGCCATCGGGTACTTGCAAAACCTCACGCGTCAGATCGATCGCCAGTTTAAGGCGCGCTTTGCCGGGTTTGGAGCGGTGTGAGCGACCGAGAACCGCGCCGGATAGGGCATCAAGGCTCCAATTTGGGCGCTTCTTGGTGGGACCCGAGGAAAAGCGCGGGTCAGCGGGCCGCATATGCGGCTTGGGGGTATTCGCAGTCATGTTATTCCCATCCTTTCAGATGAGCGCCCGCCGGTGGGAGCGGGTGGCCCGCCGCGCACAGACACGATGTCGGGCCCAAATGCAAGCAAGATTTTTGCCCCACCCTCGCCACCGCCACCTGCCGGACACGCAATTGGCCTTGCAGATTGGGGGTTTGGGCGGAATGTAAAAAACTATTCTGAGGCTTGTTCGAAGCGCGGGGCATTGGGACGCATGCGGCACAAGGCCCCCGATTACCTGCCTCGTTTGGGATGAGAGACGAGACGTGTTTCAGCCGGATACGCCGATCTAAGTGGCGCGAATCTAACCAGTTTGGACTGCTGGGGCCCGTATGTGCTCCTGTTGCCCTCTGCCAAACTCCTCATGCTTCGTCACGATTTGACATTCCCTTCTGAGCATTCTTACTTCAAGGTAAGCTCAATGGCGTGCTTATGGCGCAAAGACTGAGAGGCAGACAATGGCACGCTTTATGATTTTGAGACCAGACCGATCTGCTTCGAATGAACTTACCTTTTCGATCATTGCCCAGGGCAAAACCCAAGCCTTCATTCCGCTGCCAGGCGTGACGGCAACATTCCAGCGCCCAGGGGAAGCCTCTTTGTCAGGTCCTGTCATTGCAGGTCCTCATCGATTTTTTGCAGCCTGCCAGATCCGCGCCAACGGGCCTGTGGCTGTTCGACCTGTTGCAAACAACACTCTTGGACAATCGGACGTTTATCTGCCCAGTCTAACCGAAAAGCTTGTGCCAATCTCGCAGGAATGCGTGACCAGGTTGGGAGCCGGTGGTGGTGTTCCAGCGGCCCCTGATTCACAGCAAGAACGCCGTTTATCGCTCCGCCAAACGCAAAGATTGGCCCGCGCGCAAACTGGTCAAACGATGGCTGCAGGTAGAATGCTCAGTCGACTACAGGCGGCACGGCGCGACGTGCTTGCTGGAACCAAAAGCCTTGTGGACATTGCTCTGGAATACGGCTTTTTTGACCAAGCCCATTTCACTTCAGCCTATCGGTTATGGAGCGGCGTTACGCCCAAGGCTGACCGTGTACGCGGCTGTTCACATGTCGCTTTTTTACAAGATCAATTCGGCTGGTCACCTATACCAGATCGGCTAATTGAATTTGGGGAAGACGATGGATTATGGGTTTAAGCCTGTTGCCCTTGGCTTGTTTGTCTTGGCCTTGGCTGGTTCGGCAGGGGCACAAACACCGCGTGGACCAATCCTGCTGGATGCGCCCGCAAGAATTGTCGAAGGCCAAATTGATCGACGATCGGCCATCGACGACCTCCGCGCTCTTGACCAAACTATCAGGGCGACGATCCCTGACGGCGCGCCAATCCCTGAGATAAGCCAGACCAATGCGTTTATTGCCAATATTGAAGCAGCGCTACCGGCCACAATATCCCGCCGTGAGGTCGCGGCGGCTGCGATGGGGCTCGCTGGCACGTATCGCTCGTCACACATCTATGTCATGTTTCCCTACGAAAACTGGAATCTGGATGCTGCGCGCGGCGGCAAGAGGTTGGACAGGCCTATTGCACTGGGATCTGATGGGTCCCTCTTGATCGACAATCGCCCTGTCGAGCGCATTAATGGACGGCCCGCCGCCGACTTCGTTGCTTGGGCCAAGCAAAGCTATAGCTCTTATAATCCGCTGGACCTGCCCCAACGCATACGTAGTCGCGGCCCAGATATGTTATGGCTCTGGGGTATCGACGGCCCCTTTCGCCTCACCTTCCAAGATGGCGCACAGATGGTGATAGACGGGGTGACAATGTCCAAGCGGACCCACCCACTCCTCAGCAAATCGGGGGGCGGCAAACAAGACAAAAGGGGGAATGTGCCTTTTTCTCTTGTGGTCGATATGAACGTGGCCCGTCTGACTGTTGGAGCCTTTGACCAGCGTTATGAAAATGAATGGGGTGCGCTCTTGACTCAGCTGCGCGCTGCTCTCTCTCAAGGTAAAGTCACAGACATCATCCTAGATTTGCGCGGAAATCGCGGTGGTGCGGGTCGTATGACCTCTCAATTATTGGCGGTTTTGACCAACAAGGATGTGCCATTAAGCGGAGGAAAGCGTTGGAAGCGCTCTAAGGCCTACGAAGACGCGCTGGCTGAATTTGTGCCCCCCTTGCTTCGGTTTACGCCGTGGCGTCGCGCCATTCTGGGGGCGGACGGTGTCGCAGCATTGGATTCAATCCCGATGGAGGCAACGCGTCATTTTGAGGGCCAGGGGGTGTCGCAATTTGCTTCCATACTCGCACCTGCCCGGGTGCGGGTCCTTATGGATCAGGATACGGGCTCTTCAGCCACTCAGCTTGCGCGCGCGATCCAGTTTTTCAACCTTGGCATCCTCATTGGTGCGCCAAGCTCCAACCCGACCACCGAACTCGGTGAGATTGCCTTCTTCCGCCTTAAGCACAGCCAATTGGTGTTTGCTTCACCGTCTGCAGAGTTTCTCGATGTCTCGGGCAAAAGCACTGTCGGACCCGTGATGCCCGATATAGTGCTGTGCGGCGATACCGGACTGTTTGCACCTCAATACGCGCTTGACGTTGCGCTTAACCGAAACGTCCCCCAAGTCCGCCAGATTCTGAATCTAAGCTTTCGACCTGATGCTGGTGAAACTGACTATTGCCGCACCTAAAGCTCACATTGTGCGGGTCACATCTGACTGAATGCCAAACCTCAGCAACCTGATCCACAACAGGCAATGATGCGTAGGCATATTATGTCATTAGTGCAGTATAACCACTCTCTGCAGCCTTTGAGCCATGTTGACTGGACGCCCACGCGCGCCGCAGGTCTGGCGCGGCTGGAGGCGTTCCTTCCCCAAGCAGGACCTGCCTATGCGCGCACGCGCAACACGGATTTGGGGCCGCAGGATCGTTCGAACGTATCGGCCCTCTCACCCTGGCTGGCGCGGCGCATCCTGACTGAAGAAGAAGTGGGGCGACGGGTCTTGCAAGTGCATGGCTTTGTAAAGGCGGAGAAATTCATCCAGGAAGTCTATTGGCGCAGCTATTGGAAGGGGTGGCTGGAATTGCGGCCCCAAGTTCTGACCCGCTTCAATTCCGATCGCCTCGCCTTAAAGAGGCTGGAGGCTGACGATGCGGACCTCGCCCACCGCCTTGCCCAAGCCCGCGCAGGACAAACAGGAATTGCGTGTTTTGATGCCTGGGTAGAGGAACTGACGACTTTGGGATGGCTGCACAATCACGCACGCATGTGGTTTGCCAGCATCTGGATTTTTACATTGCAATTGCCCTGGCAATTGGGTGCAGATTTTTTCTTCAAGCACCTCATGGATGCCGATGTCGCCTCCAACACCCTATCTTGGCGCTGGGTTGCGGGCCTGCACACCAAGGGCAAGCATTATGTGGCGCGCGCCAGCAATATCGAAGCCCATACCCAAGGCCGGTTCAATCCTGTTGGGCAATTGAATGAGACGGCATTACCCTTGGCAGAACCATTCCTTGAAACGGGGCCGGGACAATTGCCGCTGGCTGAGATGTGCTTGGAACGCCGGGTGGGCTTATTGCTGACCGCTGACGATCTGCACCCGCACTCCATCAATATACCAGCCAAAGTGGTTGGTGCGGCGGTGCTCGGTTCAGCAATCATCGGCCCCAACGATGGGCCCAAGAACTGCTTTCTGCGCCGTGCCGAGCAGGATGCGTGTGCCCGGATGCAGGCCGATTTTGACGTCGACACCCAAGTCCGGGCATCCGTCGAGGACTTGGTGGCGTGGGCAACCAGCCTCAATGTGCGCGAGATTGTCACCCCTTATGCCCCAGTCGGCCCGACTGGGTGGCAATTGGCAGATGTGCAAGCCGCCCTGACCTCCCATGGCATCCGGCTCGTCCGCCTCAGACGGGCCTGGGACAGCAAGACATGGCCCTTGGCGACCGGGGGCTTTTTCAAATTGAAGGAAAAATTGCCCAAGCTGGTGGCCGAGCAGGCCGGACGCTGAGGGGGCGGGCTGGCCATGCTGGAAGTCGTTTGGTTCAAGCGCGACTTGCGGGTGCATGATCATGCGGCTCTGGTGGCGGCATGTGCGACCGGCAATCCCGTCCTGCCGCTCTACATCATTGAGCCCGATCTATGGGCACAGCCGGAAATGTCAGCCCGCCACTATGATTTTTTGGTCGAGTGCCTCAGAGACCTCGATGCGGCTCTTGCCGCGCGCGGGGCGGGCCTTGTGGTAGTTGTGGGCGAGGCATGTGCCGTGCTGTCCCGCGTGCATCAGACCCACGGCATCCGCACCATTCACGCCCATGAGGAAACCGGGCTTTTATGGACCTATCAGCGCGACAAGGCTGTGCGCGCCTGGGCCCGTCGTGCCGGAGTTGGCGTGCAGGAATTTCGCCAACACGGGGTTTGGCGCGGGCCTACAACACGAAATGGCTGGGCCACGCGCTGGGACACTCTGATGGGTGAGGCGGTCTTGCCCGCCCCCGACCATATCCGGGCTGTCCACTGGCGCAGCGACGAAATGCCGGATGCTGCAGGTCTGGGTCTGGCTGATGAGCCCTGCCCAGACCGCCAAACCGGTGGCCGCGCGGCGGGTGTGTCGTGTTTGAAAAGCTTTCTGGCCGATCGTGGCAGGCCCTATCGGAAAGCCATGTCGAGCCCAGCAGAAGGGGCTGTGGCCTGCTCGCGCCTGTCTCCACATTTGGCCTTTGGTAGCATATCCATGCGCGAAGCCTATGGTGCCGCGTCACGGGCGCTCGCCCGCTATCAGGCTGCTGGCGATCAGGTCTTTGCCGGATCAATCAATTCCTTCATTGCCCGACTGCATTGGCATTGCCACTTCATCCAGAAGCTGGAAGACCAGCCCGATATCGAATGTCGGAACCTGCATCCGGCCTATGATGGATTGCGGCAGGCAAAGCCGGAAGATCAGGCCGTGGCGCAGGCTTGGATCACCGGCCAGACCGGCTTTGCCTTTGTCGATGCCTGCATGCGCTCCTTGGCGGCGACCGGCTGGCTCAACTTCCGCATGCGGGCGATGGTAATGAGCTTTGCCAGCTATCATCTCTGGCTGGACTGGCGGCTGCCCGCGACGTGGCTTGCCCGCCAATTCACCGACTTTGAGCCCGGCATTCACTATAGCCAGGTGCAAATGCAATCCGGAACGACCGGCATCAATACCCCGCGTATCTATAACCCGGTCAAGCAATCACGCGATCAGGACCCGGAAGGCGATTTCATCCGTCGTTGGATACCCGAATTGGCGCATTTGCCAAGTGAGCTGATCCATGAGCCTTGGATGGCCGCCCAACATCTGGCTTTTGCCGATGGCCCGCATCTGGCCTATCCTGCACCCTTGGTGGATCATGTTGCCGCGGCCGCCTTTGCCCGTCGAACGATCCATGATGTCCGCCGGGACGACAAACACCGCATGCACGCCCGCACAATCCAAGACCGGCATGGCAGCCGAAAATCGGGGATACGGCAGGTGTCGGAGGCCCGCGCTATCGCGCGGCGGGCCTCAAAGCCCAGAACCAAAGCTACCGATCAGATCAGCTTTGACTTTTAAAGACGGCAAAGGGCGCATCACCGTCACGGGTGCTGCGCCCCCCATTCCCTCAGAGTGGTCTTAGGGAATTGCGCGCAGAACCGCACTGGCTGCAGCCACCACAGAGGCAATGCGCAGTGCGGCTTGGATCGTGAGTGCTGGCACACCGTGCTTCTTCAACTCCGCCTCATGGCTGTCCAAGCACATGCCACAGCCATTGATGGCCGAGACCGCAAGACTCCACAATTCGAAATCGATCTTCTCCACGCCGGGATTGGCGAGCACGTTCATGCGCAAGCCTGCCCGCAGCGTCTGATACTCAGGATTATGCATCAGATGCAGCGCCCGGTAATAGACATTGTTCATCGCCATGATCGCCGCGGCGGATCGCGCCGCATCCATAGCTTGAGGCGATAAGCGGCTTTGGGCTTCGGCTTCAAAAGCCTGCACCACCTGAGGCTGACCAATCGCCACAGCAGAAGCCAGAAAAGTGCCCCACTTTTGTTGGTCGGTCAGCGTGGTTTCATTGGCCAACGAACCAAGGTTCAGGCGAATATCCTTGGCATAATCGGGAATTTGTTCGCGCAATTGTTCAAGCGTCATGGGAGGAATCCTCGGTCAGCCGACCATCAGACAAGGCCTCAAATCGAGGCAGACAAAAAAGGCGTCGGATGTCGGGGTTGCCCAGCCATCCGACGCATTTAGCTTAGAGAACAGCGCCGCCTGCAGGGCGGTTGCAAGGGCACAGTTCATCGGTTTGGAAGCCGTCCAGCAGACGCAAGATTTCGTCTGGGTTACGACCAACGTTCAAATTATTCACTGATGCGTGCTGGATCACATTGTTTGGGTCCACCAAGAAGGTGGCACGCAGTGCAACGCCTGCGGCCTTGTCACGCACACCCAGACCGTCGACCAGCTCACCCTTGGTATCGGCAAAGGCATATTGCTTCAGATTGGCTAGGTCTGGATGCTCACGCCGCCAGGCCAGCTTGCAGAACTCATTGTCGGTTGAACCGCCCAAGACGACGCAGTCGCGGTCTGCAAATTCGCCGACCAGCTTGTCAAAGCCGACAATCTCAGTTGGGCAGACAAAAGTGAAGTCCTTGGGGTAAAAATAGATCAGCTTCCACTTGCCTTCAAAGCTGGTCTCAGTGATGTCGAAGAAGGCGCTTTCGCCTTTTTCTTCATGGGCCTTGAAGCCTGGCTTCACGCCGGTCACGGTAAATGCGGGGAGGGTATCGCCTACGGTCAACATTGTGTTTTTCTCCTAGGCCGCGCCAACAATGGAACGGCACGGGGGGCGATATAGAGTGGATATGAGATTTGGCAAATTGATTGATTGACTATTTACAATAGAACAAATCTATAACTGCAGCGACAAAGAAGGTCATCCGACAACGGAACGAATCAGCGCTTGGCTGGGCATCAAATGTTGTCGCGGTAAACGAAGTTACATTAGCATAAAAAGTAAATGAATTGAGCATTCTGAAAAGCAAGGAAATTATCAACTGAGGGACTCGGTGAGTATAGTCCAAAACGACGACTGAAGTTCAAATCCTGCCAATACCAGCCAGGAATATCCATTTATTAAGCATTTAAGGTTACCGTCATTCTCCATTTCGATAGCTCCTGAAAGGGTGCGCGCCAAAGTTTTTGTAAAGCTGAACCCAGCCAAGCCTGCCGACCAATATCTCTCGATGCACGCAGGTCAATGCCAACGACAACACAATTGGCGGGTTTCAAGCTTGGTCGGTCACAGCATGTGGCCGGAGAATGCGGGGGGAAGTTCCAGTGCGCTTGACAACAACCCAAATGACGATGGCCGGCTTTATCGCCGGTATTTTGACCTCCAGCGCCGCTTTGGCAGACGGAGGTAAGCCACTCGATGGGCTTCGCGGTGCTATTGAACCAAGCGGCTTGTCGATTGAAGCCGAATATACCGGCGAGTGGGTGAGCGCCCACCAAGGTGCCGCCGACGGCAAATCCTTCTTTCTCGACAATGTCAATGTGCTGGTGAATTGGGATCTTGAAAAAGCTTTCGGCCTCAAAGGTACCACGCTTTACATGAATGTGCTGGGCAATTCGGGGGACCGCCCGAATGACCGCATCGGCACTTTAGAGGGTGTTTCCAATCTCGAAGTCGCCGATGGCCGATTCAAAGTCTATGAGTTTGCCGTTGAGCAAGCTTTTGGCGACAACACTTCTGTGTCGTTTGGCTATATTGACCTGAACGCCCATTTCTATGCAACCGACGCATCAGGTTTGCTGGTAGGCCCTCCCTATGGGATTGGCACCGAACTGGCTGCCACTGGCAGCAACGGCCCGTCCATTTTCCCATCGACGTCTTTGGCCCTGGTCGGCAAATTCAAGCCAACGGAGAATTCCTATCTGCGCGTCGGGGTTTTTGGGGCCCGCGCGCACAATTGGGGGGACCCCGGTTCATCGAACAATTTCAATGAGGGCTCGCTGGTCATTGCCGAAGCAGGCTTGACCAGCCGCGGCCTCCTCGCGCTGGGGGGCTGGCGCTACACCGACAAAGTGGCCGCATATCGCCCAACAGGGCCCGCAGCATCCATACAACCCTGGGGCATTTACGGCCTGGTAGAACAGCCCCTTATCGAATCTGAAACCGGACCATCTGTGACGGGCTTTGTGCGCGCGGGTGTGAGCGACGGCGACACATCTGACTTCACCGGTTCCTTCTCGGCCGGTTTTCTCGTTGATCGCGCTCTGCCCGGCCGACCCAACAGCCAGTTCTCTCTTGGCGTCCGTCATGCCTATGTTTCTGACCAATTCAAGGACACCGCGCGCAGCAACGGCGATACACCAAAGTCGGGAGAATCCGGCGTGGAAGTGACTGTGGCAGATCAGCTCACTTCTTCCATTAGCCTGCAGGGCAGCCTGCACTATGCACCAAACCCCGGAGCCGTGAAATCCGCTGAGGACGCTTTGATTTCCAGCGTCCGACTGACTGTCGCTTTCTGATCCATCGGCGCGACAACCAACCCTTTTTAGTCTGAATACGACCTAGCAGGAGCAACCGAACATGAAGACGATCAAGCAGAAGGTCTGGGCAGGCGGGGCCGCCGTGACGATCATGCTGATGATGTGTGCCGGTGCCGGCATCTGGTCAGCCAATGCGTTGATAGGTGCCAAGATGCAGGTGGATCAGGCCGCCAAAATGGCCAAGATGCACATGCAGGCTGACATGATGCACGATGCCATGCGCGGGGATGTGCTGAACTCGATGTTGGCCGTTGACCCCGAAAATGGCATCGACCCTAAAGTCGCAGAGGCCGATCTGGCTGAACATGCAAAATCCTTCACTGACTCGATTGCCCAGTCGAAGGAATTGGCTCCCAACCCTGACTTGGTGGGCTTGGTAACGGCGTTGGAGCCTGAATTGGTGACCTATGCTGAGCGGGCTCAAGCCATCCAAAAAATCACGGCTACAGGGGAAAAGCCCTCTGCGGCTGTCCTCAAGCAATTTGCAGATCAGTTCAGCGTGGTGGAAACCAAGATGGAAAGCTTGGGCGATTCCATTGCAGCCTATGGTACCGCCGCGGCCAAGACATCGGACACCACCAGCATGATTGCCAACACGATCATGGGCTTCATTCTGGTACTGGGCTTTATCTTTAGCGCGGGCCTGATCTGGTTTGCGATCAAGGGCATCATTGTGCCCATGGCCTCGCTGCAGGCAGCTTTGGCAGAAATGGCCAAGGGCAAGGCCAATGTAACTTTGAGCGAGATTGACCGCCAGGACGAGATTGGGGCCATCGCCCAATCGGTTGTGGATTTACAAGCCATGCTCGACGCCAAGGCCAAAGCCGAGGCCGAGGAAGAAGCCAACCGCCAGCAGGCCGCGGCTCAGATGCGTCAGCGGGAAGAAAACATCAACCGCGCCCGCGCCGAACTGCAGGCCCAGGTCGTTTCCAGCCTTGGTGATGCATTGGGCCGTCTGAGCGATGGTGACCTGACCTCCAAGATCGAAGGCGACTTCCCTGAGGAATTCAAGCAGATCCGTGATGACTATAATCACGCCGTGAGCACGTTGCAGGAAGCCCTCGCCTTTGTCGCATCCAATGCGGCTTCGATCCGCAGCGGGGCAACCGAAATCGCAAACGCCGCCGATGATTTGTCGCGTCGCACAGAACAGCAGGCAGCCAGCCTCGAGGAAACCGCCGCAGCACTCGACGAGGTGACGGCAACGGTCAATAAAACCGCGACAGGTGCCCGCCAAGCCTCCACGGTGGTGCGCGACGCGCGCGGGGAAGCCGAAGTTACAGGCGCTGTGGTCAGCGATGCGGTGGCAGCCATGACCGCGATTGAGGATTCAGCACAGAAGATCAGCCAGATTATTGGCGTGATTGATGAAATCGCCTTCCAGACCAATCTGTTGGCACTCAATGCCGGGGTGGAAGCTGCCCGCGCCGGGGATGCCGGCCGTGGCTTTGCAGTGGTGGCCTCTGAAGTGCGGGCCTTGGCTCAACGCTCAGCCGACGCTGCCAAGGAAATCAAGACACTGATCTCCTATAGTTCCGCCCAAGTTAGTTCCGGGGTGACCCTGGTCGGCAAGAGCGGGGAGTCGTTGCATCGCATTGTCAGCCGGGTCAGCGAAATCGACAGCTTGATCTCCGAAATTGCCGCTTCGGCTCAGGAACAAGCAACTGCCTTGGCCCAGGTCAATTCGGCGGTCAATCATATGGACCAAGTCACCCAACAAAACGCTGCAATGGTGGAAGAGACGACTGCGGCCTGCCACGCACTCAACCGCGAGGGCGATGCGCTGGAAGCCTCGCTGTCGAGTTTCAATCTTGGGCTTTCGATTCAACCGGCCCGTCATATTCCAACCGCACGTCCGGCATCCAGCACCCCAATTTCGGCCAGCACGCGCAAGACGATCGCAGCGATCAAGCCGCTCGGTCGTGGTGGGGCGGCCCCTAAGCCTACCGCCCAAGCCGACGAGGATGATTGGGAAGAATTCTGAGCCCTAAAGGACATCTGACCATGACGGTCTATCACCTGCCCGCCAATCTTGACACCCGCACCGCACCCCAGGTGCATGCGGCCTTAAATGGTCTGGAAGACCAACCCGTCAGCTTGGACGGCAGCCAAGTTGAAAGCCTTGGCGGTCAATGCTTGCAAATCCTGCTGGCTGCCCATGCTGCTTGGACCCACCGCAATTTAGCCTTTGCCATTCAAAGCCCGTCGGAGGCCTTGTGCGCCCAATGGGCCGCCTTCGGGGCACCGGCCGACCTGTTAAGCCCGCTTGGAGACACGCCATGAACAAGAAAATCCTGACCGTCGATGACAGCCGGACCATGCGTGACATGCTCAAGCTGGCACTCAGCGATGCGGGCTATGACGTCGTCCAGGCCGAGGACGGTGTGGATGGACTGGAAACCCTCGACCGCGAGGGAGCCGATGTGGTGATTACCGACATCAATATGCCCCGTATGGATGGCTTTGGATTTATCGAAGGGGTGCGGGCCAATCCGGCCTATCGCGGTCTGCCGGTTTTGGTTCTAACCACTGAAAGCTCGCCTGAAAAGAAAGCCCGCGCGAAGGAAGCCGGTGCCACCGGCTGGATCGTCAAGCCATTCGACCCAGTCAAACTGGTCGATGTCGTCCGCCGCGTATCAGGATAAACCCAATGTCCGCTGATGATCCCTTTGAAGCCATCAAGCAAACCTTCTTCCTTGAATGTGAGGAATTGCTGACAGACCTTGAAGCCAGTGTCACCGCACTGACTTTTGGCGATGGTGATGGGGAGACAATCAACGCGGCATTTCGGGCGATCCACTCGATCAAGGGTGGCGCGGGTGCCTTCGGCCTCGAAGACCTGGTGCGGTTTGCCCATGTGTTTGAAACTTTCATGGACGAATTGCGCTCAGGCCGCAAAGCCTGTGACGATACCGCCATTCGCGCCATGTTGCATGCCTCTGACGTGCTTGCCGATCATGTGAGTTTTGCCCGCGGCCTGATCCCGTCCATGGATGAGGAACGCTCTGCCACTGTTGCCAACGACTTGCGGGCGCTCATGAATGGGGCTGGTCCGGCCCCCCTGCCTGCCGCAGCGCCTGAACCCTCAGCCCCAGCTGGCACAACCGATGAGATCGAAGCCGCGTTTGGCTTCAAACCGGTGATGTTCAACCTCGATGCACTCCCCGAAGACGCGGCGATGGTGCCCGAGGGCTGGACGATCAGTTTCAAACCCCATGTCCGGCTTTATGAGACAGGCAATGAGCCTGCCTTGTTGTTGCGTGAACTCGCCCGCCTTGGCCCCTGCACTGTCACCTTACATGCCGAGGCGCTTGCCCCCTTTGCCGATCTTCATGAGACGGCAGCCGGCTTAAGCTGGACGATTGAGCTCGATGCGCCGGTTGAGAAGACCGCCATCCAAGAGATTTTCGAATTTGTCGAAGATGAATGTGATCTGGTGATCGCGCCAAAGGGCGGCGCGTTGGATACGCCCGATGTCGGGGACGTCGATATTGCGGCCTTATTGGCTGCGGCCACAGCACCAGCCAGTGACCCTGTGGTTCCAGCAGCAGCCGATGTCGATATTCAGGCTTTGCTGGCCGCGGCCCAAGCCCCATTGGTGCCACCAATCCAATCGGCTGGTGAGGCCCCAACAACAGCGCCCCAAACTCCAACAAAAGCGCCTGCTGCCACTGCCGCAGCTGCACCTGCCACAAGCGCGGGAACCCAGGCCTCCATCCGGGTGGATCTTGATCGCATTGACAAGCTGATCAATGTGGTGGGCGAATTGGTAATCCAACAGGCCATGTTGGCCCAGAGCGTGGCTGAATGCGGCCTGACGGCTTCCTCCACCGTCAAAGTCGGGCTGGAAGACCTTGAACAACTCTCGCGCGAGATCCAAGACAGCGTCATGGCCATTCGCGCGCAACCGGTAAAGTCGGTGTTCCAGCGCATGCCGCGCCTGGTTCGCGAAGTTGCCGAAATGACCGGCAAGCAGGTACGTCTGGTCACCGAGGGCGAGGCGACCGAAGTCGACAAGACCGTGGTTGACCGCCTCGCCGAACCCATCACACACATGATCCGCAATGCGATCGACCACGGCCTGGAAGACAGCGAAGGCCGCGCCGCCGCGGGCAAGCCGAAGGAAGGCACAATCCGGTTGGCTGCCTTGCATCGATCTGGCCGTATTGTCATTGAAGTCAGCGATGACGGTCGGGGGATAAATCGTGAGCGGGTGCGCAAGATCGCGATTGACCGTGGATTGATCGCCGCAGACGCCAATCTGACCAATGAAGAAACCGACAATCTGATCTTCCTGCCGGGCTTTTCAACAGCCGATACCGTGTCGGATATTTCAGGTCGCGGGGTTGGTATGGATGTGGTGCGCCGGTCGATCCAGCAATTGGGTGGACGGATTTCTATTGCGTCGACGCCGGGCAAGGGCTCTGTTTTCACCATGAGCTTGCCGCTGACCTTGGCGGTGCTGGATGGCATGGTGGTGCGCGCGGGGGGCCAGACTCTGCTGTCGCCCCTTCCCTCGATCATCGAAAGCTTCACCCCGCGCGAGGGGGACCTCCACCGCATTGGCGCGCGCGACTGGGTGATCCGCTTCCGCGATCGCTTCCTGCCCCTGATCGACACCGCCAAAGTCCTGGGCTTTTCACCACCTGACCGCGGCGAGATCAATGGCAAGGACGGTATTGCTATCGTGGTTGAAAACGAAGGTGGCTCGCAAGTGGCCCTGTGGGTTGATGACATCCAAGGCCAACGGCAGGTGGTGATCAAGAGCCTTGAGACCAATTACCGCAAAGTCGAGGGCATTTCGGCGGCCACGATCTTGGGAGATGGCCGGGTCGCCCTCATTCTCGACATAGATGCACTGGTGGTGCTTGGCCGCCAGCAAGCCAATCACGCCGACTTCAAGATAGCGAGCTAGTGCCATGACAGATCAGCACACCAATCCCGAGATTGCTCAGCAGGAATTGATGGCCTTCATGGCGGGCGGGCAGGAATTCTGCATCGATATCATGGCCATTCGCGAAATCCGTGGCTGGACCGCGGCAACCCCACTGCCCAAGACACCGGGCTATATGATGGGCGTGATCAATCTGCGCGGCACCATCTTGCCGATCCTCGATCTGTCAGCCCGGCTCGGGCTGGGCGCGTGTGAACCCAGTGGCCGCAATGTCATTATGGTGGTGCAGATCGGATCGCGCGCCGTTGGCCTGCTGGTTGATGCGGTCAGTGAAATCATCATGGTCAAGGCCGGCGATATTCAGCCTGCGCCGTCGGTGGCGATGGATGAAATGAAGGCTTTGATCATCGGCATCATTCCGGTTGGCGACCGCCTTCTGAGCCTGCTCGACGTCAATTTAGTCTTACCCGAACTTGAAGCTGAAGTCGCATGAGGGCTGCCCAGCACACCAGGGAGAGTCTCGTCAGCGGTGACTATGTCATGACCGCTGACGACTTTGCCCAGATCGCCGGAACCTTGAAAGAGATGTCGGGCATTGTGCTGAGCGACGGCAAAGTCGCGCTGGCCTATTCACGGCTGGCTAAACGTCTGCGCCTATTGGGTCTTGCAAGTTTCCGCGATTACTGCGCCCTCATCGACAGCCCTGAGGGTAGCGATGAATTGCAAGCCATGCTGGCGGCCTTGACCACCAATGTCACCCGCTTTTTCCGCGAGCCACACCATTTCGATACCCTCCATGAGATTACCACCCGCGAATTAGCGCCCAAGGCGCGTGCCGGTGATCGTGTGCGGCTGTGGTCTGCTGCCTGCTCAAATGGGCAGGAACCCTATTCCATGGCGATAAGCCTGCTGTCTGCATTGCCTGATGCCGCCTCTCATGATGTGCGACTGCTGGCGACGGACATCGACCCCCACATGGTGGAAGAAGCCCGCGCGGGAATTTATCGGAACGAGCTTCTCAATCCCGTCCCGGCCCAAGCGCGTCAGCAATTTTTCCAGCGCTTTGATGACGATCATCTGACGGCGCGCACAAGTCTGCGCGAGCTCATTCGCTTCAATGTGCTCAATCTGATCGGTGCATGGCCGATGAAGCACAAATTCGACGTTATCTTTTGCCGCAATGTGGTGATCTATTTCGATGAGGCGACCCAGGAGCGGATCTGGGCGCGCTTTGCCCATATGCTGCAGCCGGGCGGCTATCTGATGATTGGTCACTCTGAACGGGTGAGTGGACCTGCCGAACGCCATTTCGACACCATCGGCCTGACCACGTATCAACGGAGGGCGGCATGAGCATTCGTGTTCTCGTGGTTGATGATTCAGCGACCATGCGGCAACTGATCTCGGCTGTCCTCAATGCCGACCCCGAGATTGAGGTGGTGGGGGCCGCAGAAGAGCCGCATGAAGCCCGCGCGATGATCAAGGCACTGACACCTGATGTCATCACCCTTGATGTCGAAATGCCCAATATGAACGGGCTGGAATTTCTTGAGAAAATCATGCGCCTGCGGCCTATGCCGGTGGTGATGGTCTCGACCCTGACCCAAGCGGGTACCGATGTCGCACTGGCGGCTTTAGAGCTTGGTGCGGTGGATGTGGTTGGTAAACCATCAGGGGCGATCAATCCCGCCCACGGCTTCCCCGATCTGGTCAGTAAGGTAAAGGCAGCTGCCCAAGCCAAAGTCAGAACGGTAATGCAGCGCGAAGCCGCACCAAGCCAAACCTCCTTCCGCGCCAGCCAGGGCCATATCATCGCCATCGGCTCGTCGACGGGTGGGGTCGAAGCCCTATTGTCCATCGTCCCCTTGCTGCCGGTGACGTGCCCGCCCGTGGTGATCACCCAGCACATGCCGGCAGGCTTTACCGAGAAGTTCGCCGCGCGTCTGAACAAGGCTTCCGCCATTGAGGTGAAGGAGGCAGAGGATGGCGATACGCTTCAGCCGGGCCACGCCTATCTGGCACCAGGGAGCCACTTCCACCTCGAAGTCGCCAATTCAGTGGTGCCGCGCTGCCGACTGGTGGAGGGAGATTTGATCAATGGGCATCGGCCCTCGGTTGACGCCCTGTTCCTGTCAATCGCCAAGCTCAATCGCCCCAGCACCGGGGTCATCCTGACCGGCATGGGACGTGACGGAGCCGAAGGCCTGTTGGCCATGCGTCGTGCCGGATCTGCCACTCTAGGCCAGGATGAGGCCAGTTCCGTTGTTTATGGCATGCCGAAAGCTGCCCATGAGATCGGCGCGGTGGCGCTTCAGCTTCCGCTGCGCCGCATCGCCGAAGCCATTCTTGAAACCTGTTCCATTGTCAGAAGTCCTGTCTAGGGAGCCCGTCATGCCAGCCGCCAGTGCCTTGAACGTCCTGATTGTCGATGACCAGCAATCCATGCGGATTTTGGTTAAAACCTGCCTGAATCAAATTGGGGTGAAGGATATCCGCGAGGCCGCCGATGGTGAGGCCGGTCTGCGTGAATTGATCACCAAGCCTGCCCATTTGGTGATCTCGGACTTCAATATGCCCAAGATTGACGGCTTGGCATTCTTGCGGGCGATCCGGGCTCATCCACCTGTGGCCAACACAGCCTTCATTATGCTGACAGGTCGGGCGGACGCAGATCTGGTGCAGCGGGCTGTCCAATTTGGCGTCAACAATTTTCTGGTGAAGCCTTTCACCACCGCTCAGCTCAAAGCCAAGCTTGAAAGTGTGTTTGGAAAGCTGACATGAACCCAAACTCGGAAACTGCCAGATTTGCCAAGCGCATCCATGTCAACCAGGGCGAGCATGAAGCCAGTGGTGACCCAGGGGTGTGTCTGACGGCAATTCTCGGGAGTTGCGTGGCCATCTGCCTGCATGATCGGGCAGCCAAAGTGGGGGGAATGAACCATTTCCTGCTGCCAGAAAGCCCCGATGCCATCCACGACGCGCATGGCCGCTATGGCGCTTATCTTGCCGAACTTCTGATCAATGATCTGATGCGTTTGGGCGCGGTGAAATCACGCCTGGAGGCCAAGGTGTTTGGCGGAGGCAAGATGTTCCAAGGCCTGCGCGATGTGGGGGCCACGAATGCCGCCTTTGCCCAGCGCTTTCTTGAGGCTGAAGGCATTCCCATCCTCGGCGGCAGCACCGAGGGCACCAATGCCCGCCGGGTTGAGTTCTGGCCTGCAACCGGGAGAGCCTTTCAGAAGTTTGTCAGCCAGATTGATCCAATGCCGGCACCGCCACCGGTCCGGGAGACGTCGGTTGGGGATGTGGAGCTGTTCTGATGGCTGAGATACCCGATGCATTGCTGGCAAGGTTGGCGTCCGAGCTCGACAATGTTCGCCAAGGCACCGCTGGGCTTGAAGGTTTGGTAAGCGCCGGAGCCACGACAACCGGCACCTCCGGGGTCATGGCGGCACAGACCCTCGACCAGATTCTTCAAACCCTCGACAGTCTATCGCGCTTGTTGACTCAATTGTCGCACGGTGGTGCGGTTCAAGATGCACTGACCAGTCTGCCTCTCGCGCATTTGGCTGAGCGCCTTGGTCAACAAGGCTTCGGATCACCCGGTCTGAACGTCCTGCCCCGCCCGTCCGATCCAGAGTTATTTTAAGAGGAGCGATGGTGTGACCGGTAATTCCTCAAGCCCTCCCAAGACTGGCCTCAACGCCCTGTTGATAACCGACGGGGCCCATACAATGGACATGCTGGCTGCCGTCACTTCCGGCTTCGGCCTGGCCGCACGCTTTAAGGCCCGGACCCTGCAGGAGGCATTCGAACTGCACAAGACCAAGTCGATTGACTTAATCATTCTGGACTGTTCGACCGCCGAATTCGATGGGGTTGAGATCACCAGACGTTTCCGAATGGAGTTTGAAGGCGACAAATGCGAGACACCGATCCTTGCGATTGCTGGCCATGCCAGTGAGGTTCAAATTGGGCTTTATCGCGATGCGGGTGCCAGTTTCGTGGTCGCAAAGCCGGTCGCGCCGGGGATCTTATTGAAGCGCATCTTGTGGCTATCCAAAGATACACGCGCCTTGGTTGATACCCCCACCTATCGTGGGCCAGATCGCCGGGTCCGCGCGACGGGCCTACCGGCCGGGGTTGAGACTGGGCGTCGATCCACTGACCTCGACGACAAAGTAAGTGATATAGCCGGCCAGCAACTTGATCAAAGCAAGATTGACGGCATGTTCAAGCCAATACGGGTTGCGATTTCATGACAACGAAACCGAACAATAACTCCCTCAAGCGCAAGTTGAGCAAGCTGGGTAAGTTGCCAGTCGATGAGATGGCCGGACGCAGCGAGCTGACCATGTTGGGAATGCGCGACCAGTTTGAAGACGTCATGCACGACCAAATAGACGCGTTGGCAATCTTGCTGAAAGCCCGTGACCCTGACCGTATTCAGGAGATTTACGAGGTCTCCTCACAGATCATTTCAAGCTCGAGCTTCATCCAGGCGGACATGGTCTGCCAGGCCGCTCAATCCATGTGTCAAGTTCATGAGATCATGTGCAGCGGCAAATGGGACTGGGATGCCGCCTTGGTACATGGCAAGACACTGCAGTTGTTGGCAAGCCTCGGCCGGCACGAGGTAGACACAGGTCAGAAGCTGCTCGACGGGCTCGCCGCATTGGTGCAGGCCAAGCGGGCATAAGAAAGCAAGGCCGCTTGTCGCATTAATTGGGCCGGTGCTCGGTCCACATGAATCGAGCACAGACCCTCAACGCCAGACGATTTGTTTGTTGAGTAAACCAGGGCCTGATGGGTTGCATCAGGCCCGTTTAGTCCCTTAAGCCGCGCGCAGCATGGACAAGAAGTTGGCGACATCATCCTGCAGCTTTGTCGCATGACGTTGCAATTCAGCCGCAGCTTGATACGTGTCACCAGCGGCAGAGCGCGTGGTGTCAGTGCCACCCGAGAGTGCCGTGATTGAGTGCGACACGATGTCGGAGCCCACCGCCACTTGGCTGGTGGTATTGCGGATCTCATCAATCGCCTCGGTTTGAGCCTCAACAGATTGGGAAATCAACGTGGACATGACGGCCACATTGCCAATCGTCTTGGCGACAACTTCAATGGCCGCAGCCGCCCCAGAGGTCGCATTCTGGATACCTGAGATCTGTGCGGCAATCTCGTCGGTTGCTCGCGAGGTTTGCTCGGCCAAAGACTTGACCTCTGACGCAACCACCGCAAAGCCTTTACCCGCAGCCCCAGCCCGCGCTGCCTCAATGGTGGCATTGAGTGCGAGAAGATTGGTTTGATTGGCGATGTCATTGATCAATTGAATGACCTCGCCAATGCGCTGAGCGGCATCGCGCAATTGCGATACCGACTCGGTAGTCGAGATCGCCTGGCTTTGCGCCTCCTGTGCCACATTCTGCGCTTCCATGACCTGCTCCGAGATCAATTGCGCATTTGTTGACAATTCTTCAGCCGCCTGCGCGGCGCGCTGAATGTTTTGGGCGCTGTCATAGGTGGTCTTGGTGACCGAGCTTGTGTGCTCGGCATTTGCATTGGCTGTTGTGGTCAGAGTTGACGCTGATTGCTGCAATTGGCTGGCAGCTGCGACCACCAATTGGATCATTTCGGCCACCGATGCTTCGAAGGTCTCCGCGACCTGGTGCAAGGATTGCTGGCGTTCGTGCTCGGCACGCTTTGCATCAGCCTGCCGCTTTTCTTCAGACTCCCGCGCACGGCCTGCCACCTTGCGATAATCATTAATCGCATCGAGGATGCGGCCGACTGAATCTTGGGTCCGTGAGATCAGGGTCCCGCTGAGGTCGCCTTGTCCAATCCGATCCATCGCTTCAGCGGCTTCAGTCAGGGGCCGTTCAATTGTTCGCAACACAAAGAGACTCAAGACCACCAGAGCGCCGATTGAGCCCAGCGCCACCAATCCCAAGAGCATCAGCTGAAAGCTGAGTTCTGCTTTGGCAGCAGAATCAAGGGCCGTCACATTCTTTTCAATCTCGTCGCTGACCTGACCATTGGATTCTTCAAGTTTCTCAAAGGCTGCCGTAAAGGCTCCCATTTTTTGCTGGGCAGCGTCGGGATCCTGTGTTGCCAGTGCACTCACCGTGCCGGCCATCGAGATATAGGCTTCGAGGTCAGGCTTGGCGTTTTTGACCAAGCTGTGCACGCTTTCTGGGACGTTCAACTTCTCGATATCAGCCATCGCCTGACGAAAAGTATCGCCGTGCTCAGTCACATTGGTCTTGATGTCTGCGGCCGTACCTTCGGCAAGCCCGCGACCGATCAAGGACGCCTGCAACACGTCGGAGTTTAACGCGTCATGCATCATGTCTGCTTCAGCAAAGATGCGTCCGGCGACACCGATCTGTTGGACTTGGTCCTGCGCCGCCTTGAACTTTTCAAGCGAAAAGAAAGATGCCGCTGAAACCGCCGCAATACACAAGCCGGCTCCGGCGATCATGATGGAGAATTTAGTCCTCAGGGTCAGATGATCCACGTTTCCACCCTCATTGTTGAACTCACCTATTCACAAAAATGTGTTAATGCTTATTGAAAATCGGATATAATCCGCACACAAACTACATAAATGCATTTATAATACCATTTATTCGTCTGTAGTTGCATAAGTTTTGATCAAAATGGCGATTAAGCGATTACCTGATTAGACTATGTTTTTTGCTTCATGAGGCGATGCGACATCGGCTAATACGGTTAATGACTTTTCGAGGAGACAAAAGGCGACCTCGTAAACGTCTGCAGCCTTCTGTTTCACGGCTTATCATAATGAAAAATTGGAACAAACGACGTGAATCTGAATTTCTCGAACGACGAGTCCCACGTTGAAAAGCAGTTCCGCTACACTAGAAATACTTGGCAGTAATTACTTTGTTTTATTTGAATTATCAAATTGTTTACTATTTCTGATTTCGAAAAATTCATAATTTGGCGGTATTTCGGGCACAGTAATTGTGTGTCGAGTAACTTGTAATGCGTATCGTTAATTTGATCTGGCAGACGCTATCAGACCGTGCACGCCGTCTTCAAGACGAAACTGGCTCCATGGCTCTGACGTTCGCCCTGACAGCGAGCGCTCTGGTTTTTGTTGTGCTGGGTGCGACCCAGATTGCCATGACCACCAGCGGCAAGACTCGTTATCAGGGGGCTGCGGACACCGCTGTCTTGGCCGCCATTACCCCATCAACTGCCAATGCCGATATGGAATCAGTGGCGCGCGCCACCTTTATGGCCAATCTCACGCCTGCCGAACGCGCTGCGGTCACACAATTGCAGATCACCACGGAGACAGGCCGTGTGCGC
The DNA here is from genome assembly GCF_003112735.1 of Candidatus Phycosocius bacilliformis. Classification (GTDB taxonomy): domain Bacteria; phylum Pseudomonadota; class Alphaproteobacteria; order Caulobacterales; family Aquidulcibacteraceae; genus Aquidulcibacter; species Aquidulcibacter bacilliformis. The sequence goes on from NZ_BFBR01000001.1 coordinate 56,338, forward strand.
ATGGCGCGATTGACCTACAAAGCCAGTCAGCCAGCTATTTTTCCAGCGGTGTCGGGGGGAACCAACGCCGTGATTTCCGGTGCCGCCCAAGCACGCAAAGCCGATTATCGTTATGTTGACGTTGATCTCTGGCTCGATGGCTCTGGTTCTATGGGCGTGGCAGCTGATGAAGCAGGCAGGGACGCTTTGCGGGCGTTGTCTCGCCGTGATCCCGCCCACCGCAATTGCGCCTTTGCCTGTCACATGCCGACGGCTTTGATTGACAATAATCTCTATGCCACTTCCGAGCAGCGCGCCCATGCGAATGGGATTAAGCTGCGCCACGACATCATGAAGGAAAGCGTCAACATTCTGATTGACGAGTTGAATGAAGCCTATCCTTTGGGATTGCGCGCGCGCTTTGGCGTGGCTCGAATGGCACGCGGCTGGGAGCGCCAGATGAATTTCACAGCTGATGTTCAAGCCGCCAAGAATTTTGTCTCAACCTTCCGTCTTGCCGGGACCAATAATTCTCAGGCGGCCTCTCGATTGTCTCCCGCGATCACAGCAGGTGGTAACGCTCTGAGCACCGGTGCGGGTGATGGGTCGCAAAACAATCCCGAGAAGTTCATCATCATCGTGACCGACGGCATGCAGTTTGACTGGAACTCCATCTCGCCAGGGCCTATTGCAGCCACAGCTTGCCAAGCTGTCCGTGCCAAGGGTTATCGGGTTGCGGTGGTGCAATTGCGTTATGTCCGACTGGATGGCGACAGCGCGTTCAACACTTGGGTGCGCCCGGTCTATGACCAGATCACCCCGGCCCTGCAGAATTGTGCGTCAGCCGGCTATTATTTCCACGCCAATAATCCAGACGAAGTGCGCACCGCCTTCCGTCAATTGGCCGCGACCCTCGAAGAATCCCTGCGCCTGACCGAATAGGCCACACGGCCCTTAAGGGATATTGGAAGGACGACCGAAGACGGACAGGGATGGAGCGGGCGATGGGAATCGAACCCACGACATTCAGCTTGGGAAGCTGACGTTCTACCTCTGAACTACGCCCGCAAATCAATGACTTAGCTGCCTTTGCGTGAAGGCCCGCTACAGGCCCGCTACAAGCAGCATTCATTCTGTGTTCCCTCTAACGAGTTTTCGCGCTGTGGCAAGAGCTGTGACTGGCGCGACATACCGTTGCGGCGCGCTGGTTTTGCCTGTGGTCCAGCCCATTTTCTCGCGCAGGGCCGGGTCGGCCAGAACCTTGGCCACCATGTCGGTCGCGTGGCTGCCGCGCAGGTCGTGCAGCCGCTTGCCTTTGGCAAAATCAGCAAGACCTGGCTTCTCGCGGATCCGCTTCAAAGCCCGGATCAGGCCTTGTGTGATGCTGTCGGGGCTATAGGGGGCACCCGTCGGACCGCTCATGATTGTGGTTGCCCGACGCGGGGTTTCGGCCAGCAGGCCCGCCAGATCGGAGCCGATCTCAATCACCTGCTTGGCGCGCCCACGGCTCTTGGCGGTCCGCACAATAAGGACGTCGCCCTCAATCGCGTCCCATCTGACGTTGACAGCATCGCCTCTGCGAAGGCCCGTCAGCCACATAAAGCGGATCACGCGGGCCATGTCGGGCTGCATGGCGGCGCAGAGGGCCTCAATCTCACCCGCATGCCACACGATCTCTGATCGGTCGCAGAAATACAGCGCCTCAATCCCGGCGCAGGGATCCCCGCTCAGCCAGCCCATGGTGCGGGCATGCTTCAGTGCGGCCTTCAAAACCGTGACCAGATAATCGGCTTTGCGCGGGGTTGCCTCGTAGCGATCGCGCCACGCGATCAGCTCCCGCGTGGCTGCAGGGCCCTCCAGCTGGCGGCGGGTCATCTTGCCAATGTCGGCATTGATCTGGCTTAAGCAGCGCGACCACTCAAGCTGGGTGCTGTTGGCCATGCGGGCAAACTTTTTTGAGGCCTGAAAACCTGCCAGCATGCCGGACAGATAAGCAATCGAGGGCATGGGCTTGTGGATTGCAGTCCAAGCCTCTGCCAGCTCTAAGGTGCCGTTGGCTTCAAGCTCAAGGGCCTCCGCCAAAGTTGGGGCTTTGAATTGCGCAAGCGGAACAGAGCCCGCACCTCGGCCATATCGCCAATAAATGGCGACCCCGTGCGCAAGGGTCTTAACCTCTCTGTGTGCGCCGCTGAGCATGATGGATGCGCCTGGCGAAGTCGTTGGCGAGCGTTTCTGTCTCATGGGCAGGCATAGGTGCTGTGAAATCCTCTGCCGTCAAGGTGATCGGCTCAAGAACCTCAGAGCCGTCTGCATTGCGAATGTAGCGCAGCGCAAGTCCGTTGCGCTTAGCGGCAAGCATGATCGCTAGAATCGACTGCTTGGCCATCACGCGGCCTCCTTCTGGTGTTGGATCGGTGTTGACAATTTGTGCGCACGGGCGGCTTTCAGCATGGCTGGGGACAGGCGGTTGGGCTTGGTCATGCTGCTTGGCCCAGTCCAAATCGCTTGGCTTGCATTGCATAGAAGGCTTCAGCGGGGCTTCGGTTTTGGGTGGGTTTCAGAAGCGCAGACGCTACCCTACGCAATGCTGAGCATGGCGTGGACTTTTGGATTGCGCCTGACAAAAGGTTTTGCCGCAACTCAAGGCGACGCTGCTCCACAAGCTTTGCTCGCCAGTCTCGCCAATGCTGGACCGATTCAAGGCTTGGCGCGCCCCATGCTTTGCAGGGGCCGCACGTGCAATCGAGGCGGTTGGGCTTGGTCATTTGATCACAATCTTTCGGCATTGATTGCAGCGCGAGCACTTCTCAATTCTTGGCTTCAAAGGAAGGTTGGCTGGTGCGGTTTCCCACCACGATCCTTCCCACCTTTGGACAGGTTCAAACCTGTGCCCAATGAGCTGACAAACGAAGTTGATCATCATCACTCCCTCCGCACTCGTTTAAGGGCCTCGGCGAAAGCCTCTAGGGGCTCGGGGAGATGGCCGGGCTTTGTGTCAAAGATCGGACGCCAGTGAGACAGAAATTCAGTGCCAGAAGCGTAACCGGGGTAAAGAGCCACATCGTCGTCATGCAAAATTCTAGACACAAACAACCGCCCTGCACAACGGTCCGCATCGTCCGTCACTTTCACCAAGATGTACGTCCCATCCCTCGGCGCAGTCTCAATAGGCTTCTCCATTAAATAACTTCGAGCCCATTCCAATAGAGCCTCACCAGAGGATAGGAGTGCGTCGTGGTCCGATTTGGGTATCATGGCATGCTCAATGCCATTGATCGTTGCGCCTATGAACCTTTGCTTTCCGGCTTTGAGGTTGCTCATGTCCAGTTTTGGGGGTGGTTGCATGGCCATCACGCGGCCTCCTGTCTGATCGGCAATAGACTGCCCCATTGATCCGCCATGGCGTCGGCAATGCCGGTGAAGAACTTTGAACGCTCGGCCCATCGGTTCGGACCGGGCGAGGCTCTGAACACACGCTGCTCGCGACCTTCGACAATCTGGGTCGGGGTGAGCGGCTCTAGGCCGTCCAGCCAAAAGCAGGTGCGCTTGCACTCGCCGTGGCCGAATTGCCAAGGCTGCACAGTCTGGGCTGGCGGTCGATAGTTGCGGATGCGCGCCTTAGCATGCTTGTGCATCACCGGGTTCTCGATGCATCGGCGCGGAATTGGTGCGTTCCAGAAGTCTGAGAAAAGGGCGGCACCAGCCTCCAGCTCATCCCACATCTCTTCAACGGTTCGCCCCTCGGGCGGATGGCTAAGCCAGCGAACGCCGGAATTGCACAGGCGGGTGCAAGGTGGATGTGCCACAATCAACAGGTCCCAGTCTTGGTCCAGCAGATCCCGCGCGTCGCCGACAATGTGGCGATTGGTTGGCGTGGGCGAAGGCAGTAGGTCGCAGGACCACGCATCATGGCCACGCTGCAGAAAGGCCTCGCGCACCGTGCCAGAAAACTCGCAGGCGACTAGGACGCGGCCCATTAGCCACGCTCCCGGCAGGGATAGGCGTCATGGATAACGCCATCAAGGGTTCGGCCTGCAGCCGCCTTTCCGATGCGGCGGGCACCGATTGCAGAGTTGGCTTGGACCTGCGGCCAGTGGACCCACTGGTCGTCTTGCCGAAACAGGCATTCCTGTGAGGCGGTGTGCGCTTCGGGTTTGTCGCAACAGCCCGCAATGGCTGAAGCCGCGCCGCCTGAATGATCGTCGTCATCAAACCACAGCTTAACAGGCGACCACTCGCCCCATTGCTTGAAATGAAAAGCCACGCCAGCGTCCGCGCATTGATCGCGTAGCAACCGCACCCAGTTAAGGTACGTCGGGCGCGCGCCCTGCCCGCTTTCGCCGCCTGCAACGACCCAGTCCAAGCGGGGTAGGTTAATCTCGTCCGGCCCCTTAAGGTGGCCTCGAAGTGTATCGTACCTCATGGTCGGCCATGTTGGGCAGTTCGGCTCAAGCCGTGGCGCGCCACGCAGTCGATCCATAAAGGGATACATGTCGACGTTCTCTAAATCCACCGGCCCTAGAAGCGGCTCGGCGCTGATCCAGCGCACGGCGGCTGGGGTATCAAGCAAGATCGGGATGCGCTCGTCGGCGCGGGTCTGGTCTTCGACCGACACGCCAAGCCAGACATTGGGCAAGGGCCAGTCCATTGTGTCTTGCCAGCTTGGATCGTCACGCGTCATGCCGATGTGCCACAATGGCGGCATTGGAAGGCCGCTTTCGGCACGACGACCGCTTAGGTACTCCCGCATCCGTTCTGGCCGCTTAGTCAGCACTTGGAACGTGTGCTGCGGGGCAAGGGCCATGACGGCAAAAACCTTGTCGATCCATTCATCGGGCACATTCTCGGCAAATAGATCGCCATGGGCGCAGACGAAAATCATGCGGGGGCGCTTCCAGCGCAGGGGCTGGTCCAGCCAGTCTTGATTGAAGCGCACCTTGCCGTTCCAGACAGGGCCTGCCTTGCTCGGCTGGGTCAAGCCCGCGCGCGAAGGGTGATGCTGCAGACGGGTGCCTGCCAGCCGCATGGCATAGCAGTTAGTGCAACCTGGACTGATGACCGAACACCCCGTGATGGGGTTCCATGTCGCATCGGTCCACTCGATCTTGGTGCCGTCTGCCATTAGTCGATCCTCTCAAAAGAATAGGCCACGACCCATGGGTTTGCGTCCCAAGAGGCTTGGCCGTTGATTGAGGTCCAGAGTGCTTCAAAGGCCGCCTTTGCCGTCATTGTGAGGCCCTCAGCGATCACATCAGACTCGCTGATGTCCTGCAGGCGCTCGACCTTGACCCCTGTCACGAGTAGGCTGATGCGGCTTGCCCAGCGGGGCATATGGATGGAGGGACGCCATGGGCCGCCCTCTTTGAAAGTGGCGGAATAGTCCAGAGCTATGTTGTGTCTCTGTGAGCCGTCCTCATCTTCATCATTTCTTGGGTCTGTTTCAGGAATAGCTTTGAGCGGCCAGCTGACTTCGGCATCGCGGGAACACATAAAAATGTTCCATCTCTCCTGCACCCAAAGCGTGTCGCCAATGCTGTGCAGCCTTGGTTCGGAAGGTATGACGTTGCCTAAAACCAGTTGATTGTAGGCTCGGCCTTCAACCTGTATGACGCCAACTTGGCAGGGCGTTCCTTTTTCATCAATCTGAAACAGGCGTGGCTGTGGCTTCAACAACCGCCGCGTCTGGGTCTTGCGACCCTCAAGAATGGCCCGGACCATGGGGCCGCTGAATAGGATTGGGTGCTCTGCCATTAGAAAATCCCCAGCTCGTTTGCCCGTGCAATGAAGAGTTCGTAGGCGGCTTGGGGCTCAAGGCATTCAAGTGTTGCGTCTTCAAGGGGTTTGAGTGTCCACCTCCATGGATCTCTGTTGTTCATAATCTGCCGCTGCTCGGTTGCCAGCATAATCATGTCGGCAGCCTTAACTGCGGATGGCATCGGGCCAATCAAGCCAAAAAACTCAAGGATAGGACCTTCGATTGCCTTCTCTATCTTTCTGTAGTCTGGCAACATTTCCTTCAAAGGTTTTGGGATGTCGCAGATAAAGGCCTCCGGCGCGTCATGCATTAGGCCCCAAAGTGCTAATTCCTCTGGGACAATTCTGGAGACCCAAACGCTATGCTCTGCAACGGAATAGAAACGGTTACACTGGCCACCAAATCTGCAAGTGTTCGCAAGGCCTCGCGCAACAGCATTTAGTGTGAGATTCTCTGATGGGCGCAGAAAGCTAAAGTATGTGCCGTCGGCGGTCAGAATTGTTGGTCCGCTAATCTCCATCACCGGCCCCCAATCATGATGCTGATGGCATCGGCAAAGATCAGGCCAAAGCCAAGGCTGGCCAGAACGCCGCACACGGCCACGGCAAGGCCGGGGTTGAAGCGGGTCGTGCGGCGCAGCGGCGCAGTCGCGTGGCGCGCGCGCTGGCTGTCGAGGGTGATCAAGTGGCAGTCTTGCACGGGGGATCTCCAAAAAGTCAGCCCGGCCCCTGTCGGAGCCGGGCCAGTTGGGAGGAAAAAGGTCAGGAAAGCCCGATGGCCTCAACATAGAGGTCAAGCATCATCTGGGCCTCGTCGCGCGCGTTGGCGTCTTGCTTGCGAAGCTTGATCACGGCGCGCAGGGCTTTGGTGTCAAAGCCAAGGGATTTGGCTTCGCCATAAACCTCCTTGATCTGCTCGGCGATGTCGCGACGTTCAGTCTCAAGGTTCTCAACGCGAGCAACAAACTGGCGCAGCTTTTCCTTGCTGGCCGAACTTAGGCTTTGGGGCGCGGTCTTGTTTGACTTCACGTCCAGACGAATCTCAATTTCTTCGGCAATGCGGGAGGCCACATTCATCGTCACTCTCCTTTCAAATCTGCGTCGAGCCGCATCACATCGGCGGCAAGCGCGAAGGTGATGGTCTCGATCTCGAGCGACAGCTCGTTGGCGCGGGTGACCAGATCGCGGATGTCGTCGGCCAAGGCGTGGGCGCAGCTGACAGAAATCAGGCGTGAAAGCTGGCGATGCAGATTGCGCGCGGAATGGCCGGGCTTTTCCAGCAGGGCCAGCAAAGCCTCATTGTGGTGCAGCCGCTGCTGGCGCTTCTGCCTGTCGGTCAGGCGCGCCGTGCCGGGGAAGAGATAGACCTCGGCGCTCATCAGCGGATCGCCTTCTCGTCCAGGACGGTGAGTGGCTCTGTCGGCATGCTCACCGCCGGTGCCCAAGACGGCCCAAAGGTTGGGGTTTTAAAGGGACCAAGAGTCTCAACCGGAAGCTCACCGGGGAACCGTTCCTCCTCGGTGCAGTCGGCAATGACCACATCCATCTCGGCCTTGGCTTTCTTCCAGCCCTCGATGATGCGGGTTGCCTCGCTCAAGGCCTTGATCTGCTTGATGCAATCCTCAAGGCCGGTATGGGATTTCGCCGCGTCGCGTTCGACCTTCACGCCTGCGAGCTCAAGTCGGTCGCGTGTGCATCTTGCCTTCAAATAGCCCCACGGCACCAAATCTTTCAGCCCAACCTCAATGCCAAAGCGAATGATCAACTCACGCAGAATGGGCTCATCAAACGTCGCCCCATGGCACCAAAGCCGCATGTCTGGGTGGCTCCAGTCAAAAGCGCGGATCAGGGCCATGATCACCTCGCCCACGGGTTTGGGGTCGCGCGTCATCGCCTCTTGAATGTTGGCCGGCAAAGCCTGCAGCCAAACAAGTGTCTTGGGGTCGCTGACCAGCCCAAAGCGGCTGCGCTGCTCCTCAACATCGAGGTTCATTTCAAACGTGCGGTCGACCTCGCCCGTAAACGGATTAAAGCTCGCGGCACCGATCTGACGGATAACGCAGCCTGCGCGGGTGCCTTCGGTCTCGAGGTCAATCATGATGTGATGGCAGCTCATGGTTGCACCTCTTGGGAAGAGGCTCTTGCCATTGCAGCTTGCAGGGCTGATGCAAGTGTTTGCACTTGCGCTTGATCAAGCACCATCATGGTTTCGATGATGTCCCAATTCAGATTTCTAACCCGCCAAAGCTTGACCTTGCCCTTGTGGGGTCCATAAAGAATTGGGCTCGCACCAAAAGTTGTGTGTGCAAGATCTGTGTTTGTTACATGATCGTCAGCAACGTCATGAAACGGAAAGGAAATTGTCTCAATGGTTGGTGCTTCAGACATAATGAACGTCCTCATCAAAATGGCGGAATGGCAAAAAATCGTTGCTTTGGCCGAGCGGGTTCCGGAGTTGGAAAAAAGAATTGCGGCGCTTGAGGCGGGCCGAAATCCTCCAAAATCCAAATTCAGCTGTGCGGTTTGTGGTGCCGCAGCGCAGGTCGTCTCTGAAAAACCGCACCCAACATTTCATCCATTTGGCGACAAACAGCTTACGGTTAAATGCAACAACCCAAACTGTGGCGTTGAATCGACGCGCCGATTTAATCCAAGTGAAGGCTAAACCGCTCATCGCACAGGCCTCCGGGCTTCGAGCACCGCAAGTGGCAAGCGGATCACCAAGGTGGGCTGGCCTTTCCATGAGATAAGGCCGCTGTTGGCGGCGACTGGCTTGTCAGTCGCAACCATCTTGTGCCAAGCAAGCAGTGAGATTTGGCGGCGCGGGGCCTTGCCGATCTTGCCAACCCGCCCAACGGGGAAAGCCTCAGAGGCCTCGCCTGTGTGCTTCTGAAGCATCAAGGCATTCTCGGAGGTGTTCTCAGAGACGCTGATGCTCGCAGGCTCTCCCAAGCCGGAGAACACCTGATCAGAGATTGAGATGGTCAAAACCAAGCCGCTGGTGCGCCGCTTCACCGACACGGTGACAGGTGTGTCAGCCTTCGCCTTTGGCGGGGATGGCTGCACAACGCGCCAGCCTTCGGCGGCAGGCAAGCGATCAAAGCTGGCGACGCTCATCGGGCCAGCCCCATGAACAAGGCCAAGGCAAGCCCCAGCCCGCAAATGATGCCGCTGGCCGTCAGGCCGACCAAAAACACCGCCCCAACACGGGCGATCAAGCTGTCGCTCTCGTAACCATCAAGCGAGTGCGGACGCAGCCACGCTTTGGGGGTGCGATCCTCTGGATAAATGAATTGGGACATGGTGCCTCCTGGGTGAGGAGGCATTTGTTGCAGATTGCAAACAGAGCGTCAAGCCAAAATGTTGCGATTTGCAAACAGTGATTTTGCAAGTTCACTGCCTGTCAACCAAACCTTGACTGAAATCGGGTGTCTAACTTAAGGTATGCTGTTGATTGAATAGAAGGAGTTGCAGAATGAACTCATCGATTGCGGCAACTGCCCTAACCCTTCTTCTTCACGCATCCAGCCCTTGGGTTATCGGTCAGGAACGTGAGGTAGATCAGGGCATCTATATGACCTTTCAGTCTGAGCAAGACGGGTGGCGCATATGGCGCATTGACACAAAAGCAGGGGTTGAGTGCAAAGCAGCTAAGTCAGCTATTGGGCGACCACATGCGACTCCACTAGGTTACAAAGACGTTTTAGACGGTCCTGCTCCAAGAACAGAGATTTCGGCATACATGACCTTTGCGATACCTTATGGGCCTCCCGCCGAGTTGCGGCTTGCTCAGGATTGGTTTGGCACTTACCGATCAGGAGAAACGCAGTTTAGAGGCGTTGGGGAGCGCTTTTTTAGAAGCATGGACGAGCTGCAAACTAACCGCAAAGGCCTTAAGATCATTGAAGTGAACAACGTCAGTTGGGAGTATCCGGCCCTTCACCTTGGAATGTCGGAGATTAATGCCCAGTTTGATTTGACCGGCATTGATTGGGCCGAAGCACAAGTGTTAGCATGTTACAAGAAGAACGGTTCCCGCTGAGGTTTGCGCGACAAACAGCGTTGTCGATGTTCTCATTTGGCCGATTTGATTGGCAATCTTGTGTCTAGCTTGCCACCTTAGCGTCTTGAAACTGCTCCAAAACACGCATGGCTTGAGGTTTTGATACCTCTGGGATCGTGGCCCAGACTTCCATAACATAGCTGTCAAGCGTTTCCGGGTCATGTTCTAAAAGCAAACCAGGTCGAGTTTTAAGTACTGGCGCAATTCGCCATAGCCATTTGGGCGACAGCGCGCGCTTGCCCGATTCGAGCAAGCTAATCACAGCTGGCGTGGTCTCAACCGCAGCAGCAAGCTCCTCCTGCGTCATCTTGCGATACTCGCGCCAAGCTTTCAGGTGATTCCGAGGTTCTTCTGCCATGTTTGCAAAATGCGCGTGGTTCACTTCATGGTGAAGACGCAATTTGCAAACATGGGGGGTTGCAAAAATTGTTGCAATCTGCAAACTTTGGGGCATGGCAAACTATGATCCTAATGAGTTTTATGGAAAGCTGCTTGGCATAGGAGTTTCACGTCCTTACGCTTCGCAGCTGGCGCAGGGCGCGCGAACGCCCTCCATGTCCTTTGCGATGTCGATCTGTGAGCGTTTAGGCATTAGTTTGGACGTTTGGCGGGAGATCAGTGAGTGGCGGGCTGCGACCCAATCTCTAGCTCCTGCTGTTCCTGTCGAACATGAGAAAGTCACCACTGATTTCCCGGAGGCCCTGCCATGAGTGCGGCCTCGCCTCGCCAGCATGCGTCTTGGGCGCGGCTTTTGATCAAGGCCTGTGGTGGTCTGGATGAAGCTTCGCGCGCGTGCCGCCTGTCGGTTTCGCAGCTGAGCCGATGCCAAGACGGCAATGACCCCAATGTCCTGCCGGTCGATGTGATTGCCGATCTTGAGCTCTATTGTGGGCAGGCGATTTATTCACGCGCCTTGGTCTCGCTGCTTGAGGGGGCGACCAGTCAGTCGGTGCCAGCTGATCTGGTGTCGGAGGCCTGTGACGTGGGCGAAGCGGGGGCAGAGCTGCAGGCCTGTATGCGCCGGGCCGTGACGGACGGCAAGCTTACTGAAGCTGAAATGCGGGCAATTGCCCAAAAGGCCGACCGGGTGCGCAAGGAATTGGCCGATCTGGATCGGGTCTTGGCTGGGGGGCAGGTCTGATCATGCTCGACAGCCTGTTTGACAATCTGCCGGTTCAATTGGCCCCTGTCGACCGACTGGGGCCAATAAAAGGGCGTGTTCAGCCCAACGGGATTGTCCAAGGTGCTGCCGCTGTGATGGCGGGGCGAATTGAGCCGGTCGATAGCTTGGACTTTTTCCCAACCCCGCCATGGGTGATCCGTTGCCTGCTGGGCGAGGTGTTGCCCGAGATCACGGGCTATGTGGGGCAGCTGCGCGGCAAGAGTGTGGTGTCGAGCGTGTGGGAGCCTGCGTGTGGGGCGGGCCATATGGCCGGGCCGATGGCGGACTTTTTCGACGTGGTGCATGCCAGCGACGTGGCTGATTATGGCTTTCCCAATCTGGGCCAGCCGTGCCCGCGGCGGGGCAGCTTTGTGGCCGAACGCGGGCTTGACCCCCTGCCCGAGCCTGATGGCGGGGTTGATTGGGTGATCACCAATCCCCCGTTCAATCTGTCGCTGGCCTTTGCCCGGCGCGCTTTGGCGGTGGCCCGCATTGGCGTGGTGTTGCTGGTGCGCCTTGGTTGGCTTGAAGGGATTGAACGCTGGCGGTTTCGCCAAGAGTTTCCGCTTTTTTGTGCCGTCAGCTTTGCCCAGCGCGTGGCCATGTTCAAGGGCCGCTGGGATCCAGATGGCAGCTCAGCCACAGCCTATGCCGCCATGATTTGGCTGCGCGACAACAACGGCAATTGGACGTCGGGCTGTGGCGCATGCGGTGAGCCGTGCCTTGAGCGCACCTATTGCGTCGCGCCACAGGCGGATGCGCGCTGGTGGCAACCTCAAGATTTGGACAGATGGGGCGGGGCTTGGCCGCGCCTGGATGGAGTGGCTTATGGCTGACACATCACCCCTGATTTTCAATGGCCCAGCCCATCAGGCCGCTTTGGCAGAGGCCCGGCAACTGGCGCATGACTTTGGTGCCGACTTGGACCGGGTGCGGCTGATCGTCGGGCAGCGGGTGGCATTTTGGCAGGCCCGGGCCAAGGCCAATCCCAAGTGCGGGGCCGATCTTATGGCGCTGCTGGCTTGCCGGGCGGTGTTGGACTTGATTGCCCAGGTCAGCCCCGTGGAGGGCGATGAAGTGGCGTGGCTGTCGTGCACAGAGCGGCGCGGATTGGCCGCGATCGATAAGGAAAGTGCCATCAGCCTGACTGCGCCAAGTCGCAGCCCGCTTGCGGCAGATCACCCCTATCTGTTCTCGGCCTGTCGGATTCTGCGGATCAATGGGCTGTTTCGCATGGGCGAGGCCGGAAAGGCCGCCAAGCGGCGCGCAACCGCCCGCAAATCATCATCACAGGCAAGGAGGGCAGCATGAAAAGCATGCCAAGGGGCGATAAGCCCGTGAAGCGCGCGCGGGCGGGCGAGGGATATGCCATCGTCAAGGATCGGGTGCATAGGGTGAAGGATAAGGCGGTTGCCGCTTACGTGGCCACACATGTGCTTGGCCGTGAAATCCTTGATCAGGGCAATGTGGGCGATGCGGCACCCGCATTTGTGGTTACGGCCTGCGGGGACAAGTTCTGCCGCGCCCATGAACGGGAAAAGCCAGCGGGATGGCGCTGCAGCGTGGAGGGCGCTGGTTTCTCATGCCTGTGTGGCCACGCAAAAGGCGATACGATCACCATGGTCCAAGCCGCTTTGGGTGTCGGCTTTTTTGAGGCGCTGCAAGAGTTGGACCGGGCCTTGCCGGGGCGCGCGGTGCGCACCGATCGCACGGCATCGGGGGATTTGTTTGGTGCGACAGCACCGTCAGAAATGGCCATGCGTGGCAAGGCGGGCCGATCATGATCGTGCGGGCTTTGGATGAGCATGATCTGGTCGACCAAGTGCGGCTTGATCCACGCCAAGGCGAAGGGCCCAGCGTGGTGCGGATTTCTTTTGCCACTGTGCGCCGGGTCGTTGGGCAGGAGTTTGGGTTGCCGGAGGCGTGCTTCACGTTGCGCAGTCGGAGACCGTTTTATGCGTGGCGAAGGTTTGCCGTCGTGTTTTGGGCGCGCTTCTTCTGCAAAGAACCCTGCTCGCCCCTGCCCATGTCCTATCCCAACATCGCCCAACGATTGGGTCTGCGCGATCATACCACGGCCATGCATGGCTGGCGACGGGCCAAAAAATTGTGGGCAGAAGGCGGGGAGTTTGGGGCAGCGATGGATCGATGCTGGCTGGCGTTTCAGGAGCTGAGCGATGGCAGGCGCTGACATGTTTACCGTGATTGATTGGAAGGGCGGGGGCTTAAGCGTGCGGATTGGCAAGACCTGGCACGTGCAGCTCTCCGATGATGGGAGGGCCGCCCTGTGACCGAAAAGTGGACTGATGAGGCGACTGAGCTGGCTGTCATGATGCGCAAGCGGGGTGACACAGCTGCTGCCATTGCCCATGCGCTGGCGCGCCAATTGGGCTTTGTGGTCAGCCGCAACGCGGTGATCGGCAAGATGAAGCGGATGGAGGAGGCGGGCAAGATACCAAAGTTTGAGCGGCCGACAACGCCGCGTCTGGTGAATGCTGTCAAACCAGCCCCGCGGCCCAAGCCGACACGGAAATGGCGGGACCTGCTGGCGGCAAAGCGCGCGGCGGCGGATCCAGATGCGGCAGCATTGGCTGCAGAGCAAATCGAGGTTCAGCCCGCGCCAAAGCCTCTGGCTGACATCTACACCCGGGTGGAATTGGCCGGCCGGAGTTCGGTCACCTTAACCGACCTTCGCCAGCATCATTGCCGCTTTCCCCAAGAGGACGCCCAAGGCCGCACAGTGTTTTGCGGCAAGCCAAGGGTGGCGGGCTCGTCATGGTGCGCAGAGCATCAGGCGCGCTGTGTGGTGGTGATTGAGCCCAAGGCCAAAAAGGGCCCAACCCGGCGCGGGCGTGGCCCGGCCCGGCATGAGCGGGCTGTGCCTTTGCGGACCGTGTTTGATCGCACGACAGCAGGATTGGATATGCTGCGATGAGCGGGTTGGTTCAGGGTTTGGTATGGCGAGCACGGCTGGATCGGGTCGCAGATGGTGCGCAAGCACCCGGCCCTTGGGTGAAGCCGATCCTGTGTCGTCTGGCCGATGAGGCGGATGATGAGGGTTTTGACGTGTGGCCATCGGTTGGCACGGTTGCGGGCGATGTGGGTGTCAGCGAGGCCACGGTGCAGCGGGCTTTGCGCTGGCTTAAGGCGGTCGATCTCTTGCGGGTCGATGGATCGGCCACTGGCGGGCGCGGTCGGACAACCCGCTATTGGATCAATGTGACGCTCCTCCAAGAGATACAGCGGGGTCGATCTGGGCGCAAAGATGTGCCGCCGCCTGCATCGGATCGTGGCGAAAAAGGGTGTCACACAGACACCCTTTTGGGAAAATCCGAGGGTCAAAAGGGTGTCACAGAGAGCCTAAAGGGTGTCAGAAAAGGCCTAAAGGGTGTCACAGGTGACACCCTACCCTATACCCATATACCCGTAAACGCGCGCGAGGCGCGCCGGGCGAGCGCGCGACCTGAAGGCCGCTCGCCCGGCTCTGGTGAGGTTAGGCCGCACTCTGGCGGGCAGGACTTGGTGGCAGAGCTCGACGTGCCAGTGGACAAACAGGCGTTTGAGGCGTGGGGCGCGCTGGTCGCGGCTATCGTGGTCAAGCGCATGCAGCAAGACGCACGGGCTTGGCTGTCACGGCGGGCCGGTGTGGTCGTCAAAACCGCGGGGCAAATTCAGGCAGCCAGCGCATTCAAGGCCGAACGCCTTCGCCAAACGATGGGCAGTCTTCTCGATGAGGTGGGATGGCAGGTCACGGTGCGGGGAAGTGGGTGAGTTATGTTGTTGGATTGCAACTGGTTTTCTGAGTTTGGATAGGGGTTTGTCTATGCTGCGCGCGCTTCGATTTGGGTCTCATTGGCACGTCTTGGTCACAAGTGTTGGTCGGGAAATCGAGGCTGAACGCAAGCTCTTGGGCTTCGATGGCGTCGAGCCTTACTGTCCCAAGCACACGGTTTGGCAAAGGGTTCATGCGAAGGAGGCTCGGCGGATTGGTTGTTCTCGCAAGATGGTTCAGCATGCTCTGCTGCCGGGCTACATTTTCGTGCGTACCGATCTCGGCTTGGTTTCGGTGCGGGACCTCGTGACCCATGCCGATGCCCGGCATGTTCTGATCGTTGATGGCCGGGCATGTATCGTGCGGCCTCAGTTGATCCAATCGCTGCAAGCAGCTGAACGATCTGGATTGTGGGATCAGGCTGAGGGTGAGATCAACAAATTGCAGTTGCGTCTTGGCCAGTCATATCTCATTCAATCTGGGCCAATGCGCGGATTTATTGGGGTTTTGCGTTCAATCGACTTCAACAGCTTGAAGCCAACCATGACAGTCGAGGTCGAGCTTTTGAAAAGAAATGTTGAAGTCGTGCTTGACCAAAAAACCGAACTCATGAATTCGTAAGCGCAGGACGACTGGCGACCTGTTGCCCAATGTGTGCACGGCCAATCCTGGGGAAGGTTTCAACCGCTCCCCGCGTAAAGCGAAGCTTTGCCCTTTTCAACGCTCAAACGAAAACAAGCATAAACGGGTCCTTTTCTTGGCTGACACTAAGCGGCAGCTCGAAAGTCCCGCATGATGATTAGTGAGGGTCTTTTCAAAAATGGTTGACTGGTTGACTGGTTGATATGAACCAAGTCGAGTTTGCCTCGCTCTGCGGGGTAACAAAGCAGATGGTGAGCAAATGGAAGCGGGATGGCAGGCTGGTGTTTCAGGCTGGTGTTCTCGACCCACGTGAGAGCCTCGCAAATCTTGCGGGGGTCTGGCAGGATGAACCTGCCCGCCGTCAAGCTTTGGCCTCGCTTGTGGGCACTGACTTTGTGCCAGCCCCGGCCAATGACCAAGAAACCAACCTTACCTTTCGCCAGCAGGCCGATGCTCTGCGCCTTGAGCGCGAACGCTTGGCTTTGGCACGAGAGTCCGGCGAAGTTGTATCGGTGAAAGAGGTGCAGAAACGCGCCATGGAAGCCGTCACACGCTTGCAATTGGGTCTCGATAGTCGCCAGCACAGCCTTATCGACAAGATTTTCGAGATCACCGGCGCAGATCCGCGCCTGCGAAGCCAGCTGCAGCGCACCGTGCGCAACTGGAAGGCCGAAGCGATGGCAAAGTTTGCGGGCGACATGGCTCGCTGCGCCCAGATCCCGGATGGCGAGCCCCTGCCATCGCTTGACGATCTTGACGCTGAGGACGTTGCGGTCGGCTGATCGATGGCATCCGCGCTTTTGTCCGTCGCTGGCACCGCCAGCGCAGCCCAAGTCGTGTTTGGCGCGCTGGCCCAGGTGGCTGCACCCGCCCCGTTTCGACGGATTGCCGACTGCGTAGCCCAAGCCCGACATGTGGGTGCGGCGTCGGGCTCCAGTCGACCTGGCCTTTGGGATAACGCCGTCTATCCCGAGGCGGTTGAGATTATGGACTGCCTGGACGAAACCCACCCTGCCACCAATGTGGTCGTGTGCGGTGCCGCCCAGCTGTTCAAGACAGAAGTGGGCCTCAACTTCATGGCCCACACGATCTTAGACGATCCGTGTGGGTTCATTTTCGCCACTTCCACGATTGGGGATTTGCGCGAATTCACCGGCACCAAGTTTCAGGGAATGATCGATGATTCCCCGGAGTTGAAGCGGCGGGTCTTTGGCATTGTTGAAAAGAGCGCGCAGGGCTCAAACGCCACATCAAAGCGGTTCAAGGGCGGCTCAATCGCCATGGTCACCGCTTCCAGCTCTCGCGGGCTGCAGGCCAAGTCGAACCGCAAGGGCTGGGGAGATGAGGTCGCAGAGTGGCCGCTTGATGTTGGTGGTCGCGGATCCCCGGTTGAGCAGATGCGCACCCGCGCAGACGCGCAATACAACGCCAAATTCTTGTGGACCTCGACGCCAAAAGACCTGCCCGATTGCAAAATCACCCAGATGCTTGAGGCAGGTGATTATCGGGTGCGGTTCCATCAGTGCCCCCAGTGCACCGATTGGACTGATTGGCGGTTTGAAGACCTGACAGAGATTGATGGCAACCCGCATCTGGTGTGCCGAAGCTGCGGCTATCCGATCCCGGAAGGGCAGAAGAACAAAATCCGCGCCAATGGCAAGTGGATCAAGACCTACAAAGTGCTGGATGATGAAGGGCAAGAGGATCCAAGAAACCCAAGCCCGCCTGAAATCATCCCTGACGCGGAAATCGATCGCTGGCACCAGCGCACATCTGCCGGCAGGGACCCAAGTTTTACATTCAACCAGCTGATCTCGGCCTTCAAACCGTGGTCAAAGCTGATGGCGGAAGGTCGCGATGCCGAAAAAGGCGACACCGCCAAGAAAAAAGTGTTCAGCCAGCAAAAGCTGGGCCGTGCTTGGAACCCAGACACGGAATCGGCTGACGCGGATCTGCTTCATGCCTGCGTCGGCAAGTTTACGCCTCCGCGCGGTCGCATTCCGCGCTGGGCCTGCCGCTTGACTTTGGCGGTCGACGTTCAGGGAAACCGGCTGGAATGGGCGGCGTGGGCTTGGGGACCCAATGATACCGGGGCTCGCATTGATTGGGGCGAGATCGAGGGCGATCCAACCCGCCGCGCGGTCTGGTCAAAGCTCGATGCCGACGTGATTCCGCGCAAGTGGCCGTCAGATCATCTGATCGACCTGGCTGCGGATGGCGTTGCCATCGATTCAGGCGGGCAAGAGGGGGTCACCCCGCAAGTTTATGGCTTTGTGGGGCGGCGGCCGGGTCTTTACGCCATTAAGGGGGACACAGGGGTTCAGCCGCAGGCGTCTTATCTGTGGCGCGCGCCCAAAGTGGCGCGGGCCAAGCTGGCTGGTCGCACGGTTTCGACCAACCTCTACTTTCTCGCCAATGGCGAAACCAAGAGTTTGATTGCATCAGGCCTTCGCCTGTCCATTCAAGCCGCTGAAGAACAAGAGTTTCAGGCAGGCGGTCTTTATCTGACCGCCGAAACATCGCTGGAGCATGTCAAGCAGCTCACCGCCGAGGTCTATACACCCTCGGCGCGTCCAGGGGGGCGCGGCACGTGGGAGCGCAAGGCGGGCCAAGCCAATGAGCAATTGGACTTGGCCCGCATGGCCATGGCCCTGAACTGGCACCAGACTCGGGTCTGGGATGCTGAGCGGTGGCAACGTGAATTCATTGCGCGCGCACGTCCGGTCGAGGCCGCTGAAGCGCCGCCCATGCTCGAACTGATGATGGCTCAAGGCGAGGCACCCCCTGCCCCGGTTGTCATTCCCCTTAATCCCGGCGCGGCTCCGGCCAAGCCGCCCCGTCGCAAGCTGACCAAGATCGGAGGTTTCTTTGACCGAAGCTGAATTGAATGCCGGGATTGATGCGCTCACCGCTGCCATTGCCTCCGGTGAGCTCAAAGTTTCCTACGCGGGCCGCACCGTGGAGTATCGCTCGATCGATGAGCTGATCCGCGCGCGCGACGTGCTGCGCGGTGATCTGGGGCGCTTGTCCAGCAATGGGGTGCAGCGGTCGCGCATCATCAAAACCACGGTGTTGATGTAATGGCGGCCCAAGTCGGTTGGTTCACGCGCGCGCTTGCGCATATCTCACCTGAGGCTGCTTCAAGACGTCTGCAAGCTCATGCGCGCTTCAATCAGATGGCGCGGTCTTATGCGGCGGCAAAGCCCAAGGCTGGGATCAATGGCCAGCGCGCCAACTCGGCCAGTGCCAACAAAGAAATTCATGCCGATCTGGCAAAAGTGCGCAACGAAGCCCGCCGTCTTGTCCGCGACAACCCGTGGGCAGCATCAGCAGTCGAAAAATCGGCCGCGCATCTGGTTGGTACGGGCATTATGGCCCGCGCCCGAGCCCCGCTTGTCGTGGATGGCCGTGTGCTCGATGCGTCGGAGCGCGAGCGAATCCAAACGATTTGCAATGATGCTTTCGCGCGCTTTGCCGACACCTGCGATCCCATCACCGGGGGTGATTGGTATGGGTTGCAAAACTTGGCAGCGCGCGCCTTCCGTGAGTCTGGCGAAGCCTTACTCAAGTGGGGTCCACGCGGCAATGTGCCGTTTGGCACGGTTGAGGTTCTTGAAGGCGATTATCTCGATAATGCGGTCTCGAGCATGTTGAGCTCAAAGCCCACGCAAGTCGAGGAAGGCAATCTTGCCGTGTCGGGTGTTGAGTTTTCCCCTGGAGTGGGCCGGGTCGCCTATCATTTGTTTGATCATCATCCCGGCGATCTGGTTGTCGGCCTTCGGCAAAGCACCCGCATTTCAGCCAGCCAGATCAACCACATTTATCAACCCCTGCGTCCAGGTCAGGTCCGGGGCATGTCGGCTTTTGCACCCGTGGCCATGAAACTGGGTCTTCTGGGTGACCTCTCAGAATCCGGGGCTCAAGCTGCCTTGATGCAGTCCTTGGTCGGCATGGTCGTCAAAGTGGATGGCAATGACGATCCTTCCGCCCGCCCATTGGGGCCTGAAGAGGGTGATGGCCAAGACCGCAATGTCAGCCTGTCGCCCGGCTTTGTGTGGACCGGAAACCCCGGTGAAAGCATAGAGCCGTTCACGCCCGGTGGCCTCGGGGTGCAGCTCATCCAGCAAATGGAGTTTGAGTTGACTGCCGTTGCGGCTGGGTTTGGCGTCCCGCGCCACGTGCTTACGGGGGATGTGTCAAAGGCAAACTACTCCAGTTTGCGGGCCTCCAAGCTGGATTATGACGCCTTGCTGGGCGTCTGGCAGTGGCTTGTGTTGATTCCCCGGATGATCCGCCCCGCTTGGCAAAAGCAGATGCAAATTGCTTCTTTGCAGCTGCGCGGCTCGGATGCGCGCTTGGCTGCAATCGTGGCTGATTGTGCGGCGGTCTACAATCCGCCCCGGTCGCCAAATGTCGACCCGCTTAAGGATGTCGCCGCTGAAGTTTCAGAAATCCGCGCTGGTCTGACGTCATACTCTGACGCTTTGGGCAGCCGGGGCACGACGTTGGAAGACCAGGTCGACGAGATCAAGCGGGCTCAACAAGCCCTCGATCAGGCCGGTATCGTTCTCGACACAGATCCACGCCGCACGGCTGGATCGGGTGGCTTGCAGCCATCGGAAATCCTTCAGATCCCACAAGGGGGCTAATGTGCACAACATGACCTTTTCGCCTGCTGCCGATTGGCAGCGGAACGCCCAGCCGCGTCCATTCGCTCTTGGTGCGCGGGTTCGCTACCTCGATGACATGGTGGCTCCAGCTGCCGAAGGTGTCTTGATGACGTTTGAGGCGGCAGCCGCCTCGCCTTTCCCTGTGCTGCGGCACACGTGGGAGGGCTCGTACTGGGAAATCCTCGACATCAGCGCAGAAGCCATTGACCTGTCGCGGGTCACCAATGGCGTTTGCCCGCTTCTGTCCAATCACAGCCGTTGGTCTGTTCTGGAATCCCATCTGGGTCTGGTCGACCAAGCCCGGATCGAGGGGGCTGAGCTGATTGTGTCCGGTCGCTTCGATACCGGGCCAATGGGGGCCGACATGGCCCGCCGCGTCAATGGTGAACGCACCTTGCGCGCGGTTTCAATCGGTTACGAGCCGCTTGAAGCCGTGGCTGAAGACCAGCTTGTCGACGGTTATCCCGTCGTCCGCATCACCCGCTGGGTTCTGCAAGAAGTCAGTTTCGTGCTGGTCCCCGCCGATCCAACCGCATTCTCGCGCTGCGAGTAACTCAAAGGGCTCGCCAGCCCTCGCAATCCCGCAAACCTTGGCGAAACGGAGGTCAATCGACCATGAAAAGAACGTCTATCTTGTCGTCCGGTGCTGTGGCGCTGGCGGCTGTCCCCTTGCTGCGTCAGGCCAATCAGGCTGATGCCGCATCTGCGCCCGCGCCTGCGACCAATCTGGCCCACATGCCATTGGCGGTTCGTCAAGCACTGGCCAGTCAGAACCGTGAGGCGGGGTCACCTGCCCCAACCCCAGCACAATCTGTGCAGCCTGCCCCTCTGCAAACCCGCAACGACCCTGCTGGTGCAGGCGGCGATGCAGGTGGTTCGGCTGATCCAGCACCTGCTACCGGCACCCCAACCACGGTTCAGGGTGCCTCGGGTTCGGTGGAAGCTGGTGCCGACGGCGGCTTGAATGTCAATCTGGTGCTGGAGCTGCGCAGCTTGGCTGAGCGGCTGGGCGTTGCGCCAGAGGCTGAGCGTGTCATGCGCCAAGCCAATGTCACCGCTGATCAGGTTCGCGCCTCGATCCTCAATGCAGTTGCGTCAGTCCAGCGCCAAGCCCCTGCGGGCACTTCGGCCCGCGTGATCACGGATGAGCGCGACACCTTCCGCTCGCGGGCAATCGACGGTCTGATCCTGCGCGCCACGCCAAATCTGGCCAACAATCGCACTGAGCAACAGCTGGCGGCCGCCCGAGAGTTCCGCGGCATGTCGTTCGAACGACTGGCTGAAGAGTGCCTGAAGCAAGCAGGTCGTCAGACCCGAGGCATGGTCCGCGCAGAGCTAATCCGTTCGGCCTTGTCCACCAGCGACTTCCCCAATCTTCTGGGCGGTGCGCTAAGCCGGACCTTGCGTGAGCTCTATGAGTTTATGCCTGCTGTCTATCGCCAGGTTGCCCAGAAGCGCACCGTGGCAGATTTCCGCACTCAAACCGTGATCGGTCTGTCCGGACTCGGTGAAATGCGGGTGGTGCCACAAGGTGCCGAGCCGAAGCGCAAGGACATGGTCGAGCTGCCAGAAACCTATGCTGTTCAAAAGTATGAGGAAATCATTCCG
The DNA here is from genome assembly GCF_003112735.1 of Candidatus Phycosocius bacilliformis. Classification (GTDB taxonomy): domain Bacteria; phylum Pseudomonadota; class Alphaproteobacteria; order Caulobacterales; family Aquidulcibacteraceae; genus Aquidulcibacter; species Aquidulcibacter bacilliformis. The sequence goes on from NZ_BFBR01000001.1 coordinate 77,988, forward strand.
ATCACTTATGAGGCTTTGGTCAATGACGATCTGGGTGCGTTCCAGTCAGTGTCGCCTCTGGTGGCCTCGATGGCCTTGGCAACTGAACGTCGGGTGTTCTTCAGCCTGTTCACCCCAACCGGTCCAACCATGGCCGATGGTGTAAGCCTGTTCAACGCCGCACACCGTAACCTCATCACCACAAGCCCAGGCGCGCCAACCGTGACCCGCCTTGGCGCGGTTCGTCAGGCGCTGCGCTTGCAGACCGATGCGGCGCAGAACGTATCGGGCGGCAATCGCCTCAATCTGCCGTTCGCCTTCGTGCTGGCACCAACCACGCACGAAACCACTTTGGATCAGCTGTTTGCGGGGACCATTACCGGCCTGCAAGCCGATGGTGCTGCCATCGCGCGCAACGATCTGTTGCTGGGCAACCTCAAGAGCGTCGTGCCAATCATCGATCCAATGCTGGACGACAACAGCGCTGTAAACTGGTTCGGTCTGGTTCCTGCTGAGTATGGTGCCTTCATCTATTCCTATCTGGAAGGTGAAGACGGTCTAGTCACCGAAGAGCTGCCCCCAGGCCGCGTGTCGGGCATCGAGGTCAAGGCCCGCTTGGTCTTCGCAGCCGCCTGTACCGATTGGCGCGGGGCTGTCCAACAAACCGGCTAATCCAGCCACTGATGGGGCTGCGGCGCAAGGGCGCAGCCCCTCTCCCTCTTTCTTCTTAAACAAGGAAAACATCCATGAGAAACTATGTAGGGTCAGGCGACCGCGTCACCTTGACCGCGCCTGCAGGTGGCGTCCTGGTGGGCGTCGGCTATGTCATTGGCACCATCTTTTGCGTTGCCGTCGATTCAGCGGCAGTCGGCCGTCAATTCAGCGGCATTCGAAACGGCATTGTGTCGCTGCCCAAGCCAACCGCGACAGCCATCACCGAAGGTCAACGCCTGTGGTGGGACAACACCTTAAAGCGGGTTGAAACCAGCTCGCTTGCAGGGCGGTTCCTGATTGGTGCAGCTGGTGCGGCGGCGGCTGCCAACGCCACCACTGTCGAAGTCTGCCTCGACGGCATCAACGTCGTCGCAGTCTAAGCCTGAGGGTTCCGGCTCCATGTCCCGCATGTCAAGTGCTGCTGCACGGATCTTAAAGGCCAGCATCGCCTTTGATTCGATCATGGCAACTTGGCTGCCGCAGGGCGTGGGGCCGGGCCAAGCCGTCCTGCTTCAAGTCGAAGCCGCGCCTCAAGAGGAGGCCAGCTTGATGAGTACGCCAATTCGCCATGATCGGCTGAATGCTGCGGTTCTGGCCGCCGATCTGGTTGGTGCGCTGGCTTTGCACGACCTGATCCAGATTGCCGCACCGGCTGCCTATGCTGGTTCGTGGCGGGTCGACACGGTGCCGCGCACCGTATCCGACGACGATCCTTATGGCTTGCTTGTCCGCTTTGAGGCCTGCCGCGCATGATCCGTGCCAAGCTTGATATGTCCGGATTTGAAGCGCGCCGCGATGCGCTGGCAAAAGCGCCGCTGATTGCTTCTAAGCAAGCAATCAATGGTGGTGTGATTGCCCTCAAGGAACGCCTACGCGCCGATGTGGCCCGCGCATTTGGTAAAAGAATGGATTACACTTGGGCCAGCGAAGTTTATCCGGCTGGCAACCGACTGGCAAACAATCCAGCCGGGTTGGTTTTCTCCCGAGCACCCAAAATTGTTGAGTCCTTTGAGTATGGTGCCAACATTGAGGGTGGGAGAGCGGGTGCTTTGTACATTCCAATTCCAGGTACGCCAGCCGACAAGAAAAGAACAAAGGGAAAAAGTCTCGTTAGAGAGATGGTGCAGCGGTATGGTGCTCCGCTTGAGTTGCCACAGAAAGATGGCACAGGTTGGCTTTTGCTTTTTCGAGCGCGTACAGCAGAAAGTGGTAAACTGATCTCGCCATTTGTTCGAACAGATCGAAACACTGGCCAGCGAGTAATGGCTAAATCGGGCGTTAAATGGCAGCCTTTCTTTGTCGTAGAGCCTAGAGTGACTTTGGCACCTCGATTGAACGCTCGTCAGATCATCTCAAATTTTGAACGCGAATGGCCGGAGATTTATGTCAAGATTCTCACGCGCGTCATGAGGGATGCCTGAGTTATGGCCCTGACGCCAAACGCCCTCGCGCACAAAGCCGTGTTTGATCTTCTGCTTGCTGCAGAGCTTCTGCCAAGCTCGGTTCTGCCTAAACCGTGCTTTGATGAAGACACCGCACGGCCAACTGATCTGGCCTTGTCCTTTCAGGGCTCGCGCACCGAAGCCTGGCTCAACCTGCGCCCGATGGATGGCCGGTTTCTTTTTTCAGAGCTCGGCGGGCCAATTGAGATCCGGCACATGGAAGCTGAGTGCATGATTGAGTGGGTCGTGATCGGGCGTGGCGCGGATCCCGGTCAATCGTCCAGTCCACGTCGTGACCGGTTTGAGGATGGCCTGCTTGAGATTGCTGCGGCTATCGGGCCGCCCCGTGCTTTGGCCATTCCGGGGGTAGGGACAACCTACATCCGCATGGCTGATCAACCGCTTGCTCTGGCAGCCGACAGGTCAATCCTAGCAAGCATTCCCAATGTCTCCGCCTGTTCGGTGGCGGTGACCATTCTCATGGCCGTGCCGAGCCCTATCGGCTGATACTGGAGAGACCCATGACCCGCAAAAGACAGAACGATCCCAGCAATGTCCCCGCTGATGCAGAAGCCATTGCTGCCATTGCCGCCTCTGTGGAAGAGGCCAAGCAGCTCTACGCGCTCGACGATCACCGCACAGTCTTGATCCCCATCACGACTGATCCTGACACCGGCGCCATCATTGAGCAAAAGATTGCCACTCTGCCTGCCGATAAGCTGCCAAAGGGCGCAGTGGAACTGGGTGTTCCAGCCCCGATTCAAGATGATGGGTCCATGGTTCTCGTGTCCTCAACTGGCGGCATTGCCTATGTGCCCGCTGCCGATCTGGCCGATTACCCCGGCTTCGCGCGCGCCGTGGCCGAAATCCACTTCTAAGCCGCACCACATCGTCACTCTTCCTGCGGCGGTCCGGTTCTCCGGGCCGCCATTTCCATAACCCGCCCAGGTCCGAAAGGTCACTTTCATGTCCCAAATTGCTGCTGCGCTTACACCTGCTTTGGCGCGCATCGTCACGATTCCAGAGGTGACCTATGGGGTCACGCCAACGACCGGCACTGGCTTTCAGCGCGCCGCTATCCCGCCCTTCAGCTTCGGCCCAATTGATGGCATGACCGACGTCATGGAAGTGGGTGATGCGCGGGTCAACAGCCGCGATCCCACCTTCATCGGTCAGACGCTTTTGGCCCCAGTCGGCACCTTGCCGATCCTGCTTGATCTGGAAAACATTGACTGGATGCTGCGTCTGATCCTCGGCAATCCAACTCAGGTTGCAGGCTCAGGTCCAACCGCTGGCTTGACGCAAAACTCTTATCAGAGCGGCGGGGCCGTGGGTTCGGACTCGCTGCAATACACCCTCAATGATGAGGTCCGTCGCTGCTCTGGTGTGGCATGTGACAGCTTCAGCCTGCCACTGGGCAAGGTCGATGGCATCCGGCGCTTGGACTGCTCGATGATTGCCCGCGAAGTCTTGCGCAATCCCGGCGCCTGGACCCCTGCCAACAGCCCAACTGCGCGTCCCACGCCTTACTACGTGCCGGGCTGGGCCTCGACCATGACTGTCAATGGCACCCCTGTGCCGATTGAAGATGGCACGCTGAACTTTGCCAACAACTTTGTTCGCCGCCAAGAAACCAATGGCTCGCGCTTTACCTCCGACGCTGTCGGCGGCATCACGACCTGCAGCGGTGAATTCCGTCTGGCGCTGCGCAATGCTGCCCAGCTCGCAGCTTTTGCCGGCAGCACCACGTCTGTGGCCTTGACGTTCCAATTCCGCCCATCCTCGACTGATGAGCGGCGGTTGACCTTCACCCTGCCGCGCGCCTTTGTGATGGTGCCGGATCTGGAAGTCAGTGATGGTCCGGCGACAGTCACCTGCTCGTTTGACGCCAAGAGCCCGCTGACCGGCTCGGTCGGCATGCTGGCCGCCGAACTCTGGCACACGACCTAATGAAGTCGGTTCGCTCAATTGCCAGTGCTGCCCGTTTGCGCGCAGCGGCACTGGCGCACAGCACGACCCTCACCTTTGCTGAGGGTGGGTCGATCACGCTGCGCGGGGTTCACGTCGTGGATGAAGAGGCGGCGCGCGCGGCCCAGCACAGTGACATTGCCGACATGGACGTCGGTCAAGGTCTTTTGGCTGATTATGGTCTCATCGATCCTGTCACCTTTCCAGATGACTTTCATGGCCTGATGGGGCTGTCCTCAATCCTCTATGCCGCACATCTGGCTGCCCGCTGTGCAACCGCGCTCTCGGGCTTTACCGACGACAAGGGTGCGCCACTCAAAGCCGACGCACGATCCCTTTTTGCCATCATGATGCAGGAACGCGACGCCGCCCGCCAGCTGACCGATTGGGCCATGTCGCCGCCTGCATTCTGGAGTGCTGAGGGAAACGCATTGGGGTCGCCCTCCAGCACTTCTGGGGGTGCGGCCCAAAGCCCGATCCCATCCGCGACGGACCTCGAACAGGTCTCGGCCAAAAGCTGATGTCGCTCTTGATGTCGCCGGGGCTTTGGCAAGTCGGGCTGAACGGACTCTCAGGGGTCAACTGGGGCGCCCTGATGCCAATGCTGGACGGGGCCGATCACCTTGATCGCGCGCCGGGTTTGGTTCGGCATGCAGAGCTTCAAGTGCTTTCTGCCTACCGAAAGAAAGCCAGTGTTGAGCGCGAGTCCGCTGCCCAGATTGCGCAGATCCGCAAGGCCGATCCCAAAGCCGCAAACATTCAAAACTACGATCTGATTGATCCTGCCACTGAGGTCTTTCTGAATGGCTAAGCCCGTCAACATCAAGCTGCGGATTGAGGCAGAAAATGCCGACGCCGTCAAAAAGGCCTTGGAGGGGCTTGGCGTCACGGGTCAGTCCGCCATGAAAAAGCTTGAGGCTGCGGCCAAAGCCGCACGGCCAGAAACCAAGGCGCTGGCTGCTGCTGCCGATGATCTCAAAGGCCGCATGGACGGGCTGGGGCAGGACATTCCGGGTGTGTCGGCTGCCTTGCGGGGTCTGGGTCCAGCTGGCGCTGTTGCCGCTGGGGCCTTTGCGCTGGTTGCCTCCGCTGTGGCCGCAGGCATGACCGCCGCGCGCGAATACATGACCTGGGCCGCCGATCTGACCGATGCAGCCGACGCAGTCCAGACCAATGTCGAGTCTTTGCAGGCGTGGCGATTTGCGATGGAAGAGGTCGGCGGCACGTCGCAAGACCTTGATGCCGGATTGGCAGGCCTTAACAGCACGATTGGGGCGCTCAAGACCGGGCTGGGTGACGTCAAGCAAGTCGCCGCGCTCAAGGAATTGGGTCTCGATCCTGAGGTCGTGCGCAGTTGGAACAATCTGGAAGATGCCCTGCCCGCCATTGTCAGGGGGTTTGAGGGTGTCAAGGACGAGGCCACCCGCGTCCGCATTGCTGAGCGTCTTGGGATTAAAGAGCTTCTGCCCTTGCTGCGACTGGGGTCTGATGGCTTGGGCGATTTGGAGCAGCGGGCCAGTGATCTGGGGGTGACGGTCGACAAAGAAACGGTTGCTGCACTTGATGCCGCCAATCGCCGTCTTGAGATTGTGACAGACCGCATTCGCGGGCAAGCTGCGCCTGCCGTTGTGATGCTGGCCGAAGCCATGGCAGACATCGGTGAGGCTGCAGCTAACGCAATTGCCCCAGTCCTGATGCTTTTAGAATGGGTAAGCAAAGCTCTGGACAAAACTTGGGCTTTGCGGATGGCCGTTTCCGGGCTTCCAGGCATTGGCATGATGGCCGGACAAATGGTCGCGGCAAGTCAAGGCGATGTTCGCCGCATGCCAAAAGGCGGCCGTGGCGGCGGCGGTGGCGATTCTCAGTTCATTGATGATGTGATTCAGGAAAACAGGCGGCGCAACACCGCGTCCTATCAAGGTCCAAGAATTGACATTGGTAGCGGGCGGTCTGGTGGCTCGGGCCGTAACCGGGGTAACTCATCGGCAGCACGAGAGGCTGCCCAAGCGGTTCGTGATGCGGCTGAAGCCGTGCGTCGTAGCGAGCTTAATCAGCGTGAAATGGACCGGGCGCAGCTCGACATTCTGCGCGCAACCGAAGCCTTGGCAAAATCATCTGCCGAACGGCGCGCCATTTCAGAACAGCGCGTCACACTTGAGCGCGATCAGGCACTTGCTGCAATCAATGCGGACAAAGAACTGGATGAAACGACCAAAGCGCAAAAGCGCGTGGCGGTCGAAACCGCCTATCAAGCCGATTTGGCCAAGATTGCATCAGAGGCGTGGGAAGAGCTTGGCCAACAATTGGAAGAGCAGAAGCGGCGGGATGAGACCTCTCGCCGCCTGATTGAAGACGCAGAGCTCTCTATGCTTGAGAGCGCCTCACAGAATGCCAAGACCCGCCAAGAAGCTTTGGCAATTGAGATAAAGATCCTCGATCTGGTCACTGCCCGGCAGCTCGCAGAGATTGAAGCTCTTGAGGCATCTGAAGAGGCCAAGGCATTGGCGCGCGCAGCTGTTGAGGCCGCCAAAGCTGCCCAACAGGAAGTCATCAAGCGGCAGAACCAAAGCCCGCTGGAGCGGTATGGGGATACGCTGAAGCGTGAGCGAGACAACATCAATGATTCCTTGGAATCCATTGCCGTTGGCGGTCTGCAAAGTCTTGAAGACGGCCTGACCTCCATCATTGATGGCACCAAGTCTGTGAAGCAGGCCTTTTCGGACATGGCCCGCTCTATTCTTGCCGAGCTGACCCGCTTGGCCATCCGCCAATGGATCATCAAGCCGCTGCTCGACGCAATCAAGCGTGGTGGCAATGGCTCTGGCGACTGGTTTGGGGGCGGCCGCGCCCTGGGCGGGCCTGTCATGGCAGGGGCCAGCTACATTGTCGGCGAGCGGGGACCAGAGCGGTTTGTGCCCGCACTGCCGGGTTACATCCAGCCCAGCAATTCAGGGTCACTCAAGGTCAATATCTACAATGCGCCAACCCCTGCCAGCGTCCAGCCTCGGGCAGACGGTGGCGTCGACATCATTTTTCAGCGGCTCGATCAGCACGATCAGCGGCTCAATCAGCTGGATCAATCCATCGAAGGTCGCGCACTGGGTGCTTACTCCGACGCCCGCCGACGTGGCTATTTTTAGGGTCTGACGATGACGGAAATCATCAACGTGCCATGGCAGGGGGTCTCGGGCGGGTCGTGCGAATTGCAGACAGGCCATGCCGAAAACCCAGCCCGTAGCTTCGAGTATGATCAGACCCTCAATCTGTCGGGGCCGCGCTGGATACTGCGCGTTCGGTTGAGTGATCGCGATGGTGAACAGGGCGGGCGCATCCGGGCCTTTCTGGCCCGGCTGGCTGCCTTGGGTGGTCGCTTCCGATGCTTTGATCCATTGCGGCGCAGGCCGCTGCAGTACGCGCTGACCGCCACACGCGGCTGGCTGGCCAATACCAGTGTTGAGGCCAGCATCGTCTCCATTGCCGCCAGCACCTATAACATCACAGTGAGTGGTCTGAGCATCGGTGCCATCTTCAAGCCGGGCGATGCTCTGTCGTATGCTTTCGGCGGCGAACAGCGACTTTATCGCATCGTCAATGACACGGATGTTGTGGCCAATGCCTCCGGCCAAGCCACATTCATGGTTGTTCCCAGACCGCGCGCGGCTTCCGTTGGCACTGCCGTCCGCTTCGACAATGCAACATCTGTCTTCAAGCTGATTGGTCAAGAGCCTGCGGGGGTTGATCTGGTCCCCGGCCCCCTGCCCGTGTCAATCGAGCTGACCGCGATTGAGGTCTTGTGATGGCGCTGGCTCTCACCACACCGCAGCGCAATCTGCTCCGCAGCCGCAACATCGGCTTGCGGATGCTGGTGCAATTCACGTTTGGGGCCAACATCTATCGGTTCACCGATGATGAGGACACGATTGTCTGGAACGGCTTTAACTGGTTGGGCGCGGGCCAGATCGCGACCATTTCAGCCCGCGCGCTGACGGCTGGTTCCAGTGCCGACGGGGTGACAATCACGGTCAATGGTGCGGGCCTTGCCACGCCTGACGATCCCTCTGCGGCCACTCTCTTGGCCACGATTTATGCCGAGGCCAAGCAATGGGATCGGGTGGACATGTTTCTGCTTTATTTTGATGCAGCCACAGGCGTTCCTGTGTTCCAAGCGCCGTTCCTGATTGGTCGCTTGGCCGGTGCGCCATTGCTGCGACAGCCCGGCGCAGCTGCCCAGCTGCAGCTTGAGATTGAGGCTGATGACATCATTCTGGACCGCGCGCCTGGTCGAACCCGGTCGGACTCTGATCAGCGCCGCATGTGGCCGGTAGGCGGCGGCGGCTTTCATCTGGCGGGTGCGGCTTCAGCACAGGCGGGTTCGGTTTGGTGGGGACAGGATGCGCCCGCTGCAACTGTGCCGCGCGCCAACAATCTGATTGGCCGTGTGATCCAGCGCGCGATTGCTGCCGATGAGGCCCTGCGATGAGCTTGCACCCCGATTATCTTGCAATCCTGCCCAAAGCGATTTGGCAATGGCAGGGCGTGCGGCACGTGTTTGGCGCCTCTGATTGCGTTTGCTTTGTGCGCGACGTGCTGCTTCGGATCGGCGCGCGTGACCCCTTGCCCAAAGGGATAAACTGGTCGTCGCGGCGCGGTGCGTTGCGTGTTCTGCGCCGCATGGGCGGCATCACGGGGCAATTGGCTCGCATCTATCCTGAAACATCGCTGGTCCAGCTGCGCTCGGGCGATGTGCTGGCCCGTGAGCCGGACGCTGAGGGGGTGATGGGGGCTGTCTACATCATTCATGCCGCGCGCGCTTGGTCGGTTCTGGAAGGTGATGCCATCAGCCCCGGTGGGTTAATCTCTGAAGACGTGCAGCTTTTGGTGTCGCAGGCTGGCACATGGCGCGGCTTTGCCACGCAGGAGGCGGTGTGATGGGGCCGGTCGCTGCTGCAGCTTCCTTTATCATCAAGGCAGCCGCTGCCAACACAATCAAAGGCTTTCTGATCCGAACCGTTTTAACGGTGGGGGCGCAGATGGCCTTTCAGGCTCTCTCGCCCAAACCAAAGATGGGGGCCGATAGCGCAGCATCGGGTGTTGAGCAGCAGCGGCAATTGGGGGAGGCAACACCCCGCGCCATTGCACTTGGGTGGACCATTGTCGCAGGGTCTGAATGCGCGCTCTGGGCTTCGGGTGATGGCGATGACAACCGTTTCAACACCCGTGTGATTGTTGTCAGCGATTGGCCGACGCAATTGCAGAAGGTCTGGGTCCGTGGCCGCGAACTGACCTTTGAGGGCGACATCAACACGGGCTGGTTTGCCTGCAATCAGTACAGATCCAAGCAAGGTGCGGCGCGGGTGTGGATGCGCTTTATCCGGGGGGACTGGAACCAAGCAGCTGACCCGCTCTTGATCTCTTACGCCAATGCCAACGGCTCTTGGACAGCTGACGACAGGCTGCGCGGGGTCTCTGCTCTCTTGATCCGGCGCGAGTATGACGTCGATGCCTTCCAATCTGGGGCACCAGACAATGATGATTTGCGCGTCGAGGTCCGCAACGCGCCGGTTTACGACTGGCGCGACGCAACCCAGTCCCTGACGGACGTGACAACCTGGAAGCCCAGTGAGAACCCCGTGGTTCTTCTGGAGAATGCGTTAAGCCTCCTGCGCGCCCCGGCTCAATTCAGTCCGGGCTCGACCGATCCAATCGTCGGCCCAGGTCTTGATTTCAGCCGCAGGCCTTTGGCCAAGCTGACGGCCATGGCCAACATCTGTGACGAGCTCGTCAGTGGCCAGCCACGTTATCGCGCTGGCGGTGTTGTCACCTCGACCATGAATGGCCGCGCCATTATTGAGCGATTTGCAGCTGCCTGTGCCGGGTCATGGGTCAGCTCGGGCGAGGGCGGCTATCTGCGCCCCGGCCACGTTCCGGCACCCGTCATGGACATCCCAGCCGGGGCGCTGCAAGCGTCTGCTTCTGATCGTTACGACCCGTGGGCAAGGCCTGATGCCGCCGTCAACACGGTGATTGCGTCCTATCCAGATCCCGCGCTTGGCTGGCAGATCACGCCATTGCCGGCAGCATCTGATCCGGCGTGGGTGAGTGCCCAAGGCGGTGTGCGATCTGATCCGCTTGATCTGTCGTTTGTGCCGTACCGGGATCAGGCTTGGCGCATTGCAACCCGGCGCGCGCGCGGCATGCAATTAATGGGCGCGCGCGATTTCACCGGGCCACATTGGCTGGTTGAGCTGGAGCCGGGCGACGTTGTTACCGCCCCGGACCCCGCCCTGCCGTATCTGTCGACCCGTTGGTGGATGGTGCAGCGCAGCGTCTTGATGGCCAAGCAAGACGGGCTGACAACGCAGATCAGCTTGGTCGAGATTGATTCCGCGATCGATGCCGCGCCGCCCGCAATTGGTGCGGCCGCAGGCTTCACCCCGTCCTCGCTCTCGCGCGCGTTGGCTGTTCCAGCGGTGACCATTGGCCAGCGCGTCGTGTCGGGCGGGTCTGGTGGACAATACCCCGAATTGACTTTCTTGATTCCAGACACAGCTTCTCAGAGCTCAGGCGTGGTGCAGCTGCAGGGCCCGGCCAGTGCAAACGATAACGCCTTGTTGGCAGCCGCTCAGATCCGCAACATCAATCTGTCGCGTGGGCTCTTGGTTGGTGAGGCAGTGGTGCCGGGCTGGTATCGCTGGCGAGCGGCAGGTCGGGATGTGGATGGCTCGGTCGGGGCCTTCGATGCTTCTTGGCATGCTGCGGTTCAAGTCACAGCGCCATTGGTCGCCGGTCAGGCAGGTACGGGCATTGGTGGCGCGCCTATCTTGAACAGCCAAGTGACTGGCTTTGCCAATCAGGCGATCGACAGTGAATTCGTTTACTTTGATCGCACTTGGGGTGCACTTTTCGCAAGTGCAGGGACTTGGACGGTCAGCAAGTTTGTAGCGCTTGGGGCTACGCAGGTTTTGCGGCGCGCGGCTTCTGCGCCGCCCGCAGGCGCTCAATTCAATATTGGCCAAGCGTTGGCTGCCTCTCTGCCCGTGCAAGAAGGGCAGCGCCTTGAAGCATCGGGCATCGTATCGATCACCAATTGCACGCCTGCCTCAAGCCTACAGGTATCTTGGTTTAACGCGGCTGGTTCGTTTGTTGGCGCAACGGTTGTCGCGAACTCCAATGCAGACAATGTGGTTGGCGGGTTCGTCACAGTTCCCTCGGGCATCGGGGCCGCCATTGCCTCGTTGACTGCGGTGTATTTCGTCAACACAGGTGGAATCTACACCGAAGGGCGATTTGCTCGCCCAGTCTTGCGCATCGCGTCGGCTGAGCAATCAATTCTGACCGCCTACACACCGGGGCCTGTTGAACGCAACGCGGACCAGACGGGCGGCAACACGGCGGCAGGTATCATTGGTCAAGGGGCGCTGGCAACCAAGAACACCATTGGCCTTGGTGATGTAACCAACGGCACCAACCCAAACAATTCAACACTGGCTGAAACCTCCACAGGCACCATCACCTTGACGACCAGTTGGGGGACGATCAGCGACACAACTGTGGCAAGCTGGAAGGGCGGGCTGGCAGATGTGCGGTGGATGTTCACTGGCTTTATTTCTGCCAGTCAGACTTGGATTGCCTTGCCGTCGCCATTTCCGACACCTAAGCTGATTCTGGCCCGCCTTTTAATTGATAACGTGGCAACTGGCCCTGAGATTGTGGCCGGGGTTCTGGGCATCACGTTCAAAGGAAACACCGATTGGGCAGAGGAATTGTCCGCACCCATTCAGGCTGTGTTCCAAGAAGCTGTGGCAGCCGGATCAAATCGAAACTTCAAAGTTCAATTGCGTGTCAGCCGAGACAGCTTGGGGCTTGGCCCGTCCCGCCCTGGCCGCATGACAGTACGGGAATGCTTGCTGTGAAGATGTTACCTGTTTTGATTGTCGCGCTGATGCTGGTGGCTTGCAAGGATCAAGAGCCTTCGGGCGGTTCTGGTGGTGGATACTCAGCGCCACAACCCGGTGCCCCTGCGCCGCAACGTGTTTTTGATTGCGGCAATTTCTTCTCTCCAAACCCATGCAAAAAGGAATATGGCCGATGAACCTTCCAGACCTGCGCTTGGCGATAGATACGCTTGCCATGGGGCCACGCGGCACTCAGGCTCTGCGAGAAGCAATCGCCCATCCATCAGTGGTCGTCGTGACTGTGGCTGCATTCCAGGATTTGCGCAGCCGTGTGGCTGATTTGGATGACAACGAAGTGGAAATCCTGCGCCACGCCTGTCGCCATATCAGGACAAACCATTGGCACGGTCTGACGGCGGACGCCATTGCGGTCGAGGCCAGCTTGCCTGCGCCTGTACCGCCAGCGGTCGATCCACCTGTGATCGACCTTCCCATCAACCTGTCAAACCAAGGCGATTGACAATGGCCGAAACCGCGCCGCGCACCCGAGCCAAAGAGCCCAGCCACACCGATCTGTTGGTTCAAATCGGCCTTAGATTTGACCGCATCGAGGCTCGCCTTGATCACGGCGAAAAGCGCTTTGATCGTCTTGAAGACAAAATCGACAAGGCCGAGCAGACGCGCGCAGAAATGGTGCGAGAGCTGGCCACTCTCCAGGCCACGGCGGACGCGCATCAAGCCTCGGTCGACGCCAACAAAACCCCGCCTTGGTGGCTGTCTTGGAAGCCGGTGGCCATCATCGTGGTGTTGTCAGTCTTTGCGGGCGCGGGCCTAACGGCGCTCGCCATTGCTGGCTTGGACATTGTCCCCAAGCTGACCGCGATCAAGGCCGCGGTGCACCCTTAAACAAGCTCTTTTCGGTCTCTGACCGATTGAACGCCGGGCAGCAGCCCGGCGCATGACCTTTCATGTCCATCTCACTGTAGGAGTATTCGAGATGTCCCTTGTGTCACTTGGCATCGATGGCGCGCTGCACGAGCAGGAATCCCCTGGCATCATTTACCCCATTCAGTCGATCCATCCCCGATTCATGGATCTGTTGGGTCGGTTGAAGACGACTCTGCATCAGAACATTTATGATGCCGACTTTGAGTATGGGCCCCAGCCACTGCGGTGGGAGTCACTCACACTCAACGGCGGTGCGCAGCTGCATTTGCCTCAAGAGGGCGGCGTGCGGCTGAGTGTTCCAACCACGGCCAACGCGGTCTCAATCCGTCAGTCGCGACCTTATCACCGCTATCAGCCCGGCAAAACGATGCTGATGGCAAGCTTTGTTCTGATGGATCCAGCGGTGGTCGGCAATCGGCAGCGCTGCGGCTTTTTTGATGATACCAATGGCGTGTTCTTTGAACAGGGCGATCCCGACCTAACCCCGCGTCCAAACAACTTGGGCCCACGCAATCCCTCCGGCATGTCGGTCGTTCGGCGCACCGATAACGACGGCACAATTCAGGAGGAGCGAGTCCCTTTGCAAGACTGGAGCGGCAACAAGGACATCATTTACAAGCTGAATTGGGATCGGCCTCAAATGATCTGGATTGCCTACACCTATTATGGCGGCGGATCGGTCCAGTATGGCTGCTACTTGGAAGGCCAGCCTCACATCCTTCATGAGATCCACTGGGGCAATAGAGCCAACGTGATTCGCCCCTGGGCTCGGACTGGCAATTTGCCTGTTCGCTATGAAACGCGGAACATTAACGCCACATCGGTCGGGTCGAGCATGGTGCATTATGGCGTTTCGGTCATTGTCGATGGCGGCATCGATGAGCAGCGCGGCGGCACCTACTCTTATGGCATGGCCCTGCAAACACCGCGCCGGACCGTGAGTGCCAACACTATTCGTTTCCCGGTCCTTTCAATTCGCATGCGCACAATGGGGACGCTTGAGTACACCCAAGCCACTCAGCCATTGACGGCGGGGACAACTGGGTCAGCGACCGTAGGGGCGGCATCCTGGGCAACCGACCAATGGCGCGGCCGTCATTTCAACTACTTTGTTGGTGGCGTCAGCTATATGGGGCGGATCACAGGAAACAATGCCACAACGCTAACCTTGGTCGATCCGATCACAGGCGGGCCTTTAGCCGTCGCGCCCGTCGCAGGGCAGCCATTCACCATTGGCTTGATCAATCGTGGCCAGCTTTTGCCGCGGCGTTTGATGCTGGCATCAGATGGTTTGGCACAGCTTGAATTCATTCTGTCGACGCCATCCAGCCCTGTGCTTTTGACGGGGGCGAACTTCCAGCCGTTGGCCCAGCTTGGTTCTCCAAACTCATTTGCTGAGCGCGACGTCAGTGCCACCGCTTATGTGTCTGGGGGCGAGGTTGTGAAAGCTTCCCCTCTGCCATTTGGTGGCTCTGGCCTGCAAGAGCTGTCCTTGGCCGAGCTCTTTCCGCTCTACACCAACATTCGTGGCACAGTGACCGACACACTCACCTTGGCCGTAACAACCCAAGCAGGCCAGGCGGCAAACGTGGGTGCGACGTTCGATGCACAAGAGGCCATGTCCTAGTCCGCACTTCCAACCAGTGTAACCCCCTGAAAAGAGGCATTTGCCATGACCACAACAATCGACCGGACTCCGGTCAAACCCGCCCCTGCGCCTGGTATGTTGTCGAACAACTTCTCGCTGGCTGAGTTTGTCGAAAGCGATACCGCGATGCGGCGAAGGATCGCCAACGTGCCCAACTCTGCCGTCATGGAGCGGCTGAAGAACACAGCGGCAAACATGGAAAAGGTGCGCGAGATCCTGGGCAATGTCCCAGTCCATGTCACAAGCGGCTATCGGTCGCCAGCCCTCAACAAGGCCGTCGGCGGCTCGCCAAATTCCGATCACATCGATGGCGACGCCTGCGACTTTCGAGCACCGGCCTTTGGGCCACCAATCCTCATTTGCCATGCCATCGTCAAAAGTGGCCTGCGCTTCGACCAGCTGATCGAGGAAGGCACGTGGGTGCATATCTCGTTTGGCCCGCGCATGCGTCAACAAGTTCTGACCATGCGCGGGGGAAAGTACTTCAACGGGCTGCGGCCCATCTAAACAGGAGACTGCGATGCGTTACGTCCTCGATCGGCTCAAAGAGCCCTCCACCTATGCGGGCCTTGCAGCCCTTGCAGCTGCCTTCGGCGTTCATGTTGACGGCCAAGTGCTTCAAGCCAGCTTTGGCGTCGCCACTGCGGCGGCTGGGCTGGCCTCGGTTCTGATCAAGGAAAAAGGCGAAAGCTGGTAAGCTCCCGGCGCAGCGGGTTATCTGCGCACCCCTGAGCGAGCACAACTGCCCCACCGGCCTTGGCGCCGGTGGGGCTTTTTCATTCCTCGTAGTATGCTCTTGAAAATGGTGACCTATGGCCGAGGCGCCGATCCAGATAGTTAAGCGTTGATGTTGTTAAGCGCTCAAGTTGATCCACATCAGCTATCTTTACGCTACGACCATTGGGCGCAACGATTCTCAGGCAGGGCATGTTTGAAGCTGGATCGTGCCCAAAATTGCATTCGCAACCGACGCTCTGCGCCCACAAAGCATAAGCACCATAAGAAGCCGATCCGAATGGAAACGACACGATCAGGCAGCCATGCGCATCTCAGTGCAAGCGTCGCGAGACTCCAAGGCTACAGCATTTGTCCAGATTTCATGAAATCGCGCTGGGGCCGGGTCAATAGCTTCCAAGCCCTTCCCTTCAAGGATAAGAGTGGCTTCAAAGCGCTCTTGAAGCTTGGGGAGGCTATCGGCTTGCACACAGATGTCATGTTCAAGACATTGCGCCACAAACACTTCCTCCTCGCGGAAAACCACGACTCGCAAACTCTTGTGCCCAGACATTGAACTGATCCCTCCATGATCGACTGTCGATTTGGGATAAAGCCAGAAAGATGTCAATAAAGATTTACGCTTGATCCCTCAAGTGTCCAAAACACTTTTCACTCTCGCGCGCTAGTCGCCCACTCCGCCGCGGCGCTCGCCACCGTCGATCCGCGCGGTACTATCTTGACCGCGCCCAAAGGCAATTGAGCCACCGCAAGACCAATCGTCGCGCGTTCGTGATTGAGGTTCACAAATCCGTTGGCCTTGGCCTCGTAATCGTCAGTCGACATGCCAATCTCGATCACATCAGGCGATCCGTGTAGGCTGCCCAGCTCCTCGTAGGCATCAAGCAAGGTGTCGGATTTTTCGAGCATTCGGCTGACAAGGTCGTGCATCGCCTCCAAGGCATCAGCTGGAGTCCGCGACTTTCCGCGCGACCAATCTCGCACAGTCTCTTTTGTGACACCCAAAAAATTTCCGGCCTCAATGTAAGAGAGGCCGGAAGCTGCAAGAAGTGCGGAAAATGGGGTTGCCATTAAGCTGCCTCAATTGCGATCTGGGGAGAGTTATAGCCGTCTGGCTTGATCAACCAGTCGGCTGTGATGCTTTCAAAGACGGCGCGCTCTATGGCCCGAACCAGAGGGTGGCTGTCACCATTAAAATCTTCGCTATTCACCAGATCAAGATAACTGGCGACCTCGGTCTTTTCGGACTCGGTGTAGCTTTCGAACAGGTCGTACCCTGCTTGAGCATGCGCCGCATAATCGCGGTCGGAAACAAAGCGGCTCGAAATGGTGATATTGATGTTGGTCATAACTGGCTCTCCGTTATCAGTCGGGGCCATCCCCGCCTGTGATATGATACATATTCCCACTTTATGGGAAATGCAAGAGCAACGCTGCGTTTTTCCTGCGGTGCCATGAAAAAAGGCTACAGTTAAAACTTTGAATCTATTTTGCTTAAGATAGCTTGGGAAGCTGACGTTCTACCTCTGAACTACGCCCGCGCGCACTTTCTTCTTGACCATTTTACGCGCCGTGACAAGGCCCTGAACAGCCTTGTTCAGCGCAGGATTCCAGCATTGACCATGGCCTCGATCACCGCGCGTTGACGGGCCAGAACCTCAGCCCGCTCAATCATCTTGCCATCCGGGGTTTTGTTGGCCGGGGCCAATCGGGTGTCGGCATAGGTCTGTTTGAAGGCGGAGAGCGGCAGGCGAGACAGGGTGTTGGTCATGCCGGTCTTGCGACGGGTTTCGCGCAGGGCAGATATGTCGAGCACGGCATTGGCATTAAAGGTTTCCCCGGTGCCGGCCTCAGCCATAGTGCGGCCATACCAATCAAGCACGATTGACATGCCGTCAGTCGCATTGGCGGCGACGGGGGTTCCGTAAATGCCTGCTGAATTGGCACTGACGACATAGGCGATGTTTTCCACCGCACGGGCCATTTTAGAAATGTGTTTGGGGGTCAGGGCTGGGCTTCCCACCTCGCTGGTGGGGTGCAAAAGGATTTCAGCGCCTTTGAACACAACCATGCGCGCGATTTCAGGATAGAGAATTTCCTCAGACGCAATGGTGCCCAGACTGCCGATCTCGGTATGGGCGACCGGAAAGACAGCATCGGCCCCATAGGCATCCAAATACTTGTCCCACACATCATAAGGGCTCGGCGTGTACAGCGAGATCATGCGACGATAGCGCAGCACCACGTCCCCATTTGGCCCGTAAACCACATTGGCTTGAAAATAGAGGTCGGGGAAATGGGGATCGTTCTCATAATGATTGGAACACAGGAAGACCCCATGCTTGGCGGCCATAGCTGCGATGGCATCCGCCTCATGCCCGCTCATGTCGATGGCCGCCTTGGCTTGCCACTGCTCACGCGTTTCGCCCAAAGGAAAGCTTGTCAACCAATATTCGGGCAGCACAACCAGTTTGAGATCATAGCCATTAAAGCCTTTTAGAAAGCCCTTGGCAGCACCAATCTGGCTTGAGACTCGGCCCATGGTGGCAGCCATGCGGGCGCGGGCAGCTTCTTTTGTGGTATCCTGATTGACCGCATCGCAGCGGGTCTGCAGCGCCATAGCCGAATATCGGGAGGGCATGGTCTGGGCGTGGGCATCGGTCATGGCAAAGCTGGCTCCGGCGGCAATAGCGGACAAAAGAACATCGCGACGGTTCATGGCAAACGAGGTCCGAAAGCCGCGAGCCTGTCTGGCACCGGGCACGTTAGAACATCGCCATGTCTTGAGGATGTCATCATGGCTTTCATTATCCAAGGGCTAGACCCGTCCTTGTTTGGGTCGCTTTTTGATCAAAAGCAAGCCGCTCCTTCGCCAAATCGGGGGACGGTCTATCAGGTTGATGCGCAACCAGGTTTTCCATGCCGCATAAGCTTGGACGATGTACCCATCGGGGAAGAGGTGATGCTGGTTTCTTATCAACATCATACAGCTGACACTGCCTATGCTCAGTCCGGGCCAATTTTCATCTCGGCAAAGCCGGCTTTGCCAGGTCGCTATGTTGACGTTATTCCCCCAGCGCTTGCGCGGCGGACATTGTCGCTGCGCGCCTATGATGCTGGCGGCATGATGGTGGATGCAGCACTTGTGGAGGGGCAGGCCGCCAAGCCTGCCATCTTGGCCATGTTCGAGAATCCGCTGGTTGCTCGAATTGACGCGCACAATGCGACGCGCGGCTGCTTTGCGGCCCATATCCGGCGCTACAGCGCCACCTCGTCGTAAAGACGCATGCACGCGAGTGGGCGGGCACCGCAGTCATTGGCGTACCGTGGCGACAAAAAGGGGCGACCCGGGAGAGCCGCCCCTTTTGCAATCACGCGACCGTCAAAGGTCCTCAAAAGCTGGTCAAGACACCAAGACGGACTTCGCCGCCCTTATACTCAGTCCGGGCGACATAATCGATGCCATTGAGCGCGGCGATCCCGCGAACAGTTGAATTGCCCGCTGCGGTCACCCTGCTCTTGCCAAGATCAGTATAGAGATATTCGCCGCGCAGGGTGATCCGCTCACCAAGCTTGAACTCAGCACCCACACCTGCAGTCCAACCAGTCAATGTATCTTTCTTGGTCCCGGTCCACGCCACAGTCGGGGCTCCATTGGCAACCACCGACGCCTTGGTTTTCACCTCAGCAACAGCCAGACCGCCGGTGCCATAAATCAGGATTGTATCATTGACGACGGTACCCAATCTGCCCCGCAAAGAGCCGCGGACGCCATATTCCTTGCGTGCCGACGTGGTGATACCGGCAGGCGCCAGACCTGCAATGGGTGCACCAGAAAAAGACGCTTGCTTTTGGTCGCCGCCGCCGCTGACATCGCCTTCCACACCCCAGATTAATGCGCCGTCGGTGGTGAAGTTATAACCCGCCACCAGCCCGAATGTGGTTCCCTCCAGCTTTGGGCTTAGCTGAGTTGGTGCGATTGTGGGCGTTAGAGTCCGGAAGCCAGCGGTACCCACAGTCTGCACTTTGCGCTCGGGGTCGACTTGAGCACCCACAGTCACGCCGCCATACAGACCCGACCAGTCATCTGCCAGCGCCGAGCCTGCAGCCGCAGACAGGCTTATCGCCGCGACTGCGGCCATGAGAAATTTTTGCATGAAGATGCTCCGCATATCTTAAGGTTGATTGGTAAACACAATGACTTGGGCCACTCAGCCCATGATTGTTAGATTGTGCTGGCGTGGCCGCTTTCAAGCCCGAAAAAACTAATCCTCAGTTATAGAATTGATTACACATAAAATTCTTGCGGCCAACTCACACATAGGCAGGCTCACGCGACCGAAAGGGCCTAAGGCAGAGCATATTTCAAAGGATTCTGCCTGCCCAAAATCAAAGCTGAATATTAAAAGCCTTAATCCAAGGTCGTGCGAAGATCAGCTTGCGCTGCATCCCACTTCTTGAGGAACGTCTTCTTGGCCTGTTCACGCCAGACACGCTTTAGATTGGTAACAGCCCAGGCTGGATCGAGCTTGTCGGGCCGAACAAGGATCAACGGCCAGCTCTTATAATGGGGTGTGTAGAAGAAAGTATCTGGGTCGACCTCGATCAGAAACTCCCGCTCGTCAAAAGTGGTCTTGAAAACGGGGGCCTGTTCCTGCGGGCTCCACCAAACCCACATCTTGCCATGAGCCTTTAGGTTGGGCTGGCCCCATGAGACAGCGTCCTCCACATTGGGAAGGTCCAGCGATAGGGCAAGTGCGCGCAGGCTTTCCCATGTGAAAGCCTCATGCGGCGGCGACATCGGCAATCTCTTGGGCTGTTGCGCTCCAGACCTGATTGTGGCCAGCAAGACTCGCTAAAATTCGGCGCACTGCCCACATGCGAAACGGTAGGCCACTCACATATGGCGT
Source organism: Candidatus Phycosocius bacilliformis (assembly GCF_003112735.1). Classification (GTDB taxonomy): domain Bacteria; phylum Pseudomonadota; class Alphaproteobacteria; order Caulobacterales; family Aquidulcibacteraceae; genus Aquidulcibacter; species Aquidulcibacter bacilliformis. Next base: position 98,227 of record NZ_BFBR01000001.1, read on the forward strand.
CAGGGTGAAAGACAGGACCTGACTGCCATAACGGGGTCCTTCCTCAACCAAGAGATCGCGCGCCGCGAGGATTTGGTCGGCCCATTCAGTTTCACTCTGACGTTGATCGATCAGAATCTTGCGATCGTCCAATTCATTGGCCACGGGCACACACGTCAAAGCCCCAGCCTTTGTCGTCATGGCCCATGGAACACTGTCGCTTTCCCAGTCCAAGCAAATGTCAAACCCGGCTGCGCGGATGAGATCTGGCGTTACCTGACTTTGTTGGCGGGCGGGCGATAACCAACTGCGCGGGGAAAGCCCTGCCTGGGCAAATGCAGCTCGGGTACGCGCAACATAATCCGCTTCTGTTGCCTGATCGAGGCCGCCCCAATGGATCGAATCGGTATCCCAACCATGCGCGGCAATCTCGTGCCCATCTGCCAAAATGGCCTCAATCAGCGGTCGCTTCCGGTCCAGCAAGACGGCGTTGACCGCAAAAACAGCCTTCAGCCCGGCATGCTTTAAAGCCTTCAACAGGCGGAACACCCCGACCCGATTGCCATAATCGCGGCTCGTGTAATGCCGCAGGTCCGGATAGGGCGTCACCATAGCACCTGGATGCTTGAACGGCTTTCCCGACGGGTTGAGCATAAAGAACTCAAGGGGGATGACGATCAGCGCCGCTACTGTCTTGCCCTGCGGCCACGAAATTGGCTGTCGCTGATCGGCCTGCCGCCAAACATAACGGTCAATGTCCTGGCCGTAGCCGCGCTTGGGATAGGTCAGATAGTCATCCGGCAAACTCATGCATCCAGTCTAACCCCGGACAGCGTGCAGTTTCAAGTTAAGGATTTGTGGTCGCAGCGCCTTATCAAAATCACCGCGGCCGTTCGTTCAAAGTCTGGGTGAGGTCGATCAGGCTGCCCAATTGATCGATGGTGGCAGCAAAGCGCGCGTCATCGCCAGAGGCTTCGATGCCACCGCTCTCGAACATGTCACTGGTTTCAATGACCACAATCACCCGGCCCTGTGTGAAAGCCATGCGCAGGTTCCGTCCGAAAAAGGCGGCTTGCATGGCCATTAGACGCTCGCAGAAAGCTGGATGGAGCAAATAGCGCGCCTCAACCTGATCTGTGGAAACAATCTCAAACTCACGTTCAAAATCAGGGTGGACCATGCGGACAGGCTCGAGCTTGAGGCCGGTCATCCGCGTCGCGAAGTTAAAGATCCCGTTGAAAATGCCTTGATCGGGCCGAACCAATGTGGTGGACGAGAAGGGGCGCGCAAAATCATAACCCATGACCACGCCGCGAAAGACCGTCACCAGTCTGCGATGCTTACCTTGCTGCTGATACTCCTGCAGATGAGCTTCGTGCAGTACGCCTTGGACGTTGCCGAAACGGCCGGACCAGAAGTCGGCAAAATCGGCTTCATCAGGATTGGCCGGCAACAAGCCCAATCGGGTAGCTTCGTGGAAGTCCTCACTCGGCGGTCCCTTAGGGCTAAAGCTGAGGCCCAGCGCGGCACCCAATTCTTCATTGGCCCGAACCTTGATCTTGTCGACCATTTTCTGGATCGGCTGGTGGGCCCACATCCAGGCGAAGGCTGCCACGCACGCACCGGCAAAAAAGCCAAACTCGCGATTTTCGGGCAGGAAGATCATCACCCCAATTGCCACTGCAGCGGCCACGCCCATGCCGACGGACAGGCGCGTTAGATTTTCCCGCTGAGCATTTGCGCGCGCATCGGCCTGCTCTTCCAACCAGGCGCGCAAGCCCCCTGCCATGATTTGATCAAACAATTCCTGATGCTTCACACACACATCCTTTATGTTCCCGCATGCGCCACGATGCGCTCTATTTAACGATTTAGTCGGTTAACTCTGCCATAACGGCATGGAAATGAGGTGCTAAGACCCTGTCCGTGATGGGTGAAGTCTCTGTTGCACGTGTTCTGAGAGGAATGTCGAAAATGGAAATGGTGCTGTGGGTCGGTATTCCGGTCGTCCTGATTTTCTTGATTGCTGGTCTCTACAATGGTTTGGTTGCATCTCGGCAGCGTTGCCTTCAAGGATGGGCAGACATTGATGCCGCCCTGCGCCAGCGTCATGATTTGGTTCCCAATCTGGTGGAGACAGTCAAAAGCTATGCTGCCCACGAGTCTGGCACCCTCAGCGCGGTCATCGCCGCCCGTGCGGGAGCCTTGGACGCAAGCGCCCCTGATCAGCTCGAAAAGGCTGAAAAGGTTCTGGCTGGCGCTCTGGGTAATCTGATGGCTGTGGCGGAGAATTATCCCGATCTTAAAGCCAGCGCCAATTTCCAGACCTTGCAGGCTGAATTGGCTGACATTGAGGATAAACTTGCCGCATCACGTCGCGCCTATAATGCCGCGGTATCCCAATATAACACCGCGATCCAGTCTTTCCCAAGCAATGTTGTCGCTGGTGTATTCAACTTTAGCGAGCAGACCTATTTTGAACTCGATCGCCTCGAACGCGCCAGCGTGAGTGCGGTTCCCAAAGTCAATTTCAGTTGATCCCCGCCTATAAAGAACAGGTAAATAACCAGCCCGTAATCTGATCAGATTTGGAAGAATGAACCTTAAACTTTGTTTGCTACGGGTCATTCTTTCTTTCAACGGAGAAGATTCCATGTGGCCTCGTAATCAATCAGTTGGCGCCGGCGGTGGGCGTAGCACGGCACCGGGCGGCGGACTGTATACAGGCCCCGGCGGCGGACGATCCAAAGAGCCGGGGGGCGGTCTGTATGATGGTCCGGGCGGCGGGCTCTATCGAGGACCCGGCGGCGGCCTGTCGAATGGAAAGGGTGGCGGCTTAAGCACTGCACCGGGTGGTGGTCTTTATACCGGCCCTGGTGGCGGCCTCTATGAAGGTCCCGGCGGCGGGCTGTATCGCGGCATTGGCGGGGGCGCTTACGCTGGCCCTGAAGCGCCGATTTACATGAGCAATATCCCCCCATGGGATGTGTTCTTGCAGATCCTGTGCGAGGATTATCCCCAGTATGCGCATTTGGCCTATCGCATCGAAAACGCGATAAGGCTGTAGACCTTCCTGCATGCACCCAAAGAAAAAGGGCATTACCGACCGCGGTGATGCCCTTTTTCCGTTTTGGGAAGACTTGGGACAGTTAGAATTTGTAGCCAATCCCCACCGACGCCACCCAGGGGTCTAGCGTGACTTTGGACTTCAACGCCCCAAAATTAATATTGGCATCGGTCTCAAAGGCGATATGCTTGAGGTCGACATTCACCGACCAAGGCCCCGTGGTGGCAACATCAGCCCCCAGTTGCACGGCATAGCCAAAATCATCCTTCAGATCGACATTAAAGCCGTTCTTGCCATCTTCGGAGGCAAACCAGATATAGGTCAGACCAGCACCGATATAGGGCGAGATGCGCGCGTCAGAATTGAAATGATATTTGGCTGTCAAAGTGGGTGGTACGTGCCATAGCTCTGCCACCTCGACATTCGTCGACCCGCCCACAGCCTTGACCTTGTGATTGCCTGATCCGGCGATCAACTCGAAGGAGACTTTGGGGTTGAGATAATATTCCAGCCCAATGGTTGGAACAAAGGAATCATTGACCTTCACATTCAGGCCCGTCGCAGCCCCAGCGGCAGTCAGGATCGAGCCGCTTTCGTCTGGGACAATCCCGGTCAGGCGGACATCCAGCTTAATGGTTCCAGCGTCAGGCTTCTTGAAGTCCTGCGCAGTGGCGGTGGTGCCTACCAGCGCGGCTGCGGCGATCGCCGTGATCAAAAGTTTCTTCATATGCGTCCCCTCATGGTGGTCAGTCTCAAACAATTTCTGAGAACGCTGATCCTTTTGGGGCGGCGGCGGGTGTGTTTCCAGTTGACGATTTGCCGCGCGACGGGGTGACGCATGCGTCATTTTTATTATGCTCTCAGGAGTGAAGGCATATGCTTACGGACGCGGACGGACCAGAAGCGCTAATGCATCGGCCAGTTGGTCAGCCTCACCCTGATTGAGGTGAACAGTGATATGTGTGTGGATTGCGTTGGCATAAACGGGCCACATGGTCTGACGCAGGAGGCGACCCGCATCAGTCAAACGGATCATTTGTCCGCGCCCATCGCCTGGGCAGCGACAGCGGGCGACGTGACCAGCAGCCTCAAGCCGATCGAGCAGACGGGAAAGATTATATTGCGCCAACAGCATGGCGCGTTCGAGTTCAAACGGGCGTAACCCCTCCTCGCCAGCTTGTTCCAATTCCCACAGGGCGTCATACCAGATCAGCGGCGGCAATCCGGCGGCTTTCAGATCGGCTTCGACAGCTGCCATGGTTTGTTGGCCGGCTTGCACAAGGCGCTTCCACACCCGAACCCCGGCATTGGCGTCAGCTTGTGCAGCTTGTTTGATCGTCATGCCTTAACTTGTGCACGATTAATGCAATTGCATCAAGATTGACAGTCAAAGCTGGCGCAGTTAGATTAATGCAATTGCATCTATCGGAGACAGCTATGTCAACACCTCCCCTCAAATTAATCAGCCACCCATTGTGCCCTTATGTTCAAAGGGCTGTTATTGCGCTTATCGAAAAAAATGTGCCGTTTGAGCGAATTGACATCGACCTTGCCCAAAAGCCTGACTGGTTTTTGGCCATCTCGCCGCTCGGAAAGACGCCGGTTCTGCTCGTGGGGGACCGGGCTGTCTTTGAAAGTGCTGTCATTCTTGAATATTTGGAAGAGACACAGCCCAACCCACTCCACCCGGTTGACGCCCTCACGCGGGCTGAACATCGCGCGTGGATCGAGTTCGGATCAGCTATATTGGCAGATATTGCCGGCCTGTATAATGCCGCAGATGAGGCAGGCTTGGCGGCCAAGCTTGACAGCCTGACCGCTAAATTTTCCCAGCTCGAGAAAGTTCTTGCCGAAGGACCTTTTTTCGCAGGCACGCAATTCAGCTTGGTTGATGCGGTCTTTGGCCCGATCTTTCGCTATTTTGATACATTTGATGAGCTAACTGGCATTGGGGTCTTTGATCAGACACCCAAGGTTCGAGCTTGGCGCGAAGCCTTAAGGCACCGTTCCTCCATCAAACAAGCGGTCAGCTCAGACTATGGCACCCGCTTGCGTGCGTTTCTGGCGGCCCGGCCATCGGCCTTGGCCGCCCGCCTCCGCGCCTAGATAGCGCGCTCAACCATCATGGTCTTGATCTCGCCAATGGCTTTGGCGGGATTGAGGCCCTTGGGGCAGACTTGGGCGCAATTCATGATGGTATGGCACCGATAGAGCCGGAAGGGGTCTTCCAGATTATCCAAACGCTTGCCCTTTTCCTCATCCCGGCTGTCGATCAGCCAGCGATAGGCTTGCAAGAGAACAGCCGGGCCTAAATAGCGGTCGCCATTCCACCAGTAAGATGGGCAAGACGTTGAGCAACAGGCGCAGAGAATGCACTCATAAAGTCCATCCATCTTGGCACGATCTTCTGGGCTCTGCTTCCACTCCTTTTCAGGGGCAGGCGTCGTGGTCTGCATGAAGGGCTCAATCGAGGCATATTGGGCATAGAAACTGGTAAGGTCGGGCACCAAGTCCTTGATCACAGGCATATGCGGCAGCGGGCTAACAGCAATTGTGTCGCCAGGGATTTCATCATGGCCCCTGGTACAGGCCAATGTGTTGCGCCCGCCGATATTCATCGCACACGACCCGCACACGCCTTCACGGCACGAGCGGCGGAACGTCAAGGTCGCATCCATCGTGCTCTTGATGTGGATCAGCGCGTCAAGCACCATTGGCCCGCATTGGTCGACCGCCACATCATAGGTATCCCAGCGCGGGTTCTGCCCGGTTTCAGGATCGTAGCGATAGATTTTGAAGGTCCGGACTTTTTTCGCATCCTTCGGGGCAGGATAATGCTTGCCCTTGGTCACACGGGAGTTGGCTGGAAGCGTCAATTGGACCATGCGACGGGTTTCCTCATTCCGATAACAACGGCTTTGACATAGTCCAAGTCTATTGCTTCGGCAAAGGGTTAGCGCCCATGGCTTACAGTGGGCCTACCTACCCCAGCCCGGCACGGCCAACCCACCGATTCAACGGGCTGGCCGAGGGTGCATCAGGCCTGAGCCAAGCAGGCGGGACCGGCGTCCTGATCAAGGTTCTTTGGGAACATGGAGGCATGGGGTGCATCCTCGGCCACCACGTCGATCCGCTCACCATAACCGTTGAACTGGGTTGCCATTGCCACGCCATAGGCCCCCAGCATGCCAATCTCGATCCAGTCGCCTTCGTCGATGTCAGACGGCAGCACAAACGGGCCCTTAGCGGCGTCCAGCGAGTCGCACGTCGGACCATAGAAGCGGAAATCAGCCAATTTGGCCGATCCTGTGCGGTCAGGACGGATCAAGGCCACCGGATATTGCCAATGAACATGGGTGGCGTCGAACAAATTCCCATAGGCCCCGTCATTGATGTAAAGGGCATCGCCCTTCCGCAAATCGACTTTGACCACGATGGAGGTCGCCTCAGCCACCAGAGCTCGGCCAGGTTCTGCCCACAGACGGCAATTCATCGTCACCGGCATGGCATCGAACACGCGGTGGATTTCATCGAGGAAATGCTGCATTGGCGGAGGAGTCATCCCCGGATAGATCGAGGGGAAGCCGCCGCCAACATCGACGACATCCACTGTCACACCGGCCTGCACGATCAGGCGGGAGGCTTGCTGAAGGGCGGCCCGCCACGCATTTGGGTTCATGCATTGGCTGCCCACATGGAAGCTGACACCCAAATCTTCTTGTGTGGCCGCACGGGCACGGCGCAGCAGGGTGACAGCCTCATCGCCCGCAACACCGAACTTGGCTTCCAGTTTGAGATTCGCATCGGCATTGGACACACCCAGCCGCACGATTAATGTGAGGTCATCTGCACCTTGGGTCTCATCGAGAATCTTTTGCAATTCTTCAAGACTATCGAGCGCAAAGGTCCGACAGCCATAATCGAAATAGGCCTGCCGGATGGCCGCACGGCTCTTGACCGGATGCATGAACGCCAAAGTCGCTGTTGGAAAAAGGCCGCGCACCAAAGCACATTCTGCCACCGAGGCCACGTCGAAATGGCGCACACCTTCTTGCCACAAGGCTTCAAGCACCCAGCGGGACGGATTGGCCTTCACGGCATAGAGAATATCGCCCTCGAATTCATCGAGGAACCAGCGCGCAGCCGCACGCACACGATGAGGACGGTTGACAGCCAGTGGCACGTCCGGACGCAGCTTCACGACAGCGTCGTGCGCAGAGTTGAAGTGATCCATGCGGACCCCCCTATGATCAATACCCAGGCCGGCGTTAGTCGGACATGCTAGGCCATGATCGGAAGCCCGATCACAACCCGGATGTAAGTCAGGTCCGCCCTTGGAAGCTTACGCCGGAAGCGGGGATGGAAGCCGCTGCCGTGTGGCCTGGGCCCGAGGGGGCGTTAGTGGACTGGATGCTGTTTCCAGGTCCGCCGGAAGCAGCGCGTATAAGGCTATTTTTCCGCCACGCAATAGGTTTTTTCACCCCATGACAGAACGGGGCTTTGACCGGACCCAGTGCAAGAAGGTCGAGCCAAGGTGCGCGGGGACTTCACAGACTGAAAATGCCCATCAAATCGGGGGCAATTCTAGATTTTTGTCATTTTATCTTTGCGCCGTTCGGCCCCGCCATAATTGGGATCCGGGCGACGGCGACGGTCAGGACCAAAGTAATTCTTGCTCTTCACAAAGCTTCTGGGCTTGTTCACGATCAAGGTCAGCCGTTCCATTAGGCTTTTGGCCGTCACCGGCTTGACCAGAAACTCATTCACCCCAGCATCGCGGGCGGCGTTCACGCGCGACCGCTCGGAATGGCCTGTGATCATGATGATAGGCAGGAAGGGGTTCGGGCTGTCTTCGCTGGTGCGCACCATTTTGGTGAACTCCACCCCGTCGATCAACGGCATTGCCAAATCAACCAGCAACAAATCAATGCTTGTTGAGCGCAGATACTCGAAGGCTTCAACCGGTTCAGAGGCTTCCTTAATATCGGTGACGCCCGCAGCCCGCAGCAATTCCTTTAGAATCCCCCGCATGTGCTGGTTGTCGTCGACGATCAGGATCGTAATCGGGATTGACGTCGAGGCGGCCAAAACACGGGTTCTCCAAACTCGCGCCACTGATAACTCAAGAAACTTGAAGCGCAAGGGTAGCGCATCAGAACTACTCAACAGTAAATGACAGTCAAGTAGATACAGACAATCCTATGATTGAAAAAAGACGTGGACCGGGCACACATATTCGCCAGATATAAAGACGATCGAAAACTTTCTCACGACCTGTGTCCAGCGGAGAATCAGAAAGTGTGTCACGCATCCAGGCAAAGGTTGCGCCATCCAGCGCCTTGAACCCTGGCACCAACCAGCCTTATGACATCTGCACCCAACCAAACACGGTTGAAACAAGGTCAGGATGGGTCAACGATATGACGGGCAAGCAAGCGCAGACGTGGCAGGCCGTAATTTGGGACTTTGGCGGGGTGCTGACATCGTCGCCCTTTGAAGCTTTCGCACGCTTCGAACGCGACAGCGATCTACCGGTCGACTTCATTCGCCGTGTGAATAGCGTTCAGCCCGACACCAATGCTTGGGCCAAATTTGAACGTGCCGAGATTGACGCGTCCCAATTCGACAAATTGTTTCGGGCTGAGAGTGCCGCCCTTGGCCATGAGGTCTCCGGCAAAGCGGTGCTGTCATTGCTATCGGGAGATTTGCGCCCCAGAGCCATTGCGGCGCTAAAGTCATTGAAGGGCCAGTATAAACTTGGTTGCATTACCAACAATGTGCCAACAGGCCATGGGGCCGGCATGGCAGGTAGCGTTGAGAAAGCGGAGGCTGTAAGCCAAGTTCTGCGGGTATTTGATCATGTGATCGAAAGCTCAAAGCTTGGCATTCGCAAGCCAGACCCGCGCATCTACGCCCTCATGTGCGAGACGTTAGCGGTTGATCCTGCTGCCTGCATCTATCTGGATGATCTGGGAATCAACCTCAAGCCGGCCAAAGCGATGGGTATGGCCACGATAAAGGTTATTTCAGAGGGACAATTGCTGCAGGATCTGGGGGCGTTACTTGGACAGGAATTGCTCGGCCGCAATGCGAATTAAGTCCCAGGCAGACCTTTAGGATATCCGACCCTGCACGGTTGATACCTGAGGCATGACGGCCGCAAGCCCGACTTTCAAGCCGAACACGATCCACCACCCAATACGCAGAATTTTGCACAATGGGGATGGTTGAGGCGAACCTGTTGGCGACTACCGGCCAAGGTTTGGCCCATTTCAAAATCGGGTTCATAGGGCAAGAGGGTGCACGGCAAGACAACCGGCGCGTCCGCGCCTTTGCGTTTGACCACCATACGAGAGCTGGCACACATCAAGCCAGTGGGGTCCACACCCAAAATGCCCCAGCAGGCGGGTGTGATTTCGGGCACATCAACCCGAGCGTCCATTTCTGGAAACAAGACCAATGAAAGCGGGGCGTTGGGCTCAATCGGCCAATTATGCTGCGCAATCAGCCCTGCAAACCCCGCGCGGCTCTCAGCGTCGGTTTCTCCCCACAAGGTTCGGCCGGCAATCGCGAGCTTCGCGCCTTGCCGCGCGAGCCAGTCCATACCGCGACAGGTCTCGGCAAAGGACCCTGGTCCGCGTTCTTCATCATGGCGCGCCTCTTGCCAATGGTCGATGCTGACCCGAAACGTGAGGCGGTTGCCATAAAGCCCAATCAGTCGCTTTAAGTCTGCTTGCAGACGTGGCCGCATCATCGGCCGCATTGCATTTGTCAGAACCAGCACCTCGTGACCGTCGGCCAAAGCCATCTCGATCAAGGCAGTAATGTCTGGATTCATGAAAGGCTCACCCCCGGTAAAGCCGATCTCGATCGGGTCCGGCTGCAGGTGCTTCAAGTCGGTCAGAAAGGGGGCCACGTCTGCTGGTGTCAGATAGACAAGCCGATCATTGGTTGGCGAACTTTCAATATAACAATTGACGCAGGTGATATTGCACAATGTCCCGGTATTGAACCACAAGGTTTTGAACCGATCGAAGTCCACAAAAGCTCGGTCCTCGCCCTTCGCCGTCCGCACAGGATCTTTAAACTTTAAGGGTGAAAGCGGCGGAGCTGTCAGGGTATCAGTCATCACAAGTCCAGCATGGGATATTGAGGAACAGCCTATGCCACATATGGGCAGGACCGTCCAATCTGCATTGAGATGAAGGCCTTAGACGGGTTACGAGGGAACAATGACGTCCGTTACACTGGCTGCGCGATTATGGGCGCAGCCGCTTCAAGGCTTCACAACCTCGTCACGGCTGCCTGCCTTGCCCATGTGTTCATTTCACGCCATGGTGGAGACATGCCTTTGCATCACCTCTGCGAACCCGTTGAACTGGCCCCCGGCATCAGCGTGTGGGCAGAACGGGTTGTGCATGGGCCCAAGTCCACACGTCTCGACCGTTTTCCTCATTATCATGGGGTCGGTGAACTGGTGGTGTTCGATGAGGCCGCAGGATCATTCTGGCTCGACGGGGAAGAGGCCAGATTGGACCCACCCTGCTTGGTCTATGTCCCACCGATGTGCCACCATGATTATAATTTGGAACCGGGTCAAAAATCATGGACCCTGATCCAAATCGACCCGGCCATCATCGCTGATCTGGCCCACACCCTGCCCGAAATCGACCTGACGCACCCATTCGTTGGCGCACCAGACCGCATGCAGATGGAGCATATACGCAGTTTATGCAGTTTGTTGCTGCAGATTAGCCAAGCCACACCTCAGGCCAGTATTGTCATCAAAACGATTGAGCTGATCTTATGGCTGGCGGCTGCAACGCGGTCGACCTCCCCAACCTCTAAGGCCGGTCCAAAGCGCATCGCTTTGCCAGTTGATCGATTTCGCCCGGCTTTGGAAGCACTGCAGGCCGATCCGGCGCACGATTGGTCTCTGGAGGATTTGGCCTCGCGCTGCCACATGTCAGCACCCTATTTTTCGCGCCGTTTCAGCGAGATCATGGGCATGAATCTGACTGCCTACATCCGGGTTTATCGGCTACAATTGGCGGCGCGACGGCTGGTCCAGGGCCGAGAAGCCATCGGCCTGATTGCCCATGATGCAGGCTTTTCAAGCCCCGCCCATTTTGCTTTTCAATTCAAGCAGCGTTTCGGTCTGACCCCGCGTGCTTATCGTCAAGCCGGTCAAACGCGAAGCCCGAACCCAGCCTTAAGGACACGTGCATGAAAGCAGCTTCATGGATGGCAAGCATCAGCCTGCAGGCTTTGTTTCTCACCGGATTGGTGCTCGCCCCAACCTACAGCTGGGCGGAAGCCAAAGACCAGATTGCCCAAACCGGCGACCGTCAGGCCGTGGGCCCGTTGCACGTCCCCTCACCAGACTGGCGTGACCAGATCATTTATTTTGTCATGACTGACCGGTTCGACGACGGCGACACGTCCAATAATGATCAGGGCTTTGGCGAATATGACCCGACCCAGCGTGGACGGTTTTCAGGTGGCGACCTTAAAGGCGTGCAAAAGCGGCTTGATTACATCCAAGGCCTCGGGGCCACTGCCGTATGGGTGACCCCGCCGGTTGAGAACCAATGGCTTGACCCAGCAACCGGCTATGGTGGCTATCATGGCTATTGGGCCAGCAATCTAAAGAAGGTTGACCGGCATTTGGGCGACCTCAAGGATTATCAAAGCCTGTCACGCGCCCTACATGGCCGCGGCATGTATCTGGTGCAGGATATCGTGCTCAATCACATGGGCAATTTCTTCAATTACAGCACCGACTTTGACCCCGCAGACCCGGTGAAAAGCTATCGTCCTTTCACCAATTCAGTGCCAATGCAGGCACCGACCCAATATCCGTTCTCGCTGAATGATCCCCGCCGGGCCGAGGATCGTGCCGCAGGTATTTATCATTGGACGCCTGACATCCAGGATCTGTCGGTCCGCCAGCAAGAACTGAATTATCAACTCAGCGGCTTGGATGATCTGAACACCGAGAATGCGCGTGTGCGACGGGCTTTGCGCGAGTCCTATGCCCATTGGATCAAGGCCGCCGGTGTGGACGCTTTCCGGGTAGACACGATTTTCTATGTGCCGCCGGAGCTGATGACAGACTTCCTCTATAGCAAGGACAAACAGGCTCCGGGCATTACCCATGTTGCCGCCCGCACCGGGCGGGACAATTTCCATGTCTTCGGCGAAGGCTTTGGCATGGACAAACGCTTTGATGACCGGGTGGCGCGCCGGATCAATGAATATCTTCAAGGTCCCAATGGGGAGGTGCGCACCCCCGGCATGATCAATTTCCCGCTTTATGGCACAGCGCTCGACGTCTTTGCCCGAGGTCGCCCGCCCGCAGAGCTGGCTTGGCGGATCGACACGATGATGGCGCTGCACCCCCGCCCCCATCTCATGCCGACCTTCCTCGATAATCATGACGTGGACCGCTTCTTGAGCGGGGGAACCGAAACCGGCCTGCGACAGGGCTTACTCATGTTGATGACCCTGCCCGGCATTCCCGTGATTTATTATGGCACCGAACAAGGCTTTACTGCCCAACGTGCGGCCATGTTCGCACAGGGCTGGGGCTCTGGCGGCCGCGATCATTTCGACACCAACAGCCCGCTTTATCGCTATATCGCCGGACTGACCCATTTGCGGCGTAGCAACACAGTCCTGTCACGCGGGACACCCAAAATTCTGGCCGGGGAGGCAGCCGGGGCCGGTACTTTGGCCTATATGATGCAAGATGGGCTGGAGCGTTTCCTGATTGCCATCAATACAGCCGATCATGAGGTCTTGGCCGATAATCTCGACATTGGGGCAGCGCCCGGCACTGTGCTGCAAGGCCTGTGGGCGATGACCGGTCAAGCCCCGCTTCTGGTGGTCGGTGAAAATCAGCGTTTGACGACCCGCCTGCCCGCGCACAGCGGCTTTGTCTGGCGTGTAACCAAAGCCCCGCCCCTTCCGGTTAAGCCCGGGGCCATCGCCGTGACGCTTGCCCCATTATCGCGTGAGCCCATTACCACCCCAAGCCTGATTGTCCGGGGGCAGGCAGCTCCGTCTGCCCGGCTAAAAATCGTGCTGGACGGCAATCTGGCCGCAGCGGTCGCGGTCACGGCCGATGCGGAAGGCCGCTGGGATGCAGCACTCTCAACCGCGGCGATGACCGACGAGACCATCACCCACCGCCTGACGGCCTATGACGAAGCGCGCGGTCAGGCCTCGCCTGCCGAGACCTTCAAAGTTCGACCAAACTGGCGCTTGGCCACGCAAGTCAGCGATCCAGCCGGTGATGACACCGGCCCACCAGGGGCGGCCTATCACTATCCGACCGACCCGAGTTTTGCCGCCCCCACCATGGATTTGCGCGGGCTTCGGGCCCTGACGGCAGGAGGGGCCTTGAAGCTTGAGATCGACATGGGCGCGATCAGTCAGGTGTGGAGTCCACAAAATGGGTTCGACCACCTCGCGCTGACCGGCTATATCCAAGTGCCGGACCAGACAAAGGCCGGGGCGCGTGTCATGCCGTTACAACGCGGCGTGCTGCCCGATGACATGAGCTGGCATTATCGCTTCCGCATTCATGGTTGGAGCAATGCGCTCTTCAGTCATGATGGCGCAAGCCCGACCAATGAGGGGGCCAAATCAGGCCCCGCGCCATCAATCCAAGTCGATAAGGAGGCCAAGCGCATCACATTGACCTTCCCAGCGGCGGCTTTTGGCAATCTTGATACGCTCGATGGTGCCAAGCTCTATCTGACGACGTGGGACTATGATGCAGCCTATCGCAGCTTGGAACCCGCGGCAGGCGCCTATATTTTTGGCGGGGCCACGTCGGCCAGCGACCCCAAAATCATGGATGCAATCGGCCCAATTGTGATTGGGGGCTCAAAATAGGCCTTTGATCTGTCCGTCGGCAGTGACCCCAATGGCCTCGGCAGCAGGAATGCGGGGCAGACCCGGCATGGTCATGATGTCACCGCACAGGGCCACCACAAAGCCTGCCCCCGCACATAGTCTGACATCGCGCACCTGCACCACATGGCCTTGGGCAGCACCCAGGCGGGCTGGATCGGTGGAAAAGCTATATTGGGTCTTGGCCATGCAGACGGGTAGGTCGCCAAAGCCTGCCCCTTGCCAGCGGGCCAGCTTGGTCAAGGCGATTTTGTCGAACGCCACCTCACCGGCCCGGTAGATGGTGCGTGCCACAGTCTCAATCTTGTCTTTGAGGGGCAGTCCGTCGGCATAAAGCGGCGTGAATGGCCCGCCAGACTGGCCCACCAGTGCCACCACAGCCTCTGCCAATTCTTGGGTGCCTGCCCCGCCGTCTGCCCAGTGGCGACAGAGAATGGCGCGGGTGCCATGGGCCGCGACAAAGGCGTCAACTTCGGCAATTTCCTCAGCGCGGTCTTGGCTGAAATGATTGATGGCAACCACCACCGGCACCCCAAAGCCAGCCAAATTCTCCAGATGTTGGCCCAGATTGGTGCAGCCGCGCCGGAGGGCGTCAAGATCGGCCTTCGCCAAATCGGCCTTTGCCAGACCGCCATTCATCTTGAGCGAACGAATGGTTGCCACCAGCACAACGGCTTTTGGCGACAGGCCGGCTTTACGGCACTTGATGTTGAAGAATTTCTCCGCACCCAGGTCGGCCCCGAAGCCTGCCTCGGTAACCACATAATCGGCGTGCGCCAAGGCCGTTTGGGTGGCGATCACGCTGTTGCAGCCATGGGCAATATTGGCAAAGGGCCCGCCATGAATCAAAGCGGGCGTACCTTCCAGAGTCTGGACCAGATTGGGTTCAAACGCCTCCTTCAAAAGCGCCGTCATCGCGCCATCGGCCTGCAGGTCAGCACAGGTCACCGGGCTGTGGTCCTTGCGGTACGCCACGATGATGGCCCCAAGCCTTGTTTGCAGATCAGCCAGATCACGCGCCAGACAAAAAATGGCCATGACCTCGGAGGCGACCGTGATATCAAAACCTGATTCCAGCGCCTGTCCATGGCCACCAAGCCCCGTCACAATCTGGCGCAAGGCGCGGTCATTCATGTCCATCACCCGGCGCCACACCACTTTGCGCGGATCAATGCCAAGACTGTTGCCCCAGTAGAGATGGTTGTCCACCATTGCCGCTAACAGATTATGCGCCGCCGTGATGGCGTGGAAGTCACCGGTGAAATGTAGATTGATGTCATCCATCGGAATGACTTGGGCATGCCCACCCCCTGTGGCCCCGCCCTTCTGCCCAAAGCAAGGGCCGAGGGAGGGCTCTCGCAAGCAAATGGCCGTTTTCTTGCCCAAGCGCGCCAGTCCGTCACCCAAGCCGATGGTTGTGGTGGTCTTGCCTTCCCCAGCGGGTGTGGGGCTCATGGCGGTGACCAGAATCAGAGCCCCTGTGTGGCCTGTGCTGACCTGATGCAGGCGGGCGGTGTCAATCTTGGCCTTTGCCCGCCCATAGGCCATGACAGCACCAGCCGGAATTCCGATGCGGGCGGCAACGTCTGACAGGGGTTGAGGCCGGGCCGCCTGGGCAATGGCAAGATCATCCAACATCAAAACTCCCCCACGCAAGCCTCGTGGCAGGCTCGCTACGGGGTTTTAAGCTGTGTTGTAAAGCCAGATTGGGACAAGCTGGCTGCGCCATGGTCAAGCGACTATAGGATTTCGAAAATCTGATAGACCACACCACCGGGCGCTTGCTCGCCCACACCGACGCCAATCATGTCGTTCAGCCAGTCATAGGCAGCAGCCCCGGTTTCAAACCGTGTGATGGTGCGCAGATTAAAGGCCTCCGGGGCAATGACCTCACCGCGCTTAAAGCGTGTCATGTCGGCCGGATTTGTGCGCAAGGCCCCTTGATAGGTCAGATAGATCAGCGCGTGATCGTGGGTCTTGAGTGTCACGCGCACATCCACCAGCATGCGATCCTCGCCGCGATAAAGCGCCCAGTCTGCCCCGCCAGGAAGGACGTGACCTGTCAGACGCGGCCCTTCAAACTGACCACCTGTGATCGGTGCAACCAAGCGGGTGCCCGCCGATGTGGTGCCGATCCGAGCCATCTGGGCAAAATCGACTTCAAGACGCAAACGTGTCAAAAACTGGCTGTTGAGATGTGTCATACAATGCCCCAAGGCGTGCGCCAAAGCCACGACGTCGCGGCTTTGGCTGAAATGGGGCGTGATCAGCCCAGAAGCAAGCTGACCACAATCATGCCGAGGCCGATGGTTGACCCGATCCAAACCAGTGAGCGGATGTTCTTCACACCATAGGCATAAAGCGGCACATAAATGACCCGGCCGATGAGATAAATCTGGGCTCCCAGAATTGTGATGGTGTTTTCTTTTCCTGCTGCCACAGCAATCAGAACCGCGGCGATAAACAATGGCAGGGTCTCGTAGAGATTATCCTGCGCCCGGCGCAGCCGTTCGGCCATAGGTGACAGTGGCGGCATCGCCTCATCGCGCGCACCCATATTCCACTTCAAGCCATATTGGCCAGTGCGGGCAATATCAAACAGCAAGATCTGAACAAAGGCCAGAACAAGTGTCCATGCTAGAATGGTCAAAAGCGGTGTCATTTTTGGTTTTTCCTCCCCTGTCGCCCGAAGAATCCCAGGCGGCGCGACGGATTGGACGGCAAGGCTGCATCGGGGTCAAGTCAGTGCACGCACCGCGCGATCATCCCCAGCCTGTCCACATGACCCGTCACTTCACGACGAAATCGGACGTTTTAGCCTGCGAGGCGATCTTGATTTCGAACAAAACAGGAACATACTAGAGAACATGGTTGCCCGTTCCTATCATGGCCTGACGGCCCCCGACGAAGAATTTGAACGTCTGCGCGCGTATCGAGATCATTTGCTGCGTATGGCGCAAGCCTATCGACCCGGTGGGGCTGAGTATATGGCGTTGTCGCGCGCCGTGATGGCGCTGGATGAGGCCGCGGGTGTGGTGATGAACCGGCCCGGCTTTTATCAAAGCCCTTTGCACCGAACCGTTTAACCCCGGCAACAAGCGATGACATAGATAAATCTTATTGAAATGTGTTTTATAATTGATTGGACCAATGTTACACCCCATCCTAAGCTCCTCTCCAGTGTTCACAGCCAGTGAGAGGAAGAGAGTATGGAAACCCAAGGCAAATGCCCAGTGATGCATGGCGGCGGCCAACCCGCCCGCACCGGGATGCAAAGCAATCGCGACTGGTGGCCCAATCAGATCAATCTGAAAATCCTCCACCAACATACCGCCTTGTCGAGCCCGATGGGGCAGGACTTTTCCTATGCCACCGCCTTTGCGACCTTGGATCTTGAGGCGCTCAAGGCGGATCTGATGGCATTGATGACACAGTCACAAGACTGGTGGCCGGCCGATTATGGCCATTACGGCCCCTTCTTCATCCGCATGGCTTGGCACAGTGCTGGCACTTACCGCACCGGTGATGGTCGCGGTGGTGCCGGGGCTGGAACCTTGCGGTTCGCCCCGCTCAACAGCTGGCCCGATAATGGCAATCTTGATAAGGCGCGCCGTCTGCTGTGGCCAATCAAACAGAAATATGGCAGCGCGATTTCCTGGGCCGATCTGATGATCTTGGCGGGCAATTGCGCTCTTGAATCCATGGGCTTCAAGACATTTGGTTTTGCCGGTGGCCGTGCTGATGTGTGGGAGCCGGAAGAAGATATCTATTGGGGCAAGGAAACGGGCTGGCTTGAGGACAAGCGCTATCAGGGCGACCGCGACCTCGAACATCCTCTCGCCGCTGTCCAGATGGGGCTGATCTATGTCAACCCAGAAGGCCCCAATGGCGTGCCAGACCCACTGGCCTCAGCGCATGACATCCGTGAGACTTTCGGTCGGATGGCCATGAATGATGAAGAGACTGTTGCCCTGATCGCGGGGGGTCACACCTTCGGCAAAGCCCATGGCGCAGCTGATCCCAGTAAGCATGTCGGCCCCGAACCTGAGGGTGCCGCGCTGGAACTGCAAGGCTTTGGCTGGGCCAATAGCTTTGGCAGTGGCCGGGGTGCTGACACCATCACCAGCGGTCTGGAAGGGGCTTGGACCACCAATCCAATCCGCTGGGACAATAATTATTTCGACAATCTGTTCGGCTATGACTGGGTCCAAACCAAGAGCCCGGCCGGGGCAACCCAATTTGTCCCTGCCCAGGCAGATGCGGCAGGAACGGTGCCCGATGCCCATATCCCCGGCAAGCGCCATGCCCCGGTGATGTTCACCACCGATCTGGCCCTGCGCTTTGACCCCATTTATGGCCCGATCTCAAAGCGTTTCCACGAAAACCCCGACCAGTTTGCCGATGCCTTTGCACGGGCTTGGTACAAATTGACCCACCGCGACATGGGTCCGCGCGCTTTGCATCTGGGCCCCTGGGTTCCAAGCGAAGAATTGATCTGGCAAGACCCAATCCCTGCCCGCGATCATGCTTTGGTCGATGATGTCGACGTGGCAGAATTGAAGGCTGAGATCGGCGCGTCGGGATTGAGCATTGCTGACCTTGTGTCAACAGCTTGGGCGTCGGCATCGACCTTCCGGGGCTCGGACAAGCGCGGTGGGGCTAACGGAGCCCGACTTGCACTGGCCCCGCAAAAGGACTGGGAGGTCAACCAGCCGAACCGACTGGCAAAAATCCTCGACCACTTGAAGATGATCCAGACCCGCTTCAATGCCAAAGCCGGGGCTGGCAAGAAAATCTCGCTCGCCGACCTCATTGTCTTGGCTGGCTCGGTCGGGGTTGAAGAAGCCGCAGCCAAAGCAGGCCATCAGATCACCGTGCCATTTACGCCGGGACGGATGGATGCCACCCAGGAGCAGACAGACATTGCCTCCTTTGCCGTGATGGAACCAGTGGCCGATGGCTTCCGAAACTATGTAAAGCCGGGTCTGTCGATCAAAGCCGAAGAATTGCTGGTGGATCGGGCCCAATTGCTGACGCTGACGGCCCCCGAGATGACTGTGCTTGTCGCAGGACTGCGGGTGCTGGGTGCCAATACCAATGGCTTGGGACATGGTGTCTTTACGGATCGGCCGGAGGTCTTGACCAATGACTTCTTCACCCATTTGCTCGACATGAGTGTGGTGTGGTCGCCGCGCGCCGACAATCCAGACCTGTTCGACGGGCGCGACCGCAAAACGGGGCATTTGCGCTGGACAGCCACACGGGTCGACCTGGTTTTCGGCTCCAACTCGCAATTGCGCGCGTTGGCTGAGGTCTATGCCAGCAGCGATGGCTCCCACCGCTTTATCGACGCCTTTGTGGCGGCTTGGACAAAGGTCATGAACCTCGACCGTTTTGATCTGGCCCACGCCTGATCAAATCCCATCTTGACCCTGCGGCCCGCCCTGCCTTTGGCTGTGGCGGGCCGTTTGCCATGCAAGTAGGCCCGCATAGCTGCTTGTGTGCGTCACAGATTTGGTTGATCGTAGCCCCAAGCAATAAAAACTGGGAGCGACGCGTATGGACCATTCAACCCCGATCGTCATCATTGGTGCAGGTCTTGGAGGGCTGGCCGCCGCCATACAATTAAAACAGGCCGGCTATCATAACCTGCGCATCCTCGAAAAGGATGGCAAAGTGGGGGGAACCTGGGCGCAAAATACCTATCCCGGTTGTTCGTGCGACGTGCCGGTTGTGCTTTATCAATATAGTTTTGCCCCGGCGATCCATTGGACCAATACCTATCCAAGCTCTGCAGAACTACAGGCCTATTGCGAACAATTGGTGGCCCAATTCGACTTGGGACCACTTCTGTCGCTGGCAACCGAGGCCATATCCGCCATCTGGCAGGCTGACTCACACGCATGGACCATCACGACCAAACAGGGTGAGACCTTACAGGCCGGGGCTATTATTTCCGCATTGGGCCAGCTCAATCGCCCCGCCATCCCGGCATTGCCCGGCCAGGACATCTTCGCCGGGGCCAGCATGCATTCAGCGGCCTGGGACCACACCGTCGATCTTGCCGGCAAGAAAGTCGGCGTGATTGGTTCAGCCGCCAGTGCGGTCCAGCTCATTCCTGAAGTTGCTCAGGTGGCAGGCAAGCTTGTAGTGTTTCAGCGATCAGCCAATTACATCGGCCCACGCGGCGACCGTGAAATCCCGGCCAGCGAAGTCGCTTTATTGATGAGCAATCCCGCTGCAGCCATGGATATTGGCGCACGCAACCGCGCTTTGGTCTTTGATACCGCCGACACTTTCTTCTGGCAGGCCTTTAGTTGGACACCCGAAGGCCGGGCAGCCTATGGCGAGGTTGCGCGCCGCCATCTGGAAAGCCAAATCGCCGACCCAGACTTGCGCGCGAAATTGACACCGGATTATCCAGTCGGCTGCAAGCGCTTTTTGTTCACCGACACGTATTATCCCGCGCTGACCTTGCCCCATGTCACGCTTGAAACAGCCCGCATCGAACAGCTGACCGCCAACGGCATCACAGTGACCGGAGGGGTCCACCATGATCTTGATGTCATCATTTATGCCACAGGGTTTGAAACCACGGGCTGGCACTGGAGCCTTGATGTTGTCGGCGATCATGGCCAACGTCTGGCCGATCAATGGGCCGATGGGCCCGAGGCCTATCTGGGAATCACCACAGCCCATTTTCCAAACTTCTTCATGCTCTATGGGCCTCATACCAATCTGGGCCACAATTCCATTACCTATATGATGGAGCGTCAGATCGACTATATCAAAGCCGTGCTCGACGGGATGGCCGCGCGGCAGGTCGATGTGGCCACCGTGACAGAAGATGCCCAAGCCCGCTTCCTGCTCGGCCTACAAGATCGGCTGTCCGCGACCGTCTGGGCAGATCCGGCGTGTAATTCCTGGTATAAGAATGATCAGGGTAAAATCACCCAGAATTGGGGTGGTAATTGTCGCGACTATGCCGATGCCGTCAGAGATGTTGTGTGGTCCGATTACACACTCGAACAAGGCAATAAATCGGCATGATTGCTGCAACAATGAGTCCAAACCACTTGACAGAAAGGTGACAGATTGTCACACAAAAGGGGCTTGGACTTCGGTCCGGCGGCGTTTCGGGGAGGAGACGCCCTTTCTGGCTCTCGCAAGAGGGTGGCCGCGCCTAGCCATGGCGCGGCCTTTTTTTATCCTCATGTCAGCTTAGAAACGCTCCGGCGGCCAGCACCTACGTCCGATTTTGACGGCGGAACCCGATAGTCTGAGGGGTGACAGGGCTGGGGCCAGCTTGCTTGAGGCTCCTGCAGAGTCAGAACACACTGATCCTGATGGCTGGGTCGATCCAACAATCATCCAGACCGCGCAGGCTTTCTCACCACGATCATAGTGCAAGGATATTGATTCCATGACCCCCGCCTCTGGCCCTGCCTCTGCGTCGCCTGACACTTGGATCCTGCTGGCACTGCTGGGTCTTTATGCATTGATCGCGGTGGTCAGCGTCTATTTTGCCCTGACCCGATCCAACCGGCCGATGAACCAGCTGGCGCGGCGGATCGAAGACATGAATGTGCGCTTTGGCGATTACCGTCAGGACTTGCAATCGGGCTTAAACAGCCTGCGCGAAGAAGCCGGACGGCAAAGTGCGCAAGCGCGGGAGGAAATGGCCAGTCGGATGGCTGGCATCTCTCAAGACCTCCAGCGCATGATTGATCTGATGGCCGCTGCCCAGCGTGAGCGGCTGGATGGCTTCAGTACCAGTCTGGCGGAATATCGCGCGGCCTCTGGGGAAGAAAGTCGTGCTCTGCGCGAAGAGGTCAATAAGGCTATTGCCACATTATCGACGACACTGGTCGAGGGCATGACCGCCCAAGGCCGGTCACAGGCGGAGGGTCTTGCCAAGGCCCAGACCCAAATCAAGGAAATGATGGAGGCCAATGACCGCACGGCATTGGCGCTGCGCCAGACCGTGGAAGGCCGCCTCGATGTCTTGCGGCAGGAAAACGAAGCCAAGCTCGAGCAGATGCGGGTTACGGTGGATGAGAAGCTGCAAGGCACGTTGGAACAGCGGCTGGGGGCGTCCTTCACCCAAGTGAATGAGCAATTGGAGCGGGTTTTCAAATCGGTGGGCGAAATGCAGACCATTGCCACCGGTGTGGGCGATCTCAAACGTGTCCTGACCAATGTGAAGGCGCGTGGCACGTGGGGTGAAGCCACTTTGGGCATGTTGTTGGAACAGGCCATGAGCCAGGAACAATATGCCGAAAATGTTGAGGTGAAGCCCGGTAGCAACCAGCGGGTGGAGTTTGCCATTCGCCTGCCCAATGACGGGGCCACACCGGTTTGGCTGCCGATCGACGCCAAGCTGCCAGTGGAAGATTACGAGCGTTTGGTCGATGCGTCGGAACGGGCCGATACTACCGGGGTCGAGGCGGCTCAAAAGGGGCTGGAAAAAGCCATTCGTATCGCAGCCAAAGACATTTCCGACAAATATATTGCCCCACCGCATACGACAGATTTTGCGATTATGTTCTTGCCGACAGAGGGCCTGTTTGCCGAGGTCGTCCGCCGCCCCGGATTGGTCGACAGCCTGCAGCGGGAGTTCAAAGTGCTGGTCTCTGGCCCCACCACACTGATGGCAACCTTGACCAGTCTGCGTATGGGTTTCCGCACCTTGGCCATTCAGCAGCGCTCAAGCGAAGTCTGGCAGGTGCTGAGCAAGGTCAAACAGGAATTTGAGAAGTTTGGCGGTGTGTTGAAAAAAGTCGAAGATAAGCTGGATCAGGCCAAGTCTGTAGTCCAGCAGGCCCGCACGCGCGAGAATGTACTGGGCCGACAGCTCCGCGCTGTTGAGACATTACCCGGCAGCGCCCCGGTTGCCGGCCTGACATTGGGCGGCCCGCAAGACCTGCTCGATGATTTGCTGGATGAGGGGGAGGCTGACGATCCGGCCTAAGCGGTTTGCGTCCTAGGCCGGCAAGCCAGCCAGCGGAAGGCAAAAAAGAAAAAGCCCGCCGACAGGATCGGCGGGCTTTTGAGTAGAATGGAGGTTTGAGACTATTCGCGGTCGCCCAAGAAGCTGAGCAGGAACTGGAACAGGTTGATGAAGTTCAAATAGAGGCTGAGGGCACCCAGGCTGGTGGCCACCGACATCGCGGTGTCATTGCCCTTCAGATAATAATATTCAAACTTCAGACGCTGGGTGTCAAAGGCGATCAAACCAGAGAAGATCAACACACCCAGGCCAGAGATGACAAAGTGCATCATCGGGCTTTGCAGGAAGATGTTGACGATACCGGCCAAGATCAGGCCGAACATGCCCATGATCAGGAACGAGCCAAAGCCGGTCAGGTCACGCTTGGTGGTATAGCCCCAGAGCGACAAAGCACCAAAAGCCGATGCGGTCACGAAGAAGGTCGACGCCAGCGATTGGCCTGTGTAGACCAAAGCCAAGACGCCCAAGCCTGCACCAATCAGCGTCACCACCGTCCAATAGAGCAGGTTTGCGCCTGTCTTGGAGGGGTTGCGCATGGCAAACATCGACAACAGCAAAATGACCATCGGCGAAAACGCCACAACCATGCCAAGTCCGGTGTAGCCGACACGGCCTTCGTTCATTACAAACAGCAGGTCGCGAACGGGGCCAACTGACGAGGTGATATAGGCCAGCACGCCCGAGACAACCAAGCCGAGGCCCATCTTGTTGTAGACGCCCAACATGAAGCTCCGCAGGCCCGCGTCGACGGACATGTCCATCGTTGTCCCTGCTGGGATCGCTTGAGCTTGAAACTTGAATTGGTCGTTCATTGTCTTTCCTTTGCATCATGCCGACAGACTTCTGCGGCAATACTATCGCTAATATCAGGCTGGGAGACCGCGAACGCAAGACAACTCTACTACACGATTTTGTGTGAAGTCTTAGTCTGAACGATTGGCGGACCATGAGGTTGGGTGGTGTGAACTGGCAGAACAGGGGCCGCTGTGCTATCGCTCCGCCATGCTGGAACTTCACACATTTTCCCATTCCTCCGCCTCGTATCGGGTGCGGATCGCGCTTGCCCTCAAAGGTGTCACGAGCCAGAACCATGCGGTCTCGCTGATTGCCAATGATCATTTGGGGGCGGCCTA
Source organism: Candidatus Phycosocius bacilliformis (assembly GCF_003112735.1). Classification (GTDB taxonomy): domain Bacteria; phylum Pseudomonadota; class Alphaproteobacteria; order Caulobacterales; family Aquidulcibacteraceae; genus Aquidulcibacter; species Aquidulcibacter bacilliformis. Next base: position 122,336 of record NZ_BFBR01000001.1, read on the forward strand.
TCAGGCCATCAATCCCGAAGGCCGGGTACCTGCAGTGGTGACCGATCAGGGCATCCTAACCCAGTCACTGGCCATTATCGACTGGCTTGAAGACACCCACCCACAGCCCAGTCTCTATCCGGCCGACCCTTGGCAAAAAGCCCTGTGCCGCGCCTTTGCCCATGCGGTTGCAAGCGATATTTTCCCGGTGCAGAATCTGGGCGTGCGACGCAAACTCATGGCAGATTTCGGGGCTGATGAGGCTGCCACCACGCGCTGGTGCGCAGAATGGATCGCCAAGGGCTTTGGTGCGCTTGAGACCGAAACAGCCCGTCGGGGCTGGCAAGCCGGTGCGGGCTATCTTTTTGCCGATGTGCCGACCTTGGCCGATATCTGCCTTGTGCCCCAAATGAACAATGCGCGGCGTTATGGCGTCGACCTTGCGCCCTTCCCGCTGCTGGTCGCCGCAGATGCCCAAGCGCGCGCCCACCCAGCTTTCCTCAGCACCGCCCCTGAGACCCAGGCTGGCTAGGGACATATATGACCGGAGCGGCTGGAACTTGACCCTATGGTCTTCAGGAAACAGGCTGTCTGACGACGATGAAACCACTCAACCTTGATACCTATCTGCCCTATCGGCTGAGTGTGGCCTCCAACAAGGTGAGTGCGCTTATCGCGCGGGCCTATGAGGCACGATTTGGCTTGACCATTCCGCAATGGCGGGTGCTGGCTGTGCTGTCAGAAGGCCAGGCCCTGTCACAGCAGGGTCTGGTGGCCCGCACAGCGATGGACAAGGTCACTGTCAGCCGCGCTGTTCAAGCCTTGGTGGTGCGCGGGCTTCTGGTTTCAAGACCAAGCCTCAAAGATCGCCGCGCGGTCGAATTGACCCTGTCGGATGCCGGGATCAGCATTGTCGATGACGTCGCCCCCGTCGCCCTTGCGTTTGAAAAAGCCCTGATCGAAGCCATTGGGGGCCCAAGCGCTGAGAAATTGGACGGCATGCTGCGCAAGCTTGAGGATCAGGCCGAAAAACTCGCCAAATAGACCGATCGGGCCCTTGGCAATTAGTAACAAATGAAACTATAATCATCGTCTTTCCGATTGGAGACGATGATGGCAGACTTGTTTGACAATCCCCTCGGTACCGATGGTTTCGAGTTTGTGGAGTTCACAAGCCCCGACCCGGATGCGTTGGCGACCTACTTCACAAAGCTGGGCTTTACCGCTGTGTCTAAGCACCGCTCTAAAAATGTGGTGCGCTTCAAACAAGGTGACATCAATTTCATTCTGAATATGGAGCCTATTGGCCAAGCAGCCGAATTCCGTGAACAGCGCGGCCCGTCGGCCAATGCGATGGCATTTCGGGTTAAGGACGCTGCCAAAGCATTCAAAGAGGCGATTGCGCGCGGGGCAGAGGCGGTCGACAGCCCGATCGGGCCGATGGAATTGGATATTCCTGCCATCAAGGGAATTGGCGGGGCTTTCATCTATCTGGTTGACCGCTATGGCGCGCAAAACATTTATGATGTCGACTTCCGACCCATCCCCGGCGCGGCTGAAAAAGAGGCGCAAAACAGCGCGGGCCTGACCTATCTCGACCATCTCACCCACAATGTCTTCCGCGGCAAGATGGATGTTTGGGCCGATTATTACGAGCGCATCTTCAATTTCCGCGAGATCCGCTATTTCGACATTGAGGGCAAGGTTTCTGGCCTCTTCTCCAAAGCAATGACCAGTCCCTGTGGCAAAATCCGAATCCCCTTGAACGAGAGCAAGGGGGAAGATGGCAAGACCGACCAGATTGAAGAGTTTTTGCAACGCTATAAGGGCGAAGGGATCCAGCATATTGCGCTGGGGTCTGACGACTTGATCGCCACGGTTGATATGTTGCGCAACCGGGGTGTTGAGCTGCAAGACACAATCGACACCTATTACGACCTGATCGACACCCGCTTGCCCGGCCATGGCCATGATGTGGAAACATTGCGGGCGCGTCGAATCCTAATCGACGGCGCGCCCAGCGACGGTCAGGGCCTCTTGCTGCAGATTTTCGGCAAGGATGCCGTTGGACCTATCTTTTTCGAGTTTATCCAGCGAAAAGGAAATGAAGGCTTTGGCGAGGGCAATTTCAAAGCCTTGTTTGAGAGTATCGAGTTGGACCAGATCCGGCGCGGCGTGCTGCAGGGCTAAACGCAGATAAAGGATATCAGGCATGAAACAGGTAGGGGCAATTGTAAGTATCAGCCTTGTGGGCCTTGTGCTCGGTGCCTGTACCATGACCACCCAATTCGGCGACGGACCAGCCAAGACTCATGCTTTCTTGACCGCGCCTCCCGCCCCAATTCCAGCTTGGTCAATCGCCATTCATGGTGGGGCGGGCGTTATTGAGCGCAAAGACCTCACGCCCGAACAAGATCAGGCCTATCGCGCAGCTTTGGCAGAAGCCATTCAAATGGGTGGCGATGTTTTGGCCAAAGGCGGGAACGCCTTGGACGCGGTGGAAGTCACAGCCCGCTATTTGGAAGACAATCCCTTGTTCAACGCCGGACGTGGGGCGGCGATTGATGCCGCGGGCCAAGCCACGCTGGACGCAGCCGTCATGGTCGGGCCAGGCCTCAAAGCCGGAGCCGTTGCGGGCATGACGACAACCCGCCATCCGATCAGCGCGGCCAGGGCCGTGATGGAAAAGACGCCACACGTGTTTCTTATTGGAGCTGGTGCCGATCAATTCGCTGCTGAACAAGGCTTGGAGCAAGTCCCCAACAGCTTCTTTTTGACGGCCCGACGCTGGCAAATCTTGGAAGAGGTGCTGCGCGAACAAAACCTGCCCATCCCACCGAAGCCGCCGGGCCTGACCAATGATGGGCCCGTGCGGTCAGGCCCCAATGCTGCCACCTCTGGCGAGGCGCGTTTTGGGACCATCGGTATCGTTGTGCGCGACAGCCGTGGCGTGCTGGCGGCAGGCACATCCACCGGCGGGCTTACAGGCAAGAAATGGGGTCGTGTTGGTGATGTCCCTGTCATTGGTGCCGGCACCTATGCCACGCCAAGCTGTGCCGTCTCTGGCACAGGAACGGGTGAATATTTCATTCGGCTCGGCGTTGCGCGCGCGATTTGCGACAAGGCAAGCCAGCCCGGCATGGACCTGCAGGCGGCGGCTGATGCCGTCATGCACAAAGACTTGACCGCTTTGGGCGGTGATGGCGGCGTTATCGTCATCAATGATCAGGGCCAGACCGTGTTTAGCATGAACACGCCGGGCATGTATCGCGCCCGCATGAGTGCCAATGCGCCCGTTCAGGTCGCCATTTACGCGGATGAGAAATGAGTTTGGGAGCAGGTCGATGAGTCACCTCAAAGGCATCCATCACGTCGCTTATCGTTGCAAGGATGCCAAGGAAACGGTGGAATTCTACGCGCAGGTTCTGGGCATGGACTTCCAGATCGCTTTTGCCGAAGACCATGTACCGTCAACCGGGGCCTATGACCCTTATATGCATGTCTTCCTCGATGCCGGGGGCGGCAATGTGCTCGCCTTTTTTGAGCTGCCCCAGCAGCCCCAAATGGGACGCGACCCCCACACGCCCGAATGGGTCCAACACATCGCCTTCAAAGTCGACAGCGAGCAAGCCCTGCTTGAAGGTAAAGCCCGTGCGGAAGCCTTTGGCTGCGAGGTGATTGGACCGACCGACCATGGCATTTTCCGGTCGATCTATTTCTTTGACCCCAATGGCCACCGCTTGGAGCTGGCCTGCGATACCGGGACAGCTGCGGAAATGGCCGAGTTGCGCCGTGTTGCCCCGCTCATGCTGGAAGAATGGGCCCAGACCCGCAAAGCCCCCCGCCACGCGGACTGGCTACATGCCAAGGCCCGCGCCAGCCACGGCATCACCAATCCCACCTGAACAGGCAGCCTGTGACAGGCGCTGGAGGACGACAGAATGAAACTTGCTTCGCTCAAATCAGGTCGTGACGGACGGCTTGTGGTGGTGTCTGGCGACCTGCATTTTTGCACCGATGCAGGATTGATTGCCCCGACTTTGCAAGCGGCCCTCGATGATTGGACGCGTTGCGCGCCTGCCTTGGCCAATCTCAGTGACGCCCTTGAACGCGGGGCAGTGCCCATGGAACGGTTTCATGAGCGCGAAGCCCATTCACCGCTGCCACGGGCCTATCAATGGGCGGATGGGTCTGCCTATGTGAACCATGTGCAATTGGTACGCCAAGCCCGTGGCGCGGAGATGCCCGAGAGCTTCTGGACGGACCCCTTGATGTATCAAGGCGGGTCTGACGACTTCCTGCCGCCACGGACCCCCATCTATCTCGCGGATGAGGCATGGGGCTGTGACCTTGAGGCCGAAGTGGCCGTGATAACAACCGATGTCCCGCAGGGCATTACCCCAGAGGCTGCGCGCAACCACATCGCCTTGGTTTGCCTCGTCAATGATGTCAGCTTGCGCAATCTGATCCCACATGAATTGGCCAAAGGCTTCGGCTTTTTTCAAGCCAAGCCCGCCAGCGCCTTTTCGCCGGTGGCCGTCACACCAGACAGCCTCGGACCCTTGTGGCAGGAGGGTAAATTGCATGTGACCTTAAACGTCGACCTCGACGGACTGCCGCTGGGTCGGGCCCACACGGGTGTCGACATGACGTTTGATTTCGGCCAGCTCATTGCCCACGCCGCCAAGACTCGCAATCTGTCCGCGGGAACCATTGTCGGGTCAGGCACGGTGTCAAACCGCGATGCGGGCGGTGGACCCGGAAAGCCGATTGCCGAAGGCGGACTGGGCTATTCCTGCCTGGCTGAAGTGCGTGTGGTGGAAACCATTCTGCATGGGGCGGCCCAAACCCCCTTCCTGCGCTGTGGCCAAAGTGTGCGCATCTGGGCCGAAGATGGCCGAGGGCGCTCGATTTTTGGCGCGATCGACCAAAAAGTGGTTGGAAAGCCCGTTACTATTTGAGTTTGCCGCGACTGAGTCGCCCAGCATTTGACGTGCTTCAATCGCCAAAATAGGCTCCGGTTCTGTGCGCAACCGGTGGCAAAGCTGCCCCTGCATTACCACGAAGTTAAACTTGCGTAAGAAAGGTGTCATCAACGCAAAAGAGCGTTGACGATCACGACTGCTTGAGGTCCAACACTGACGGGACACAATTGACTTCATTGAAGATCGATGGGGTGACGTGATTTGAAACGCCAATTGACCTTGATCGCCGCTGCCACACTTTTGGGCAGCTTTGCTGCCGCCGGGCAGATAAACGGCATGTGGGCTTCGCCCGAAGCACGCGCGCACAGCTTTGAAGGCTTCATGATGGCCTTCGGTCTGCCATATGGGGAGGCCGCTTCGGCGCACCGATTTCGTCTGCGCACTGACACCCATGTCGTCGCGAAAGTGCGAGTCGCGTGCACAGATCCAAAAACGGCAAAAACCTCAGATAAGCGGATTACGGCTCCTGTGTCTGTCGATCGATCGGCGCAGGCTACGCCGACCCTGCTGATGGCTGCGCGCACACCGGACCTGACTGGGCACGAAAATGGGGATGCGTTTCCTGAGGGTGGTGCTCAAACCCCGATTTCGGCCCCGGCTTTATTTGCCAAGACCGAAATTCCCCGTGTTGTTGCCGCTGCTCGCCAAGCTGTCGCACAAGCAGGCTTAAGCCAGGCCGAACTGGCCGATGCAAAGGATCGGGCTGATCTGGTCGATGTCACCTTAGCGGCCACATTTGACGGCGCTGATCAAGCCGATCTCGAACGTGAGGTCGCCGAAGCCGTCCGACAATTATCGATCAGTCAGACTCTGGCTGCACGCGTCAATCGCGGTGATTTTTCGCGTTTCGTGATCACGGACAAGAATGACATGCGCTGTGGTAACCCGGCCCTTGTGCCAGCCTGCAACCCACTCAGCCAAACCGATCTGGATAGAATCCGCGAAGACGTGGCACGCGACGTCAGGAACGCCCAAATGTTGGTACGCGAAAGTCAATCGAAACTATCCAAGGCACGGCTCAGCGACGGGTAAGCGGTCGAAGGCAGTGTCGCTTGTCCAAACAGGTCAGGGGTTGACTGAAGCCGACTGAACGCTTGGCGCTTTTGTTTGGACATCTGCAGGCAAGTGGACCTTGATGCTGGCAATAGCCGGACGCTGAGCCAAAGCGACCGAGGTCAGCATTGGCCGGTCTGCCTCAGCCAAGGCATAGGCGATGAGCGTATTGACGCACTGAGCTTCATCCACCACCCGATCAGTACGCGCTGCAACCGCACACATGCGGATGGCAGCTTGTTCCATTTGCTGAAAAACCAATTCAGGTGAACTTGTCACCGGGATCTTTTGGTCGGCAATGTCTGCCTGAGCGGCCCCGCCTGTCAAAATGGCCAAAGCCAGAAAGCCTGAAATCGTGCCCTTCATCGCATGTCCTCGCCATCAGGATCAGGGCCGCAAAGGACCCGAATTGGCAAGGTGACACCAAAATGACGATCTGACAACAGTTTTATGACACTTCCATGACAAGTCTATTCGCAATGCGATCATGCGGCGGTCGATCCCTCTGAGACATGCGGCCATATTCGTGAGAATTCAGCCTGATCGGGTCAAGTTTGGGTTCCACTTTATCAATCAAGCAATCTTTCAAGGGTAGCTCATGGGTAGCAAGGATGAGTAATGATGCGTCTGGATATAACTAAGCCCGATTTGTCGACCCTGAAATCAACCTATCTTTCCAGTCTCGCCGTTGATCAAGACCGCATTACTGGCCTGTTGAGTGAACTGACCTATGGCTTGGCAGAGCCGCGCACTTACAAGGAATTGCACCGGATTGCCCACGCCCAAGCTGGCAATGCGGCAACTTTTGGGTTTGAGCGACTTGGTGATGCCGCGCGCACCATCAATCAACGCCTGAACCAAGCTCATGAACTCTCTGCAGAACTGGAGGCAGAGGTAATTGCGTGGCTGGGTGAACTTCAACAAATCTGTCGGTCCTACCGCTAGAGTGGCGGGGGATTGAGCGGCCCTTATCTCAGCACAGGGCTTGGTTGACCCATGCCGACTGCAGCCCGGAGTTGGAGCCTGCCGCAATTGTGGCCATAAGCAATCATATTGCATTCAGACTGGTGACCCTAATCTGGGTGCCAGTCCAAACCGTGATGGCGTGTTCAGCTGTCTCCTGCCCAATGATGAAAGTAGATCCGATGTTGAAACTCCCGCTGCTCGGTTCGCTCACCGTACTTGCCGTTCTAGCCACCCCGTCGCTGGCCCAAAATGCTGGATCGCAAAGCCTGCTCAACAATTTAGGGCCCGGCCAAACACGGACTGTGGACATCTCGCTGCGTGCCCGGATTGGTCCGCTGGAACTGGCACGCGGCTCGTTTAAAGTCAGCTTGGACAAAGATAGCTATAGCGCTGAAGCCACCTATCGGACGTCGGGCATTGCCGCCTCGTTCAACAATGATGCAGGCGTAGCCAATGTGCGCGGTGCGATTGAGAATGGGCAATTAAAGCCGCGCAGCTTCGTCAATCAGGAAACCAATGGCAAAAAACGTCGCATCACCATGGCCTTTCAAGGTCGGTCAGTTGATGTGACCGCAGCACCCATGTGGGGAAGTATGGGTTCACCCCCTGCCACACTCGCGCAGAAACTGGAATCGGTCGACCCCGTTACTGGCTTGATGGAATTGTCACTGGTCACAGGTCGTGATGCAGGGCGGGCCTGCGGTGGGGCGGTCAAGATTTTCGATGGCAAGCGGCGCTATGACATTCGCACCCAATATGTCGGGATCGAGAATGTCTCAACACCAGCCTATAAGGGTCCTGCCACCTATTGCCGGGGTACTTATACCGAGGTCGCGGGCTTCAATCAGAAAAAGCCTGGAGAAACGCGTGAGCCGATCCGCCTGCAAATCTGGCTGGCTGATGTCGGCAATATGGGTGTGTCAGTGCCGGTCCGCATGACTGGGTCCAAGGGCATTTATACCGCTGTTCTCTATGCTGATCGGGCCGTGGTCCGCTGATTGCGCCTGCAGGCCGCGCGCGTCCATTAGCTCACAGGCTCTGGGAGGAACGCCACCCTCTCATGCGGCAAGATAAAGCATGGCCCGTCTTGGGACGCGCTCACACGTCTGGCAGCAATCCGCTGGCTTCGGGATCGCCGACCTTTTTGATCAAGGCTGCTCGTAGTTTCTTCAGGGCTTGATGCTCAATCTGGCGCACACGCTCTTTGGAGATTCCCATCCGAACACCAAGGGCTTCCAGCGTCATGCCGTCATCGGTCAGACGACGTTCTTGAATGATGACCAGTTCGCGCGGGTTAAGTGACTTAAGCGCTTCTTGGATCCAATTGACGCGCCGCTCGGTATCGGTGCGTTCCATGACGTCTTGCTCGGGCAGCATGCCTTCATCGGCCAGCAGGTCCTGCCACTCCCCGCCCCCATCCAAGCCTTCAGACATGGGCGCATTGAGCGAGCGGTCATTGGCCGAGAGACGCGCGGCCATCTGCTCAACTTCGCGCTCACTAACCCCCAGTTTTGTGGCAATGATGTCGCGGTTCTCGCGCGAGATCATCCCCTCGCCCGTATCGCTGATCAGAGCACGCAGACGGCGTAGATTGAAGAAGAGTGACTTTTGAGCCGCAGTCGTCCCAGTCCGCACAATTGACCAATTGCGCAGCACATAATCTTGGATCGACGAGCGGATCCACCATGCGGCATAAGTTGAGAACCGCACATCCCGTTCAGGTTCAAAGCGCGCAGCAGCCTGCATCAGGCCGATATTGCCTTCCTGGACCAGATCGCTCATCGGCAGACCATAATTGCGGAAGCGGGCGGCCATCGAGATCACCAAACGCATATAGGCCGTCGTCAGTTCGTGCAGCGCGCGCTCATCCTGCTGATCGCGCCACTTGATCGCCAGGGCGCGCTCATAATCATGCTCAAGCAAAGGGGCTTTCATCGCCTGCTTAACAAACCGGCGCGTCGCGCTTTGAGCTTCGGCTGTCTCGTAGGTGGCCATATGCGTGCTCCCCACCCGCCGACATTCCATGGCATCCTGCCAGAACAACGGGATATTTGGTGTACGCAAATCCTTTGGGATTGGATCAAATGTTACGACAATCGCATCAACATGAACTGCACAAAACTGCAGAGCGACACATGTTCAATCTGGAAGCCGTTTGATGACCAGACCGGGTATCAAGGCATGGCTAGATCCAACCAGCTTATCCCTTCTGGAACAAGACACTGGGCGAGGCTGTCATGCGCCCATACGTCACAGGATATGGAACTTGGCTTTTCGTCTGCGATGATCGACCGTCGTAGAAGCAGGTGCCCCAATTCTTTGTCGGCCCGCCGTAGTGGAGACTTCAGAAAGCCCCGGTCGCGCCGCTTTAGGCCGCCGCGCGAATCGCCTCGAGACGGGCCAGTTTACGCTCAGCCGCGGCTTTGGCCTCGCTGTCCTTAGCATCACGCACATCTTCCCGGGCATTCTGAACGTCGCGCTCAAGGCCAGCGGTATCGAGTTGCGACAGGTCCACTGCATCTTCAGCCAGAATGGTCAGCCCGTCGGGTGTGACATCAGCAAAACCGCCGCCAACAAAAATTCGCCGCTCCGCGCTACCATCAAGGATCCGAATGGCCCCTTGCTGCACCACCGTCATAAAGGGAGCATGCTGGCTCAACACACCGAACTGTCCCTCTACACCGGGTACCACCACCTGATCGACATCACCGGAAAACAGGGCGCGTTCTGGCGAGACCAAAGAAAAATGAAGTTTGCCGCTGGTGGCCATGAGACTGCTCACTGATCGTGTAATGGAGGTTTTGCGAGCGTTTAGCATTGCCGGGGCGTGCTTGCAAAGCACGGCAACAGTTAGTGGCCAGTCACTCCACTGTGATCAAAAATGTTCCGTGCAGCTCTCTACAAATTATTGTTACTCATTGGAAATGCGCCGGTCCCGCTTGGGGTGTCCGTCGGCAGATCACATCCTTTGGGAAAGGAAGACAATGATGCTGAAAACATTTGCATTGAGCTTGGGGATTTTGGCGGCAGCAGGGCCCGCTTTGGCACAGACTGCGGCGACGGCCGCGGAATTATGCGACAAAGGGCAGGTCGTGACCGTTCGGTTTAATGAATTGACCCCCGGCGGGACCTTTGATGGATTTAAAGCTGCTGCGTCAGCCAATCAAAAATTTTACCGCGACCGCGGCATAAACGGAAATGTGCAATTGGTTGGCCGGGCCATGGTGCGCGACGCCAAGACCGGAACGTGGTCTTTCTCACCAAATGGCGTCTCTACCGCGCACATCAATTCGCCAATGGTGCGGGTCGATTCCAATGATCCGGCTTGGAAGGCCTTTGTCGCTCAATATGATGCCAATTCGAAGGTTACGGCTATTCAGACCCTTTGCTACATGCCAGCCATTGACGAAACTGCGACGATCATGTCCGAAATCAAGCGCTTGGAACAGGTTTGGGTCGATAAGGCACTTTCGGGCGATGCCGCTGGCTTGGGCGCAATCCTTGATGACAGTTACATGAGTTATGGCAAGTCCAAACCCGAAACCAAGGCAGATTTGCTTGCCAGCACAGCAGACCCCAAAAAGAAGCCCAAAGCTGTATCCATCAGCGACGTGACCGTTCGTGTCGAAGACAACCTCGCCTTCGCCCAAGGTGTTTGGACGGAGACAGATTCTGCCGGCAAGGTCATCAGATTGTCCTTCCTTGATATTTGGAAACAAGACCGTCGTGGCGCTTGGAAGGCGATCGTAAGTCAGGTTGGTCCCGTCGGTCCGTAATTCAGGACATCCTCCATTGTCCTGAAACTGAAAGGCCCCGCAGCAATGCTACGGGGCCTCTTTTTGTCAGCGCCTGATGGGCAAAGCTTAAGCGGCTTCAGCGGCCATCTTTTGGGCCTTGGCAATGGCTTCATCGATATTGCCGACCATGTAGAAGGCTTGCTCTGGCAAGTGGTCATAGTCACCGTTTACGAGGCCTTTGAAGCCGCGGATGGTGTCTTCCAACGACACGAGCTTACCGGGCGAACCGGTGAACACTTCTGCCACGTGGAAGGGCTGCGACAGGAAGCGTTCGACCTTACGGGCGCGCGACACAACCAATTTGTCGTCTTCGGACAATTCGTCCATGCCCAAGATCGCGATGATGTCTTGCAAGGCTTTGTACTGCTGCAGGATTTCTTGGACCTTACGGGCGGTTTGATAGTGGTCTTCACCCACGATGCGTGGCTCCAAGATCCGCGAGGTGGAGTCGAGCGGGTCCACAGCTGGGTAGATGCCCTTTTCAGCGATCGAGCGGTTCAAAACCGTCGTTGCGTCCAAGTGGGCGAACGAAGCGGCGGGTGCCGGGTCGGTCAAGTCGTCGGCAGGCACGTAAATGGCCTGCACCGAGGTGATGGAGCCCTTAACCGTCGAGGTAATACGCTCTTGCAAGCCACCCATGTCGGTGGCCAAGGTTGGCTGATAGCCCACGGCCGAAGGAATACGGCCCAGAAGTGCCGACACTTCCGAACCTGCTTGGGTGAAGCGGAAGATATTGTCCACGAAGAACAACACATCCTTGCCTTCTTCGTCGCGGAAATATTCGCACTGGGCAAGGCCGGTCAAAGCCACACGGGCACGGGCACCTGGAGGCTCGTTCATCTGACCATAAACCAGCGTACAACGCGAACCTTCAGACGAACCATTGTTCTCCTTCGGATCGACGTTCACCTTGGATTCGATCATTTCGTAATAGAGGTCGTTGCCTTCGCGGGTCCGCTCACCCACACCGGCCAACACCGAATAACCGCCATAGGCCTTGGCGATATTGTTGATCAGCTCTTGAATCAAAACGGTCTTGCCCACGCCGGCACCGCCGAACAGACCAATCTTACCGCCCTTGGCATAGGGGCAGAGCAGGTCCACAACCTTGATGCCGGTGGCCAGAACTTCCGGCGCGGGCTTTTGGTCGACGAAAGCAGGGGCGGCTTGGTGGATCGAGCGCTTGCCTTGGGCCGACACGATGGGGCCAGCTTCGTCGATCGGCTCACCAATCACATTGATGATGCGGCCCAAAGTGGCAGGGCCGACGGGCACCATGATCGGATTGCCGGTGTCGGTGACTTCCTGGCCACGAACCAAACCTTCGGTGGCGTCCATGGCGATGGTGCGCACGGTCTTTTCACCCAGATGCTGGGCAACTTCCAGCACCAAGCGCTTGCCATTATTGTCGGTCTCCAAGGCATTGAGAATGCTTGGCAGTTCGCCATCAAACTCAACGTCCACGACTGCGCCGATCACCTGGGCGATCTTGCCTTTCACATTGATGCTCATCTCATTTGCCCTTTTTAGTCTTGTGCTGCGCGATCCGTGCGAGGCCCTAAACGGCCTGCGCCCCCGCGATAATTTCAGTCAATTCGGTGGTGATCATGGCCTGACGCTTGCGGTTCATCTGCAAGGTCAGCTTCTTGATCAGGTCACCCGCATTCCGGGTTGCATTGTCCATGGCACCCATCTGAGCCCCATAGAAGCCCGCGGCATTTTCCAACAGCGCGCCGAGGATCTGGCTGTCGAGGTAACGTGGCAACAAAGCTTCCAGAATCGCCTCTTCGCCGGGTTCATAGCTATAGACGCCGCCGCCAATGTCGGCGGTCTTCACGCCCTCAGGGGCAACCACCGGCAGCAATTGCTGGACAGTCGGCACCTGGCTGATCACCGAGCGGAAGCGCGAGAACACCAGATGGGCGACATCAAACTCACCCGCATCAAACATCTCAACCAGCTTGGCGCTGACTTGGGCGCTTTGTGCGGAGCCAAGGCTGCGCACGCCAGCAAACTCAATATGGCCGACCGAGATCGCGCCAAACAGACGCTTGAGCTGGTCACGACCCTTCTTGCCGACCGTGAGCAGTTTCACGCTCTTGCCCTGGGCTTCCAAACTGGTGATGAGTTCGCGGGCCTTCTTCACGATATTGGTGTTGAAGCCGCCGCAGAGACCACGCTCTGACGTCGCCACCACGACCAGATGGGTCTGGTCCTTGCCCGAGCCGCGCAACAATTTGGGGGCCGCATCCGACCCCTTCACAGACGCGGCCAGATTGGCAACGGTTCCAGCCACTTTCTCGCCATAAGGACGTGCGGCCTCAGCAGCTTCCTGCGCACGCTTCAGCTTAGCCGCAGCCACCATTTGCATGGCTTTGGTAATCTTCTGCGTCGACTTCACCGAAGCGATGCGCGTGCGAAAGTCCTTCAAGCTGGCCATGGATTGTTTCCCTCAGCCCCGCTTTACGCAAACGTCTTGGCGAAATCGTCGAGCGCTTCTTTGATGCGCTGCTCGATATTGTCGGCCTTGAGGTCAAGCTTGGTCTTGATGGCGTCCGACAGATCCTTGTACTTGGTCCGCAGAGCAGCCTTCAATTCAGCCTCATAGCGCTTGATGTCGCTGACCGCGACATTGTCCAGATATCCCTTGGTGCCGGCATAGATCAGAACAACCTGGTCTTCGACGGCCACCGGCGAGAATTGGTCTTGCTTGAGCATTTCGGTCAAGCGTGCACCACGGGCCAGAAGGCGCTGGGTAGAGGCGTCCAAGTCCGAGCCGAACTTCGCAAACGCGGCCATTTCCCGATATTGGGCCAATTCACCCTTGATCGGACCGGCCACCTGCTTCATCGCCTTTACTTGGGCTGATGAACCCACGCGCGACACCGACAGACCGACGTTCACGGCAGGACGTACGCCCTGATAGAACAGATCGGTTTCCAAGAAGATTTGGCCGTCAGTGATCGAGATCACATTGGTTGGAATATAGGCCGACACGTCATTGGCTTGGGTTTCGATGATCGGTAGAGCGGTCAAAGATCCCGACCCATTGTCTTCGTTCAGCTTTGCAGCCCGCTCCAAGAGGCGCGAGTGCAGATAGAACACATCGCCTGGATAGGCTTCGCGACCGGGAGGACGACGCAGCAACAGCGACATTTGGCGATAGGCCACGGCCTGCTTGGACAAATCGTCATAGATCATCAAAGCATGCATGCCGTTGTCGCGGAAATATTCGCCCATGGCGCAGCCCGAGAATGGGGCCAAGAACTGCAGCGGGGCTGGATCAGAGGCGGTCGCGGCCACGATGATCGAATATTTGAGCGCGCCGGATTCTTCCAACGTCTTGACCAGCTGGGCCACGGTGGAGCGCTTCTGACCGATCACGACATAAACGCAATACAGCTTCTGGCTCTCAGGAGCACCTGCATCATGGGCTTCGCGCTGGTACAAAATGGCGTCGATGGCGATGGCGGTCTTGCCGGTTTGACGGTCGCCAATGATCAGCTCGCGCTGGCCGCGGCCAATGGGGATCAGCGCGTCAATCGACTTAATGCCGGTCTGCATCGGCTCATGCACCGATTTGCGCGGAATGATGCCGGGGGCTTTGACGTCGACTTGGCGACGATCTTTTTCGATGTCGACCAAGGGGCCTTTGCCGTCGATGGGCTCACCCAGCGGGTTCAGCACGCGGCCCAACAGGCCTTTGCCGACTGGGACGGACACGATCTCGCCGAGGCGCTTGACAGTGTCGCCTTCCTTGATTGCGCGGTCTTCGCCGAAGATCACGACGCCGACATTGTCACGCTCAAGGTTCAGCGCCATCCCTTTGATGCCGCCTGGGAACTCAACCATTTCGCCCGCTTGGACGCTGTCGAGGCCATAGACCCGGGCGATACCGTCACCAACGGACAACACGGTGCCGACGTCAGCAACTGCTGCCTCAGCGCCGAAGTTTTTGATTTGATCCTTCAGGATCGCGGAAATTTCTGCGGCGCGGATGTCCATGCCTCAGGCCCCCTTCATCGCAATTTTGAGTGCGTCGAGTTTAGATTTGACAGAATCGTCGAACAGCCTGGAACCGACCTTGACGACGAGGCCGCCAAGAAGCTCAGGCTTGAGCGTGGTTTCAACATCAACCGGGGCCTTGAAGGCCCGGCCAAGTGCTTCAGTCAGGCTCTTGAGTTGTTCGTCACTCAAGGGCTCTGCAGTCGAGACTTCGGCCAGTACAGCCCCGCGCGCTTGTGCGGCAAGCGCCAGGAAAGCTGCCAGCATGCCACCCAAATCCGCCGCGCGGCGGTTATGTGCGGCAAGGCCGAGAAATTTCTGGGTGACGGCATTCACCTTCATCTTCTTGCCAATGGCAGCCAGAGCCGCAGCCTTCTCTTCCACCGGGAAAAGAGGGCTCGTCAAAGCGGCGCGCAGGTCTGCGCTGGTTTGCCAAGCCGCCAGCAGGGCCTTGGCATCCTGCTCTACAGCCGCAACCTTCTTGGCCTCGGTCGCCAGATCGAACAGCGCCGCGCCATAGCGCTGGGCTGCTTCACTGATCGCAGTGCGATTTGATCCGCTCAAGGGTCGACTCACGTGCAAAAGAGGCCCCGCGCTTTGGCTGCGCCAAACGGTGCCTCATCGATTAATGAAAGCAAAAACAGCCCGTTCTCAGAAGGAAAATCGGAAGCCTGTCTCGCGTGACGGGGCGTCTAGCATGGGCCTCTTCCGACCGCAACATGAGGGCCGCATACAGGATGCAGGAAACAATGCGTTGTGCGCCCATCAGGTGGGCATTTATCCTTTGATTCAACAGCCCATGCCGAGCGCAGGGCGACTCGAACGGGCTTCAAACTGATGTGATCTGGGCCGCGCCGCCCTTCACACCGGCTCTGCGGACCGCAGCTAAGGCAAGAATCGCTGCAACCTATTCCCTGGTTGCATGCTCATGCGCGATGAGATCCCCGATCAGCTACCCTCGTCATGGCCTGTCCGATCAGAAAATCATCACGCGGTGCGGGTGAACAAGGCTGGTGGGAAATCGCTGTCCATCTCAACCTCGAGGCCGCGAATCTGTCCGGCCATATCCGACAGGAAGGCAAACTTCACATTCAAAAGGTCGTCATCATCCTCCCGCAAGGGCGTGGCATTGAACACATCATAATGCCAATGGCCGAGGCGGACCGGCATCTGGTTAAACAGGCCCCGCAAGCCGCCGTCATCGAGGCTAATCGTCCAAATGCCATAGCCTGGATGCTCGAAGGTTCCGACAAACTGGGCCAAGGGCCGCGATGGACTGGTTCCAGCGATTGGCGCAGGGGGCATTTGCGCGGCGGCTTTGGCCTCATTGACCTCACGGCGCGCCAGACCCCGGGCAGACCAATTGGCCGGTTCCAATCCCATCAAACGGTCAAACACGTCCAGGCTGACATGACCTGGCAAAGGTGTTCCGCGCAAATTGGCAAAGGCGATGATGCCAATATTCTGTTCGGGGAATAATGTGACGCGCGAGGAAAAGCCATTGAGATTGCCGCCATGGGCGACGCGGCGCATGCCCCGATAATAGTCGGTGCGCCACCCCATGCCGTAAAACCCGCGTGTGAGTTCGGTTGCTTCCGGCTGGCCACCCGTGGCAATGATCGGGGCCCACATGGCCTCACTTTGCGCCGCAGAAAACAAACGACGCCCTTGATACGTGCCGCGCCCCAATTGCAAGGCCATCCAAGCCAAAAACTGATTGGCCGAACTGTGCAATTCCCCTGCCGGGCCAATGGCATCCTCCGGACGCAGGGGGATAGAGATGGCCAATTTGTCTGCCCCCAGCTTATGACCAAAGGCAAAATTGCCGTCCTGGGACATCTGAGTGGGCGTGAAGCCAGTGCGGCTCATGCCCAAGGGTTCAAGCAAGCGGGCCTTGAGGAAGCCCTCCCAGCTCTGACCGCTGACGCGCTCAACCACCAGACCGGCGAGAATATACATCAGATTATTGTACTGATATTGGCTTCGCAGCGGGGCCAGCATGGGCAGATGCGGGAGGCGGGCCAGAAGCTCTGCCTTGCTTAAGCGCTCATTATTGTACCAGACCAGATCATGTGTCCCCAGACCTGTGCGGTGGGACAACATATCCCGCAGGCTGAGGCTGGCATATTCAGCCCCCCCGGCCACACGGAACTCCGGCACATAGCGGGTGACCGGCTCGTCCCAATCCAGCTTGCCGTCATCGACCAAGAGGGCGGCCGAGGCTGCAGTAAAGGCCTTGGTCAGCGACGCACATCCAAATAATGTATCTGCGGTGATGGGCTGGGTCCGCGCCCCATCGCGCCAGCCAAAACCTTTGGCATAGATGGGGACGCCGTCCTTCAAGATGGCAACAGCCAGCCCGGGCGCGCGCCATGCCTGCCGGGCCGTTTCAAACAGGGCATCAAAATCAGCATAAGGATCGGGCTTTGCCTTAGCTGCCCAAGCGGGCCTGATCAGACCGCTCGCCAAGCCTGCCCCCATGGCTGCGATAAAGGCCCGCCTTTGCATGACCACCTCTTTAGAAACACCCCAAGCGGGCGATCATGGGCAGGTGCGCGCTCATTTGTCCAGTGATTTCAGCGCCGGATCGGATCAGCACCCACGCAGGTGCGGGCTTCCTCGCTCCACGTACCACCACGGCGATAGCAATCCTGCCGCATGGCCGCAGCCCGCGCCTCGGCTTTGGCTGGATCAGTCTCAACAGGGTCGAGGGCACAACCAGCCAGTCCGGCTGTCGCCATCATCCCGGCAAAGCTGGCAAGCAGCAGAAGCGTGCGCATCATCACGCCGATCAGGCCGTCAATTGCTGGCGGGCAGTCTCGAGCAGGGTTTCCATCTCGCGACGGACCTGATGCTCACTTGTCGCAATTCCCTTGGCGTCCAAGTCAGCCTTCACCTTGCGATAGACATCCTCATCACCGGCTTCTTCAAAATCAGCCATCACGATGGACTTGGCATAGGCTTCCGCCTCATCGCCTTCCAGCCCCATCAATCCAGCGGCCCATGCACCCAAAAGCTTGTTGCGCCGGGCAACAATCTTAAAAGACAGCTCGCTATCGTGGGCATATTTGGCTTCTTCAGCATTCTTGCGCTCGTCGAACTGGGTCATGATCAGACTTCCTCAAAACAGGCTTTGGGGGCCACGCATGGCGTCAGCGTGGCAGCCGGGTCTGGATAGGTCTCTGCGCAAGCAAGCGCAAGAGGATGCGCCACATGATTGAGGCATCTCGCGCAGCCTGATAGGGTAGCAAGGTGTTGGGAGTTTCGACTCGGGTCAATCAGGCCTTGAGTGCGTGCCTTGCCACCTGACCGACGGGGAGAGCGCGACGATGTCACGCCGCAAGAAGATTTATGAAGGCAAGGCCAAGGTCCTCTACGAAGGGCCAGAGCCTGGGACCTTGATCCAATATTTCAAAGATGATGCCACCGCATTTAATGCTGAAAAGCACGCGATCATCGAAGGCAAGGGTGTCCTGAATAACCGGATCTCGGAATTCATCATGACCAATCTTAATGCGATTGGTGTGCCGACCCATTTCATCCGCCGCCTCAATATGCGCGAGCAATTGATCCGCGAAGTCGAGATTATTCCGCTGGAAGTCGTTGTCCGCAACATTGCCGCAGGCTCTATCTCCAAGCGCTTGGGCATTCCTGAAGGCGAGCTTTTGCCCCGGTCGATCGTGGAATTCTATTTTAAGAACGACGGTCTGGGCGACCCGATTGTGGCCGAGGAACATATTACCGCATTCAATTGGGCCACCACCCAAGAAATTGATGACATCATGGCGCTGGCCCTGCGCATCAATGACTATCTGTCGGGGCTTTTTGCCGGGGTTGGCATTCGTCTGGTGGACTTCAAGTTGGAATTTGGCCGCCTGTATGAAGGCGATATGGTGCGCACGGTGCTGGCCGATGAAGTCAGCCCGGATTCGTGCCGCCTGTGGGATGCCCGCACCAATAATAAGCTCGACAAAGACCGCTTCCGGCAAGACCTCGGTGGGGTGTCAGAAGCCTATGCCGAAGTCGCTCAACGCCTCGGGATTTTCAAAGACCCCCGCAGCGCATTCGTAGAAGGCTGAACCTACCCATGAAAGCCATTGTCAATGTCCGCCTCAAGAAAGGCGTTCTCGATCCTCAAGGCCGCGCGATTGCCGAAGCCTTGCGCGGCTTGGGTTTTGATGAAGCCGCTGATGCCCGCGTCGGCAAAGTGATCGAGATTGAATTGGATGAGACCGATCCAGAACGCGCAGCAGCCCGGGCGAAGGAAATGGCTGCCAAACTCTTGGCCAATCCGGTCATCGAAAGCTGGACGGTTGAGATCGCCGCCTAAGCCACATTGCGTTTAGCTGTGCCATCCCCTTACGAGCTTTGCCCTCTTATTACACTTGCGCCAAGAGGTCCCGGATCGGCGGACGCCGTCCTGGATGATACACGTATGTTCATTTGAACCCTCTTAACTTTTGCCATCCGCGCCGACGTGCGGGCGGAGAGCGGGGACCTCATCGCGGGTGTGCGGAAATAGATACCTGCGGCGTCCCTCCAAGATTTTTCTAAAAAGTCCCCCACCCCCTAGACAGGTTCCGCAAACTGAGGCGTTATGGTTATCCCATTAGCAACTGAAAGGAGGTGATCCGATGTCTCATTGTCTGCCCTTGTGTGAAATGTCTGTCAGGATCCCTTCGGAGGCGCGCGCCTGACGCGCCCGACTTCGATGTAAGATCGGACCATTTCACTGGTCTGGCAATGGAAAGGTCGCTGGGCAACCGGCGACCTTTCTTGTTGTTCTACAATGCCTTGCCCATGATCTTCAGCGGAATGACCGCCCCATTTTTGGCATGCTTTTCGATGACTTCGATCAACTCATAACCACACCGGCGATAGAGCGGCTCACCAGCCAGCGTGGCTCCCATTTGCGCACTTTTGAAGCCTTCAGCACGGGCAGCGGCCTCACCCGCATCAATGATCATCTGGCCTATGCCGCGCCGCACATGGTCGGGATGGGTATACATGGCGCGGATGCGGGCAGGCTCGGTGGCGGGGTCCAGAAGCCGGTTGTCGCGCCCTGCACTATGATCGCCACCATAGAGCGTGCCGCGTCGGCTCCACCCGCCACAGCCGACAATCTTGCCGGCTTCTTCAACCACGAAATAGGTACCATCCTCAATTAATTGCGTGTCGATCCCCATGGTCTCGTGGCTGCCCTCAACCTGTTCAGGCGTGAGAAAGTCATTCATCAATTGGGAGATGGCCAAAGCCATCAAGGCTTTCATTTCCGGCATATCTGCCGGACGTGCGAGCCGCAGTGTCAGGACCATGCAGCGAGCCTTTCATCAATCAGCGCGATGGTTTCAGTTACGCCAAACAAGGCAACAAAGCCACCAAAACGCGGGCCCTGTTCTTGGCCCAAGAGTACTTCATAAAGGGCCTTGAACCAGTCACGCAGATTGTCGAACTGGTGGGTCTTGCCGACCTCAAACACCCGGTTTTGGATTGCGTCGCCATCGCGCATGTCCGGCCCCAAGGCTTCCAATTCCGCCTTGAGATCGAGGATGGCTGCCCGTTCAGCTGGGCTGGGCGCGCGGAACTTCTTGGTCGGCAGAATGAAGTCACGATAATAGGCGAGTGCAAAGCCCGCCAATTGATCAAGCAAGGGCTGGTCTTCGGGGGTCGCTGCAGGTGCATAGCGGCGGATAAATCCCCACAGGACTTCCTTGGTCTCAGCATTGGCCGCCGATACCAGATTCAGCAACAGGCCAAAACTGATTGGCGACCCAGTCTGGGGCGGCCGGCCGTTATGTATGTGCCACACCGGATTTTCGAGCTGGCGCGCAGGCTCTTCACGGTGGAAGGCATCAAGAAACTGCAGATACTCGTCCACAGCACGCGGGATGACATCGAAATACAGCTTCTTGGCCGCCCGTGGCTTTTGAAAATTATAGAGCGACAGGCTTTCAGGCGGCGCATAGGTCAGCCATTGTTCGACTGAGATCCCGTTCCCCTTCGACTTGCTGATCTTCTCGCCATTCTGATCGAGGAACAGCTCATAGCAATATTGTACGGGAGGTTCTGCCCCGAGGATTCGGCAGATCTTCGAATAGATCGGCCCATTGGTCTGATGGTCCTTGCCATACATTTCAAAGTCGACGCCAAGCGCCGCCCAGCGCATGCCAAAATCAGGCTTCCACTGCATTTTCACATGCCCGCCTGTCACTGGCAGGGTCACGTCGGTGCCATCTTCGTCGGCAAAGGTGATCGTACCAGCCTTGGGGTCGGTCGCCTTCATGGGAACATAAAGGACCCGGCCGGTCGACGGCGAGATTGGCAGGAATGGGCTGTAAGTGGCCCGGCGCTCCTCACCCAGCGTCGGCAGCATGACAGCCATGATGTCGTCATACCGCTCAAGTGCTGTCAAAAGCGTCGCATCAAATGCACCGGACCGATAAAGTTCGGTGGCAGACTTGAACACATAGTCAAAGCCGAAACTGTCAAGAAAGCCGCGCAACCGCGCATTATTGTGCTGGGCAAAGCCGGCATGGGTGCCAAAAGGATCTGGCACATCGGTCAATGGCTTTTGCAGATAGGGCTCAAGGGAAGCAGGATTGGGCACGTTGTCTGGGACTTTGCGCATGCCATCCATGTCGTCACTCACGCACAGCAGCATGGTCGGGACGGCCCCGTCAGTCAGGGCATGGAAGGCTTGTCGCACCATGGTCGTGCGGACCACTTCGCCAAAGGTGCCAATGTGGGGCAGACCAGAAGGGCCATAGCCGGTTTCGAATACGACTGGCCCCGTTTTCCCCGATTTCTCAACCCGTTCCAGCAAAAGGCGGGCGAGTTCGAAAGGCCAAGCCTTCGCGTCCTTGGCCAGAAGTGCACGGGTCATAATCAGGGTCTCTTCCACAGCTTTATTGGGCAGGACCGCCTTGTGACGGAATCGACCCCAGACGTCAAATCAGCCTGCATCCTCCCCAATCTCATCGCTTTCCTGGTCTTGACTCCTCAGCCTGCACAATCTAATCATAAACATGTTTACAAATGGAGACATGCGATGCCCTATTGTGAGACGATTGAGATCAACGCAAAACCAGAGATTGTTTTTTCGCTCTATTCTGACATTCGCAGCTGGCCGCAATGGGATCGGGAGGTCTCATCTGTCGAGATTGCTGAGGGCCTTGTTTCGGGTGCCCAGGGCTGGTTGCAACCGCGTGAAGGTCCACGCACCAAAATCACGATCCAGGATGTCGTTTACCCGCTCCAATTTGTCGCAGTCTCGCAACTAATTGGTTGTGTTATAATGTTCGAACACAGACTTGAGGCGACCACTGTGGGGACACGCGTCCTTCACGGTCTTTACTTCAAGGGTCCAACAGGCTTTCTCTTCGAAAGATTGCTAGGTCCAGTTTTGAGTCGGGGTCTACCGGAGACCCTCAAAGGCCTTAAACAAGCTGCAGAAGCGATTAGAATTCCATAAGGGGGACTTACCTTGGATTGGTCAATACTGTCGGATTTTGAAGGTCCTCAGGCCAGTCCAGGCTTCCAATTTTGGGTGCGCTTTATGGCTTGGCAGCGTGGTCTGAACCACCAGTTGCGTGCCCTTTCCCTAACCCAGCCGCAGTTTGCTTTGCTGGCAACCATTGGCTGGAAAACCCGCGATGGCAGTGCCTTGTCGCAACAGGAATTGGCAGACTTCCTCAGGCTTGATCGCATGCTGGTATCCCAGATCATCAGTCGGCTCGATCGCGACGGGTTGGTCAAACGGCAGGCCGCTGCCCATGATCGTCGACGCAAAGGTCTACAGCTGACCGAGCTGGGGCGTGAAAAGATCAAATCCGCCATGCCCGTGGTTGAACGATTTGATCGTGCCTTCTTTGGTGTTGAAAAGGGTGCAAATTAGCTAGGGGGGCCCCGGCCTGTCTCTTCTGGCCTGTGCCAACAGATAGGCGCAGACAGATGTATTGCGGGTCAAACCAACAGCCCGCTTGAGCGCGGCTTCAGCTTCCCCATCCTGAGTGGCTGCAAGAACGGCGTGGCGGGTTACCCAATAGGGCTGGTAATGTGCCACGTCGCTGGGCTCAAGACTGTCGAGAACCTCGCGGGCCGCTTCAACCAACCCCATACCCAGCAAGACCGCCGCATAGCTGACGAAAGCCCCAATGCTTGGCCGATGCTGGAGAAGTAACTCATGAAGTGATCGTAGCGCCGCCCAATTGACCGACCCCGTGACCGGGGTCTGCACATGGACGGATTGAATGGCAGCTTCCAATTGGAACCTTCCGACACGGCCTAGCGCGCCGGCATGAGTTAAAATGGCCTCCGCCTCCAGAATAAGATCACGTCGCCATAGGCGGGCATCCTGCTCGCGCAACGGGATGAAAGCACCGTCGGGGCCGGCACGGGCGGGTCGGCGCGCCTCGATATAAAGCATCAGCGCCAAGAGTCCCAGAGCCTCGGGTTCGCCGGGCAAAAGCGAGACAATGAGACGGGCGAGGAAGATTGCTTCGCCTGCAAGGCTGGGCTGTCCACCCCCATCGCCGTCAACCCCGTCCCAAACAGTGCCGAAAGCCGCATAGATGGCCGAAAGCACATCATCCAAGCGTTCAGCCATCACATCCCGATCAGGCAAGGCAAAGCCGATCCCGGCAAGCTTGATCTTGGCTTTGGCGCGCACCAGACGTTGGCCCATTGTGGTTGGAGAGACAAGAAAGGCCGAACCGATTTGACCCGCATCAAGGCCAAGAATGGTTTGCAGCATCAGAGGGGTGCGCATATCCTCTTGGATCGCCGGATGCGCGCACACAAACATCAGCGCCAGCCGCATATCGGGTATCGTGGCTGGCTTGGCATCGCTGGCGTCCATCCGGATCAGGATCTCATCTATGGCTTTGAGTTTGACCGTTTCGTGCCGGTAGGCGTTGCGCAACTGGTTGCGTGCTGTCGTCAAAAGCCAAGCGTCGGGATTGGCGGGAATGCCGGTGCGAGGCCAAGCTCGCAGCGCAGCAGCAAAAGCCTCCGACAACGCGTCCTCGCTGGCTGCGATATCGCCGTCACGGGCAGACAGAAGCGCGATTAATCGACCATAGGACGCGCGCGCCCGCTCAACCACAGTCTCGGCAACATCATCCTTACCAAGCGAGGTGGCTGAACCAGCGCGCGCTGTCGTCATGATCAGGCCTAGGCAGCGTTGGGCGGCGGCAACATGATCGGCCGGACCTCGACCGACCCGCCACTGGCAGCCGGGGACTTGGCCGCCCAGGCGAGTGCGGTATCAAGATCGGGCACATCAATCGTGAAATAGCCGCCCAATTGCTCTTTGGTGTCGGCAAAAGGGCCGTCCTGGACAACGCGCTTGCCATCAATAATGCGCACGGTGGTCGCAGTGTGTGGCGGCTGTAAACCATCGCCATTGACGACAATGCCTGCTTGCTGGATCTCACCGACAAAGGCCGTCCAAGCACCCCAATAATCCCCAGCCACAGCCGGATCGTTCCGCTTGTCGCGCTCTGCGGCAGTTTCGTTCATAATGAGCATGAATTGCATATCAAATCTCCGTTCTTGTTATGACTCAGGTCAGTAGCCTGGTCGAGTGGGTGAGCAATATCGGGTCCCATGCTTTCTTGGTCTGCATCAGACACGTGATTGGTTTCCCTCCGTTGCCGAGACGCACAAACAGCGCTTGCTGTTTGCTTTCTCATTGGCATGACACGTCAACCCCGCCCATTTCGACATGCTTGGAAAAAATTTGCAGATCACTGCAGAAACGGGCTGCAAGCATTGGCTGAGAAACCCAAGCTCGGCCCGTCTTGACAGGTCCACCCCAACCAGCTGACGGAAGGGGGAATTGATAGGATCATGCGACATCATGCTCACTGACCTCGTCCTGTTTCGCCATGGCAAGGCGGTCCGCCCATATGAGGCGCGTGATGATTTCAGCCGTGGCCTGACCGCGCGCGGGGTGAATGAGGCGGCAAGCCAGGCCCGACGTCTTAAGGCAGCCGGCTTCAAACCCGATGTCGTGCTGGTTTCGACTGCTTTGCGCGCTGCACAGACTTGGGACGCCGCCCGCCCCTGTTTTCCCGAAGCCAGCGTGCGTGCCAACCGCGCCCTCTATCTGGCTGCACCGGAAATCTATCTGTCAGCAGCGAGAGATGCAGGGGCCGCCCGCATTCTTTTAATCGCTCATGATCCAGGTCTCCACGAGCTTGCTCGGCGGCTCATGAAGGGTGACCACGACACAGCGGCCGGCCAAGCTGAGTTACATGCGCATCTGCCAACCAGTGGCTTGGCTTGGTTCAGACGCGATCCAAGAGCCCAGTCGGGCTTTCAGCTTCACCAATTCTGGCCTCCGACCAGAGCCACCGACACACCACAACCTGATCCCGTCGATGATTAACAGTCCTGCGCCGCCCCCAAGGGTGACAAATCATGCCCTTTGCAGGCAAAAAGCCTTATGAACAAAGTCAAGCGCACGCCGTTAAAGCCCTGGTCCATCGATGCTGTGGTTGATGGCAACCGGCTACGTGTACAATTGAGTGCGGCTGCACTTGATCATTTAGGCGATGAAAAGGCCACGCGTGCGCGTGTACTTGACCTCCTCAAAGGTGCGCTTTTCCGTGGCCGTCTGATTGCACAAGAGCGGCTGGAAAGTGGGGCGGGCGGGCTTGATTGCGCCCATCTTTTGGCGGCTGTGCAGGATCAAGTGATCTCAGCCCTCTATGACTTCACCATCACGCATGTTTTCCGCGCGCGAAACCCAACAGCCGCCGAACGTTTGAGTGTGTGTGCCACCGGCGGCTATGGCCGCAATTCGATGGCACCCTCTTCAGATGTCGATCTGATGTTTGTGCGCCCGATCAAGGATGCCGCATGGGCCGAGAGCGTGATTGAATACATGCTTTACATGTTGTGGGACATGGGTCTGAAAGTCGGACACGCGTCCCGCACCATTTCTGAATGTCTGCGTGCGGCCCGCGAAGATATGACCATTCGTACGTCAGTGCTTGAAACGCGCTTTGTCTGTGGCGACAAGCTCTTGTTCAAAGAATTGGAAATCCGCCTGCGCAAGGACTTGTTTGACGGCACGGCAGCCGATTTTGTCGCGGCCAAGTTGGCCGAACGCGACAACCGTCATCGCAGAACCGGGGAAAGCCGCTATATGGTTGAGCCCAATATCAAGGATGGCAAGGGCGGCTTGCGGGATTTGCACACCTTGTTCTGGATCGCCAAATATATTCACGGCACCGATGACGTCAGTCAGTTTGTCGACAAGGGCGTATTCAGTCGCGAGGATATGAAGCAGTTTAATCAGGCCGCTGAGTTCCTGTGGACAGTGCGTTGTCATCTGCATTTCCTCACCGGCCGGGCGGAAGAGCGGCTGACTTTCGATCTCCAGCCGGAAATGGCTCGCCGCATGGGCTATGGGGATCGGGCTGACAATCCCGCAGTCGAACGCTTCATGAAACGCTATTTTCTGGTCACCAAACAGGTCGGCTCACTCACCCGCATCCTGTCTGCGCGGCTGGAACTTGATCGACAAAAAGCAATTCCCCGCGGTATTTCGCGTTTCTTTGCCAGCCCCGCAAAAGTCCGCACCCTGTCAGATCCGCGATTTCTTGAAGATCATGGTCGCATCGGCTTTGCCGACCCCACCACCGTTAGCAACGATCTCTCAGCCTTAATCGATATCTTTAAAATGGCTGATCTGCTGGATCTCGATATCGACCCTTCGGCTCTGGCCCTGACCAATCGAATGGCCAGCAAAGGTCGGGCGATGCGCGAAGACCCGCGCTGTGTGGCCAGTTTCCTTGAGATTGCGGCATCAACCAAGGACCCGGCCCGTGCCTTAGGCTTGTTGAATGAATCAGGACTCTTGGGTCGGCTGGTTCCAGAGTTTGGACGCATCGTTGGCCAGACCCAGTTCAACATGTATCATCACTTTACGGTTGATGAGCACACATTGCGCGGCATCGCCAATATTTCCGATATTGAACATGGTCGACTGGCCAAGGAATTGCCGGTCTCAACTGAGCTTTTTCCCCGCATCGCTAATCGACGCGCGCTTTATCTAGCCATGCTGTTGCATGATGTTGGCAAAGGCGAAGGCGACCAGCAGATCGAAGGGGCCAAAGCCGCCCAGATTGCCTGCCGCCGTCTGGGCTTGGATGCAGAAGAAGTTGATCTGGTCGCCTGGTTGGTCGGCCATCATTTGATCATGAGCGAAGTGGCCCAGCGTCGCGACATTGGCGACCCCAAAACCATCAGCGATTTTGCCGCCACAGTCGGCACGTTGGAGCGCTTGCGCCTGCTTTTGGTTCTGACTGTTGCCGACATCCGGGCCGTTGGCCCTGGCGTGTGGAATGATTGGAAAGCCCAATTATTGCGCGACCTATATAAATTGACTGAGGCCACCTTACGCGGCGGTCGCTCAGATGAGCGCTTCGTCCGGCGACAATTGAAAGCGCAAGCCGACGAGCGCCGGGCCGAAGCACTGATCGATCCGATACTGGCGGCATTTTTTACCAGCCTAGAAGATGCATATTGGCTGGGCTTTGACCGCGATCAACAAAAGTGGCACGGAGCCGAAGTGGCAAAAGCCCTGCATCAAGGGGCTGACTTCTGGCTGGCCTCACGACCGGCTCCAAGCCGAGGTGCTACCGAGGTTTTGGTTTTAAGTCCTGACCAGCCGGGTCTGTTTGCAGCCCTATCTGCCCTGTTTGCCCAGTCCGGGGCCAATGTGATCGATGCCCGGATCCACACGACCAAGGACGGACAAGCCTTTGATGTGTTCGCATTACAGGACCAATCGGGGGCAGCCTTTGGCGAAGGGCGGAGCGAAACGATTGATCGCTTATTCGGACGTTTGCGAGCCGTGCTGCAAGCTGAAAAAAAGGCGGATCGGGACAATCTGATTGCAGCTGGCGTTGCAGCGACACGCAAACCTACCAATCGTACCGCCGCCTTCACCATCGAGCCTGTGATCATGGTC
Organism: Candidatus Phycosocius bacilliformis; assembly: GCF_003112735.1. Classification (GTDB taxonomy): domain Bacteria; phylum Pseudomonadota; class Alphaproteobacteria; order Caulobacterales; family Aquidulcibacteraceae; genus Aquidulcibacter; species Aquidulcibacter bacilliformis. The sequence goes on from NZ_BFBR01000001.1 coordinate 150,103, forward strand.
GACAATGATGGCGCAGCTTTTGACACAATCGTCGAGGTCTCAGGTCGTGACCGGCCTGGTCTGTTGGCTGACCTCGCGAAAGTATTTGAAGAAGAAGGCCTTAATGTCACTTCCGCCCATATTGATGGGGTGGGCGAGCGAGCGACTGACGCTTTCTATCTGCGTGACCGTGGCGGCTTGAAATTACTTGATGCGCGTCGGATCGCGGTCTTGAAGCAGCGTCTGATGGCGGTCCTCGCTGAAACGGACGTGGTCGAAGGGCCCAGCCTGTCGGCGCGACGGAAACTTGCAAGGGCGCGGGCCAGCATCCGGCGGTAAGGCCAATCAAGCTTTACTGTGTCTGCACCATCTCAGTACTGATGGCATACTCACCCTGAAGCCAAGCAACGATCTCACGGGCGGCAGGATGGTCGACTTGACTATAGCGTTCCAGCAGGGTCTGCCGACGATTACCCAATTTGGCCAAGCCGACGTCTTGGAGTGACATCAAATCCGCCCGCACCATCTCGGCAAGTTCGGTTCCAAGAAGCTGTATGGCAGCAGCATGTGTGCTGGCACCATAACAATAATCCTCACCCTGTGCATAACTCATCGCCAGTGTGATGGCAGGCAAGCAGGTTAGAAATGGTTGCAAGGCTGGGTTGACTGCATGGCCCGCGAGCCAATCGCCCATCTGGTGCGGGCGGCCGGTAAAGGCGCGCACATGCAGGAACTGGCTCATTCGCGGGCCATCATTGACGGGATAATTATCCCACAACAAGGGCTTACGCTTCAGAATCTTGCCCACATCACGCAGATGGCCAAGAGAGTATTCCCGCGAGCATACTTCCTCACCTGTCCAATAAACATCGATGGCTGGATCAAGATGGGTCCCAAGATCGGATAGATAGGTGGGTGGGCGACGGCCAAAAACCCGATCGAGGACCGGGTCATTGGTATAATAGGTAGGCGTCATAATCAGCTTCAGGTGCGGCACCGTATCACGCGCCAGATGCATGATATCGACTTGGCGCTCTGCCAGGTCCGGCAGGGTCGAATGCATGTCGTCAAAAAAGATGCCTAATTCTTGAACACCCAGCGACGCCAAATCCTCAAGGCGATGCTGGAATACGTGACGGACGTGGTCATTAAAGTCATTGAAGGCTTCATAGGGGCTGAGGCCAACGCCGACTCGCACACCCAAGCCTTTGCAGAAATTCACAAACTGGGCGATTTGCCCGGCCTCTTGGAGAGGATGAGGTTCAATCCATCGCCGCCTTAAGTGCGGGTCGCCCTTGGGTGCATAGTGGAAGAAACGATAGCCATGCTGGGCGAGGATTTCCACCACTGCGCGGCGGTCGTCCCACGACCATGGTTGCCCAAAATAGCCTTCAACAATTCCAAGATTAACCTTGGACATAAAAACCTCAGTCCGGCGTACCGGGCTCGACACGGAATTGTGCCACCAATTGATCTTGCTGAGCGCGCTGTTCAGGTGTCAGTCGAGCTCCAATTTCACGCACTTTGGCCGCTGCGTCGGGGTCGCCGCCGCGCGCCGCAATTGAAAACCAGTAATAGGCCTGAATATCTGACTTCGGGCCGCCTAAGCCTTGCTCGGCCATCGCACCCAAATTGAATTGTGAATCGGTGACCCCGCGCTGGGCAGCCCGCCGAAAACTCTCGGCGGCACGCGCCATATTCTGGGGCACACCATCGCCCTGAGCATAATAAACACCCAGATTATGCATAGCCTGCCGACTACCACGGGCGGCGGCCCGTTCGGTCAGTGCGCGAGCCTGCGCTAAATCCTTTGGCACACCGTCGCCATTCTCATATTTGGTCGCCAAGCGGTTCATTGCGCGGGTATCACCGGCATCTGCTGCCCGCCGCAACAAGGCGACACTGCCTGCCGTATCCCCTGCCTGACTGCGGGCCATGGCTTGCTCGTAAAGACCCGTGGCCGCAGCCGGTGCCGCGGCAGCACTGGCCGCAGCAGGGGCGCTTGGACCTGAAGCAATGGGTGTTGGCGCGGAGACCACGGGGACTCGCACGGGGGCAGCAGCCGCACTTGTTACCGCGCTGGGGCCTGCGGTCGCGATTGAGGCGACACGTGGGGTTGGAACAGCATTTGGCCTTGCGGCGGATGCCACCGGAACTGAGGCGCGGGACGGTGTCGCAACTTGGGCTCTGGCCACTGGTCGGGGTGGGCTGGCATCGGACCGGGCCGCGCGGAATGTAGCCGGGCGGATACGGGCGCGCGTAGCATCGGCACGCGACCGGGCTTGACGGGCTTCAGCTGCCGCAACGGCCATGATCCTGGCGGCTTCCTGTTGCCGAGGAGTCAATTCGGGCCGAGCGACTGCCGCTGGTGCGACAGCTTTTGATGGTGCTTGTGGGCCAGCGGTGGGCGGCACTTGGGCCTTGGGGGCCTGCGCAGGTGGTGCTGCAAAATTGGCCTTAGCTTGGGGAGCCGCAGCCGCAGCCGTCGCAGCAGGCGCAGGTGCAGAAGGCGCAGGCGCAGCAGGAGGGGTCGCTGCGACGGGCGTTGCGGCCGGTGCGGCTGGTGAAACGGGGGCCACAGCATTTGGTGGGGTCGGAGCATCTGCGGCACCTGGCACCGCACCAGCAATTGCGGATGGATCAGCAGGCGGGGGAACCGCAGCTGGCAAGGCTTCAGCGGGCAAAGGGGCTGCAGCTTGCTTCAAGGCGGCTGGCTTCTCACTCGCATCACCTGCCGAGCGCATTTGGTTGACCACTGCCAGTCCGCCAGTCGCAGCCAATGCCACCACTGCAATCATGCCAACCGGGGTCAATTGAGGCGGCTTGAACGACAGGCCGAGTTTACCCTTGCCGTCTCCCGCCGCTTTGGCAGAGCCCTTTGCAGCGGCTTTACCGGCCGCTTTACCTGAGGCCTTGGGCGAAGCTTTACCGGCAGGATCCGATTGAGCCGGCGACTTGCCACCGGGCTTGGCTTTGGCTTGGGCGGATTTCTTATCCTTGCCGGCCCCAGCTCGTTGCATCAGGCCAGGCTTCTTTTTGGTTAGTGCGGCTTCGCGTGCAGCCGCTGCCTGATTGGCTGCACGACGCGCGGCGAGCAGATAATCCGGTGTTGCCCCCATGCCTTGGCCATTGGGTTCGTCCCAGTCATGCTCGAGAACCGAGAAGTCTTCATCCTCATCCAAGCCGCTGGGCTGGGTCGGATCAAGTGGCATATCAGCCATGCCTTCATCAAACATTCGGGCATGATCAGCCAATGGATCAGGCACATCGGCATGCAGATCAGCAAAATCCGTGAAGCCATCCCCCTCATCGCTGTCAGGGAATGGCGTACCAAAACCGGTGCGCCGGGTTGGGGTGGCCGGTTGGCTGGCAGCCCGGCTGGTCGGGCTCTCGGTGAAGAAAGGATCCTCAAAGCCCGGCTTTGCCAATGGATCAAGATCCGCATCAAAGCCGAAGCCATCTTCCACCACAAAACCATCGCCAGCCAATCCGCGCGGACGGCCCGTCGTGGGCGGTTCAATATCAATAGGCTGATGGGGGTTGGGGACGATCTGGGCCTGACTGGCCCGGGGCAATTGTTCTGCCTGTTCAAGACGCTCGCTCAAAGCGGCGATATCACGCTGCAGCGGCAAAGTGATGGCCTGCTGGCGGGCTTCGACTGACTGTATTTCAGCGCGAACCTGGCCAACGGTTTCCTCCAGCATGACCCTTGTCACACCATTGCTGCCATCCAGCCGCGCAGAAATAGACTGTAACGCCGCATCCTGCTTTGCGGAGAGCCGATCTGCCAATTCCTGCATCTGTTTGGAGATCGTCGCGATATTCTCGGCCGATTGGCGCTCGCTTGCATCCAAACGCTCGCCAAAATTCTGAGCCAGACGTTGGATGTGCTGGCCAGCTTGGTCCATGACAGATGCATCATGGCGTTCGATTGCGGACAAACGCTCATCCACGGCCCGAGTCACACGCGCCAATTCCAGTTGCATGGCCATAGACCCGCCCTGATCAGCTTGCGTGTCACGGGCCTCTACGGCGGCCAGTCGGGTCTCCAGAGCCTCAGAAGCCTGCGCAATCTTTTGATTGACCCGTTCAAACACTTCATGATGACGCTTTTCAGTGGCATCAAGACGGGTGGCCAAGGCTTGCGCCATCTCGGTCATTCGGCTTTCAACACCGGCTTCAAGCGACTGGGCGACATGGCCTTGAATGTCAGAGCGAGTCGCCTCGATGCGGGCGTCCAGATCACCCAATCGGGCGGCCATATCCGCCAAACGGCTTTCCAGCGCATGGACCGTCGACAGCGTATCCCCTGTCGAGCCCGCACCTTCGATCTGGGTCAGGCGGGCGGACAATTCCACCAGTGCGTCGACCATGCGCGATGCATTTTCATGGGCAAAGCCCTCGATCTGATTGACGCGCTCATTGACCAGATTGATGCTCTGCTCGGGGGCTTGCAGCGCTTGCTGGCTTAAGGCCTCAAGCTGGGCGACCCGCGAGGACAATTGGCCAACATCACCGGAGGGCTTAACATCACTGTCTGATTCAAGGCCAGTCAACCGTGCCGACAGGTCAATCATCGCATCGGCAAAGCGGTGATTGGTTTCTTGGGCCAGTGCTTCGGTGGTTGCCAAACGCTCAGCCACCTCGCCAAGGCCAGCCTCCATCCGGGCCAGACCTTCTTGCGTGGTTCGCTCGACATCTCCAACACGGGTTTCGGTTTGATAAACCTGGGTCGACAAGCGACCCAGCGCGACCTCTAATGACTTGAAAGCTGCAAGCGATTCATGGCTTGGATCATGGGCTTCCATGCGCCGGACCCGCTCGCCCAGCACAGCCTGGGTGTCACGCAAGGCTGCAAGCTGGGATTCAACCCGCGCCAACGCCGTCTCCCCACTGCGGCGTTTACGGGAACCAACCTCGCCGGAGCTGGCCATCACAGCAGCTTCGTCGCCCCTGCCTGACTCATTCTGCGAAGCAGCCAGTTCGATGCCACCGGCTTCCAAGCGACGACTCAGCTGTTCCAAGGCAGCCGTCAGGCGACTGGCTTCCTGGCCAAAGTCCGTCGCAACATCGGTTCCGCCCGAGGTGAGAGGTGACTTGCCGCTGCGCGGTGCGACGTCGTCGGTTTCGGCAATCAGTCGGTTCAACAATTCGCCCAGCGTCAAGCCCTCGCGACGGGCAAGGTCCTTTGCCGCCTCGCGGGTGCGAGGCTCAACGCCTTTGACACTCCATGGCGACTGTCCGCCCATACGAATCACACTTCCGCCAGCTTCTGCGGCCCCAAATGAATTTTCCGAAGAAATTCAGCAACCAGCTCTGTTCTTTTACTGCTTCGCAGATTTTGAACAGTCCAAATTGTGGCAACTGCCCTCTTCATACTGCTGGACTTGCGGGTGTTATGGTAAATGACAGGTTAAAGTGCATTAACGGCTCATGGCTTTTTAGCTGCTTGTTCAAATGCTTCATCAGGGCAAGGCAGTGGTTCCAGGTCAAATCCAAGTCAAAAGGTCTGAGGACGGATCAAAAAATACAGTGTCACCAAAATGAAAGGCCCCGCCGAATGGATCGGCGGGGCCCAGCACAACATCAATAGTTGCAGATTATTCAGCGGCAATCTTGACTTGCTTCAAGGCGTTCGCCCCGTCACCAAAATTGACCGTTTGCAGGAAGCGGATGCCATCTTCAGCAATGTCATCACCCACCATATGTTCGCCTTCGGCCTCAAACTCGGCAAAGTCGACATACATGGCATAGAAGGCTTTGGTGCGGTCAGTGATGATGTTGGCGTTCCACAAAGTCTTCACAAGCACGCGGAAGATATTGGTGGCTTCCTTCATGCGCTCACGGCGTTCAGCGTCGGTCGCCATTTCCTGGAATTGCACCATGACGATATCGGGATCGAGCCCGAACTGGTCATAAATGGCGCGCATTTGGTGCGGTGCCACAAGGTTGAACAAGAGGGTCTGGAAGCAATGGGCGGCCCAGTCTTCCACAATGGCATGCTCAGCCGCATCCAGTTTCGGAATGGTGCGATCAGCCCAGATTTTGCCGAACTTATGATGGAAGGCCTCATCGGTCATCACAAGCTGGGTCAGCTTGCGGGCCAACGGATCGGACCATTCCTTATAGATCATGGCAAAGGCACCCATTGCTAGGCCTTCGATCAGCATCTGCATGCCGACGATTTTTTTGTAAACTTCTGGGGCGTGCACAATATCGACCAACAGGGTCTTGAGAACTTCCCCGCATGGCAGCGGGCTGCCCCAGCGTGCTTTAATATAAGCGGCAAAAGCCGCAACATGGCGGGCTTCTTCACGGGCTTGGTTGGCGGCATATTCCTGCGCCCCAGCGTCGCGCAACACATGGCATAGCGAAGCAGACAGGTTCAGCGCGCCCTGCTCGCCATGCAAAATGGCTGACAATTGCCACCGCGCCATTTCATTTTTGAAGCGGATCAGCTCTTTAGGCTTATCCTTGAAGAATTCCTGGACATAAGGGGTCTCAAGTGCGGGAACCATATGGTCAGGCAACAGGGCCTGATTTTCCATGTCGAAGGGCTCATCAAAGTCGATATAGCGCTTATCGGTTGGGTCCCAGAAATGGTCATGTGTGGCCGAGATAATCTTGTCAAACGCGGTCGAGCGACCCGTATGGCGGTCAATCTCCAGCATGGCGGCAAAATCGGTTGGCGCCACCGCGTCATACAAGGCGTCTTTGGTGATGTGCGACGATGTCATATCTCAAACTCTCCCACTTGTTCTTTTCGGGGACATTCTCGGGGTCTTTGGCGTCCCAATCGGGTCCTTGAGCACAGATCAGCCTCTTGCGGGCTGGATCAATGACTAACATGCCACAAATTTCCAAAGGATCAATTGAAAAATGACGGCTGCGTCAGCTTCTTTGCTGTCGCAGCCATCAAACCTGTGTGATGGCCGCTCTATAAATCATGTATCGAGCGGTCTTTGGTTTCTGGCAAGAAGATCAAGGACACCACCACACTGATTGAAGTGATGATGACCGGATACCAGAGGCCTGAATACATATTGCCCGTGGTCGCCACGATGGCCACAGCGGTGGCCGGCATAAAGCCCCCGAAGAAGCCAGTGCCGACATGATAAGGAACTGATAGAGCGGTATAGCGAATGCGGGTCGGGAACATTTCCACCAAACCCGCTGCCAGCGGGCCGTACAGGGCGGTTGCGGCCACCACAAACACCATCAGATAGGCCAATACCGCCAGATGGTTGATCTTGGCTGGGTCTGCCTTATCGGGATAGCCTGCGGCTTTGAGCGCCGCCTTCAATTTGGCCCCGAACGCATCCTTGGCTGCTTTTTGGGCTTTGGCATCAAGGGCCGAAATATCCACGCTATCGAGAACCATCGTGCCGACTTTGACTTGGGCGGTGCTGCCTGTCGGGGCGATCTCATTGTCGTAAGAAATGCCCGAATTGGTCAGATAGCTCTTGGCCACATCGCAGGACGACGAGAAAGCATCGCGGCCGTCAGGCGTCTTGCCAACGGGATTGAACTGAACCGAACAGGTTGCAGGATCGGCGCGCACCACAATCGGGGTCGTGGTTTGGGCGGCAACCAGATCAGGATTGGCAGCCTTCGCCAATTGGTGGAAGGCGGGAAAGAAACTTACCACCGCCAGAAGCATCCCCGCCATCATGACGGGCTTGCGGCCGAGCTTGTCCGATAACCAGCCGAAAAACACGTACAGCACAGCCGAGAAAGTGGTGATGATCAAGAGCCAGATATTGATGGTCTGAGGATCGACTTTGAGCTGGCGCTCCAAAAAGACCTGCACATAGAAGAAGCCAGTATACCACACCACGCCTTGGGCCATCATCAGGCCGAACAAGGCCAATAGGATCAATTTCAGATTGGACCATTTCCCAAAAGCGTCCGACAAAGGGGCTTTGGAAGCAGAACCTTCTTCCTTGATCGCCTTGAACATCGGGCTTTCTTCCAATTGCAGGCGGATCCACAGCGCAATCGCCAACAAGAAGACCGACAAAAGAAACGGCAAGCGCCAGCCCCAAGCTTGGAAGGCTTCTTCGCCTAAGAGGACGCGGGTCAGGAACACCACCATCAAGGCCAACAACAGCCCGCCGGCGGCCGACGTTTGCACCCATGAGGTATTCCAACCACGTTTATGCGGTTGGGAATGTTCGGCCACATAGATCACGGCCCCACCATATTCGCCGCCCAGCGCAAAGCCTTGGGCAATGCGAAGGCCGACGAGGAGAATGGGGGCCCAAATGCCAATCTGCTCATAGTCGGGCAAAAGGCCTACAGCGAATGTGGACGCCCCCATCATCACGATGGTCACGAGGAAGGCACCCTTTCGACCCTTGGTATCGCCGATGGCACCAAACACCACCGCGCCCAATGGGCGGGCAGCAAAGCCCACACCAAAAGTCAACAGGGCAAAAATGAACTGAGCCGCCGGGGGCGAACCGGCAAAGAAGTGCTGGCCCATGACCGAGGCCAGCAGGCCGAAGATGAAGAAATCATACCATTCAAAAACCGTTCCAGCAGCCGACGCCGCCACAACGGTCTTGAGCTTTTGTGGTTCGCCATTGGGCACATCTGCAGCGTGAGTCACGATTTCCCCCTGATCATGGTTCAACACGCGTTCTTGAACCCTGTTAGCCACCCGATCAAGTCACATACCCGCATCACCTGCACGACCCGGAGTTTTCAACCGCATGCGGAGGAGGGCGACCGGCTTCAGTCCGGTGCCCGCCCAAGGCGCCGGGCCTCCTGGATGCGACCGCGCACCAGCCAATTGTCGACATCCTTGGGAGCCAGCCTCAAGGCCTGAGCGATGTCGAGCTCTGCAGCGTCATAGGATTTTTGCTGCAGCAAGGTTTCAGCGCGCAGCCGCAAAGCCAGAACATCAAGTGGGCGAACCGATAAGCAAGCGGTCAAATCGGTCTGGGCTTCGGCCCATTTGCTTTGGCCTGCTTTGGCGCGTGCCCGATCCAGCAACAGATCGGGCTCGCCCGGCTTCAATTTCAGTGCGGCATCCAACGCCTTTTGAGCCGCGGCATATTCTTCAATCATCATCCAAGCATTGGCAGCGCGCGACAGGATCATAGCGCGGCTTTCTTCATCCCCGGCATCCGGGGCAGAGGCCAAGGCTGTCAAACGCTCAGCCCCGCCGCCAATGTCACCCCCTTCAATGCGCGCAATGGCGATACATTGCTCAGCATAGATTGCCCCACCCTGGCTTCGCCAGACAAAGCCGTCCTCAAGGGCCTCTTCGGGCTTGGTCTCTGCCTTGGCAACACACGCCGCCAAACGGGTTGCGTCACGGGGATCGGTTGCAGCATGGGCTTGCGTGGCAAGGACAAAGGTCGTTAGGGCGAATGGTAGGATGGCCAAGACGGCGGGCTGGGATATCGGCTTATGGGTCGTCATGAGATAGGTTCTGATCGGGCTAAACGGCAAAACTGAGGCAAGGAAGCAGTTGATGCGGGTTCTCATACTGGGATGCGGCTTTGTCGGTACCGCATTGGGAAAAGTCATGATAGCACAAGGTGCCCAGGTTGTGGGTACATGCCGCAGCCAAAGCGGGGCAGATGGGCTTGCCGCACAGGGTATTGAGCCGCTCCTGTTTGATGGCACGCCCGACCCGAAACTGTCCGAAGCTGCCGATTCTGCGAGCCATGTGCTGGCCAGCATCCCTCCCGGCCCAAGCGGGGATCCCGCATTGGCAGCCCTCCCCAGCGATTGGCTTGGCGATAAAACCCGATGGATTGGCTATTTGTCGACCACAGGCGTTTATGGGGATCGTGCTGGGGGCTGGGCCTATGAGGATGACGCCCCCACGCCTCTCAGTGTCGAAGCCACTCGGCGGGCCGCCGCCGAAGCGGCTTGGCAGAGCCTGCCCCAACCTGCCCATGTTTTTCGCCTACCGGGCATTTACGGGCCAGGAAGATCCGCACTTGAGCAAGTGCTGGCTGGAACCGCCCGTCGGATCGACAAGCCTGGCCAAGTGTTTTCGCGCGCCCATCGGGAAGATATTGTCGCTGCACTTCTGGCCAGTTTCGCGCGGCCCAATCCCGGCCGCATTTATAACATTTGTGATGACCACCCATGTCCTTCTGGCGATGTCATTGTGGAGGCCTGTCGTCTTTTGGGTCGCGCGCCCCCGCCTCTGATCCCCTTTGACCAAGCCGGTCTGTCGGACATGGCGCGGCGCTTTTATAGCGAATGCAAACGGGTCTCCAATGCGCGCGCCAAAGCCGAATTGGGTTGGACCCCGGCTTTTCCGACCTATGTGGAGGGTCTGGCCGATTGCTGGGCTCGGCTGGAGCCGAAGCCATCTGACTGAAGAGGATCAGGCACGAATTCGACGCTCAATCCAGGTCAGAACCGCATGCAAGGCCAGCCCCATTAAGGCCAGCAGGAAGAGGGCTGCAAACATGGTGGCCGTCTCAAGCCGATTACCGGCTTCCACCAGACGCCAGGACAGCCCCCCGGTTGCCCCGGTCCCGGCGACAAATTCTGCCACCACCACACCAACCAGCGACAAGCCCGCAGCCGTCTTTACCCCCGCCAGCAGGAAGGGGGCCGCTGTGGGCAGCTCCAGCCGGATGAAGCGCTGCAGGCTGGACGCCCGGTGCAGGCGGAACACGCGGTCCAAACCCGGATCGACTGCTTTGAGGCCTGCTAAAGCCGAGGTCAGCACCGGAAATACCGCAACAATGACGGCAAGGATCAAGATGGCGCGGCGGGGGTTTTCAATCCCGCTCCAAATAATGACCAAAGGGGCAATCGCAACGATGGGGGTTGCTTGCAACACCAATGCATAAGGACCAAGCCCCCGCTCTAGCCAGGGAATGCGGGCAAATATCAAGGCAACCAAAGTGCCGATCATGATTGAGAGGGCCAAAGCCGTCATCGCCAGCCCCAGCGTGACCCCGGCAGCGGGCAGCAGAATCCCGCCACGTGCCAGCAATGCCTCGGCCACCGCACTGGGTGGCGGCAACACCACCGACGGCACCTGCAAGAGCCGGGTTAGACCCTCCCACACAAGCAAGATCACAAGACCTGCCGCAACCGGGGCAAGATCGAGGCGCTTCATACAGGCCCCCTGTGATCACTTAACACGCGGCGGGCCGCCGCAGCGGCCTGGGCGAAATCCGGTGAGGTGAGGAAATCACGATCACGGGCTATTGCCGGGACTGCAATCTCGGCCATGATCCGACCCGGACGGGGCGAGAGCACCAAAATACGGTCGGCCAAATACACGGCTTCATCGACAGAATGGGTCACAAACAAGACAGCCAGATCTTGGGTCTCCTTGGCCTTCAACACAAGGTCATCAAGAGCCCGGCGACCCAATTCATCGATCGCGGCAAAGGGCTCGTCCAGCAAAAGGGCTGCTGGATCATTGATCAGCGCGCGCGCCAGCGCCACGCGCATGCGCATCCCGCCTGACAAGGTGCGCGGATAGGCTTTGGCAAAATCGTCAAGCCCCACACGCGCCAATGCGGCCTCCGCCCGGCGCATCTGCTCAGCCCGATCGATCCCAGCCAGCGCCAAGGGCAGGGCCACATTGTCGCCCGCTGTGGCCCAATTCATCAAATTGGGTTCCTGAAATACCATGCCAGGCACGGGTGCCCCCTCCGACATGGCCGCCTCGACCGAACCACTGGCCACATTCTGCAACCCAGCCAAAGCCGCCAATAGCGTGCTCTTGCCGCAGCCTGATGGCCCGAGCAGCACCACGCACTCCCCCGCCCGGACCGTCAGATCAATCGGGCCCAGAGCATCAAGGGCTCCAAAGCGCACGCAGGCCTGGCTTGCCGCCAGCCTTATGGGACGATCAGCCTTCATCAAGTCGGTTTGGGCAGGAAGCTGAGGTCGATGCCTGAGGCCCAATCAAGGTCCGCTGGGTAAACTTTGGCCGCTGCCATGACGTCAAAAAACGCTTTCCAGCGGTCCATCGTCATGGTGCCAATCGCCCCCTCGGCTGTTTCGACGATGCCATAGGACAATAATTTCTCCCGCGCTTGGGCCAACAGGTCCGGCGTCATGTCGGGATTATCCTTGGTGATCAAGCCATCACCGGGGGCGGGATCGCCGCGCAAATAATCCTTCCAGCCTGCAATCGTTGCCTCAACAAAACCGCGAACGGCCTCTGGGTGGGCGGCACGGAAGCTGTCTGACACCAAGGTCATGGCCGCATAGCCCGGATAGCCTGAATCGGCCAAAAGAAAGACTTGTGGGTCGATCTTGCCCTGCGTCTTCAATGTATAAGGCTCGCTGGTGACATAGCCCTGCTGGATGGCCTTGGGATCGGCCAGAAACGGGGCAGCGTTGAAAGTATATTTGCGCACCTGATCATCGGTAAAGCCATATTTGGCCTTCAACCATGGCCAGAAGGCCGTGATGGAAGCATCGGCCAGCATGATCGGCTTGCCCTTCATATCCGCCAGCGATGTGATGTCAGCGCGCGGATGGGTGATCAGCACTTGCGGGTCCTTCTGGAAGGACGCCATCACCGCCTTGGCCTTTGCGCCCGCTTGGACCATGGACAGGACGATTGGCGCGTTGGACCCCAACCCCATTTCGATCGCGTTGGCGGCCAGCAATTGGGGGACATTCACACTGGGCCCCCCTTGAATTAGGCTGACATCAAGACCTTTGTCGGCATAAAAGCCGCGTGCCACAGCTTGGTAAAATCCGCCCTGCTCGGCCTGCGCTCGCCAGTCAGTGGCAAAGCGAATGCGGACAGCCCCGCCGGTGTCGGCAGGCTTATCTGGGCCGCATGCCGCCAGCGCAAGTGAGGATGCGAGGCCAGAAGCCATGAGGGTGCGACGGGTAATCAAGCCAAATCTCCTGTGACCATGCTCCTATCATAGAGCAGCCCGCTTATCTGGCGAGCCCCAAAAACGCGTACAATCGTCGTCTGGACAGATCAAAGACACCTAACAAAGGTCAAAAGGCGCAGGAATCGCCCATGATCACCAGCTTGGCAGTCTTGAATAAGATGCGCATTTCCATACCAAGCGACCAGTTTTCGATATAGTCCAGATCCAGACGAATCCGCCGCCGCATCTTGTCCAAGGTTTCGGTTGGTCCACGTGACCCACTGCATTGAGCAAGGCCGGTGATGCCAGGCTTGGCACGAAAGCGCTCGCGATAGTCGCTCAATAACGCGCCATAATAATGATCATGGGCGACGGCATGGGGGCGGGGCCCCACAATCGACATCTCGCCGCGCAACACATTCCACAATTGGGGTAATTCATCGAGACTGGACCGGCGCAGGAAGTTGCCCAAAGCCGTAATGCGCTGATCATTGCGGCAGGCTTGGATGACGCAGTCGCCATCTTCCAACGTGGTCATGGTGCGAAACTTGTAAATCTTGAAAGCCTTGCCACCCAGACCCGTGCGGGTTTGGGCAAAGATGACAGGGCCAGGGCTCGTCATTTTGATAAGGATGGCGATGGTCAACAAAAAGGGGGCAAGGAACACAAGCCCAAGCCCTGCAGCAACCAGATCGAAAAGCCTCTTGGGCCAACTCATCACAGAAGCCGACAAAGTCTTGGCCGGGACAGGCCGATACAGGCTGATCTCGGCCAAATGCCCGCTGAGATTGGTTGATATGTGGTTCATCAGATCGGTCCAGATCCCAACGCTCAATGTCAAATGCGCTTTGTTGTTCAACGTCCAATTGTGAGACAACGCGTGCCTCATCATGCAAATCTGAGGCCGCCCGGACACACATCAATCACGCTGCGATCAGCCTAGAACAACAGGACCCATTATGACCCCGCCGATCCGTCGATTCTGATCAGGTTGTCGACCTATCTCGCTGTTGGGCGTAAGCGATTGACCACAAGGTGTCCAGCCAAGACCTCTTTTTTATCCTCGGGCCAGCCTTTATATACCCCAACGAGGCGATTGTGCGCGTAGATTGGTCGGCGTGCTCAAAAACATCCCGCTATCAGGCAAAGGCGTCATGCAGAATAATCCCGAGTCCAAAGTGCCCGTCACCGTTCTCACCGGCTATTTGGGTGCCGGCAAAACGACCTTGCTCAACCATATTCTGACCGCACCCCATGGTCGTCGCTATGCGGTTATCGTCAATGAATTCGGCGAGATCGGCATTGATCATGATCTGATTGTCGATGTGGACGAGGAAATCTTTGAGCTGAATAATGGCTGCGTCTGTTGCTCGGTGCGCGGCGATCTGATCCGCATATTAGGAGCATTATTTCGCCGCGGGCAGACTTTTGACGGCGTGATCATCGAAACAACGGGTCTGGCAGATCCGGCACCAGTAGCCCAGACTTTCTTCGCCGATGATGAGGTGCGCCACCGGGCAAGCCTTGATGCTGTGGTTAGCGTCGTCGATGCCGTTCATATTGCGGGTCAGATTGCTCAAAGCCAGGAAGCTGTCGAGCAAATTGCCTTTGCCGACGTCATTGTTCTCAACAAAGCGGATGCAGCCAGCCCAGAGCAACTTCAAACGGCCCGCGAGATCATAAACCGCCTCAATCAGAGCGCCCGTGTCTTGGTGACCTCACGCTCTGTCGTTGATTTGGACGACATTCTCGATGTCGGTGCGTTCTCGCTGGATCGGATTTTGGCCCATGATCCCCATTTTCTGCCGCGACCCGCTGTGCACAACCACCATGATCACCAGAGCCATGATCACCACAGTCATGATCATGAGCATCATCATGATCATGCCCATAGCCATTATGCCGGCATAGACTCACTTGCGATGCGTGTGACCTCGCCCCTGTCAGAGGCGGCCTTTGATACATGGCTGTCCGCCCTTGTGGCCGAGCGCGGATTAGACATTTTGCGTTTGAAGGGCGTCCTCAACATGGCAGATGACCCACGTCGCTATGTCATCCACGGTGTGCATATGATGTTGGAGGGTGATTATCTGGGACCTTGGGATCCCGATTCGGTTCGTGATAGCCGCTTGGTGATTATCGGGCGCAACCTCCATGACCCTGTGTTGCGCCGCGAAATCGAAGCCGGTTTTGCAGCCTGTGCAGCTTAATCCCGGACTAAAGGCAGCAAAACAGGCCATTTTGCGGTAAAATCTCGACCAATTGGTCCTGTCGCGCCCTTGACCTTTCCGCCCGAAACGCGATTGCTTGGCCCATTGCATTCGTCTGGTTACACGCGGGTGCGCATTTCTGGGGCCTGTATTGTCAAGCCTCAGGCAAGGACTAAGGAAACGACTATGAGCAAGAAAGACCTGATCGACGCTGTCGCAGAGGCTGCTGACATCACTAAGGACAAAGCTAACACCGCCATCGACGCGCTGACCGCAGCGATCGTAAAAAGCCTGAAGGCTGGCGGCGAAGTCACGCTGGCCCCTCTGGGCAAGTTCAAGGTCTCCAAGCGCGAAGCCCGTCAGGGCCGCAACCCTTCGACCGGTGAAACGGTGGAAATCAAGGCAGCAACTGTTGCCAAGTTCCAGCCTTCCAAGGCTTTGAAGGACGCGCTCAATTAAGTGAGCTTCGGGGCAGGCAAGGCGGGCATGTTTGTTAAAGCCCCCGGCCTGCCCTATCTTGATCAAGGCCCGGCCTGATCTGGTTGACCGATGTGCCACCAGTCAGGTTCGGGCCTTTTTCATGGCCACAATTTGGTGGCACAGCCGCCACCTTCTGCCTTGAGGTTTCAGCGGGCTCTTGGATGGGTGAGGTGCTCAACATCCGGGGGATTGGAAAAGGGCATGAACTGGGCTTGGCCTTCCACCTTCTTCCAGTCCCGCAGCGCCCAAATTCCGGTTGGGAAGGCGATGTCGTCCCACGGGATATCCGCATAAGCAAACCAAGCGACTTCCAAGCTCTCAGGACCCGGCTCAAAACCGGGTTCGGCCAAAGTGCCGCGGTACATGAAATGGACCTGACTTATGCGAGGCACTTCATAAATCGCCAGAAGCCCATCGATCTGGACTTTGGCACGAGCCTCTTCCCAAGCCTCACGCGCAGCACCTGCCGCCGTTGTCTCACGCTCTTCCATAAAGCCAGCGGGAATTGTCCAAAATCCATGACGGGGCTCGATCGCCCTTCGGCATAGCAAGATGCGCCCATCATCATCACTGATCACCACGCCAGCCACAATCTTGGGATTGACATAGTTTATAAACCCGCAGGTGTCGCAGACTTGACGGGGCCGATCATCTCCGGCGGGGACTTGTAACGAAAAAGTGGCTGGCATTGAGAATGAACTTCCGTGAAAACCAAGGTCCGGGTACCCCACCTTGTCGTGCGACCGTCAAAATTGAGTGATAGGACGCCCACTGAGGACTTCCCCGCGTGTGTGTGTAGCCAAGGCGAGTAGCGAGATGAGCGGTCAAGATCAAGAAGCAAGCGACAATGTCGCAACAAACCTCACCCCAGCTGTCCCCGCGACAGCAGCCGGTGCTGCTTTCAGCCTGAATGGCTCACTCAGCCATCTGCTCCATCGTGCGCAACAAGCTGCCGCCGACCTCCACGGGGTTGCTTTGGGTCAAGATGGGCTGACGCAACGCCAGTTTGCTGTTCTGGCCGTGCTGGCTGAGCAAGAAGGTCTGTCCCAGAGCGATTTGGTAAGCCGCACCGGGATCGACCGATCCACCATTGCCGAAATGATCGCACGCATGCAGGCCAAAGGCCTGACCCAGCGCACGCGGTCCGCCACAGACAGCCGGGCCAATTCGGTCAGCCTGACTGAGACTGGACGGGCGGTGTATGAAGCAGCCGTGCCGAAAATTGCCCAAGTTGACACCACGGTCTTGGCAGCTTTGCCGGCCTCCAAGCGGGCAGGCTTTGTTGAATTATTGATGCGGCTGGCCATTCCGGCACCGGAAAACAGCCCTGTGACGCCCGCCGATAAAAAGAAAAAAGACAAGGACAAAAAGAAGAAAAAGAAAAAAGCCAAGCGTTAAAGCCTGGCTTTGGTTCCTGTGATCTGTGCGCCTGTGTCGTTCGGGCGGGCGCGACTTAAGCTGCAGGCTGGGTCAATGGTTCAGCCGATACCGCAGCAGCAGCTTGATTTTGAAGATCAATCTGGCTTGCGAGACCTTGCATAATGGTCCGGTTGATATCGATCAGAGGCTCAATATCTTCGCCCTTCTGCATGACTTCGCTGGAATAGCGTCCCACCCACAAACTGAGCGAAATGATCGAGGCGCGCAATTGTTGGGGCAATTGGTTTTCCGCGCTGGCACAATCTGCGGCCATGAATGACCACACGCGCCGGTTCCAGTCCAGCGCATCCATGCGTTTTGCAATTTCATGGCGCGGCAGCTGCTGGGCTTCCATCAGCGCGCGCGTGACCTGACCGAACAGTCGGTACTCGATCTCACGCGGCGTTTCGGCTCGCTGCTGCGCCTTCTGGTACGCTTGGAGCGACATGCTCAATCCCCTCCATATTCAGCCTCTCGGCTTCATATTCCATCAGTTTCCGGCATCTGGACAACGCCTTATAATATTCACCCGTCATGACCTCACGAGAAATATTGACACATTCCTCCAAAATGGCGGGGGAATGAACCACACTCATGAACTCGGTCATGCGGAGCGCGAACTCATTATATTGTTCTGGTGTCTCATGGCCCTGCAGATACATCAGCATGATCGGCAAATAGATGCGCCGCACGGGTGTGTTGGCTTCCTCCAACTGCATGATGTCTTTTTCACGCAGGACAGAGGCCTTATTCTGCAAGAGTAAAGTGGTTCGACGATCCCCGTTTTGAACAACGGCACCGTTCAGCACGATCTTTTCGTTCGGCTTCAGCGATAATTTCAGCGGCATTTCAAGCTCCTGCGTGCCTAAGGCGCTGATCAGAAGATGTCGATATGACACAAACCTACAACGCAAATCACTCAGGGATGCTAAACAAACGTGGTTAACGAATGCCTTCCGACTGTGGCGATGCATTGCGTCACGCATTTGTGAGCTTTGCCCCATCCGATGGCTTGACCCTGAACGGCCTTGCAGGCAACCACGCCTCACGATGCAGTGATAAGCGTGCTCGGAACGAGGCTTTGGGGGAGGGTCAGACGTGGCAGATTGGTTTGCGTGGATGGCAACGCCAGATGGCTGGGCCTCTTTGGCGACATTGACCCTGCTTGAGATTGTGCTGGGGATCGACAATGTCATCTTCATCTCAATCGCCGCATCCAAACTGCCCAAGGAACAGCAAGCCATGGCCCGTCGCCTTGGTTTGAGCCTCGCACTGATCCTGCGCGTCATCTTGTTGTCGATGCTGGTGTGGCTGGCAGGCCTGACCAAGCCCTTGTTCGCCGTGTTCGATCACCCCTTCTCGATGCGTGACCTTATTCTGATCGCCGGGGGCGGCTACCTCCTCTATAAAGCGACCATCGAGATCGGCGAGATGGTGCGTGCCAAGGGCGTGGAAGATCATGCCGGGCCCAAGACAAAATCCTCCAGCTTGCTGGTGGTGGTCGCCCAGATTGCCGTGATCGATGTGATTTTCGCGATTGATTCCATTGTGACGGCCATTGGCATGTCCAACAATCTGTCGATCATGGTCGCCGCTGTGGTGATCGCCATTGCGGTGATGATGTTTGCCAGCGAGGCAGTCTCGGCTTTCATCGACAAATATGAGACCACAAAAATGCTGGCACTCGCCTTTCTGATGATCGTCGGGATGGTGCTGGTCGCCGATGGATTTGGTCAACATATTGAGCGAACCTATCTTTATGCCGCCATCGCATTCTCTGTGCTGGTTGAAAGTCTGAACATTCTCGTCAAACGCCGCACTGAGCGCGAAGGTGAGGATGGCGAGGGGATTTAGGCCGGACGTTTGCAGCCAACACCCCCACCCCCGCTTGAACATCAAAGCAGGGTCACATCTATAACAAGGTGATCATGGGTACTGGCCAGCGGCGGGGCGGGGGTAAGGGCGGGGGACGACTTCGGCTTTTCTGGGTGATCTGAAAGCCCATCGCATCGAAGGTGGCGCTGATTTCATGGCCACGTCGGGCCATGATGCGGGGGCGCTCATCAGGGGCGAGCATGGGGCCGGGACGGCGGCGGGCGAGAGAGAAGGCCAAGCGTTTGGCCTTGGCCTGGGGGTCGGCTGCGATGGCCTGCAGCAAGTCCAAGCGCCGCAACCAGTGGCCGATGGGCACAGGGGCGGGGGTAAAGTAAAAGGGCCGGGCTTGGCCAGTGATGGCCCTGTCCAGCGCCTCAAACCGCTGTGCGAGCGTGTCCGGATGGGGCAGAAACGGGGCCGGAAACACCCGAAAACCTGGCGTGCGAACAGAAGGCTTGCGCGCCTTCTTGCGGCGCAGGTTTTCAACCTGCGGCTTGGCGACCAATTCATGCTCCAGATCAAGCGCCATCAGGATCAATATCCGGCGCAAGAAGGCCTCAAGCGCCCGCACCCCCGCCCGCAAGCGTGCGGCCACCGCCTTGCGCACAAAGTGTGGCCGTTCCCACAAATTATCCTTTGCCAAGACATGGCTATGCAGCTGCAAGGCCAAGGACAGCACAAAGGCAAAGGGGGCAAGCGAGAAGGCCATGACACTATCATGGCTGGGATGTTGTGCGGTGGGATAGATTGGGATGGCCCCCACCCCCACAATGCTGTCATCCCGGACGGCGATGGCCAATCCGGGACCTTGTGGCGCACGTGCGCGAGGAGGTCCCCGCTCTGCGCTTCGCTCCGGCGGGGATGACATCGTTTAGAGTTGGTTGCATTTATAAATGGGTGTCATCCCGGACGGCGAAGCCGATCCGGGACCTTGTGGTGCATTTTCACATGGAGGTCCCCGCTCTTCGCTGCGCTCCGGCGGGGATGACATCGTTTAGAGTTGGTTGCATTTATAAGTCGGTGTCATCCCGGACGGCGCAGCCGATCCGGGACCTCATGCCGCACGTGCGCATGGAGGTCCCCGCTCTGCGCTATCGCTCCGGCGGGGATGACATCGTTTAGAGTTGGTTGCATTTATAAATGGGTGTCATCCCGGACGGCGAAGCCGGTCCGGGACCTTGTGACGCACAGGCGCGATGAGGTCCCCGCTCTTCGCTTCGCTTCGGCGGGGATGACATCGAAAGAACTTAGAAGCGCTTTGGTGCCCAATCTGGTCACCAAACCGCAACCTCAATTGTTCTTGCGACATCGGGGTGGTCAAGTGCGCAGCTTTGCTGCGTCGCGGCGCGATCGGTTTTCGAAGAAAACCGACACTTGACGACCCAGATGTCGCGCTCAAACTCGACCATCCGTTTGGTGAAACACAGGTTTCACCAAAGCGGTTCTGAGTGGAAATGAACATCCACAACCTTGTCATCCCGGACGGCGTTAGCCGATCCGGGATCTCATGACGCAGAAAGCCCAAAAGGCCGCGCTGCGCACCCGCGGGGATGGCACCTATTGCTGGCCGCTGCCGCCACCGCGACTATTGAAGAAGCGGAAGAAGTCGCCATCGGGACTGGTGACGATGGTGGTGCCGGGTGGCAGAGCCTTTTCATAAGCCTGCATGGACCGATAGAAGGCCGCAAAGCCTGGATCCTGATTATAGGCATCGGCAATGATCTTGGCCCGCTCACGGTCAGCGCCACCACGGATTTCCTGTGCCTGACGGTCACCTGCGGCCCGGACACTGGCAGCAGCCTGCTGACGTTCTGACCGCATGCGTTCAAACACGCGCTCTTGGTTGGCCGGGGGCAGATCAGCGGCGCGGATTTTCACATCCACCACTTCAATCCCCAAGGTACGGGCTTCCCGATTCATTTCTGCCCGGATTGCCGACATTAATTGAGAGCGGCGACCGGAAATAATGTCGGTGGACTGAGCCGAACCCAAGACCCGGCGCAGCGACGCCTCCAGCAAGCTGGTCAAACGGTCACGCGCGCGCCCCTCGGTCCGAACAGCCTGATAGAAGCGCAGCGGATTGACGATGCGCCAGCGCGCGAAACTATCGACTTCCAAGCGTTCTTGGTCGGCGGTTACAACTTCGCTCTTGCCGGACGGGGTCAGGTCAAGGATGCGGCGATCATAAATCTCACGCTGCTGGATGAAGGGCACCATGACCTTCAGACCGGGGTCAGTACCATCAATATTGAAGAAATTCTTTGGCTGACCGAATTGCAACGTGATGGCCTGCTGTGTCTCGCTGACGGTGAACAGCGATGCATTGGCCAAAATGAGCGCGCCAAAGGCAAGCCCACCGAGAATGGGAAGCGTACGGGCGTTCATCGGACAACTCCTTGCGCGTTGTTGTTTTGAGCTGCTGGTTGAGCAGGTGCCGCATTGGTCGCGGCCCCCTTCAGCAATTCAGGGGGGAGGACCACCATGGGTGCATTGCCGGTGCGGCCGGGATCAAGCAGGACCTTATTGGCCCGCTCATAGACTTTTTCCATGGTTTCCAGATACAGGCGCTGACGCGTGACATCCGGGGCGAGGCGATATTCCTGATAGAGCTGGTTGAAGCGGGCTGCTTCACCTTGGGCCTGTGGCACCACGGCGTTGCGATAGGAACGCGCCTGATTGATCTTGGTTTCAGCTTCCTGACTGGCTGCGGCCACTTCCCGGAAGGCGTCATTGACGGCAGCAGGGGGTTCAGCCTTGGTCAAATTGACCTGCGTAATGCGGATACCAGCCTTATATTCGTTCAGCGTGCGCTGAATGAGGTCACGGGTTTGGGTTTCCACCGTTGCACGGCCAGTCGACAGAACTTGCTCGCGCTGTGAACGGCCGGCCACCTCACGCATCGCCGCTTCGGCCACGGCCCGGACCGTTTCTTCCGCACTGCTGCGTCCGTCCTGACCATGGGCGACCTGAAACAGATAATCGCGGGAGTTTTCGATCCGCCACCAGACCTGGAAACCCACATCCACGATGTTTTCGTCCGCCGTCAGCATCAAGCCGTCATTTGGGCCTGCACCGGCCCCACCGCCGACGGTCAAGGAGCGCGCAGTCTGCACATCAACAATCTGACGGGTCTCAATCGGGGACGGCATATGGACATGCAGACCTTGGCCTTGGGTGTCGACATATTTGCCAAAGCGCTGGATCACGGCCTCTTCACCGGCATCAACGACATAAATGCCAGTGGCAAACCAACCCAGCACCGCCACCAGCGCAATCGCACCCAGGGTGCGCTTGTCAAACTGGATCGGCTCTCCGCCGCCGCCGCCGCCACGTGGCAGGCCACCGCCGCCACCGCCGCCGCCCAGCACATTCTTCAAACGATCCTCAACTCGCTTGGCCAGATCATCCAGATTGCCACTTTCACCAGAATTGCCTGGACGCCGAGGCGGCTGGTTTCCACCAGTGCCCCAGGGATTGCGTGGGCCCGAACCGCCAGAGGAGTTGCCCCCAGATCCGCCACCGGATCCACCACCGGGACCCCAAGGGCCACCGCCACCACCGCCGCCGTTTGAATTGTCATTCCAAGGCATCTGATCGCTTTTCCATTTCTAAACAGCCGGCACAGACCCATGCCCATGCCAAACAAGCCGCCGAATGCAGGGCCTAACACTTGCAAGCCTATCCGACTGCCCCTTATGTGCGTTCTCAGCGACAGGGATCAAGAAGGTGTTTGGAATCAAGCGATCACTCAAACGCGAGGATGTCCTGAAAATCTTGGACACTTTGCGCGGATTGGACGGCTTAAGTCTTGTAAAATCAGGACTTATTGAGGACGTTCGCATCTCGGAAACCCAAGATGTCCTCACAACAATTGCAGTGCCCGCAGGTGCAGAAAGTTTTGCACCGACCTGGCAAGAGGCTGCAACAGCCGCGATTGGAGGCCTGCCAGGGGTTGGTAAGGTGACCGTGGTGATGACCGCCCATCGTGAGCCATCCCGACCTGCCAGCGGTGAGTCGTCTCCTCAGCCACAAGCGTCCGCCGCAAACCCCACCACCCAGCGGGTCCGCAAGGGCGCGCGTTTGACGGATGCGGCGCTCGCCCAAGGTGTGGCACAAGCCCCACCTGCCAAACCCGGCATCCCTGGCATCACCGCCATTTTGGCAGTCGCCTCAGCCAAGGGCGGGGTGGGCAAGTCAACTGTGGCGGTTAATTTGGCAGCGGCCTTGGCCGCGCTTGGGTTGCGGGTCGGCCTTCTCGATGTAGACATTTACGGCCCCTCGATCCCCACCATGTTGGGCACAGTCGAGGCCGAGCCCGAGGTGGATGAGCACAAGAAATTGCTGCCAATCCCGGCCTATGGCCTCCAAACCATGTCGATTGGCTATTTGGTCGATGGCGATGCGCCAATGATCTGGCGTGGGCCGATTGTGACCAGCGCCATCAAGCAATTGCTGGAAGATGTGACATGGGGAAGTGCTGAAGAGCCACTCGACATTCTGGTCATGGATACCCCGCCTGGCACCGGGGATGCTCAATTGGCACTCGCCCAACGTGTGCCATTGTCCGCCGCTGTTCTGGTGTCGACCCCGCAAGAAGTCGCACTGGCAGATGTCCGTCGCGGTGCGGGCATGTTTGCCAAAACCCATGTGCCTGTCCTTGGCGTCATCGAAAATATGGCGTGGCTCGCCCAACCCGACGGGACCCGCCTGCATGTGTTTGGCGAAGGCGGCGCGCGACGGACAGCTGAGGCCCTTAATCTGCCGTTCTTAGGCGAGGTGCCTCTTGAAATCGGCATCCGGCAGAGCGGGGATGCAGGTGTGCCCTATGTGGTAGCCGCACCGGGGTCTGAGACCGCCAATGCCTTTTTGTCGATTGCCGCCCATATTCATGATGGCCTGACCCATCAGGCAACCAAGCCTGCCCCGCTCATTCGCTTTGTCGCCTAGCGTTCACCTGCGGGGCTGATTGCTTGCTTGAACGACGCGACGATCCAATGGCGGACCCGCTGCAGTCGGGGGGTGGTCCGAGTATCGCGGTGAAAAACCAGCCACGGTATGCGCTCGGGCAAACCGGACTGGGGAATTTCAACCAAGCCAGCCGCCTTGGCCGCATACGCAGGCAAGGGCGCAATGCCGACCCCGGCAACCGCGGCATTCTGTAAAGATCTTACGCTGGAGGAGGTAAAGCAAACCTGGCCTTCCAGCCCTTGAGCTTTCAGCCACAGATTTTCGGCAATATCGCCATAGGCTGGATCGAGCCAAATCAAATCTTCCGATGCCAAGGTGATCGAATGCGGATTGCGCCCGGCGAGATAGGACTGGGAAGCAAACAGGCCCATGCGGATGACGGGAAGTCGGCGTGCCACCAAACTCTCTTCATGGGGCTGCACCATGCGGATCGCAACATCGGTGCGGCCTGCGTTGAGATTGGCAATGTCATTGGACACCTCAAGGTCAATCCGAATAGCGGGGTCATCTGCCCGCAACTGGGCCAAGCGGGGAGCCAGCACGTCGGCAATCACGGCTTCAGTCGCCGAAATGCGAACCGACGGCAGATTAGGCCCATCTTGCAGCGCACGGGCTAATCGGGCAATTTGCCCCAAGTGTCGTGCGCCGGGTTCTGCCACCGCCAGAATCGTCTGGCCCGCGCCCGTCAGGGCCGCTCCGCGTGGACCCCGCTGGAAAAGACGCAACCCCAATTGTTCTTCAAGACTATCGAGACGGCGGCTGATGGTGGCTACCGACACAGCGAGCTGATTGGCAGCCTCCGACAATGATCCACAGCGCGCCACGACGACAAAACTGCGCAATCCTTCCCAGTCAATCGCCTGCTCATCGATCATTTTTGCAAATCCATTTTCCGTTTTTATAGCTTCCTGTTGTGCGTGGTCAATCGCAAATGGGGAAGCACCCGCGGGCACCACGTCGATCGCGGCACGCTTAGAAAGGAACTCACCATGAAAAACCTTCTGCCTTTACTGGCCTTAGCCGCATGGGTTGGTCTGTCACCACAAGTCAAAGCCCAAAAAGCCGCATCCGATCAGGTAGCAGTCTATGTCTCAATCCCCAGACCGGCTGGGGCCAGCGATGCTGTACTAGATCAGGAGTTTGCGAAAGCCGTACCGGCCTATGCCAAGGTTCCCGGTTTGAGGCGCAAGTATTTCACCTATGACGCGGGGCATTTCGGTGGTCTCTATCTGTTTGCCGATCGGGCTAGCGCCACCAACCAATTCTCACCAGCTTGGCACGCACGGGTTGAACGCACGTATGGGTCTAAAGCCGAGGTCACCTATTTCACAGTACCTGTGGTCACCGCAGGTGCGTCCAGACAGGCCCCATCTGGCGGCAACGTCGCGGTAATCGTGCGGGTAAAACCCCCTTGGTATGCCACACAAGGCCTGATCCGGCGAGGCTTTGCCAAAGCGATTCCTGACTATGCCGGCATTCCACGCCTGATCTACAAATATTTCACCATCGGCGACGACCGCACTTTTGGCGGCATTTATCTCTGGGAAGATCAGGCCAGTGCCGCGGCCTATTTTGGCCCAGCTTGGCATGCCCGCGTCAAGCAGCGATATGGTCACGATGGCGAGGTCATCATGCTGAAGGCTCCTGTCAGCCTGATTAAACCCAATGTGACGGGGAGCCAATAAGATGGGCATGCTGCGCGATCTTGGCCTCAAGCTCGATACGTGGCATGGGCGTACCGCGATGGCGCGGTTTAAGAATGGCTGGCCCGCTCACGCGTCACCCGATGTCGGCTTTTACCGCACGCCACTGACCCAGTATCGCTATCGGGTGGTTGGCTCTGGCCCGACTCTCGTCTTTGCTGCTGATCCGCCCATGAGTCTGGAAAATTATGACGGGCTGATCGAGGCCTTCAGCCCATACTTCCGAGTAATTGTGTTTGAACTGCCTGCTATGGGATTCAGCGCGGTCAGCTCTGACTATCGCTTTGACTTTTACCAGACCAATGACGATGTCGCCCGCTTTCTTGCCGATGTGGCCGGTGAGGGAGCCATTCTGGCCTTCTCCTGCGTGGCAGGCCTTTGTGCAGTCGATCTGGCTTGCCGACGGCCCGAATTGGTATCGCGCCTTGCCTTGATACAAACCACAGATGTGGCGGGATTTGCCGTTTGGAAAGCGCGTCGTGACCCCCAAGGCATTCTGGCCAAGCCCATTATCGGCCAGCTTGCCATGAAGCAAATGGCCCCCAAGCGCATGCCGGATTGGTATCGGCTGTCGGTAGGACGCAAGGAAATGATTGACGCGCTGGTTGCCTGTGCGTGCCGGTCGTTTGAGCATGGGGCCATGTGGTCTTTGGCCAGCGCTTATCAGGTCTATATGGACCCGAATATCAGGCTTGGCCGTCCGAAACAGCCCGCACTAGCTTTCTGGGGCCAAGCTGACCGCAGTCATCCTGCCGAGCATGTCGACAGCCCCAAACGTTTGGCCGACCATGTTGACATGATTGTCTACCCCGATCTTGGCCACACGCCGGAATTGGAAGACCCTGCCCGCCTGTGTGCGGATTTGCGGGCTTGGATTGCCAAAAGCGGACAGGTCTTCCCACCAGCGCCAGAAGCGCCTATAATATAGAGGTCCGGTTCGCCGGACTATGGTGATAAACGTGCGTGTAATAAGCAGGCCGGACCGGGGTGCGATTCCCCGCGGCTCCACCAAAATCTCTGCGGGTGTCGCCGCGAGTGTGGGGCCGATCAGGATCGACGGATGTGTAAAGACGTAACTTTTACCCGCGTGGGCTTCGTCATCCGCCCATTTTCATAAATGCAAACGATAACTTTGCACAGGACGTCCGTTTGGCTGCGTAATGCGGTCTGATTGACTTCCGACTAAGTCCCCCGGCTACGGCTGAGGGCGGGGCGCGGAGGGGGGCCCGGCAACAGCAACCCCCTCCACCTTGCCACCTCAGATAAGGCTTACGGCAACACCTATTTCTGGAAAAATCAAATCCTTAGCCGCCTGCGTGGGTTGGGGACGTGCTGCTGCAAAAACCCATCACAAAACCACTCACGATACTCGCCAAATGGGTGCTTTCGCTCGCTTGTCTATCGAAGTTGATTGCGCCAGCAGTCAAGCAAGATTAAGAAGACAGTTACGGATTTCGTGCCATGAGTGGCCAACAGCAGGAGACAGACCCGATGTCGGAAGACCTCATCGGCTATGCAAAACTGACCCAGGATGCCCTACGCGGCGTCGTGCGCGACGCATTGAAGGTGGCACTGACGGGCCTGCCCGGCGATCATCATTTTTATATCAGTTTCCGCACCCGTTCGCGGGGCGTGCAAGTCGCCCAATATCTGGCGGCCAAATATCCCGATGAAATGACCATCGTGATCCAGCATCAATATGAAGGGCTGGAAGTGCGAGACGATCATTTTGCGATCACCCTGCATTTTGGCGGCGTACCCCAGCGCATCGTGATCCCATTTGCAGCCATCACCCGATTCTATGACCCTTCAGTTCGTTTCGCGCTGCCGTTTGACGCGGTCGACGATTTGTCGCCGGATGCGATCGAGGAAGAGGATGATGTTCTGGAAAATGACGTAGACGGCAGCGTCGTGAAGGCCCCAACCACGGGGGCAGTCGTCAGCCTTGATGCTTTCCGGCGCAAGAAGTGAGCGCAAGACCTGGCCCAACCCGCAGCGATGCGGAGGTTCTGGCAAAATTCACCCAAGCCAAATCCCGCCCACCTTGCTCGGACACGTTGAGTCTAAACGTATTAAGCATCGACCAAGCGGCAGGCAAAGTACGCATCGCCATGGTGGGCCAAGCGGCATGGTGCAATCCGCGCGGGGCGCTGCAAGGCGGCTTTGTGACGGCCATGCTGGATGAAGCCATGGCCATTGCCGGCATCGTTGCCGGAGAGATGGCCTTTGCGGTTCCAACATTGGAGCTTAAAACCACATTTCTGCGCCCCTGCCCCGCTGGCCCCGTTGAAGCCGAGGGTCGGGTGATCAAATGGGGCCAGAAGGCTGCATTTCTGGAGGCGGATTTGTTTGACGCCGAGGGCAAGCTGGTTGCGCGCGCCACCTCCACCGTGGTGCCAACACCGCTGCCCGCACGCCATCCGCGCGCGGATGGCTAGGTGTCTGATAGGATCTTCAGCCGCTCCATCAGGCGGCGGGCTGCGTGACGGCTCTCCTCCGACCACGGCGCAAGGTCTGAGCGCATCAGGCAGGACTCGCTCTTCAGAATAATTCCATCATCAAGGATCTTAAGCGCATTGGCCGCAAGCGTGGCCCCGGATGTGGTGATGTCGACGATGGCATCCGCAATGCCAGCCCCCGGCGCGCCTTCAGTGGCCCCAGCACTGTCGATAATGCGGTGATCCACGACATGATGGTCGCGCATGAATTGGGCGGTCAAGCGGGTGAATTTGGTCGCGATGCGGAAACGCCGCCCTGTCTGGCGACGAATGTCTGTGGCAACTTCGGCCAAATCAGCCATGGTCTCGACATCAATCCAGCCATTGGGCACCGCCACCACCACATCGGCCCGGCCAAAGCCAAGACGCGCCACGATGGTCAAACGAAGATCAACCTCATCAGAGGCCTCTCGCACAATATCTTCACCGGTAACGCCCAGATGGATCTCACCGGCCAGCAGGGCCTTGCCGATATCGCCTGCCGAAGCCAAGCGAACCTGCACATCATCAAAGCCATCCAGTGTCGCGCTATAGCCGCGCTCGCCCCCGGTCTGGCGCAGCACCAAGCCATGGCGGGCCAGCCAAGCCTCGCACTGATCTTTCAACCGCCCCTTCGACGGCAAGGCCAGGATCAGCTCAGCCATGTCAGCGCCCTCCGAACCGCGCGGGGCGAACGACACATCCCACAGCCTTGGCCCGCCTGTGACCGGACGAAACCTCCCCGACCAATCGGTCATAGCGCCCACCGGTCGCAACGGGGCGGGTAAAGTCGCCGCCACGCGCTATGTCAAAAGCCATACCGTCATAATAGTCGAACGCCTCAGGACTGATCGCCTCAAAATGGGCTTGGGCGAGGGCATCAGGTGCTTCCTGCTCAATCCGGTCGAGGCGCAAGGTCCAAGCCTGACGCCAATCCATCAGATCAACCCCTAATTTGGCAGCCAGCGCGACACATTCATCCAAACTATCACCAATCGACCCGACCGAGCGCAACTGGATCAGGCGGGACAAGGTCTCGGCAAGCTCGGCTGGCAAGGGTGCTGCAATCGCGCGGCGGGCGCGGGCAGCAAGGCGCGCGGCCACATCCTCAACCCCGCGCGTGCCCGGCAAGGCCAAACCTGCAAGACTGAGCACCTCATCCACCATGTCGCGGGCTCGGTCGGGATCGAGGTCGGCAATTGTGTGTTCGAGCGCGCTGATCTGGCGACGCGGCCTTTCACCCATAGCTTGGGCCAAAACGCGCTGCAGGGCATTCTTATGGCTGGCGACATCGCTCAAAGCCTGCCCCCAGGGCTGTGGTAAATCGGCACCTTCGATGATGCGCGGCAAAAGACCCCCATCGGCCAAACGCACGTGCAGGCCTGTCTCCCCGGCAGCCCGGCAAGCCTCCCATGCCGCCAGAAACACCGTGACATCTGCTTCAATGCGGTCTGGATCGCCAAAACGCTCCAAGCCAATCTGGATGAATTCAGGCGCGCGATTTTCCCCAGCCTTGGGCGCACGAAACACTTTGCCCTCACACAGCCAAGCTGCGGGGGTATCATCATGGGGCGCAGTCTCTGCATACTGAAGCGCCGCCGGGATGGTCAGATCGGCGCGTAGGCACAATTCGGCCCCATCCGGTCCTGAGGCGAAATACAGGCGCGGTCGCAAGTCTTCCCCGGCCAATTCCAGTACCAGAGCCGCAGGCAATAGGGTTGGCAGGGCAATAATCTGTCCGCCACGCGCCTGCAGGGCTGCCCAAGCAGCCTGTGCCGGTGGGGTCCCAGTTACAGCATTGGCCAGATCGCTCATCGCTTTAGCATATCCTGAACAGCTGCCACCAAGCCTGCACGCGGCACGAGAATCTGTGCCGGCCGCTCTTTCCGCCACGCCTCATTGCTGTCGATCGATTGGGCCAATTCAGCACCCAGATTGAGGTCCTTCAGCGTGACATTGCCGGCCTCACGTTCTGTGCTGCCTTCGATCACCACGATGGGGGCGTTGCGCCGGTCGGCATATTTCATCTGCGCTTTCATGCCAGACTGGCCAAGATAGACCTCAGCCGCAATGCCAGCACCACGCAATTGCCCCGCCATCTGCATATAGCCAGCCATGGCATCGGCATCCAGAGCCAGAATAACCACCGGACCCGACCGCGCCTGTGGTGCATGGCCGGCTGCCGACAGGGCCGCGACAAGCCGGGAAACGCCGAGTGAGAAGCCGGTGGCAGGAGCCCGCTCACCCCGGAAACGCATCACCAAATCATCATAGCGCCCACCCGACCCGATCGAGCCAAAGCGAACCTTTTGACCCTTGTCATCGACGGTCTCGGCCAAAAGCTCAACCTCGAAGACCGGACCGGTGTAATATTCCAGACCCCGCACAATCGCCGGATCAAAGAAAGCGCGATCTTCTCCAAGGCCTAAGGCCGCCAAAGTGGCATCAATGGCGGCAAGTTCTGCCACACCTTCCCCGCCCAATTCGGTATCGCCCACGACCTCGGCCAAAGCCGCCAAGGTTTCCTTGCGGGTGGCCTTGCGGGTGGCGGTGAAAGCCATGACCTGACTGATGGCGGCTGGGTTTAGGCCCGCACCCTTGGTGAAATCGCCAGATTCATCCTTGCGCCCGGCACCCAACAAAAGCTCAACCCCCTGCGCGCCCAGTCGATCCAGCTTATCCACGGCGCGCAAAACACCCAGACGGGTGCGAACATCACCCGCATCAATGCCAATCTTGGCCAACAGACCATCGAGCAATTTGCGGTTGGACACATTGACCACATAGAGCCCGCGCGGCACGCCTGCGGCTTCAACCGCATCTGCCCCCATGGCAATGGCTTCGGCATCGGCCTCCGGCCGGGCGGAGCCCACGCAATCAGCATCGCATTGCCAGAACTCTCGGAAGCGGCCGGGGCCTGGCTTTTCATTGCGCCAGACCGGGCCTGCGGCACAGCGGCGGAAGGGCTTTGGCAGGCCATCCCAATTCTGCGCGACAAAGCGAGCCAGCGGCGCAGTCAGATCATAGCGCAGGCTCATCCATTGGCCGTCATCATCCTCCAGCGCGAACACGCCTTCATTGGGACGGTCCTGATCGGGCAGGAATTTGCCCAAGGCATCGGCATATTCGAAACTGGGGGTTTCCAGTCGCTCATACCCCCAGGATTCATAGACGCGCAGCACCTTTTCCACCACGGACCGCTCAGCCATCAAAGCATCGGCACGCCGATCAATAAAGCCGCGCGGGGTGCGGGCCAGCGGGCGGCTTGGGGCGGAATTCTTGGTTTCGGACATGGGTCTGGCGCTTGGCAAAAGGGTTGTGACAATCTGTTGGGCAGGGGTTTATCCCGACTGGGCGCAGGCTTCAATCAACAGGCCCTGCCAAGGCGCAGCCGGACACTGTCTGCACACACCTGCGTGATCAGGCTTTTTGTTGTGCAAATCACGGTGACAGTCACATCGGGCAGGGTTAGAGACTGGCAGCGGGGCCAACAGCTTAACGATCCTGATGCGGGTCGATTTTTTGGAAAGTCCAAGTGATGGGTGACACAAGACGGCGTCGCAGCAAAGCATTGGCGAGTGGAACCGGTGTGGCCGTCGCCATTCTAGCCGCCTTAATCAGCCTTGGCCTGAGCCTAAGCCCAATCCGAGACAAGATGGCTGCTGCCCCGTCGGCACCCTTAGTGGAACCAAAAGCCACCAATTGGGTGGAATTGGCCCGTCAAGCGCTGGACCGGGCTGAGCTGACCCAAATCAAAGTCGGGTTTAAGGCCGGTGTTTTGAGTGTGTCAGGTGATGTCAGCGAATTAGAGCAGCGCGACGAGGCTGGCGCTATCGTGCGTCAGGCCGTTTTGGCTGACCCCAGCCATGTTGGCACCGTGCTGGCGCTGGAAAACCGTATCACCGTCAATGGCACTGATCTGGCCGATGCGCCTGAGGCCGCCGCATTGATGGGCAAAAGCCCCGGTGCCAAGGCCTGCCAAACGGCTTATGATACTTTGCTGGATGGGCGCGTGATTAATTTCGCCTCTGGCAGTGCTGTTCTGGCCGACGAGTCCAAGCCCTTGCTGGATGCGTTGGCCGATGTTGCGCGGCGGTGTGAAACCTATCGGGTAGAGCTTGGCGGCCATACAGATGCGCGCGGTGATGCCACCGCCAATCAAGCGCTGTCTGAGCGTCGCGCCCAATCGGTAGCTGATTATCTGGTGTCCAAATCCGTGCCCGCCAGCCTGCTTGGCGTGACGGGCTATGGCGAAACCCAACCACGCGATGCGCGCGGCAGCGCTGAAGCCGATGCCCGCAATCGGCGCATTGAGTTCAAAATCGTCGAAGGCGTCCAGGACTGAACTGGCCCGAACCGGTCTCTAACGCGTCAGGCCCGGCACCCATTTCACATCGTCCGCACCATTGGCATTGGCCCGCCGTCCGGCGACAAACAACAAGTCAGACAAGCGGTTGAGATAATGCAGCACGGAGGCAGAGACGATCTCGCCCTCGGTCTGCATCAAGGCTGCCACTTGCCGTTCAGCCCGCCGTGTGATGGTACGGGCGACATGCAAATAGGCCGAAAGCGGTGTGCCACCGGGCAGGATGAAGGAATCAAGGGCTGGAATGGCCGCGTTCATCGCATCGATTTCGTTTTCAAGCCGCGTCACTTGATTGGGCAGGATCCGCAAGGCTTCCCAGCCAAGTGGCTTACCGCGCTCGGGCGTGGCAAGGTCTGCCCCCAGATCAAACAAATCATTCTGAATGCGGCCTAAAATGGCATCAAGTTCCCCATCTTGCCCGCAATGCAAACGCGCCACACCCAGCGCGGCATTGGCCTCATCCACCGCACCATAGGCCTCAACCCGGGCATCAAATTTTGGCACAGTCTCGCCTGTCGCAAGGCTTGTGGTGCCCTTATCGCCGGTGCGGGTGTAAATCTTATTCAGCGTGACCATGCTTCATCCTATGTCTCTGTCTAAAGCCTTACTATAGGTCCGAAGCTTTCCTGCCAAAGCACGAAGCTGCAATTTTGCGGGAAGGGCGCGCTGGCCAGCCCAGCTTGAGCGGTATAGATATTTGATCTAAAGTGGTGGTCTGGATTTAAATGAATAGCGGGGGTTGAAGCGGTTGGGTTTTGATATGAAAAACTTCATCACCTCATTCATAGGCTTCTCATTGGCCTCTTTGATCTATTATTTGGTGGTGAGTGGTCCGCTCGATGGCCGCCAATTGGCAATCATCCTATCGGGCGGGTTTGTGTTTGCGGTGTGGTTCGAGGGCTTAAGTCTCTTCTTTAGGCGCTTATTCCTCTGGCTCGGGCGATACTACGCAAAGCGGCAGGAAGAGGTTTGAGCGTCTGGCTCACTTAGCATCCTCCTCCAAAAGCAAAGACACCTCGAACTACGGCGCAATCGTGCTAAATCATCTGTCATGACCCAGCCCATTCGCCTGATCGCCCTTGTTCTTGCCGCCGCCTTTGTTGCCTTGGTCGGCTGGGCCAGTTGGCGCGGAGACTTTGGCGCTGAGTTTGGGGCGATAACCGCCATGCCTTGGGGCCGGGTGTCTCTGATCGACCTTTATCTTGGCTTTTTGATTTATGCCGCTTTTGTCTGGTTGCTCGAGACCGATCTCAAGACGCGCCTCTTATGGATCGTCCCGGTCTTCTTTTTAGGCAATGCGTGGTCATTGGTGTGGATCGCGGTCCGCTGGCCGCAGATCTTGGCGCGGCTCAAAAATGCGTCGGCAGAGCCGCCGAGTGACGCTAAGTCCTGACCCTAAGTCTTAACCGCACAAATATCAGGCAAGCCGCGCCCGCGACCTGCATCATCCAACCCATAACCCACCAAAAACCGATCGGGCAAGTCAAAGCCCAGATAGTCGGGGGCAGGCAATTCTGCTGCCAATGGCTTTCTGGCCAACAGGCAGGTTAAAACCTCACGCGCACCTTTGGAGGCCAAGTAGGATTTGGCAAACAGGATGGTGCGGCCGGTGTCATACACATCATCGACAATCAGTACCTGACGACCGCCAATCGGCTTTTGCAGATCGGCCAGCACATTGATGCGGCCGCCGCTTTCATGGCTGTCGCCATAGCTTGAGAGCCACAGAAAGTCGGTGCGCGGGGTTTTGCCGTGCCGGGCCAAACCGCGGACCACATCCGCCATAAACACAAAAGCACCCTGCAATAGGCCAATCACGACGGCCTCCTCATCCAGGCGATCAGCAATCTCGGCGGTCAATTCCTCGACGCGCTGATTAATCTGGGCCGCTGAGACCAGAATATCCAATTGGGTGGTCACCCGTGCCTCTCCCTTTAAATGCTGTGTATGATCGCAAACTGAGCCGGTCAGCGCGATGTCAAAGGTGCGCCGTGATTGTCGATTTCCTCTCCCGGAGCCAGATCGTGCCCTGCACCTTCGGCGGGCATGGGCTCAGGAGCTTTGCCGTGGGGTTTGTCTGCGGCTGGTAAGGCGCGGGCCGCTGGGGGTTTGGGACCCTTGCGCGGAGGATCGGCAAACATGATCACAGCCTTAAGATTACCACGGACGGGATTGCTGCGCGCACTCATGAAGGCGTGTGACTTACCCGGCTGCAAGGTCTCGATACCAGGATCCACCATCCAGGACAGTTTCTCAATTCCCTTGGCATCCACCAAAGCAACTTTCAAATAGGGGATGAATTCAGGCGTCCGCGACACCGACTTCAAGACGCCGCGCACTTCCACCTTGGGCCCTTTTGCATCCAATGTGCTGGTTACCGTCACATTGGCAATATCAACGCCATAGAGATTGGCGGGTAGACCAATGAGGGAAAATGCCGTTGCCGCCTTCGGCCAAGCCCGAACAATGTCGGTACGATACATCACCGCCGCACCCAAGACCCCGCCCAATACTGCAAGGCTCAACAGCCAAGGAATACCGGCGGCAAGCCGATGTGTGTTGCGGATCTGGTCGAGCGCTTTCTTACGGGCAAGTTCATGAGGCTCAAGCTTTGGCTTTTGCGCGCGTTTACCCAGCCCCAATTTGGCCAACAGACCCTTTTTGGCTGCCGCGTCTACCGCTTTTGCGGTTGACGCAGCTGGTCGAGGCCGCAATCCGCTATCAGAACCAGACTTGTCGGCATAGTGAATGGCCCCGGCAGGGCGTGCCAACCAGGAGTGTCCGCATGCCGCACAGCGGACGGTGCGCCCAGACGGCGGGATCGCCGCGTCGGCGACATTGTACTTCGCTGAGCATTGAGGGCATGTCAGTTGCATGAAAGAGTCGAATCACTTGGCTAGCGCAACCATAAAAAAGCGCTTATTCGCTGTCAGAGTCTACTCATGAATGAAAAAACTCGCACTCCGCGCTACCGGGACGGTGGACCCATCGTCCGCTTTGACAAAGTCGGTGTCACCTATGGCTCCGGCACCCAAGCGCTGCGCAATGTGTCGTTTGAGCTGGAGAGTGGCGGGTTCTATTTTCTAACTGGGCCATCGGGTGCCGGTAAATCGACTTTGTTGAAGCTGATGTATTTGGCGCTACGGCCCAGTCAGGGCCGGGCGCAACTGTTCGGTGTGGATATTGGCAGCGCAAGTCGGGACGATTTGCCAATGCTGCGCCGCCAGATCGGTGTGGTGTTTCAGGATTTCCGTTTGCTGCCGCATCTGTCGGTGTTTGACAATGTCGCCATGCCCTTCCGGGTCCGCGATGTGCCATTGAGCCATTATGCCGAGGATGTCGACGATCTGTTACGCTGGGTTGGCTTGGGAGGGCGCATTGATGCGTTGCCGGAGACCCTGTCGGGGGGCGAACAACAGCGGGTTGCCATTGCCCGAGCGGTGGTTGGCAAACCATCCTTGCTGATTGCAGACGAGCCGACCGGCAACGTCGACCCGGAAATGGGCGCGCGCATCATCCGGCTGTTCATCGAATTGCATAAATTGGGGGCCACCGTTGTGATCGCCACCCACGACCTAGACCTTGTGCGGCGTTCAGGCGCGCCTGTCCTGCAATTGGAAGCAGGCGAGCTCACCCAGTTTCCCGGGCTTGAGCCGGGGGCAAAGGCTCGGCGATGATGCGTAAACTCTGGTCCTCTTTCCTGCGCCTGTTCCGGGAATCAGACCGGGCATTGCTGCCAGCGGATTCCCGCCAAGTGCGTCCTTTGACCATTGTGGTAGCGATCATGTGCGCGCTGGGCTGTCTGGCGGGATTGAGTGCTTCAGCAGGTTTTCGTGCGGCTGATACCTGGACCAGCGACCTCAAGAGCGCCATGAGCGTGGTGGTGCAATCCCCGCGCGGAGATGCAGACCTGACGCGGGCAGCTGCCATTGTCGGGCGGGTGGCCGGCGTCACCCGCAGCGAGGCCATGAGCCGGGATCGGGCCAAGGAGTTGCTGCGCAATTATGGCACCGACATGAGCACGACGATCGACGCTTTGCCTGTGCCGCGCTTGATCGAAGTCGGCGTGGTGGCAGGCCAGACCAATGTGAAAGCTGATATCGAACGTGTGCTCAAGGCGGCAGGTTTTACTGTCACTGTCGATGATCATAGCCGCTTTACCGGGGAAGTCCTGCGCACCTCAACCTTGGTTCGGATCGTGGCAATCCTGGCTTTGGTTGCCCTGGTGGTGGCGGCAATTGCGACCATCGCCTTTGCCGCCCGCGCAGCACTGGAGACACGGCGCGAAGCCGTCAATATTCTCCATCTGGTCGGGGCGAAAGACGCGTTTGTTGCCCGTGAGGTCCAGATCCGCTTTTTGCGGCTGGGATTTGTGGCTGGATTGATCGGGGCTGGCGTGGCGGGGGTCTTGGCTTTGATCGGTACATTGGTGTTTGCCTTCGGGGCCTCAGACTTTACCAGCGGCGCGCCGCTGTTGGCTTGGACTGATGTGTGGATTCTGCTGATTGCCCCCATGATTACCGGCAGTGCCAGCGCCATCGCCGCCAATATGGCAGCACGCGCGACACTGCGGGATTTGGTGTGACATGGCCCGGCGCGGTCATGGACGGTCAGGCCGGGCCGGATCACGCGCCTCTGTGCCGGTTGCTTCATCGACTTTGGTGTCACGCCTGATCTTTCTTCTGAGCCTAACCGGGGGCCTGCTTCTGTTGATCGGCTTTGTTCGATTTGGTGATCATGTCAGCCGTTTGCAGACCCCATCTGGACCCTTGAAAGCCGATGGGGCCACGGCGTTGACCGGTGGGTCAGACCAACGCCTGCAAGCCGGGGTGCGGCTGGTCGAGAACGGCACTGTCCCCCGGCTTTTGATTTCTGGGGTTAATCAGACCAGCACGACAGCCGAAGTGCGCGCTGTCGCAGGGGGTGCTGAAGCCACCTATGCCTGCTGTATCGATCTGGGGCGTCGGGCCACAGATACATTGGGCAATGCCGAAGAAGCCGCTCAATGGGTAAAGGTACATCGGATTCGGCGGCTGATCCTGATTACGGACGCCTATCATATGCCACGTAGCCTTTATGAAGTGCGCAGGGCTATTCCCGAGGTGACGCTGATCCCCTACCCTGTGCAAACCACAGCTGCGTTTGATCGTGACTGGTGGAAGGATGAACGCGCAACCCGATCGCTGGCATTGGAATATGGCAAATATCTGGTTGCCATCAGCCGTGGCCTGTTGGAAGGCGATAGCGAGATTGTTTGGAGCCAAGTGGCTCTCACACACAAGGAATAGCACGAATGACCCTGATCCGGTCACTAATCTTCATGCTCTGGATGTGGGGCAGCGTGTTGATTGTCGGCACTTTGGGTGCGCCGTTTGTCTTTCTGTCACCTCTTGGTGGGGCCAAGGTGATGGAAGTGTGGGCGCGGGTCATGGTGTTTGGGGCCAAGTGGATTTGTGGCATCACTTATGAAGTGCGTGGCTTGGAACATCTTCCCAAAGGCCCGGTGATGATTGCCGCCAAACATCAAAGCGTGCTCGACACGGTGGTCCCGACCTTGTTCACGCATTTGCCGGTCTATGTGCTCAAGCAGGAATTGTTGAACCTGCCGATCTTTGGCTGGTATTGCCGCAAAGCCGGTCTGATCGCGATTGACCGCTCGGGCCATATGAGTGCGCTCAAAGCGATGGTGGCCCAAGCCAAGCAACGCTTCGAACAGGGCCGCCCCTTGATCATTTTCCCAGAAGGCACGCGCCAGATTGTCGGCGCAGAACCCGACTATAAGCCCGGGGTGGCGGCCATTTATATGATGCTGGGAGTGCCCTGCGTACCGCTGGCCCTGAATACCGGGGTGGTTTGGCCCGCCAAGGGCATTTTGCGCTATCCAGGCACGGCCGTGTTTGAGTTTTTGCCGGTGATCCCGCCGGGCCTGAAACGGGCTGAATTCATGGCGCAAGTCGAAGCCCAGATCGAACAGGCGACACAAAAGCTGGTGGATGAGGCCCACGAGGCCCGGCAGACGGAGGTCCGCCATCGCGCCTCTGAAGAAGGTGGCTGGGATAGCAGTGACGGCGGTGATGGTGGTGGCGACTAATGACTGAGACCAAAACAGGGTCGATCCGCGGCCTCATCCTTCCCCTTGGCTTTGGTGCGTTGGTGTTTGGGGGCTATGTCACGTATTGGAACCTCATCGCCCAACGCTTGCAGGCCGAGCTTTCCCGTGCGCTACCTCAGACTGAGCCTGGCAAGATCGAGATAAACGGCTTTCCCTATCGGGTTGAGGTAAGATTGGCTGATTTTGCCGCCACATCTGCCAATGGGTTTGGATTTGCTGCCTCCAGTCTTGTGATGGCAGCCTCACCTTTCAACCTTAATCTGTGGGCGCTGGAAGGCGCGCTAAAGCCCCGTCTCACATTGCCGGGCGGTCCGCAGCGGCCATTGACGGCAGGCGACCTTAAGGCCAGCTTGCGGCTGAAAGAGGGTCAATTGGCGCGCCTGTCGATCACCTTCAACCGCCTGGAAGCGGGTCCTGCCAATGCAGCCGATACATCGGGCTGGCAGACGGGTGTCGGTGCGTTTCATCTGGTGGCTGATCCAAAGGACATTACCCGCTTGGCGCTTGCCCTGGATGTGCGCGATCTGATTCTGGCGGGCACGCCCGAAGGCCCTGCTGCCATTTTGGGCCCAAAGATTCACCATGTTCGCCTGACCGGGCCTATCAGCCAAGGCCAGACCCTGTTGCGGTCAGCACGTGATTGGTCGGCCGCAGGTGGGGCGTTCACCATAATGGCAGGCGAATTGGCTTGGGGGCCCCTGTCATTCTCCAAAGGGCAAGGCAGCCTCAAAGTATCGGCAGATGGCTATTGGCAGGGCTCCATCCGTGGCGAGGGTGCTTTGAAACCCGAAGGAGTTGCGGTGGCGGGCCTCAGTGCTCCCCTCGACATTGCCCTTGAAAACGGCCAAGCGCGCGTATTGGGCCTGACCGCGGCTCGCCTGCCCAAAGCCTTTGACTGACACATCGGGTCCACAGGCTGGATTTGTGCCGTAAATGGCGGCGAAGTTCAGCATTCTCAATTGACTTCGGTCGCGCCCGACTTTATGGACACCCTCCCTAACGCTCGCCGTCACGGCGGGCGATTTCGTTTATGTCGCGAACCCCATCCCGATCCCCGGTCTGGTCCGTTCGCCCCTTATCAAGGAACAGCGCGATGTTCGCGGTGATCAAAACTGGCGGCAAGCAATATAAAGTCGCTGCAGGCGACAAGCTTGTGATTGAGAAATTGGAAGGCGAAGCAGGCAGCGCCGTGACTTTCAGCGATGTGCTGATGGTTGGCAGCGAAGCTGGCGTGACCGTTGGTGCCCCTTTGGTGGCTGGCGCAACAGTGGCCGCAACCCTGCTGGAAACCCGCAAGGGTGACAAAGTCATGGTGATGAAGAAGACCCGCCGGTCGACCTATCGCCGCCGTAATGGGCACCGCCAATGGGGCAGTGTCGTCCACATCACTGCTGTCAACGCCTAATCGCGTCGAGGAGACTGACACATGGCACATAAAAAAGCCGGCGGCTCGTCACGTAACGG
This sequence comes from Candidatus Phycosocius bacilliformis, assembly GCF_003112735.1. GTDB lineage: Bacteria > Pseudomonadota > Alphaproteobacteria > Caulobacterales > Aquidulcibacteraceae > Aquidulcibacter > Aquidulcibacter bacilliformis. The sequence goes on from NZ_BFBR01000001.1 coordinate 189,986, forward strand.
TCGCGATTCCCACTCCAAGCGCCTCGGCGTGAAGAAGTTTGGCAACGAGTTGGTTGTCTCGGGCAACATCCTCGTGCGTCAGCGCGGCACCAAATTCTTTGCTGGTGAGAACGTCGGCCTTGGCCGCGATCACACCCTTTTTGCGACCGCCAATGGCAAAGTCGTATTCACCCGCAAGCGTGACGACAAATGCTTTGTATCGGTCATGCCGATTGCGGAAGCAGCAGAATAAGGCGGTCCTGACCACTCCGGATCGCTTCCCTGAAAAGGGGTGATCCGGTCAGACAGACCATTTCCCGCGCGGGGGGCCGGATCACCGGCCCCCCGTTTGCATTCTGCCCTGATGCAGACGGTTCCTCGACAAGCCTTCTCCTGAGACCCCCTCTCGAGAATCATGGCTTGGGCCAGTCTCCTCCCACCCCGCGCGGGATTTCCTTTGGAGATCCTGCCATGCGCAAACAGATTGAAACCAGCCGCCTCACCCTGCGCCCCCTGCAGATGACGGACCTTGAGTCCATGGTATGTCTGGCCAATGATCTGCGCGTGTCGGCCAATCTGTCGCGCATGCCCCACCCCTATACACATGCGGATGGGACCGAGTGGCTTGGCAAGCAGGCCGATCTGTGGGCCGGAGGCAAGGATTATGTCTATGCCATCACGGATCGGGACGGTGAGTTCATGGGGGCCATGGGTCTGCACTGGATGGACCGGATGACGCTGGATGACAGTTTTGCTTGGGAGCTTGGTTATTGGCTGGGCTTCCCGCACTGGGGCAAGGGCTATGCGACTGAGGCAGGCCAAGCCGTCTTAGCGGCAGCCATTGCAGACCTTGATGTCACAGTTTTTGTCGCAGGTTTTGCCACGACAAATACACAATCTGGTCACGTGCTTGAGAAACTTGGCTTCTACAAGCGCGATGCGATTCTCGATCTGCCTGTGCTGGCCACAGGGCAAGTGTCACCCACCCAGGTGATGCGGCGGGATGTTGCAGAGCATGAACGGAGGCCGAGGTCATGACACCTGCATTGCTGACCCAGCGCCTGCTGTTGCGGCCCCTTGAGCATGAGGATAGCGCCGCTCTGGCCGACCTTCTCAATCGGCCCGAAGTGGCGCGCGGTTTGTGCACCATCCCCAAGCCATTCACGCCCCTGCATGCCAGTGCCATGATTTTGATGGTCCGGGCGTCGGAAAGCCAAGGCAAGGAATTTGTCTGGGCTGTTGAGAATGGCGAGGGCGATGTGATCGGCCAGATTGGCCTGCGCGAGATCCGGCCTGGCTGTGGCCGACTGGGCTATGCCTTATTGCCAGAATATTGGGGACAGGGCTTGGGACGCGAGGCATTGCAAGGCGTCCTTAGCTGGGCAGAACGACACACCGCTCTAACCCGGATCGAAGCCGACGCCCAAGAGGCCAATCCAACCAGTCGTCCCTTGCTTGAAAGATTGGGCTTTGTTCTCACCGGTCGGGTTGAACGTTTCAGCCTGGCTGACCACGGCCCTTTGCCTTTCCTCACCTATGAGCTTGCGTTGACCAGTCCTGCACAGCTTCATGTGGCTTGATTGAGGCCGCTTGGTCGCCACGAGCAAAAGGGCCCGCCGGATCACCGGCGGGCCCTGATTTTTATCAGCTGATGGACACCCGATCTGAGCAGCGCAACGTGTTATTGGGTTGCCCCGCCACGCTCTGCTTTGACACGTCGCTTTACTTCGAGCGACACTCGGTTCCCACTTTTCAGCACGATGCTTTAGGCAGCGCGGACACGGGCCAAGAAGTCTTGGGTTTCCTTGTCGAGCTTGGCAGCTTGGATCGACAATTCGCGGCTGGCGGCCAGAACTTGGCTGGCAGCTGCCCCGGTCTCACCGGCCGTCTCCGTCACCCGCGACACATCGGTGGCCACCGATTGGGAAGCAGCGGCCACTTGGGTAATGGCGCTGGCAATTTCCTGGGTGACTGTGGCCTGCATGTCGACCGACTGGCCAATCATGTCTGCATTCTGGTTGATCCGGCTGATCACAGCTTCAATCCGCGCCATGGCGCCGACAGCCCCATCAACAGCACCTTGGATCGCCCCAATCTGGGCGGCGATGTCTTCGGTGGCATTGCCAGTCTGGCTGGCCAGATTCTTCACTTCCTGGGCCACGATGGCAAAGCCGCGACCGGCCTCACCGGCACGGGCTGCTTCGATGGTGGCGTTCAGCGCCAAGAGGTTGGTCTGATCGGCGATGCCTTTGATCAATTCGACCACTTCGCCGATCCGGCGGGCCGAAGTGGCCAATTCGGTCACCGCACCTTGGGCTTCGCTGGATAGAGCAACCGCCTCTACCGCCACAGAGCTCGATTCAGCCACATTGGACTGAATGGTCGAGATGGAGGTGGTCAAGCTGTCTGCGGACCCTGCGGCCGTGGAGGCACTCACAGTGCTTTCTTCTGCGGCTGCTGCCACGCTGGAGGCCATCATATTGGTGCGGTCCGCAGCTGCTGTCATGGCTTGGGCGGTTGCTTCAAGCTCGGCAGAGGCGGCAGCCACGGTGCGCAACATGTCCCCGGCAACTTGCTCATAGGCCTTGGTGGCAGAGGCAATGGCTTCAGCCCGGCGCATCTGAACCTGGGTTTCCTCGCTGGCAGCCTTTTCAAGGACGATGCGTTGGATCGCATTTTCGCGGAAAATTTCAACCGCTTCAGCCATCGCACCGAGCTCATCTTCCCGGTCGCGTCCGGGGACTTCCAAATCGGTGACGCCGTTAGCCAAGGTCTTCATCGTGTCAGTGAGATCCGAGATTGGCTTGGACAGGCTCTTGGCGAAAAAGATCCCGGCAACCACCGCAGCACCAATGGCGGCAAGGGTGGTCAGCAGAATATTGATCTGCAAGGCAACCAGAGGCTCGCGGGCTTCAGCCACGGTTTTGTCTGCGCTGACCACGAATTTAGCACCCAAAGCGGTGAAGGACGTCATGGCAGTGACGGCATCATTGCCATCGGCGTCCTTGGTGGTGGTTGTGATGGTTTCGCCCGCGAATGCGCGCTTGACGAAATCATTTTCAACCTTCTGCTTCAGAATGGTTGGTTCCTTGGCAAAGGGGGAATTGTTGCGAACAAGGAAATCTTCCCCGATCAAAGTATTTTCGCCGGTTTTGCCATTGGCAGGCTGTGGCTTCATGCTCGCGTCAAGCTTATTGATCGACAATTGGATGGCAAACACGCCCTTCAACTGGCCATCAGCCCCTTTGATGGGAACGGCGATAAAGCCGGCTGGCACATCGGCCGATGGCGCATAAGGCTTGAAATCAGCCACTTTCGGCTCAGCACTCGGACCAGCGCTAATCACGTCGCGTACCAAGACGCCAAGACCTGAATCCTTCCACTTGCCGCTTGCAAGCTGGGTGGCAAAGTCGCGTTCTTTGAACACGGTATAGACGTTGCGGCCTTGGGAATCGAACAGGAAGATGTCGTAAAAGTCATTGGTGCGCAGGATGTTGCGCAGCCATGGGTGCAGCTCGCGGTGGACGGCATCATAGGCGGTGCCATTGTTAGCCGCGTCCCACTTTTCCTTTTGACCCAGTGGATTTGGGTTCTGGTCAATATAGGTGGCCTGAAGAACGGCTTCAGCATTTGGGCCCAACTCGCTGTAGGCGGCGCTGAAGCGGTCAAGGGCGGATGAGATAATCGCGCTTGAACCCAGTTCTTTGGCTTGCGCACCAGAGGTCTCAAAGAAAGCCTTAGCGGCCTCCGCACGAGATTGAGCGGTTGCTGCGAGACCAGCCTGGGTCTCCGAATTGATGTTGCTCTGCGAGTTGAGATAGGCCGCGCCCCCCGTCAAGGCTGCGGCAAGTGCCGCGAGGCCTGCTATGACCATCGGCAACTTTTTAGAAATGGCGACCTTATTCAGCCCAGACAACATAACACCTCTCCACGGCTCGCTGCGGTCAAGTACGGCTATCGAGCCTGTCTCGATAGATTTGGCACGCTCTTGATTCGACGTACCAATCCTACATGGCGAGAGGTTACATATATGTTTACAGAATGGGGCTTCTTGACACAAATCTGCACAGATCGTGTCAATTGATCAGGACAGTCAGCGCGTCTGGCGAATAATGGCCTCGATCGCGGTCCAAGCTTCAGGTTCCTCGAGGGTAGGCGCATGGCCGACCTCTGGAACTTCCACCGTAATCAAATCGGGCTTTGCCTGTTTCATCCGCGCGACAATGTCGACAGATAACAGGTCAGAGAGTGCACCCCGGATTACGGCGGTGGGGATCGGGTTTAGGGCGGCAAACGGCTCCCACAAGGTGGGAATCGCCGCGGGGTCACCTGCCCCTGCGACTTGGGCGATCGCTGGATCATAGTCAAACACAATACCATCAGCGGTTTCGATACAGGTCTTGTGGGCGAAATCGAGCCAGAAGTCTGCGCTGCGCCCTGGAAAAGCCTGTTCTCCGATTGAGGCGATCATCCGGGCTGCTTCATCCCAGCTGCTGGCTTTACCGATTTTGCCGACATAGGACTGGATGCGCTGGATACCGACAGGATCAACTTCAGGGCCGATATCATTCAAAATTGCGCCCGCAACTGTGGCCGGTGAAAAGGCGGCAACCAGCATGGTGATGATGCCCCCCATGCTGGTACCCAGAAAGACAGCCCGCTTCAGACCCAGCCGATTGAGGATGTTCAACACATCCTGGGCGTAGATCAGCGGTGTATAATTGGCAGGATTGGGGTCCCAGTCAGAGCGTCCCCGCCCGCGGATATCAAGAGCCAGCACCCGACGACCCATGCGCCGGATCGGCTCAATCACACCTTGAAAATCCTTGTGATTGCGGGTCAGGCCATGCAAGCACAAGACAGGCGGACCCGTATAGGCCCCCACAGGGTCAAAGTCGGCGACATATGTTTTCACCCCATCCTGACCGGCAATCATATGCTCGTTCATCTGTGCTCCTGAACGCCAATTTATGCGTGCGACATGACACTTAAGGCCCAATTGGCAGCGCCACACAAGGTCACCTAAACACGAAAACTGCGCACGCAAACACAAAATCCACCTCAAAGCGTCATAGTCGGACGTATCAAGCCGCGCAAAACCGCGATTTTTCTTGCAATTCGATCAAAATGTTCTTATCTTGTTCGTATATGGCGCAGCTCGACCAGAAAGGAACAGCCATGCAATTGTCATTCTTGCCAGTTTTGGAGGCAAAAGGCCGCCAAACACGCGCTGCTGGGCAGACCACGTCGCTTAAGCGTGACTCAGCTACCGATGGTGTGGCCGCTTTGCCGGCTGTCAGTCGGCCAACACCGGCTCAAATCCAATATCTCAAGCGGCTCACGCGGATCCGGGCTGATGGGCAACTCAAGCGCTATGTCGCCCGCAAGGTCGGCAAGGCGGCCACGGGCGGTGAGGCACCTGTTTTGACCAAACAAGATTTCGCGGTCGTTATTGATCGGGAGCTTCATGAGAAGCACTGGGCGGCGTGACATGTAAGGCCACAGGCCAGAGGGCTTCTTTGGCGCTGTTGAAACCAAGCCGGCTCTAGCTCAAGACCAGGTCGTCGCGGTGCACCAAGGCAGGCCGACCCGCATAGCCTAAAATGTCCTCAATCTCGTCGCTATGCCGCCCCAAGATTTGCTGCGCATCCGACGACGAATAAGCCGAAATGCCATGGGCCAGAATGCGGCCATGGTCATCCTTGATGGCAATGGCGTCGCCGCGTTCAAACTGGCCTTCAACGGTTCTGACGCCAATCGGCAACAGGCTGGCACCAGCCTTCAGCGCCTTTGCCGCACCTGCATCAATGCAGAAACTGCCTGCTGGGTTGAGGCTATGGCCAAGCCAAGCCCGCCGCGCACTTTCACGGTCAGCGGCGGGAATGAACCAGCTGGCCCGGCCGCCTGCGATCAGTCGACCAAATGGATGATCGGCCAGCCCATCTGTAATGGCCACGGCACAGCCTGCCGCAGTGGCGATGCGGGCCGCCTCAATCTTGGTCCGCATGCCACCAGACCCGACACCCGCCTTTTGATTAATGCCCCCTGCCATGGCGTCTATCGCCGGGCTGATATCGCGAACCTCGCCAATATGGCGGGCCTTGGGGTTATCGCGCGGGTCGGCGTCATAAAGGCCGTCGACATCGGAAAACAGGATCAGGGCATCAGCCCCCACCATCTGGGCCACACGTGCGGCGAGGCGATCATTATCGCCATAACGCAGCTCATCGGTGGCCACCGTGTCATTCTCATTGACGACCGGCACCGCCCCACAGGCCAGCAGTGTGTCCAGTGTGGCGCGGGCATTGAGCCAGCGCCGTCGACGCTCGGTATCATCTGGCGTCACCAAAGCCTGAGCCACTGCGGTTTTGTGCGGGGCGAAGGCCTCACCCCATGCCGCCATCAGGCGGACCTGGCCTGCCGCGGCAGCAGCCTGCTTTTCTTCAAGTTTAAGTTTGCCGGGTGGTAGGCCCAAAGCGCCCCGCCCCAAAGCCACCGCGCCGGATGAAACAATGACAATATGTTGGCCTGCCAAACGGGCCTTCACGACATCAGCCGCCACACTGGCAAGCCATGAGCTGCGCGCCTCGCCACTGACAGGATCGATGATCAGAGATGAACCAAACTTCAAGACAATGCGTTTGGCCCGCCCCAAAGCCTCAAGCGTCATGGAGTCCAACCACCCTCCGAGCCGTCGAGCATCGGCTCACCCTGCCCATCACTGTCTTGCACATCAGGCTCCAAGATACCGCGCGCCTTGGCAATCTCGCGCCACACCAAGCCCAAAGCCCCGCGCACACCCGATTGTGAGACACCAGAAATGGCCAGAACCGTCCGCCCGGCTGCGGCACTCAAAGCCGCCCGCTTTTCGGCGACGACATCCGGGGTCAGAGCATCAATCTTGTTGAGCGCGATGATTTCAGGCTTGTCAGTCAAGTCATGGCCATAGGCCTCAAGCTCGCCGCGCACCGTCCGATAAGCGGCCACAACATCCTCTTCGGTGCCATCAATCAGGTGCAACAAGGCTGCACACCGCTCAACATGGCCCAAAAAGCGGGTGCCGAGGCCGGCACCCTCTGCCGCGCCCTCAATCAGGCCGGGAATGTCCGCTAGGATGAAGCGTGTATCACCGCCCAAAGTCACCACCCCCAAATTGGGGTGCAGGGTCGTAAAGGGATAGGCTGCGACTTTAGGATTGGCTGAGGAGACAGCCGCCAAAAATGTGGACTTGCCAGCATTGGGCAGCCCAACCAAGCCCGCATCGGCAATCAATTTCAGGCGCAGCCAGATCAGCTTTTCCTCGCCCTCCAAACCGCGATTGGCCCGTTCTGGGGCTTGGTTGACCGAGCTTTTGAAATGCAGATTGCCCCAGCCGCCATTGCCACCGCGCGCCAAGACAACCCGATCACCGAGCTTGGAGAGATCAGCGATCAGTGTTTCGCGATCCTCTTCCAAAATCTGGGTACCGACAGGCACTTTCAAAATGAGGTCGGGGGCCGAAGCGCCATGGCGTTGGCGGCCCATGCCATTCTGGCCGCGTTCGGCCTTGAAATGCTGCAGATAGCGATAATCAATCAGCGTGTTGAGGCCATCGACCGCCTCGGCGATCACATCGCCACCCCGACCACCATCGCCGCCGTCAGGGCCACCGAGTTCAATATATTTCTCGCGCCGGAACGAAGCCGCGCCATTGCCGCCATCGCCGGAGCGAATGTAGATTTTTGCCTGATCAAGGAATTTCATAACCAGAACAAACTAGCCTGTTATGGCAGACATTGAAAGCCAAGGCGCTGAGTGCATCACCCAGCCGGTGCGCCCAGACCGCCAGTTGGCTGTGGCAGGGGCTGAGGCTGCAGCGGATTAAATGGGTGAGACGGGTCGTGAGCCATCACCTCTTCAATATGGGCTTTGAGCTGTTGGGTGAGCATATTGGTATCGCCCACCAGAAACTCTGGGCTGATCGCAGGACCGGCCCGCAGCGTGAACATCTGCTCTTTCTTGTTCAACAATTCCTTGAACAAAGTGATGTCGCGCAATTCCTTCGACATGCGGTCAAACACGTGAAACCAAAGGCTGAAGGGTCCAGACATGTGAATAGGAATGAGGGGGGCATTGTTTTTGCGCGCCAGTGAGACCGCCGAACTCATCCAATCCGGGTCGCGCAATTCGCCCTGATCAAAACGGGCAAGCCTGCCGGCTGGAAAAATGAAAAGTGCCCGTTCGGCGTCAAATGCCGCTTGGGTCAGGCGCAGGGTGTCACGCGTTTTTTCCCGCGTCCGCTTATGCTCTTCCCATTCAACCGGGATCAATACGTCAATCAGGCCGGGCGCGACCCGATGGGCATCGGCATTGGCATAGAAAACAAGGTCAGGCCGGACTGGCTTGATCGCGTCCCAGGCTGCAATCCCATCAGCAATACCGGTTGGATGATTGGCAATGATGACGCAACGGCCTGTTCGGGGAATGTGATCAAGGCCACTGACACGAAGCTGCACACGCAGCAATTCCGAGACAGCTTCCAAAGCTGGCAGGCCAGCTAAGGGCGCGATCTGGTCAGCCATTGCCACCGCTTGGGGATAGTCCAAGAGCTTGTAGAGGATCGCCCGCAATGCTGGCCACAGGATCGAGCCCGCCAGCGTTGGCGCGCGTTCTTCGATCAAAATGTCGATGATGTGCTTATCATCGAAAGCGCGCTGCTGCTGCATCCAAACATCCATCGCCTCAGCCGGGTCGATGCGTGGAAGCTGCCATGATGGCACCCATAATGACAAGGGGTGATAGGTCGGTTTCCTGCCATCGGGGACGACATCCCGGCGGAGCCTGTTACAACACTGTTTATCTCTGTGCTGTCACAGGCTAAGGCAAAAGCAAGCAGTGCCGACAGAGAGATCGGCCGATGTTTGAGGGCAGGATCATGCGCGAAATCCATCATTTCATTGACGGTCAGTCGAAGAAGGCCCAGACCGGCCGCTTCCAGAATGTGTATGATCCTTCCACGGGCAAGGTCCAAGCGCTGGTCGAATTGGCTTCGGCGGACTTTCTGGCTGAGGCGGTGGCGGGTGCCAAAGCTGCCCAACCGGCTTGGGCTGCCACCAATCCCCAAAAGCGCGCGCGGGTGATGTTTGCCTTCAAGGCCCTCTTGGAACGCGATATGGAGGATTTGGCCCGCCTGTTGTCGTCCGAGCATGGCAAGACGGTCGCGGATGCCAAGGGCGACATCCAACGCGGCCTTGAGGTGATCGAATTTGCCTGCGGCATCCCGCATTTATTGAAGGGGGAGTTTACCGAAGGTGCCGGCCCCGGCATTGATATGTATTCCATGCGCCAGCCGCTTGGCGTGGTGGCAGGCATTACCCCGTTCAACTTCCCTGCCATGATCCCGATGTGGATGTTTGGCGTGGCCATTGCCTGCGGCAATGCCTTTATCTGTAAGCCGTCCGAGAAGGACCCATCGGTGCCGATCCGGCTGGGTGAATTGTTGAAGGAAGCCGGGCTGCCCGATGGCATTTATCAGGTGGTCAATGGCGACAAAGTCGTCGTCGATGCCATTCTTGAACATCCAGACGTCAAGGCTGTCAGCTTTGTCGGCTCCTCGGCGGTGGCAGAATATATTTATGCCAAGGGTGCCACCTATGGAAAGCGCGTCCAAGCCATGGGTGGGGCGAAGAACCATGCCATCATCCTGCCGGACGCTGACCTCGACCAAGTGACCAATGACCTTATCGGCGCAGGCTATGGCAGTGCGGGCGAGCGCTGTATGGCGATTTCGGTGGCTGTGCCTGTGACCGACAAAGTGGCAGACGCCCTAATTGCCCGTCTGAAGCCCCGCGTCGAAGCCCTCAAGGTTGGCCCAAGCCTTGACCCTGAGGTCGATTACGGTCCGCTGATCAGCCGCGAACACCGCCAGAATGTCATTAATTGGATCGACAAATCGGTGCAGGAAGGCGCAGAGCTGGTGGTCGATGGCCGCACAGTTTCGTTCCAAGGCTATGAAGATGGCTTTTATCTGGGCGGCTCGCTGATCGACCGGGTTACACCCACGATGGAGAGCTATAAGACCGAAATCTTCGGGCCTGTCTTGCAAATCGCGCGGGCAGAGGATTTTGACAGCGCAATTGCCCTGCCTAATGCGCACCAATATGGCAATGGCACCGCCATCTATACCCGCAATGGCCGCGCCGCGCGCGAATTCGCCAGCCGCGTTGAAGTCGGCATGGTGGGCATCAATGTGCCCATTCCCGTGCCCTTGGCCTATCACAGCTTTGGTGGCTGGAAACGCTCTGCCTTTGGCGATGCGAACCAACATGGCACCGAGGGCGTGCGCTTCTTCACCAAAGTCAAAACCGTCACCGCCCGCTGGCCCGAAGGCGCAGGTGCCGCAGAATTTGTCATCCCGACGATGAAATGAAGGTGGGAGACGGCGCGAGCAGACAAAGCCCCTCGCCCCTTTTGGGGGAGAGGGGTTGGGGTGAGGGGGTCGCTGCGGCCCACACTCATGCTTCGAGCATATGGCTACTAAATCACCCCCCTCACCCCCGTCCCCTCTCCCCCAAGGGGGCGAGGGGAGGTAATCGAGTTGCGCCTTCCCCATGATTACCACCCTCTATCGCCAAAAGGCCGAGCAAGGCTTGATCAAGTTCGATCCCGCCCAAGCGGCGGCGGTCGAATTGTTGGGCATCTTGCAGAACCGCCTCAAGGACTGGCGGCCCGGTAAAGCGCGCTTTTTGTTCGGCAGGCCAGAGCCTGCGCCTGAGGGGATTTATCTCTACGGCGGGGGGGGGGGCGGCAAAAGCATGCTGATGGACCTCTTCTTTGAGGTTGCCCCGGTTGAAAAGAAGCGGCGCGTGCATTTTCATGAATTCATGGCCGAGGTGCATACTGGCGTGAATGCGTGGCGGGCGATGAGCGCCCAAGAGCGCAAACAACAACCCCATTTTGTCAAAGGGGCGGGCGATGATCCGATCCCGCCGGTTGCCAAGGCCATCGCCACTGAAGCTTGGCTCTTATGCTTTGACGAATTCCAAGTGACCGATATTGCCGACGCCATGATCCTTGGCCGCTTGTTTGAACAATTGTGGATGCGCCAAGTTGTCGTGGTCGCCACCTCAAACCGCCACCCGCGCGACCTCTATAAGAATGGCATCAACCGCCAACTCTTCTTGCCCTTCATCGCCATGCTGGAAGAAAAGCTGGAGCTGCACGCCTTGGATGGCCAGCGTGACTATCGCCTTGCGCGACTTGAAAGCCAGCCCGTCTATCACACCCCGCTTGATGGCCGCGCCTTTGCCGCGATGGACCAGGCATGGAATATGTTGACCCAAGGCGCGCAACCCCGCCCGACCACGTTGACCGTTGCGGGGCGGGAGGTGAAGATCGCGCGCGCGGCTGCAGGCTGTGCGCGCATGAGCTTTGAGGATTTGTGTGTCGCAGCCCTTGGAGCCAGCGATTATCTGGCGCTTGCCAAGCGGTTTGAGACATTGCTGTTGGATGGGGTTCCGATCATGGGACCTGAAAAGCGCAATGAAGCCGCCCGCTTCCGCACCCTGATTGACGCACTTTACGAGAACAAGACCAAATTGATCATGAGTGCCGAGGCTGAACCCGACCGCCTCTATGGCACAGGCGACCAAGCCTTTGAGTTTGAACGCACCGCTTCCCGCCTCTATGAAATGCGCTCGCGCGACTATCTAGCGGCAGAGCGGGGTGGGGATTGAGGGGATCCTAACCCACCACCCGCATCGTCAGATTGATCCGTCCGCCGCCGGGTATCAGACTGGACGAGCCAGACAGCACCCGATCAATGCCGTGGTAGAAATGCCGCGAGGCACCGCCCAGCACCACGACATCACCTGAAGACAGTTTAAGCGACGTGGTTGGCCCACCTCTTTGCGGTCCACCCAAGCGGAAGATGGCCTGATCCCCCAAGGACACCGAGACCACAGGCGCTTTAGGGTCGCGTTCATCGCCATCGACATGCAGACCCATTTTCGCACCCACCCGATACAGATTGACCAAGCAGGCTTCTGGCAGGATCGGATAATTGGCGACCTGTCGCCATAGGGTGAGCAGCATGTCGGGAATCTGCGGCCAAGGCAGCCCCGTAACCGGATGGGTCGCCTGATAGCGATAGCCGCCCTCGCGGTCCGATACCCAGCCAAGCGACCCCAGATTGGTCATCTCAACGCTGAAGGTTTTACCGGTCTTGGGCATGGTGGGGCGAAAGAATGGGGCGGCTTGTATCAAAGGCTGAAGGGTCGCCAACAGCGCCTCCTGTTCTGCCCGATCCAGATAGCCGGGATGGAAGTCAAAACCCGAATGTAATTGGCTACCCAAGCATTTCACCTTCTAGCCTTGCGGTCCAAACGAGCGACACCATATGAGCCTCAGCGCCCGAACACGGGCATTTTACTGGCACACCAACAGAGCCGTCCTTCTGGGCTTCCAATGTGGGGACAAAAGAGACGGTGTCCGCTTTTAAGGGACTTGAGGAACATGAGCAAAGTCATCGGTATCGACCTGGGAACGACCAATTCCTGCGTGGCCATCATGGATGGCAAAAACGCCAAAGTGATCGAAAACTCCGAAGGGGCACGCACCACGCCGTCGGTTGTGGCGTTTGCCGCTGATGGGGAACGTCTGATCGGCCAACCTGCCCGTCGTCAGGCCGTCACCAATCCTGAACAGACCTTCTTTGCGATTAAGCGCCTCGTCGGTCGGCCATTCGGTGACCCAATGGTCAAGAAGGATATTGGGCTGGTTCCCTACAAGATCACCCAAGGCCCCAATGGCGATGCCTATGTGACCGGTCGCGACAAGGATTACAGCCCGTCGGAAATCTCGGCCATGATCCTCACCAAAATGAAGGAAACCGCGGAAGCCTATCTGGGCGAGACCGTAACCCAAGCGGTGATCACCGTGCCGGCCTATTTCAACGACGCCCAGCGTCAGGCCACTAAGGATGCTGGCAAGATTGCCGGTCTGGAAGTGCTGCGCATCATCAACGAGCCAACGGCTGCGGCTTTGGCTTACGGCATGGACAAGGGCGGAAACCGGACCATCGCCGTCTATGACTTGGGTGGCGGGACGTTTGACGTCTCGATCCTGGAAATCGGTGATGGCGTGTTTGAAGTGCGCTCGACCAATGGCGACACGTTCCTTGGCGGGGAAGACTTTGACATGCGCATCGTCGACTATCTGGCCGACGAGTTCAAAAAGGAAAAAAGCGTCGACCTGCGCAATGACAAGCTGGCCCTGCAGCGCCTGAAGGAGGAGGCTGAAAAGGCCAAGAAGGAATTGTCGACCACCGCGCAATATGAAGTGAACCTGCCCTTCATCACCATGGATGCAACCGGCCCGCTTCACCTCAATCTGAAGCTGACCCGCTCCAAACTTGAGGCCTTGGTTGATGATCTGATCAGCCGCACGATCGAGCCTTGCAAGGCTGCCTTGAAAGATGCCGGTCTGACGGCGTCGGACATTGATGAAGTGGTTCTGGTTGGCGGCATGACCCGCATGCCAAAAGTGCAGGAAGCCGTGAAGCAATTCTTCGGCAAAGAGCCACACAAGGGTGTGAACCCTGACGAAGTGGTGGCACTTGGTGCTGCGATCCAAGCAGGCGTGCTGCAGGGCGACGTCAAAGACGTGCTGCTGTTGGACGTCACCCCGCTGTCGCTGGGTATCGAGACCAAGGGTGGCATTTTCACCCGTCTGATTGAACGCAACACCACTATCCCAACCAAGAAGAGCCAAGTGTTCTCGACCGCTGATGATAATCAGTCGGCCGTGACCATCCGGGTCTTCCAAGGTGAACGCGATATGGCAGCCGACAACAAGTCGCTCGGCCAGTTCGACCTCGTGGGCATTCCGCCTGCACCCAGCGGCGTGCCACAGATTGAAGTGACCTTCGACATCGACGCCAATGGCATTGTGTCGGTGTCGGCCAAGGACAAGGCAACCAATAAGGAACAGTCGATCCGTATTCAGGCCAATGGTGGTCTGTCGGATGCCGACATTGAGCAAATGATCAAGGACGCCGAAGCCAATGCCGAGGCCGACAAGAAGAAGCGCGATCTGGTGGAAGCCAAGAATGGCGCTGAAAGCTCAATCCATATGGTGGAAAAGCAATTGGGTGAGTTTGGCAGCAAGCTTGAAACGGCTGACCGCGAAGCGATCGAGGCCGCACTTGCCGCCACCAAGGAAGCGGTGACGGGCGATGATGTTGCCGACATTCAAGCCAAGACCCAAACCCTGATGCAGGCTGCCATGAAGATTGGCGAAGCCATGTATGCCGAACAGCAAGCCAATGCCGCCGAAGCCGACGCCAAGAAGGATGCCGGTGACGATGATGTGGTGGATGCTGATTTCGAAGACGTCAGCGACAACAAGAAGTAATCGAGCCAGACGGTTGCGGGCCGACCTGATGAAGGTCGGCCCGTAAGCTGTGCGCCCGCCAATCGGGGATTCCATGAGCGACGATTATTACGATCTTCTGGGCGTGGCCCGCGATGCGGATGAGGCCACGCTGAAAAGTGCCTATCGCAAAAAGGCGATGCAGTGGCATCCCGACCGCAATCCTGGCAATGCGGATGCCGAAGCCAAGTTTAAAGACATCAACGAGGCTTATGCCGCTTTGTCCGATCCCCAGAAGCGGGCTGTCTATGACCGCTATGGCAAGGCCGGCCTGAACGGGGGCATGGGCGGGGGTGGCGGTGGCTTCCACGGCGATGCTGGCGACATTTTTGAGAGCGTCTTTGGCGATATCTTCGGCGAAGTCTTCGGCGGTGGCCGGCGTCAACAACGTGCAGGCCCCGCGCGCGGCGCAGACCTACGCTATGATTACGAGATCACGCTGGAAGAGGCCTTCCGCGGCAAGGATGCCGAAATCACCATCCCGACCAATCAGGTCTGTGAGGTGTGCGACGGCAGTGGGGCAGAGCCTGGAACTCGGCCTGAAACCTGCCCGACTTGTAATGGCAGCGGCCAGGTCCGCGCCCAACAAGGCTTCTTTATGATGCAGCGCACCTGCCCGACCTGCCATGGGCGCGGCACGGTGATCAAAAAACCCTGCAAGGCCTGTCACGGCCATGGCACCAAACAAGTTGAGCGCACGCTATCGGTCGCCATTCCGGCCGGGGTTGAAGATGGCACACGTGTGCGCTTGAGTGGCGAAGGTGAATTGGGCGCGCGCGGCGGGCCGCGCGGCGATCTTTACGTCTTCCTGTCCGTGCGCAAGCATGACTTGTTTGAACGCGATGGACCGACGCTTTATTGCCGCATCCCCGTGACGATGACGACCGCAGCTCTTGGCGGCAAGATCGAGGTGCCGACGATTGATGGCGGCAAAGCCGATCTCGACATTCCTGAAGGCAGCCAAACAGGGCGGCGCATCCGCCTGCGCCATCATGGTATGACGACGCTTAAATCGGCCCTGCGCGGCGACATGCATGTTGAACTCTTTGTCGAAACCCCCCGCAATTTAACCGCCAAGCAGAAGGAATTGCTGCGCGAGTTTGCCGGGGAATGCGGCGATAAGAGCCACCCTGAACACACGGGCTTTTTTGATAAGGCCAAAGGCTTCTGGGACCGGGTGACCGGGACGGATTGAAGAAGTGCGCGCGGCCCAAACGGCGCGCGCCTGCCGATGCCGTCAGCCTAGTCCCGGGGTGGTCGCTTGGCCATCAAGGTGCGTGTCATCACGCTCATCACCAATAGACCGTCCTGATCCTGCACTTCGTGGCTGGCCGTCAGCACGCCTTCGCGGTCATTGCGGTCTTCGGTCGCCAAAAAGGTCAAGCGCACCGACAATTCCTCCCCGGCATAGACCGCCTTATAATAGCGCAGTGCATCCTGACCCAAACGCTGCAACACTGGCCATTCACGTGTCTCTTCCCACAGCATGCGCCGCCACAAGGCATAGACATGGCTTTCGGCCGCCCGAGGCCCCGCCCCTTCGCGGCCCTTCTCGCTGGCCTTTAGCGGTAAATTGGGGGCAAAACGCTCATGAAACAGCGCAATATCATCGGCTGTGACCTTCGCGGCCCCGAAATCATAGCTGCGCCCAACAATGATATCCTCAAACCACCAGCCCGGCTGTTTTGGCAAAATGCTCACACAATTGTCCTTTCCCGCTCGCGGCCTGCCTCCGACGGCCCCTGTGGGTTGGACGGTGGTTTATTTCGGCTGATTTTTCCAGCCCCTGCCAGCCCCGAAAACAGGATTTGTTGATCAAAGCCACGGATAAGGATGATTGGCCCGCGCCATGATCCCAGCTAAAGAGCGCACCAGAAGGAAATATCGATGAAGCGCCTGTTGTTGGTTCTAGTCCTGATCTTATCAACCATGGTGTCAGGGCCCCGGCTTGCAACCGCCCAAGCCTTTGAACCGGCCAATGGGCCAATCGGGCCATCAGCGCGCTCGCAAAATGTCGAGATCACATTGATCAGCGCGGCCAGTAAAGTCGCGCCAGGTCAGACCGTCCAAGTGGCGTTGAAACAGACAATCGCGCGTGGCTGGCATACGTATTGGCGCAATCCCGGCGATAGCGGCGAACCAACAAGCCTGACATGGACCCTGCCCGAAGGCCTGACGGCCGGGGAGATTCGCTGGCCAGTACCCAGCGCCATCCCTTTCGGTCCGCTCGTCAATTATGGCTATTCTGACAGCGTTGTGCTGCCGGTTCAGCTCAGCATCCCGAAAAATGTGACACCGGGCACCAATCTGGCGATCAAAGTGGAAGCAAATTGGCTTGAATGCGCCGATATCTGCATCCCCGGCAGCGGAATTGTCAGCATCACTTTGCCCGTCAGCACCTCAAGCGAGGATGGCCCCGCGGCACGCGAAATCAGCACGACCTTATCCAATCTGCCCAAGCCTCTGCCGGGCCAAGCCCGCGTGAGCGATCTGGGCGATGCTGGCTTGCAATTGGTCATCAATGGCATTCCGGCCAATGGCAAAGCCTATTTCTTTGCCTATGAATTGGCCAAAGGGGCGCTGGTGGATTTTGCCGCCCCCCAGACATTTGTTCAGGGCAAGGATGGCTTTGGCCTCAACCTCACCAAGTCGCCCTCCTTTCCGAAAGAGCTAACCGGCCCAATAGGCGGGGTGCTGGTGGTGGGTGAAGGCCGCACAGCTCAGGCGTATGACGTGTCTGCCGAGATGACGATTGCCCCGGCCATGACCCCGGTTGCAGGCGCACAAGACACACAAGCAGGCACGGGTCTGGGACTTGTGCAAGCCTGGCTGTTTGCTTTTTTGGGTGGCCTGATCCTCAATCTGATGCCGTGCGTGTTTCCCATCCTGTCAATGAAGGCATTGGGCTTATTGGAGGCCTCACAGGGCGACCGCCGTGAGGCCCGCCGCCATGGCCTGTTTTATGGTGCCGGGGTGCTGATATGTTTCATAGGATTGGCAGCGGCCTTAATCGGGTTGAAGGCGGCTGGTATGGCCATCGGATGGGGCTTTCAATTGCAAGCCCCGGCGGTCATCACCGGGCTTGCGATTTTGATGACATTGATCGGCTTCAACCTGCTGGGCTTTTTTGACATTGGGACCAGCCTGCAAGGTGCAGGTTCGGGCCTGACCCGATCAGGCGGGGCCACGGGTTCCTTCATGACCGGTGTCTTGGCTGTGGTGGTTGCCGCACCCTGCACGGCCCCCTTTATGGGCGCGGCCTTGGGCTATGCGGCGGTCCAACCCGCCCCACAAGCCTTGAGTATTTTTGCGGCCTTAGGTCTGGGTTTCGCAGCACCTTTTGTTGGTTTGACCTTTGCACCGGGACTGTTGAAGGCCCTGCCAAAGCCCGGTCCATGGATGGTGCGCCTGCGCGAGATCTTGGCATTTCCGATGTTTGCCACAGCGATTTGGTTGATCTGGGTCGCCACTGCCCAAATCGGTCAAACCGGCGTGCTGGCCGCTTTGGGCGGGATTGTGATGGCCGGATTGGCGGTCTGGGTCTGGCGCACGTGGGATAGCCGGACAGGCCGCCTGATTGGCCTTGCCATTTTGCTCCTCGGCCTTGGCGGGGCTGGCTTTTATGCAAGCATGGCCCCCGAGGCCAGCCAGCAGCGTGCCCAAGCGGGCCTTGATGGTGAGGCTTGGACACCAGCCCGCGTCAGCGAACTGCAAGCACAGGGCAAGGTTGTCTTTGTCAATTTCACCGCAGATTGGTGCGTGACCTGCAAGGTCAATGAAGCCACCGTCTTTGCCGACCCCAAGGTGCGCGATGCCCTGTCATCGGATCGGGCTGTCTATCTGGTTGCTGATTGGACCAGCCGCGACGACATTATCGCCCAAGAGCTTGCCCGCCATGGCCGTGTGGGTGTTCCGCTCTATCTGGTGTATCAGGCCGGTCAGTCTGAACCCCAGATTTTGCCGCAATTGCCCAGTGTCGAGACCATTCTCACCGCGCTTGGGCCTGCGCGCTAGACTGGGTGTGCTGGCCTCAATCTTCGGCCTCAGCCAGACGACGGGCGGTATCATCGGCAATCAAGGCTTCGATCATTTCATCCAAGCCACTGCCTTCCAACAAAGTATCGAGCTTATAAAGCGTCAGATTGATGCGGTGATCGGTCACCCGGCCTTGGGGGAAATTATAGGTGCGGATCCGCTCTGAACGATCGCCGGACCCAACTTGGGATTGCCGACTGGCGGAGCGTTCGGCCGCCAGCGCTGCCCGCTGCATCTCATAGAGCCGCGCCTTGAGGGTGCGCATCGCATTGGCCCGGTTCTGGTGTTGGGACTTTTCCGACGATGTCACCACAATGCCTGTCGGCAAGTGGGTGAGGCGGACCGCAGAATCGGTCTTGTTGACGTGCTGGCCACCGGCCCCGGAAGACCGATATGTGTCGATGCGGATGTCCTTTTCCTGGATCTCGATTTCCACATCCTCGCGCGCGGGCAAAACGGCGACAGTGGCGGCCGATGTATGGATACGCCCACCAGCTTCGGTGACAGGCACGCGCTGGACCCTGTGCACACCGCTTTCAAATTTGAGACGGCCAAACGCCCCTTCACCCGATACCGACGCGATGATTTCCTTATAGCCGCCCATTTCCCCGTCCGAGACGCTCTCGATCTCGACCCGCCAGCCTCGTGTGGCGGCATAGCGTTGGTACATGCGGAACAAGTCACCGGCAAACAGAGCCGCCTCATCCCCGCCTGTGCCAGCGCGGACTTCCAAGATGACATCGGCCTCGTCATCGGCATCCTTTGGCAAGAGCAGGATTTGCAATTCCTGCTCCATCTCCGGGATTTTCGTGCGCAGGATCTCAAGCTCGGCTTGCGCCATTTGCGCCATTTCATCCGAACCCGGCAGCTCCTGGATCATATCCTCAAGCTCACCCCGCTCGGCACGGGCTTTTTCCAAGGCGCGGATGGCATCAGCGACCGGGGCGAGACTGGCGCGCTCTTTTGACAGGCGCATGATTTCAGGCCCGTCGGTTGAAACCGACAGGCGGGCATCAATCTCGTCGAAACGGTCGAGAACACGGACAAGGCGATCGTGGGTCAGGCGCATAAGACGGCGGCGGTAGCATGACAGGGGCGGGTCGGTCGAGCAAAGACCGCATGACCCCAAAAGCAAAGGCGCGACCCTGTTGAGGATCGCGCCTATATGTTTCGAAGGCTGACAGCGATCACGCCATCAGACCAGATGATATGTCTAGGCAGCGGCCTTTTCAGCCAGCTTGGCTTTGATGTCGCGGCGGATCTTGCGCGCGCGGTCCGACATCTTGGTCTCGTCAATCTTCACAATATAGCCATCAAGGCCACCATTGTGATCGACCGAGCGCAAGGCAGCCATGGTGATACGCAGCTTGAAAGCGCGGCCCAAGACTTCCGAAGCCAGCGTCACGTCCTGCAGGTTTGGCAGATAACGGCGCTTGGTCTTAATGTTAGAGTGGCTGACAATATGGCCAACCATAGGACCGGTTCCAGTCAATTCGCAACGGCGCGACATGGCGATTTCTCTCTTGTTAGTGCCTTGCCACCCTCAACAGAAGAGTGCTCATCGGCGAATTCGTGATATCTGTCCTGCCCTGAACCAACAGCCCACACCCGTGTGAGCCGGGAGGTGATTGGACCAGTCAGAAGAGCGGCGCGGATACGGGTTTGTGGCGATAAAGTCAAGACAAGCGGTGCCGTGAAACTGCCAAACTGCGCTTTCTGGCCAACCGTGGCTGCACACAGCCATTTTACCGCTTTCTCACCAGATATTAACCTTATCGCCCCACTCAAGCCGTAATCCCTGTCTAAGTGCCGATTGTGACAGGTTTGCAGGAGGGGTCTGCCCACAGGTGCAGGCCGGAGCATTTGATCCACAGGTGAGACGTGCATGGACGCGGTGACAACAACAAGTTTTTCCTTCCTTGATCTGTTTTTGAAGGCCGATTGGGTCGTCAAATCGGTTATGATCGGCTTGGCACTGGCCTCGATCTGGTCATGGGCTGTGGCAATCGACAAATGGCTGCAGATCCGCAAATTGGAAGCTGGCGCACGCGATGTTGAAGCCGCCCTTGCTGAAGGGCGCGGCATCGACGCCATCGAAGAAAGCGCCCGCCCCGGCGACGCAATGGCCCGTGTGGTTGCTGTTGGCATGGCAGAAGCGCGCCTCGCGCGGCGTCTGCCCAATCAGACCGAAACCGGTCTTTCCCGCGCGATCGAGCGGATGGAGCGGGTCATGCAAGCAGCCACCGCGCGGGAAATGGCGCGCGCTGAGCGTGGTCTGGCTGTACTGGCCACCATTGGCTCATCAGCCCCCTTTATCGGCCTGTTTGGCACCGTCTGGGGCATTATGAATGCATTCCGCGGCATTGCCCAATCCAAGGACACCAATCTGGCCGTCGTCGCCCCCGGGATTGCAGAGGCCTTGTTTGCGACCGCGCTTGGCCTGCTGGCGGCCATTCCTGCAGTGATCTTTTACAATTGGCTGGCCGGCAGCCTCGACCGTTTTGCGGTTCGCCTCGATGCGTTGAGCGATGATGTGATCGCGCGCGTCTCGCGCCGTTTGCAGGACCCGACCTAAGATGGCGGCCGGACTGGGCATGCGGCGGGGTGGATCGCGACGAGGACGGCGCGGTCGTCGCCTGATGGGCGAGATCAACGTCACGCCCTTTGTCGATGTGATGCTGGTGCTATTGATCATTTTCATGGTCGCCGCGCCCTTGCTGACGGTTGGCGTGCCGGTCGACCTCCCCAAGACAGAGGCCAAGAGCCTTCCGTCTGAACAAGAGCCTTTAACGGTCACCATCCTGGCCAATGGTCAGGTCTATTTGCAGAATGAAGTGGTTGCCTATGACCAATTGCTGCCGCGTCTGACCGCATTGGCTGGGGAAGGTTATGATCGGCGCATCTTCATTCGCGCTGCTGAAAAGGCCCCTTATGGCATCGTCATGCAGGTGATGGCGCGGGTCAATTCAGCGGGCTACCGCAATCTGGGTCTGGTGACCGAAACGGTCGACCAATAAGCAGGACCTCGGGCCATGCGCGCCAGCCAGCGTTCCCCAGCAAGCACTCAGACCCTGACCACACACTGGCAGGACAGCCAAGGGTTTGGCCCCGGCGTCGCGGTTTCTGCTGTTGTCCATGTCGGCATTGTTGTGCTGGGCCTGATCAGTTGGCAAAACGCCCCCGCCTTCAAGCCTGAAGATGTGATCCCGGTTGCCATCGTCGCTGATACACCAAGCGCCATCGGCCCCGAAAGTGCGGCAGAAGCCGTCCGCACGGGGGAAGAAACCAGCGAGCTCACGGTTGCAGAAACCCCGCTCCCCGACGCGGCACCACGATCTGAACCTGTGCCAACGCCAAGCCCTGCCCCGGCATCAGCCCAACAGGCTGTGACCACGCCCACGCCCAAATCCGCGCCCAAAGCACCCCCCCCACCCCAACCGGCCAAGGCCAGCACCTCTGCCAAGCCTGAACCGAGCCCAAGTAAGGCCGCCCTGAAGACCCAAGCTGCCCAGCCAGCGCCCAGTAGCGCCGCCAGCGCGCGCGCGCGTACCCAGCCCACGCCGCGCCCTGAACCTCAGTTCGATTTTGCTGCAGCCAGCGCGGCGGCCAGTGGTGCAGATTCCGGGGGACGGCGGGCCCCGCAATTGGCCGCTGCCGGACAGTCGGCCCGCCAAGGTCGTGCCGGCGGGGGAACCCAATTGGCGGGAGATTTGGAATCAGCCCTGCGCGCGCAGATTTATCCCTGCTGGCAGGAGCCGTCAGACCCCTCACCGCGGCTGATTGTGTCCATCCAGATCGAATTGGGCCCTGACGGCAATTTGGTGCGCGAACCCAAGCTTATGCAGCCGACCAGTCGGGCTGGTGCCGATGGTCGGCTTTTGGTGGCAATTGACAATGCGATGCGGGCTGTCCGGCAATGTGCGCCATTCGACCTGCCCGCCGACCGCTTTAACCAATGGCGACAGGTCAATTTCAGCTTTGACAAGCGCAAAGCTGCCCGACCTTGATCTGCACATGTCCATAACAGAAATTTGTTTTACCCTGCCGCAAAATGTTCATCTTCTAAGGTCAGAAAAACGATCATGACTGTCACGCTGCCCCAGTTCGATTCCATCAAGCGCGCCATAATGGCTGTTGTTCTGGCTGTGGTCGCCGCTGTGTGCTGGGCCAGTCCAGCCAGCGCTCAGTTGAACGTGAGCGTGACCGAAGGCCATCGCAGGCCCATGCCTATCGCGATTTCCGATTTCACAGGTCCCCATGGCAGTGCGATCTCGGCAGCTGTGCGCGACAATCTGGCCCGCTCAGGCTTGTTTCAGGTCCAAAATCCGGACTCCTTCTTGCAGCGCGACATGGATGTGAATATCGCGCCGCGCTTTGCTGACTGGCGCGTGATCAAGACCGAAGCGCTGGTCGTTGGCCGTGGAGGGGTCAATGCAGGCCGATTGCGGGTGGAGTTCCGGCTGTGGGATGTCTATGGCGAAAGCCAGATGCTGGGCCTTGAATTCTCGTCCACCGACGAAAATTGGCGTCGGATCGCCCATAAGGTCTCTGATGCGATCTATCGCCGTCTAACCGGCGAGGTCGGATATTTTGATAGCCGGGTGGTGTTTGTTGCCGAAAGCGGCACACGCAAGAACCGCATCAAGCGTTTGGCCGTGATGGATCAGGATGGTGCCAATCCAAGCTATTTGACCGACGGGACCGAGCAGGTGCTCAATCCGCGCTTTAACGCCCAAGGCCAGCAAATTGTCTATTCTGCCCTCACCGACCGCGGCATCAAATTATGGGTGGTCGATATTGAGTCAGGCCGCAAGGAAGCCGTCGATGTACCGGGCAATATGGCCTTTGCACCCCGTTTCACGCCGGATGGCCAGTCGATCATCTTCAGTTCAGATAGGGACGGCGATACTGACATCTTCATCAAGAGCCTGCGCACTGGGAAACTGACGCAATTGACCCGCAATCCCGCCATCGACACCTCCCCCGACATGTCGCCCGATGGCCGTCAGATCGTGTTCACGTCAGACCGGGGCGGCAGCACACAGATTTACGCCATGAATGCGGACGGCTCAGGTGTGCGCCGACTGACGTTCGGCGAAGGGCGCTATTCCACAGCGGTTTGGTCGCCGAAGGGCGATCTCATCGCCTTCACCCGCCAATTGGGCGGCCAATTCCAAATTGGCGTGATGGCCGCCGATGGCTCAGACTTGCGCATTCTGGCCGAAGCCTATCTGGTGGAAGGCCCCACTTGGTCACCCAATGGCCGGGTCATCATGTTCCAGCGCGAGGCAGGTCCCGGCCAAGGCTCGAGTCTGTGGACTGTTGATGTCTCTGGCACCAATCTTCGCAAGTCGCCTTGGTCAGCACCCGGTTCAGATCCGGGCTGGTCAGCCATATTGCCATGATCGTGTTGCGTCCGAATTGCCTTTTGTCCTTCACCCACCTTTTCACAACAAGGAGCCTGCCATGACGACCGCCCTCCAGACCCAGTCATCCAACCCGCGTCACCACGTCAAATTGGGCCTTTTGCTTGTCGCCTCAAGCCTGGTTCTGACCGCCTGCGCCAGCACGAAGCCCGCCAAGCCGCCCGTTGCCGACACCACAGCGCCTGTTGCGGCCAATACCGAAGCAGCCCCCACCAGCGCCCCTGCGGCCCCTGCTGCTGACACGTCGGTTAGCTCTGCGCCTTTGGCACCAGC
The DNA here is from genome assembly GCF_003112735.1 of Candidatus Phycosocius bacilliformis. GTDB lineage: Bacteria > Pseudomonadota > Alphaproteobacteria > Caulobacterales > Aquidulcibacteraceae > Aquidulcibacter > Aquidulcibacter bacilliformis. The sequence goes on from NZ_BFBR01000001.1 coordinate 214,108, forward strand.
CACGCAGTCACCCGCGTATAATTACAATCAAACCAATCAGGGTGCGACCAATCTATCACCCTATGCCAATCTCGCTGAGGCTGGCGACCGCATCTTCTTCCTGACGGACCGCTTTGATTTGACAGATGAGGCCCGTGCCATCCTGACCCGCCAGGCCGCGTGGATTAAGGGCAATCCCGGCAAGCGCGTGATCATCGCGGGCAATTGTGACGAACGTGGTACGCGTGAGTATAATCTTGCCTTGGGCGCGCGCCGGGCCAGCGCCGCGCGAGACTTCCTGACCAGCCTTGGGGTGAGTGCGGACCGCATCGAGACTGTCTCCTATGGCAAGGAGCGTCCGATTGATGACCGGCCTAATCCTGAGGGCTGGGCCGTGAATCGAAATGCTCAGACCATTCTTCTGGATTGATCATGATGCACAGACCTGCCCCCGGTGCTCTGTCCCTAACTGATGGGGCGCGCAGACCTCGCCGCGGTCTGCGACATGCAGCCGCGCATCTGGTATTGGGGGCGGGATTGGCCGTTGTGACTGCAGGTCTGTGCCTCCCCGCCAGTCTTGCTTGGGCACAAGCGCGCGGGGCAATTCAGCCTGAAGCGGCGCCAACTCCTGTAAATCCTGCACCAATTATCATCCCCCCGGTCTCAGCTGAGCCCGTATCAGCGCGTCTGATCATCCGTCTGGAACAGGTCGAGCGGCAGGCCGCAGAAATGACCGGGCGGATCGAAGTGCTCGAATCTGAACTGGCCCAGCAACGCGCCAGCCAATCGCGCTTATTGCAAGAATTAGAGGCGGAGCGGGCCAATCGCGCAGCCTCCCTTGCGGAGGGCGCTCCCGCTTCTGGAGACAGCCAAGCCGTGCGCGGCTCCGAGGTCGGATCAGCCAAACCTAGCACCACCGAAACGGAAAGCCCTAAGCCCGCAATCGCCGAAACCAGCACACAAACCCCACCCGTCCCACCGCCACCACAAGCCTCTGCAGAGGCGCTTTATCGAGCCGCGGAACTGGCTTTGCAGCGCGGGGATTATCAATCCGCAGAAGCGAATCTCAATGATTTGGTCAGCCTTTATCCCGCCGCACCTGAAGGCGTCGAAGGCCGCTGGTTGCTGGGAGAAACACGCTTTGTTCAATCAGCCTGGGGACCGGCAGCGGAAGCCTATTTGAGTTATCTCAACACAGCACCGCAAGGTCGGCGGGCATCTGAATCGCTGTTGCGTTTGGCAGGCGCGTTTGGCCAAATGGGCAATTCCAAGATGCGCTGTTCAGCTTTGGCTGAGTTTCGCCGCCGCACACCCGCCCCTGATCCAACATTGAAGGCCCGTGCGGACGCCGAAGCAGGCCGCGCACCATGTCCGACCACCTAGCGGCCAAGCCGGACCAAGCCAGCTCGGCGGCACCTTTGGCGGTGAACTTAACAGCCGTCCACCACCAGCTCGAGGGGTGGAAGTCTGAGTTTGGGGCGGCTTTCCTTTTGGCGCTATCGGGTGGGAGTGACAGCCTTGCCCTGTGCCATTTGGTAGCGGATTGGGCGGGTGATGCGGGTGCCCACGTCCATGTCGTCAGTGTGGATCATGGCTTGCGACCGACAAGCCGGGCGGACGCCGAACAGGCCATGGCTTGGGCCAATGCACTCGGCCTCACCGGCGAGATCGTCTCTTTGGAGGGTCAGCCTGCCAGCGGTGTACAGGAATGGGCACGCCGAGCGCGCTATCAGAAACTCGACCAGATCGCCCAGAATGTGGGTGCGCGCGTCATCCTTTTGGGCCACACCCGCGATGATCAAGTTGAGACAATCGCCTGGCGATTGAGCCGGGACAGTGGACTGGATGGTTTGGCCGGTATGGCGTCGCTTGCCAACAATCCCGCAGCGACATCCCAGCCCCAAAGCCTTCTAGGTCGGCCACTTCTGGACCTGAAGCGGGCGGATTTGCGTGCGTGGCTGGAGGACAGAAGCCAAAGCTGGCTCGAAGATGACAGCAATCAGAACCTGCGCTTTGCCCGCGTGCGCACGCGACAAAAATTGGGGGCATTAAAGGAAGTTGGCGGGGATGTGGACGCTTTTGTGCGGATTGGGGCGTTGGCAGAAGAACTGCGCCGGGCCCAAGAAGCCGCGTGCGAGGCTCTTTTGAGCCGCAGCAATTTGGGCTTCGTTGGGGATGGGTGGACGCTGGCGGCGGAGCCATTTTTCAACAGCAATGCCTTGTTGGTTGAGCGCGCCCTGGGCTGGCTGATCCAATCTTTGTCTGGGATCGACCACGCCCCGGACACAGATAAACTGTCGCGTCTGCGACACGCCTTGACGACGGATCGACCGGGCCGGCGCACATTGGCAGGGCTCATCATGACGATCCGGCACGGCCAATTCATCATCCAACCTGCGCCACCACGTCGCGGGCAAAAGCCAAACATTATCCAGTCTGAGGCCGGAGCCTGGGCCCGTCTGGCAGCCGTTTCACGCCAGACACACAGATTTGTAACCGAGCCTGCCCGGATTCTCTCACAGGATGGGCTTACATCAACGCGATGAGCGACTATGTTAGAAGGACCTTATGTGTCACCTTCGGATGATGCTTGGGAGCTGATTGACAAATCATCGGCCCAATTGGGCGTTGGTTTTTGAAAGAGACAAAGATGAAGCTGCGCGATCTTGCAATCTGGGGATTCCTGGCTCTGGCCTTGGTGACGGTGTTTTCCCTGATGAACCGTCCCACCCCTTCGGCCTCGGCGACCCAAATTCCGTATTCGACCTTGTTGAGCGAGGTGGATAATGGCCGGGTCAAGAAGATCACCATTACGGGTGATCGGGCGACTGGCCTCATGCAGGACGACAAGCCTTTTGTTTCGATGGTTCCCGATCAGGCCACTGACTTCGTCACCCGGCTTGAGAAAGCGGGCGTTGAGATCCGTGCTGAAGCACCACCCCGCACCCCATTCTTGAGCGCGCTGATTGCCAATCTGCTGCCATTGTTGATCATGGTTGGCTTGTGGTTCTTCCTCATGCGCCAGATGTCCGGCGGCGGCGGCAAAGGTGGTGCCATGGGCTTTGGCAAGTCCAAGGCCAAATTGCTCACGGAGAATAAGAACAAGGTCACGTTTGACGATGTGGCTGGCATTGATGAGGCACGTGAGGAATTGCAGGAAGTCGTCGACTTCTTGAAGGACCCCTCGAAATTCCAACGTTTGGGCGGCAAAATCCCCAAAGGTGCGTTGTTGGTTGGACCGCCTGGAACCGGTAAGACACTGACGGCGCGCGCCGTGGCGGGTGAAGCCAATGTGCCTTTCTTCACCATCTCGGGCTCAGACTTTGTTGAAATGTTCGTCGGCGTTGGTGCAAGCCGCGTGCGCGACATGTTCGAGCAGGCCAAAAAGAATGCGCCTTGCATCATCTTTATCGACGAAATCGACGCCGTCGGTCGGCACCGGGGTGCAGGTCTGGGCGGCGGCAATGATGAGCGCGAGCAGACCTTGAACCAATTGCTGGTCGAAATGGATGGGTTTGAGGCCAATGAAGGCATCATTATCATCGCCGCGACCAACCGTCCTGATGTGCTCGACCCCGCGCTCTTGCGCCCAGGTCGTTTTGACCGCCAAGTCACTGTGGGCCTGCCTGACATCTCTGGTCGGGAGAAGATTTTGAAGGTGCATATGCGCAATGTGCCTTTGTCCTCAGATGTTGATGCCAAGACGATTGCCCGCGGTTGCCCCGGCTTCTCGGGTGCGGATCTGATGAATCTCGTCAATGAGGCAGCACTTTTGGCTGCCCGTCGTGGACGGCGTCTGGTCACCATGCAGGAATTTGAAGACGCCAAGGACAAAATCCTGATGGGCGTTGAGCGTAAGACAATGGCGATGACCGACGATGAAAAGCGTCTGACCGCCTATCATGAAGGCGGCCATGCTCTGGTGGCCATGACCGTGCCGCACACCGATCCGGTGCATAAAGCCACCATCATTCCCCGTGGTCGAGCCTTGGGTATGGTGATGCAATTGCCTGAGCGGGACAAATTGTCCTTCAGCTATCGCCAGATGATGAGCCGTATGGCCGTGATGATGGGTGGCCGGGTGGCTGAGGAATTGGTGTTCGGCAAGGATGCCATCACGTCGGGTGCATCCTCTGACATTGAACAGGCAACCCGTCTGGCGCGCGCCATGGTGACACGCTGGGGCTTCTCGGATGAATTGGGCACTGTGGCTTATGGCGAAAATCAGGAAGAGGTCTTCCTCGGCCATTCGGTGTCGCGCACACAGAATGTGTCTGAAGCCACGGCTCAGACCATCGACAAGGAAGTCCGCCGTCTGGTCGAATGGGGCAATGCCGAGGCCACGCGCATCTTGACAGAGCGGCGCGCAGACCTGGAGCGTCTGGCCCAAGGCCTGCTGGAATATGAGACCTTGAGCGGGGAGGAAATCAAAATCCTGCTCGACGGTGGCTCGATCAAGCGCGATGATCCAGTAAGCCGTCCACCGGCTGGCCCATCCTCGGCTTTGCCGACGATCGGCAAGAAAAGTGGCGGAACCACCTCCACCGGGCCGGAGCCCTCACCCGCCTGAAACAGGCACACCCGTAACCCACGCGGGTTCACCCCCCCCCTTTAAAGACCCCTCCCCGTACGGGGCGGGGTTTTTTCAACCCCGAAACGTGCTTGCCGGAGCCTTACGCCATGACCCGAACCCTGACCAAACTAGACGCCCAAGAGCTTGTCGGCCGCCTCACCGGCTGGTCGGTTGTGGACGGTCGGGACGCCATTGAGAAAACCTTCCAATTTGCCGATTTCAAGCTGGCCTGGGGTTGGATGAACCAAGTCGCCCTCAAGGCCGAACAGATGGATCACCATCCAGAATGGTTCAATGTCTATGGTAAAGTGCATGTGCTCTTGGCAACCCACGATGCCCCCGGCGTCACACATTTGGATGCAGAGCTGGCTGAATTCATGGATGCGCGGGCCGGAAACTGACGAATCACCAGCCGAAACGTGAGAAAAAAGAGTTAATTTAACTTCGTACTAACCACACGAACCCCTTTTATCCCTGAAATAGAAACTCTGCCCCTCAATCGGGGTGGGGGAAGATCGGTCATTGGTTGCAGGGACGAAGACATGGGTGCGCGCACACGCTCGAAATCAAATGGCATGCAGTGGCGGCAACGCGTCACCCGCGATGGTCTGTTGGGTAGCGGCATTTTGGCTGGTGGCGTGCTGTGTCTGGCCACCATGACATTCAACGCCCATGATCCAAGCTGGAATGTGGCGGGCAATGAGAAAACCACCAATCTGTTGGGTGGAACCGGGGCCACTTTGGCTGACTTTGCGCTCCAAATCCTTGGCCTCGCGATTATTCCGGCCTTGGCTGCTCTGATCGGCTTTTGCCTGCTTGCCCTGATCCGTGGACCCGGTGGGGTTGTGCGTTTAAAGCTGCGTGCTTGGCTCGGGGGCCTAGGCGTGGTGATGTTTGCCGCCGCACTGGCCGGTTTGCCCCATGCGCCTGGTTGGCCAATGCGGACGGGCCTCGGCGGCTTGGTCGGCGACTGGATTTTGAACCTGCTCGCCATGCCGTTTGCTGGCGCGCAAAGCGGACAAGGATTTGGTGCCGTCATTGCCTTTGCGGTGGCAGTGGTTTGCGCTGTGGTGGCCTTGCAATTGAAGCGCAGCGATTTTGACGCGGCCTTGGACGCGGCCGCCTATGGCTGGGCCAGCCTGCGGGTGGGCGTGGATGAGGTGACGGCCCGGTTTGGCCATGCCAAGCCCACGCGCAAGAAAGCTGCAGCCCCTGTTCGCAAGCGGCCCGTCCCCAGCGCAGATGAGCGCGGGTTGGACCCGATGGACGTGGCCTCCATCGCAGCCCGCTTTGCCCCCGGTGAAGCCAAAGCCAGCGCGGCGCGCGACAGCTGGCGTGAGCCAGAAGTGCATCGCACCGCCTATGAGGCTCCCGGCTATCCGGCCCAAGATATTCCCATCGAATTGCCCAAAAGCCCCAAGCAATCCCAGCGGGCCGGACGCGAAGCCCAAGGCGTTTTGCCGATGTATCCGGCAGGACCAGACTTCGAATTGCCCCGGCTGGACCTTTTGGCAAAGCCCAAACCCCGTATCGCCCACCATGATGAAGCGGGCTTGAAGCAAAATGCCCGCCTCTTGATGACCGTATTGAGCGATTTTGGCGTCAAGGGTGAAATTTTGAACGTGCGTCCGGGCCCTGTGGTCACGCTCTATGAGCTGGAACCTGCGGCTGGCGTAAAATCAGCCCGTGTGATTGGTCTGGCCGATGATGTGGCCCGCTCTATGTCGGTTCAAGCCTGCCGCATCGCAGTGGTGCCCGGTCGCAACGCCATCGGGATCGAATTGCCCAATGCCCGACGCGAGACAGTCTATCTGCGCGACCTTCTGTCGACCCAGGACTATGAAAGCGGGCGGCAAGAATTGCCCTTGGCCTTGGGCGAGACGATTGGCGGGGAGCCTTCTGTCGCAGATCTCGCGCGTATGCCGCACTTATTGATCGCGGGGACAACCGGATCGGGTAAGTCGGTGGGCATCAATGCCATGATCCTGTCGCTCCTGTATAAAATGACGCCCCAACAGTGCCGCTTCATCATGATCGACCCCAAAATGCTGGAATTGTCGGTCTATGACGGCATTCCCCATCTGCTGGCCCCCGTGGTGACCGACCCGAAAAAGGCCGTCGCTGCGCTCAAATGGGCCGTGCGCGAGATGGAAGACCGCTATCGGAAAATGTCCAAGATCGGGGTGCGCAACATCGGTGGCTATAATCAGCGCGCCGCAGAAGCCCAAGCCAAGAATGAGACCTTCTCGCGTACCATGCAGACGGGCTGGGACCGGGAAACCGGCAAGCCAATCTATGAGACCGAGACGTTCGAACTCACCCACATGCCCTATATTGTGGTGGTGATCGACGAAATGGCCGATTTGATGCTGGTCGCCGGCAAGGATATTGAAGGGGCGGTCCAACGTCTGGCGCAGATGGCGCGGGCCGCTGGCATCCATTTGATCATGGCCACCCAACGCCCCTCAGTCGATGTGATCACTGGCACGATTAAAGCCAATTTCCCGACCCGGATTTCCTATTCGGTCACGTCAAAAATCGACAGCCGCACCATTCTGGGCGAACAAGGGGCCGAACAATTGTTGGGCCAGGGTGACCTGCTTTACATGGCCCAAGGTGGGAAAATGCGCCGCCTACATGGACCCTTTGTATCCGACAAGGAAGTGGAAGAAATCGTCGCCAGCCTCAAGGCGCAGGGTGCGCCGGAATATTTTGATGAAATCACGGCCGAAGCCGACGACGACAATCCCTATGCCGATGGCGGCGAGTTCGAGCCCGGCGGATCTTCGGGCAATGACTTGTTCGATCGGGCTGTGGCCATCGTGGCACGTGATCGCAAGGCCTCAACCTCTTATCTTCAGCGGCGTTTATCACTGGGCTATAACCGCGCCGCCAGCTTGATTGAGCGCATGGAACAAGAAGGCATGATCAGTCCGCCCAACCATGCCGGCAAACGCGAAATCTTGCTGCCGGATCATGGTTGAGCGGATTGCCGGGGGCTGGTAACTCTCGCGTGTGTTGCAACCTGTCCGATTTTTCGCGCTTATCATAATCGCTGCGCTTGCGTTGGGCCTGCCCAGCTCATTGTCCAATTTGGGTTCACCGCAAATCGACAGGCGAACACGTGACAACGCAGGCCCGCCAGCCATTTTCATGGCTTGGTTGCGAAAGGAGCCTGATCGGGCTGTTGCGTTCGACGCTTTCAGCAGATTTTTGAAGCAAGAAGGGTTGGATGATGTTGTGCCGGTCTGGTCACTTTTGTGGGTGGACCGTCACTTTGCCAGTCCGACGTGCCCAACCGAGCCCTTCGTCCTGCCACCCCGCAATCAATGGCCTAAGATTGTGCCAACCCTCAGGGTCATACGTGATCAGGTTAAACCGGCGATTGGACCTGTCCAGGTGGTCTCTGGCTATCGCACAGCCGCCTTCAATGCGTGCATGGGTGGGGCGCGCCGAAGTGCTCATTTACAATTTGGTGCCCTTGATCTGATGCCACGCACGCCAGCACAAGGAGAACACGAACCCTATCGGAGTCTGTGCCAAATGTGGCGGGCATCGCCTTCCAATCTGAAGATTGGCTTGGGAGCCTATTATGACCCTACAAAAAAGACGTCGACGCGCCGGCAGCGCTTTCACATCGACACATTCGGCAAACGAACCTGGGGTTTTGGCTATGGGACCGGAACCAGTTTCTGCTTAGACGCACAAAGCCGATAGACTGGCATGGCCGGGTCCACCGAGCCGCCTTGCGCAGTCCGCGATGATCAATGGACACAACACAATAAATTGCCTTCAAATCTCCATAGAATTCCGGCACAGGTATGCCCCATGAACCGACGTCATCTTCTTGCTCTTTGTGCATCCCTGTGCGTGCCAGGCATCGCGTCTGCTCAAAGCCTGTCTGGGGCGGAACGCAGCGCGGCAATTGCCAGCCTCACACGGGCGCTGAACGCCATCACCCGCCTGCAAGGCCGTTTTCAACAGACCAATCCTGACGGCACTTTGGTGAGCGGACGGTTCTGGTTGCAACGACCTGGCAAGGTGCGGTTTGAATATGACGCCCCCTCGCCCCTGCTGCTGATCTCAGACGGGTCTACGGTGAGTTTGCAGGATCGACGCCTGCGCACAACCGACCGCTATCCCTTGCGCAAGACCCCACTCTATTTTCTGCTGAAAGCCAATGTCAGCCTTGAGACCGATGTCTTGGTGACTGCCATAGCCAAGCGCAGTGGCACCACTGTGATGGCCGTACGCGACAAGGCCCGTCAGGCCGATGGCGAGCTGACAGTGGTGTTTGACGAGAAGGCAGGCCAGCTGCGCGAATGGTCGATCGCTGACCGCCAGGGTCGGATCACACGTGTTCAGTTGAGCGAAACTGCCGGGGGTGGTGCCATGGCCCCATCGCTGTTCACCACACCGGGGCCAACCGTTAAATATGATCCGCGTCGCTGACACATCTGCCATACTGACATCACGGAATTGTAACAATTATGTCACATGCAAGGATTAAATACTTTTAATCTTGATTTTCTGTTCTGATGTGTCTATCTTGCAACTCATGGACAGAGGGCATGCGGATTGGCGTCGTCCCCCCGCTTGCAGATCCGGCCTTTTGTCCCGCTCCGCCGGCATTCCCCCCGGCGCAGACCCGGCGTGCCCTGCGCTGAACGTCTGAACGCCCGGCCTTCATGGTCGGGCGTTTGTCGTTTGAGGACGGCCCTCAGAAAGGCTTGACCGCACCAAAAAAGGCGGTGGTGGCAATCCCAATCCAATAGCAATAGGCGATCATGCGACCCCGGCCGATGGAGATTTCAAGCTGGGTCTGGGCAGCTTGATTGGGTCCAGCCGCCAGAATGCGGAATAAAGTGGTCCATTCCCGCATGATAAAGCGCAAACCAAGACCCAGGACCAACATCAGCGAATAGGTGAACATCTTGGCCGGATACCAATAGCTGCCGACCTCAATCGCCAGGGGGCCATGGCCAAGGAACGCCAAAATCGACACCCCAAACAACACAGGGATCAATACGAAGCGTACTTTCTCGTCCATCTTGGTCAAAGCGATCCCTGCATCGGTCTCACGCTTGAAGAAGGCAGCCCAGCACAGGCCCAGCCAGGACAAGGCCAAGACCCACATGATCGCCAAGCCAATGCCATCAAGAAACGGCACAAAGCCGTAGAGATGGCCCATGTGCAGCCCGAGCGGCAACAACATGATAATGCCGGTACGGGCAAGAATATCGATGCGATAGGCGGTTTCCATGTGCCGCCGCCGCTCGTCCAGACTGAGATCGCGATTGGTAACATGGTAGGAAGTCTGGAACACACCCCACTCCCCGCCCAGCCAATAGACCATGGCCAGAATGTGTAGCCAGCGCACCACATCCACTTCATTGACAACCATATCACGCCCCCTCTTGTGACATACAGACCCCGCGGGTCCTTGTTGGTGAGGACCAGTCTAAAGGATATACTCTTTTAGACAAGACGTGCGTTATACGGCCCTGCAGGTCCGATCAAATCTGCTCAGGGGCCACGCTAACGACCGCTTTGCCGACATTGGCACCCGCCATCAGCCTGCCAAACAGGGCCGGGGCCGCCGCGAGGCCTTCCACGCGGTCTTCACGATAGCGCAGACGCCCGTCTGCCAGCCAGGCGCTGGCCTCAGCCACATAGTCATCCCAGCGGGGGTAAAAATCATAGACGACCAGCCCCATAACATGGGCGCGCTTTCCCACAATCAACCCCGCATTCAGGCCTGGCGGCGGCTGGTCTGCGTGATACTGATCAACCAGACCACATAAGATCATCCGGCCATAAGGCGCCAACCGCACCAGCGCCTTACTGGCCATCGTGGTCGACACATTTTCAAAATAGACAGTCGGGGCCTGCGGCAGCACCGCACTTAAGGCCGCCTCCCATCCCTCCTGTTGATAATCGATACAGGCATCAAAGCCGTAATCATTGGTCACAAGGGCGCATTTTTCAGGCCCCCCCGCAATCCCGATAACCCGGCTCGCCCCCTTGATGCGGGCAATCTGGCCGACTGTCCCGCCAACGGGCCCAGCCGCCGCATCGACCAACACGACATCACCTTGGCCGACTTTGGCCAGTTGCGTCATCCCAGCCCAGGCGGTGAGCCCCGGCATACCCAAAACCCCAGCATGGGCTGATAGGGGAGCCACATCAGGGTCGATCTTGCGGAAGCTGCCCGGCGGCAGGTCTGCCACCTCGCGCCAGCCCACCTCCATCGCATGAACCCAATCACCTGGCTTGACCCACTCGGCGCGGCTTTCCACCACTTGGCACACGGCAGCTCCCGGGATTGGGTCGAGGCCTGGTTGGGGTGCAGGCTCGCCCATATGTTTGCCGCGCAGGCGCGAGCCGACATAGGGATCAAGCGAGAGGTGGACGACGCGCACCAAAACCCCGCCTTCCGGGCATGCTGGGGCCGGGACGTCGAGCAGGACGAAGTCCTCCGCACTGGGCCTGGCGGTTAAGGCGTGCTTGAGGACAACTTGTTTCATGCCTCAACCAATTCAAACAGAATACCATCGGGGCCGCGCATGGTCGCCGCCCGCTTGCCGCGGTAAATTTCGCCCTGATGCCGCTGGGGCGGGGTGATGAGCCATTTGGCCTGAGCGCGCACCCGCTCATGAAAGTCAGGCAAGATGATGGTCGACATGGCGACCCCCTGCGGCAGGTGATTCTTCCAGCCCGGTCGTGGCCCGCCAGCCGGGGGCAATTGATCAAACTCGAAGAAAACATCGCGCTCATGGGTCAATGTGGCGATGGTGAATTTATGCTCAAAAGGCACACCGAACGCATTGGCCAGCATGGTATAGACAATGTCCATGTCACGCCCGAAGCTAAGACCCAAAACGTCCTGACACCAAGTCAGAGCGCCCTTCAGGTCCGAGACAGCACAGACATGGATGAATTGGCGATCAATCAGGCTGGTGGCGCGCGGCAGATCATACATGGGCAGATCATCGCGGATCTGGGTCAGATAGACGATCTCCTCATCGGGGCCTTGTACCTGCATCGGGAAAATGGCGGGCATGCCGTCCAATTCCCGCGGCGGACCAATGATTTTGAAGGGGCTGGCTTGCATGCGCTCATGGACTTTCAACACATCCTCGACGCAGATTTCGATGGCCGCCCAGCCATAGGTCTTGAGGGCCTCATAATCAGGATGGGGTTCGTCCTGGATCAGGCGCAGATAAATCTCTGCGCCGCTTTCAGGCTGCATGACGGCATAGGGCAGGCCAGCGCTACCAGTAGCACCCCAGCTTGCTGCGAGATCGGCTGCCAGCACACCTTTTTCCACGGTGCGATAGAATAACCAGTCCCGATAGAGGGCTTCGGAGCGATCGAGGTCTTTGACCGTCAGGGTCGCGGCGCGCAAAAGTTTCACTTGCATCCTCCCAGTGAAACAATGGATATATCCTTTGTCAGGACTTTGGAAGCAGCCTGCACAAAAATTGAGGGAGCCCCATGCCAGCCTATATGATTGTCACAGTGCGGGTCCATGATCGTGAGCGTTTTTTGGAGGTCTATGGCAAGCCGACAGCCGCGCTCATCCAGCGATATGGCGGCCGTTATCTGGTCCGCGGCCCTGGTTGCGAAAGTTATGAGGGCCCACGTGCGAGCGGTTTGGCGGCAGTGGTGTCTGAATGGCCCAGCAAGGCTGCGATCGAGGCTTTCTGGAACAGCCCGGACTATCAGGTCCTGAAGGCCGCCCGCCAAGGTCTGGCCGAGGCTGACGTGCAAGTGCTGGAGGTGCCGTGATGCGGCTCGGTTTGGGGCTCAGTCTGTTTCTGGTCTCACTCTTGCCATGGCCGGCGCAGGCAGGTCCGCCGCCGGGTCCTGATAAGCCGCTGGTGGGTGCGCGCATGGCCCAACCAGAGCTTGACGCCGCAACCATTGTCGCCCGCGCGACCGCCCACGCCGGGGGCGAGACGTGGCGGCGACCGGTTACGCTTTATCTTGAAGGCTATGGCACTTTCTATGACCCCGACGGCAAGCCCTTGGTCAATGAGAGCCACCGGATGTGGCGTGTCTATCCCGATTTCAAACCCCAAGCCCATCAGGCTGATGGCAAAGTGCGGATTGAGAGCCGCCGCGATGGTAAGATCGTGACCATGCTAACCTTTGACGGCACGCGCAGCTATGGCCCAGACGGCGTGTTGCCACCATCGGCGGCGGATCGGCAATGGGCGGAGAATTTCGGCTTCGGCGTCATCCGCTTTGCACGCGATCCGGGCTATCGGCTCGCCCGACACGCCGATGACCTGGTGGATGGTCAACCCGTCTATCGAATCGAGGTCACCGATCCCACCGGGGCCAAGACCCTGTTTGGGATCGCGTATCGCGATTATGCCATCCTGTCGGTTGGCTTTGCCACGCCGCGCGGCTGGCATGAGCGCATCTATTCAGACTTTTACACCAAGCCCGGCCTGTCGTGGGTGCAGCCTGGCCGCATCCGGCTCTATTACAACGGCATCAAGCAGAATGAGATTGTCTGGCGCGACTTTAAGCTGAACGAGCCCATGCCGGATGGTCTTTTCACTATTCCCTGATCGGACGGACCAGTGCTGAAAACCAGCCCGAGCACAGGCTTAAAGATGACCCACCACGACCCGGAAGGGGTGGATCTTGTGGCTGGCAAACACACCTGCCAGAGCATAGGGATCCTGTGTGGCAAAGGCTTCCACGGCCGCCTCATCAGACACATCCAAGATAAAGTGTGAGCCGATTGGGCCCCCGTCAGGGGTGTCCAGGACAGGCCCCGCCAATTTCACTGCCGCCCCGAAGCTGGCAACATAGTCTAAATGCGCCGGTCTGGTGGCAAGCCGGGTTTCCAAAGCACCAGGCTTGTCGAGGCAGGTTAGAAGGAACAAGGGCATTAGTCAGTCTCCACTTTGAAAGGTCGTGCGAGCAAGGTGCCGATGGCCGTCGCCACGTCGACCCGACCGGCCAGAATGGCGGCAACCGCCTCGCAAATCGGCATCGCGACAGATTTGCTGGCGGCAAGTGCCAACAGGGCTGGGGCGGTGGAGGCCCCTTCGGCAATGCTCACCTTGCCCGCTGTTGCCTGCGCCAAAGTCTGGCCCTGCCCCAGGGCAAAGCCCAAAGCAAAATTGCGGGAGGTCTTGCTGGAACACGTCAGCACAAGGTCACCTAAACCGCACAGGCCCGCCAAGGTGCGTGCATCCGCCCCCATGGCGACGCCCAATCGCGTCATCTCGGCAAAGCCGCGGGTGATCAAGGCCGCCCGCGCGCTCTCACCCAAGCCACGGCCTTCTGCCATGCCGCAGGCTATCGCGAGCACATTCTTGACCGCCCCGCCAATCTCAGCCCCAACCAAATCGGTCGCCAGATAGGGCCGGAACGTGGCGATCCCGATCAGATCAACCAAACGCTGACCCACTTCAGGATCGGCACAGGCCAAGGTAACAGCTGTGGGCAGGCCAATCGCCACATCTTTGGCAAAGCTCGGTCCAGACAATACAGCACCGATAGCCTGTGGCAGAACTTCTGCCAGAACATCGGTCATCAACTTTTGGCTGCCCTGCTCAATCCCTTTCGAACACAGAACAACGGGCGTGGCTGGCTTGAGATGCGGGGCAAGAGCTTCAAGCGTAACGCGCATGAATTGGGCCGGGACCACTGCCAATATTGCCTCCGCATCAGCAAGCGGTGCTAAATCAGTCGTGGCTGTAATCCGGGGAGACAATGTGACCTGCGGCAGAAAGAGGCTGTTTTCGTGCTGGGCACGAATGGATGCGACCACATCGACCTCGCGCGCCCACAAGGTCACCTCATGGCCGGCACTGGCTGCGACTTGCGCCAAAGCGGTCCCCCACGCCCCTGCACCGATAATGCCAATCGTGGTCATTCTGGCTCATTCTCCTGCTCAATTCTGACACTGACGTCATTTTTATAAAGACTGAACATTTTGTTGATTGTTCATCGTTTCCAGTCTATGAGGGCGTCATGGACGAAAAAACTGAAACCCGTGAACGCATTTTGGAAGCTGCTGGTCGGCGATTCGAGCATTATGGTTACAACAAAACCACGATGTCGGAGATTGCCGCTGACCTCAAGATGTCTACGGGGAATCTTTACAGATTCTACCCTTCGAAGCTCGACATCGCGGAAGCCTTTGCCCGCGCGCACGAGTGTGAGGAAGATACGATGATGGAGCAGGTCGTCAGCAGCGGCGGCTCTGCGGGTGAGCGGCTGCGGGAATTTCATCGCGTTGTGCTTGAGCACACGTTCAACATGATCGACCACAGCAAAAAGATATTTGAATTGGCCCAAGCCATTTCGCGGGAGCGGCCAGCCTATTCAAATCGCCGCTTGGCTGCTGAGCGCGTCTATCTGGAGCGTATCTTGCGGGATGGGATTGCAGAAGGCCTGTTTGCGCCCAATGACAATCTCAATGAACTGGCTGAAATGATCCAATGTGCCACGATGAAATTCCGTTATCCGCAATTGTATAATTGCTATCGGATTGACATGTTGCGCCGCGAGCTCGAAGGCACCATGGATCTGCTCTTCAAGGGCTTGCTCAAGCGCTAGAGGTGCGCGCGCGGATTATCTCGCCCTGGCAACACAGTGTCGAAGACCCGGCTTCATCGCCCTGCATGACAATCTGATAGAGAAGCCGAGACGTCAGGGCGCTTGTTATCCACGCTGACGCAAAACGCGCAGACACACGCGCAAAACGCGCAGACACACGCGCCGTGCGGTGCCGACAAGCCATAAGCTAGGCGGACCAAAGCCACCAATCCACCCCACACAAGACTGACCTCACCCCCGCCCAACCCCCAAAAATCGCATCTTGCGAATAATTAATGAACGATATGCAAATTGTTCATTGACAAGCGTACAGCCTTTAGCTATATAGAGTGCATCAACATAGAAACAGAAACGGAACCTCCCCATGACGACCTCAAACACCAACCCACACCTCTGGAGCCTGACCTTGGCAGCCCTGTTTGTGATCTCCATCCTTGCCCCCGTCGGCGAGATGGCAGCCCGCGTGGCCGGCTACTAAAGCAAGCGAACTCCCCTCCCCTTACCCCCACGTCTTCCCCCCCAAAGAGACGTGTTCCTTAGCCGCCAAAGCCCCCCGCTTTGGCGGCTTTTTGCTGTTGGCCGCGCAAACGGTAAGGATTGGGCGAGGGTTTTGTGGCACAAGACCTGCGTGTCACCAGCAAATCCGAAATCGGGGAAGGACAAAACGTGACAGGCAAAGAGACGACGGCACCGGTCATCAGTGTCATCATCCCGACCTTTCACCGTCCAAATGGCGCGTTGAATGCCGTGGGGTCCGTGCTCGCCCAGATTGGCGCACCCCCGTTCGAGATTATTCTGGTCGACAATGACGCTGAAAAGAGTGCTGAACCGGCGGCCAAAGTCCTGTCTGAGGCGGCAAACCAGCACAAATCTGGGCCAGTTCCGTTCACCTATGCTGTTGAGCCCGCCGCCGGGGTTGCCAATGCGCGCAATACCGCCGTGGCGCTGGCGTGTGGAACATTCATTGCCTTTCTCGATGACGATGAAGTTGCCACGCCTGACTGGCTGGCTAACCTCATGAAAGCGCAGGCCGAAACGGGCGCTGAGGTGGTGTTCGGCCCGATCGAAGCACGCGTGCCTGCCAATCATCGGGTGCCGTCTGACTATTTCAAGGCGTTTTTCTCCCGCCTATTGAACGGCCCGACCCGGCTGATTGAGATACCCTATGGCTGCGGCAATTGTTTACTGCACCGGGACAAAGTGCTTTCGGGAACGCAGCCATTCAATCCAAAGGCCAATGAAACCGGAGGTGAGGATGATATTCTGTGGCGTGAGGTTGTCAGCAAAGGCTACCGCTTTGGCTGGGCCGCTGATGCCTGGGTTTATGAAGATGTACCACCCCATAGAGCGACCTGGCACTATTTGACCCAACGCGCGTTTGCATTTGGCCACAATGCAACCGGCCAATGGTATAATCGTGCGGACAGAAACTATCTGCGCATGGTGCTCGCGATGGCCAAAGGCGTGGTCCAAGCCGTTATACTGGCACCACTGGTCGCCCTTCTGTGGCTGACCGGTCACGCGAAGCTTGCTTGGGCTTATGACAAGATGTGGCGTGGGATCGGCAAAGTCTTCTGGTTTGGCCCCTTTAGGGTTGGCTTCTATGGCGCAGCGGCGCGTCGAAAAGGCTTGGTCCAAACCCACAATAATCAAGCCTAGGCCTGGTTAGGCCTTGGCCCCTTTGCGCCCAGTCTTATAGACCGGAGCCGCCTGAGCGGCGACATCATCAAGTGGCCAGCGTGGGCGCGCCAGAACATCCAGATCATCCACCATTCCCTGGACCAAGCGTTCTGCTCCTGCAAGCGCGATCATGGCCGCATTGTCCCCGCAATAGGCCAGAGAGGGGGCAAAAAACGTCCAACCAAGATCATCACACAGCCCTTGCAGGCGGCCGCGCAACACCAGATTGGCTGCCACGCCCCCGGCAACAACCAGACGCCCAGCTTCACCCGCAGGCACAGCCATTGACTCCATCGCGTGTCGGGTGCGGTCCTCCAGCACATCGCCCACAGCGGCCTGAAAACTCGCGCATAGATCTGCAACATCGGTGGCTTGCAAGGGCACAAGACTGGCCGCCTCGCGCGCAACCGCAGTTTTCAGACCAGCAAAAGAAAAATCGCAACCGGGTCGGCCTTTGAGCGGCCGCGGCAGCGCAAAGCGGGTTGCATCACCTGTCCGGGCTGCCCGTTCCACTGCTGGTCCGCCGGGATAACCCAAACCCAAAACCTTGGCGGTCTTGTCAAAGGCTTCACCCACCGCGTCGTCAATCGTCGACCCAAGCCGCTCGCAAGCGCCCAAGCCTGACACGCGCAACAATTGGCAATGCCCGCCCGACACCAAAAGAAGGAGATAGGGAAACGGCACATCGGCTTCCAGCCTTGGCGACAGCGCATGGCCTTCGAGATGATTGACGCCCACCAGTGGCAGACCACACGCCAAAGCAATGGCTTTTCCGGTCAAAAGGCCCACCATTACTCCGCCGATCAAGCCCGGCCCCGCCGTGGCCGCAACCCCCGTCAGGTCCGAAAAACCAAGATCGGCCTGCCGCAGCGCCTCCTGCACCAGCCCGTCGATCACCTCCACATGGGCGCGGGCGGCAATTTCGGGGACAACGCCACCATAAGGGGCATGGGCCTCAATCTGGCTGGCCACCACGCTCGACAGGACACGCGCACGTCCGGCCTCCAGCACGACGACTGCAGCAGCGGTTTCATCGCAGCTGGTTTCCAATCCCAGAACAATCTGGCGGGACAAATGGGACGACTGCCCGTGCATGCTGGCTCCAAAGCGTGATCTGCCTTGCCACTAGAGCATGCGGGCTTTAAGGAAAAGACAGCTTATCGGCAATTGCAAGCTGTGGGCCTGAACTTGGCATCTTTCCCCAAGCGCTTGGCAGACTTGCCGAATCCGGGGTCAGATCAGGGTCAGGCTGCACATCTGCCCCGCTTGGAACTGGAAGTCTGTCATGCGCATTGGTGCTCGCGGTTCGCCGCTTTCTTTGGCTCAGACAGGACAGCTGCGGGCGTTGTTGGCAGAAGCATTGGGGTTGGCAGGGGAGGAGATTGACACCCATCTGCCCATTATACCCATTACCACGACCGGCGACCGCATTCAGGACCGCCCTTTGAGTGAAGCAGGTGGCAAAGGCCTGTTCACCAAGGAGTTGGATGATGCGCTGCTGGACGGCCGCATCGACTGTGCCATCCACTCGCTGAAGGATGTGCCAACCCAATTGCCAGACGGAATCGTCTTGCTTGCCGGGCCCAAGCGTGAGGATCGGCGCGATGCTTTGGTCAGCGTTTCGGGCTTGGGGTTGAGCGACCTGAAACACGGGGCCGTCATTGGATCGGCCAGTCTGCGCCGGGTGGCCCAGCTCAAGCACGCACGACCCGATCTCTCGGTGATCAGCTTACGGGGCAATGTCGGCACACGTCTGGACAAATTAAAGGCGGGTCAGTGCGATGCGACCCTGCTGGCGGCTGCCGGACTTGCCCGTTTGGGTTATCGGGATGTGCCTCATGTGATGTTGGACCCGGTGGCCATGCCGCCTGCCATTGGCCAAGGCGCTTTGGCAATCACAGCGCGGGCCGGAGACACAAAAACCGCTTCTGCCTTTGCCCGCATTGCCGATCACATGACTGAAATCGAAGTGGCCGCTGAACGGGCTTTTCTGACGGCATTGGATGGCTCGTGCCGAACCGCCATCGGCGCGCTTGCCCAGCTTGATACCCATGGCGATCTGACCTTTATCGGCGAGGCCCTCGATGCCGATGGCACAACGCGTTGGCGTAAAGAGGCCCATTTGTCGGCCGCCAGTGTTGCTACGGCTCAACACTTAGGGGCTGATCTTGGTGCCCAGATCAAGGCAATGGCGGGCGACCGACTGGCCGGAGTGCATGGATGACATGACAGCGTGCATCATCACCCGCACGTTACCTGGTGCTGATGTCACTGCCGAGGCGGTGCGCGCGCTGGGACTTGCGCCTGTGGTGATTCCCGCCGCCCAAATCTATGCGACAGGTGCCGAGATCGTCCTTGAGGGCGTGCAAGCACTTTTAATGACCAGCGCCGCCGCTGCCCGCACCATCGAGGTGACCGACGCAATCAAGGCTTTGCCGCTCTATGCGGTCGGCGATGCGACCGCCGAAGCCGCCTTGACCGCGGGCTTTGAAACCGTGATCTCAGCAGGTGGCGATGGGGCAACTCTGGCCGTTCTGGCCGCTGACCGGATGAGCCCGCGCCGTGGCGCACTCTTGCATCTGCGCGGCCAGGAAGTTGCCGGTGATGTGACCGGCATGTTGCGCGCCTGTGGCTTTGAAGCCCGTCACATCGAGGTTTACACGACTGCTGACCATCCAGATTTCCCAGCCCGTCTGCGCGAAACCTTGGCCAGCGCGCATGGCTTTGTTCTGATCCACTCCCCGGCTGGGGCCCGCAGGCTGGGTTCGGCGATTGCAGATTCGGATGCAGATTTGCGGCGCTGGCAGTTGATTGGCCTTTCAGCGGCCTGTCTTAAGCCGCTGGAAACATACGACTTTAGCTCTAAGCATATGGCCGAAGCCCCCGACGAAGCCGCCTTGATGGCGGCCTTGCGTGAGGCAATGACGCAAGAAGGCCTTGAGTGATTGGGCGCAGCAGAGTTTAACAAGACCATGGCAAACAAAAAGCTATCAACTGACCCTAACCCCGCCGACGTGTCGCCCCCATCCGGCGCTTCTGATCCTGTTGCCGCTGCGGACACCGACAAGGTGGTGCCGGAACAAGCCGCCGGAATCCTGCGCGAGGAAACCCAAGCCCCACGTCCGATATCCGACCCGTTTTTGGACGCGCAATTGCGCGCAACGGGTAAGGCTGCTGCATCAGAAACGGCCAGCAGCTGGCCACCTGCAAACACTGGCCCCGCCACAACACCCGCGCCACGAGGCGGTGTTGGCCTGTTCACGGTGCTGATCATGTCAGTTTTGGCCACAGGGGGTGGCGCGGTTCTGGCTTTGACCGCTTTAAGCCAGCCTGCCTTGCTTAAAGCGGTGGGACTTTCGACTTTGGCCCCGCAGCCTGCGGCACAAGCCGGAGGGGTGACCACGGCGTTGGGCGATGTCGCCGCCCGCTTGAAGGCCTTAGAGGGGAGGGTCAGCCAGCTTGAAGCCCGGACCAACCCCAGCCCCCCTACTGGCCCAGGTGCAACACCTCCATCTGCCACCACACCTGACACAGGCGACCTTGGCGCAGAATTGAAGGGTGTTGCTGGACGCGTAACCGCAATTGAAACCAGACTTGCAGCCCTTGATCCAACCGGGGCAGGCGGGGCGGTTATAGCCGGCCTGCAAAGCGATATCGCCAGCCTTAAGGCGCTGGTTCAGGGCCTGCAAAGCCAGGCTGCGCAAGCCCCTGCTCCAGGGGTTACCTTCGCTGTGATCAATCTGGTGGAAGCCGCCAGCCGACCCGGCCCCTTCTGGCCAGAGTTTGAGACCGTCCGGGCAGCAATGCCCGGCACCGCCGAAGTGGCCGCCTTGGAAGAGTTTGCCCGCAAAGGCGTGCCGACACGCGTCCTGTTACAAGAACGCTTTGCAGCCCTTGGACCCGCGATTGAGGCCGCCGACCGGGAGGCTTTGAAACAGAGCGGCTTCTGGGGATGGCTCAAGAGCTTTTTCTCGGGTCTGGTTCGTGTTGAGCAAGTCGCCAGCGTTACTGGGACCAGCCCGCAGTCGAGCCTTTTGCGCGCCAAACTCAAGCTGGATCAAGGTGACCTTTCGGCGGCAATTGAGGAGGTCAAGGCCATTAGTCCTGCGCCGGCGGTTGTGAGTGACTGGCTGGTTGGAGCCCAAGGAAGGCTTGAACTTGAAGCGCGAGTTGCGGCGTTGCGGGGGGCGGTTGAGCGGGGCGGTCGCGGTGGAACCGTCAGTCCAGCACCCACGCCCTCAAGCCCTGTTGGCATTATTCCTGCATCTCCGCCGGCAAATCGTGCCACAACTGGAACTGCTCCCCAATCCGGGCAAGGGACTCTGCCATGAAAACGATCCGCCTGATTGTACTGATTGCCATCGGGTTGGCGTTGCTGGCCGGATTTGTGTTTTTGGCGATCATGCCCGGTGAAATCGTCTATAATGACGGTCAGCACAAGATTAGCGCCAGCCCTGGAGTTGCCGCGGCGATTGCAATGCTGGTCACCATCATCCTGACAGCGACATGGGGCTTCATCGGTTGGCTGTGGGGATTGCCTGCCCGCATGAAGCGGGCCCAAATGGAAAATGCCCGCAAGAAATGCCTCGATACTCTGGGTCTTTCCATGGCCGCCCTTGAGGGTGGGGAGATTTCTGAAGCCCGCAGACATGCCCAAAAGGCGCTGGGCTTTTCACCCGATGCAGCAAGCGCGAAGTTCCTTGCGGCAAAGGCTGCCGTGATCGCCGGTGACGGAGCGGCCGGGGAGCGCCTCTATGGCGAACTCACCGATGTGGCGGGCTATGGTGTCGCCGCGCGGCGCGGCTTGGCAGAATTGGCGCTCAATCGTGGCAATATGGCTGCGGCTATTTCGCACGCCGAAGCAGCCTTGCAGCAATCCAAAAAGGCCCCGTGGCCAGCGGAATTCCTGTTTCATCGCCGCGTCTTAGCAGCAGATTGGGATGGGGCGCTGGGTGCGCTTGATGATGCCGAGCGGCGCGGCCTTGTCGGCCAGAAGACGGCGACGCGCCGGCGGGCGGTCGTACTTTCCGCAGCAGCCCATCGCGCCGAACGGATGATGGATCCCGCCCAAGCCCTTGAACTGGCCCAACGTGCCATCAAATTTGCGCCCGGCTTTGCCCCAGCGGCGGTGATGGCAGCGCGGCTGCAAGCCATGGTCGGCAAGCAATGGCAAGCCGCCGGAACCTTGGAATCAGCGTGGGAGGCCGCTCCTCACCCTGCCCTTGCGATTGCTTATCGCGACCTCAAAAGCGAGGAGCCCATTCCAACGCAGGCACGTTGGTTGGATGGATTGATCCGGCTGAATCCCAATCACCGCGAAAGCCGGATTTTGGGTGTGGAACAGGCCCTGCTCAATCAGGATGCCGTAACGGCCATACAGGGTCTGGAACCTTTACTGGCCGAACGGCCGACCTCGCGCATTCTGGGGCTGCGGGCGGCTGCCGCCAAGACGGCGGGGGATGAAGCGGGGGCGCGGGAGTGGTTGGCCAAAGGCGCTAATGCACCGCGTGAGCCTGATTGGTCTGATCTGGACCCCGATGGCATTGCCTTTGCCTATGAGGATGCCGACTGGGCGCGTTTGATCGAATCCTATGGGGATCGCGGCGTTTTGGTCCATCCACGGCTGGAACGGTCTGATTCTGAACGTCTGGCGGCACCTGAGCTTGCCAGCCTGACCGAACGCACAGGCCAGCCCGGGCAGGCAGGGGCGACCGACACCACGCCGGTTGTGCCGGATGATCCGGGTATTGAGAGCTTTGATGGATTAGGCGCAGAGGATGAAACGGCCAGCACTGGCAACAAGAAGTCTTGGCTGAATTTCTAGATCGGGGTGCCGCTCCACGGAAGCGGGCCGCCGCTTAAACCGCGACCGCCGCCTTGATGTGCGGGTGGGCTTGATAATTCTCAAGCGTGAAGTCGCCATAGTTGAAGCCGAAGATATCGGTAATCTCTGGATTGAGCCGCATCGTGGGTAGGGCAAAAGGTGTACGCTCTAGCTGCAGGCGCGCTTGATCCAAATGGTTCACATAGAGGTGGGCGTCGCCCAAAGTGTGCACAAATGTACCGGGCTTCAGGCCGGCCACCTGCGCCATCATCAGGGTCAATAAGGCATAAGAGGCAATGTTGAAGGGCACACCTAAAAAGACATCGGCTGACCGCTGATAAAGCTGGCAGGATAAGCGGCCATCGGTTGAGACATGAAACTGAAACAGGCAATGGCACGGCGGCAACGCCATGTCGTCGACATCTGCCGGGTTCCACGCTGAAATAACGTGCCGACGAGACCAAGGATTGGCGCGCAGCGCGCCAACCAATTGGTTGATCTGATCGATACTGCGCCCATCTGGGGCCGCCCAAGACCGCCATTGCTTGCCATAGACTGGGCCCAGTTCACCATCTGCATCGGCCCATTCATCCCAGATCGAGCAGCCATTTTCCTTCAACCAGCCAATATTGGTTTCCCCGCGCAGAAACCACAAAAGCTCGATGATGATTGAGCGTGTGTGCAGTTTTTTGGTGGTCAATAAGGGAAAGCCATCGGCCAGATCAAAGCGCATCTGACGGCCAAATACACCCAATGTCCCCGTCCCCGTGCGATCCTCGCGCCGCTGACCATTTTCGAGAATATCCTGCAACAAGGCTTGATACACCCGGTCTGCATGGGTCGCTGGGATGGCCTCTGTGGGGGTAGGGAAATGACCGTCTGCCATGGTGCCTATCATCTGATGATTTCGGCCCACCTTATGCCCACGATTCGGTGCGTCAACAGACGGGGTCAACGGGTAAACTGTGTGATCACAGCCCTCAGGCCTGCATGAAATTGGGAATGGGGCTAGGCAGCGTTGATTTCCTCGGTCACAATTTGGTGAGACATTGCTTGGAGGAGATAAAATGGCGACCATTTCAGAACACCAAAAACCGCTCAATTCAGGCTTTGGCATGCGGACAGCGGCGCTAGATGTGATCGCCGGACGCGATTTGACCGGCAAAACCGCCATCGTCACCGGTGGCTATTCCGGGCTGGGACTGGAAACGGTGCGCGCGCTTGCCAGTGCCGGAGCGCGCGTCATTGTCGCTGCTCGCCGGCCCGACGCGGCCAAGGTGGAGCTTGCTGACGTCGCAGGCCAGGTGGAGATTACCGCCCTCGACCTGTCAGATCCTGAGAGTATCGATGCTTTTGCCAAGGGGATCGGCGGACCCGTTCATATCCTGATCAATAATGCCGCCATCATGGCCAACCCACTGACGCGCGATAAGCGCGGCTATGAGAGCCAGTTTGCCACCAATCATTTGGGCCATTTCCAGCTTGTTGGTCGGCTATGGCCCCGTCTTGTCGACGCCAAGGGTGCGCGGGTTGTCTCGGTGTCATCCATCGGCCACCGCATTGGCGGGGTTGATCTTAACGACCCCAATTTCGAGACCACGCCTTATGACAAATGGCTCTCCTATGGTCGGGCCAAAAGCGCCAATAGCCTGTTTGCGGTCGAGCTTGACGCGCGAGGTAAGGCCCATGGCATCCGCGCATATTCGGTCCATCCCGGTGGGATCATGACCAATCTGCAGCGCCATTTACCCAAGGAAGAAATGATCGCCATGGGCTGGATGGATCAGGAGGGTAATCTCAATCCGCTGTTTAAGACCCCCGAACAAGGGGCGGCCACCAGCGTGTGGTGCGCCACCTCGCCACAGCTTGACGGGATCGGTGGAGTCTATTGTGAGGATTGCGACATTGCCGCATTGTCAGAGCCCGGCGGCAAAGCCCATGGCGAAGTCCGCGCGCATGCGGTGGACCAAGACATTGCCCGCGACCTATGGACCCTGTCGGAAAAATTGACCGGTATTTCATACGGTTAAATCCCTGATCAAAAAAATCTGCGCGCTTACCTAAAATAAGACTCGACAAGATCAAAACAAGAACATAGGCTGAGGTCATTCACAACCCAAGAAGAGGCAGGGCGTGTGATGACATTAGGTAAATCTCTGAAATTGATTGGTTTGTTTGGTGTAGTCGCAGCCATTATCGCCGCCAGCCCTCGGTTTGAGCGTGGCGAAAGTGGGCAAGTCAGCAAAGTGCTGGATGGGGATAGTTTTGTCCTGGAGTCGGGGCTCGAGGTCCGCTTGGCGGAGGTCGAAGCCCCGCGGGTTCGCCCGGGCGATCAGTGGGGTCCGCGCGCAAGCCAGGAATTAGAGCGGCTGATCCTCGGCCAGAAGGTTGAATTGCGCTATGATGGTTTGCGGCGCGACAAACGCGGCCGCGCCATTGCCCATGTCTTTATCCCGCAGGGCTTTGGCAAAGAGCCCATCTGGGTGCAAGATCGGATCTTGCGCGACGGCTTGGCGCGGGTCCATACCTATGCTGATAATCGTCAGGCGATTGGTGACCTGTGGCAGGCAGAGCGGGAGGCGCGACGAGCTGGGCGGGGTCTGTGGACCGCGGGGCCCTACCAAGTCCGCTTTGCCACACCTGAAG
Organism: Candidatus Phycosocius bacilliformis; assembly: GCF_003112735.1. Taxonomy (GTDB): domain Bacteria; phylum Pseudomonadota; class Alphaproteobacteria; order Caulobacterales; family Aquidulcibacteraceae; genus Aquidulcibacter; species Aquidulcibacter bacilliformis. The sequence goes on from NZ_BFBR01000001.1 coordinate 239,397, forward strand.
CCCTGCAAGGTGGGCTCAATAGTTTCCAATTGATGGAAGGGCGGGTGGAGAAAGCCAGCCAGCGAGGTCAGGTCATTTACCTCAATTTCGGCACGGATGAGAAAACCGACGTGACGGCAATCGTCCCGGCACGCGCTTTTGGTCTCTGGAAGGGTGGGGCAGAAGAAATCCTGGCACTGCAAGGCCGATCGATCCGGGTGCGCGGCTTTGTCCGAAGCTCCAATGGTCCCAGCGTCTGGGTCGACCATCCCGAGCAGATTGAGTTCATCATGGGTGCGCCAGCCACGAAGGCAAAGCCAACAGCTGCAGCCAGTAAAGCGCGGTCTTGAGGCTTGACCTCCGCAGTTGGCGAATACGTGCGTGGGTTTCAACTGAACCAAATTGGCGGTCTGGGCCATTATCATCGGTCTCATGGCCGAGGCCCATGGGTCTCCATGAATTTTGGCTAAGCCAAGCGGGCAATGCCGGGGGCACTACAGGAGGGTGGCGTGCGGGTCCAAATGGGTGCCCCCGGCCGTGGTGACGGCGCACGGCTCTGGTGTCATCCTCACACCGGCGAGAAATATGTGTTGCTGCGGCGGGCTGCAAGCCAGCGTTTGGACAGACCCATCACTTCACCCATGGCCTTTAACGGCGCTAAAGCGGGGGCGGCGTCTTGCCCGCGGCCCAATCGGTAGAATTGGCCATAATACCAATAGATGCCAGCAAAACCCTGAATGGTTCGGATGAGCTTGAACGGGGATTTCGGGCCGAACAGGCCGGGCCGCTCCTGCAATTGGGCCTCCCAGGCTGGCAGATGGTCACTTGTGCCGTTTAACAAAGGCAATGCAGCGCGCAGGTCCACGGTGAGTGGGCGGGCAATGCCGATGACATCAATCCCCTCGTCAAGGGCCGCCTGCATGCCAGCACGCGTTCTGAGGCCGCCGGTCAGCATGATCGGCATTTTGACCTTGGCGCGCAGGCCACGGGCAAACTCGAAGAAATAGGCTTCCCGCGCCAAGGTTGAAGCACTTTTGGTGGGCCGTGGCGCATCGGGGTCCAGCCCCTCCATCCCCATCATTTCGGGAGCCTCATAATTGCCGCCCGATACTTCTAACAAATCCACGCCCAAGTCCTGCAACCAAGTCGCCACCGTCACCGAATCCTCGGTAGTGAGCCCACCCTTTTGGAAGTCAGAAGAATTGAGTTTGACGCCAATGGCAAAGCCAGGCCCGACGGCTTGGCGCGTCCGCCGCACGATCTCCAGAAGTGGACGGGCACGATTGGCCAAAGTTCCACCAAAGTCATCCTCGCGCTGGTTGGCGAGAGGGTTGAGAAATGCTGACAGCAAATAGCCATGTGCGGCGTGGATTTGCACACCGGTAAAGCCGACCGTCTGACAGGTGCGGGCCGCGTCGACATAGGCCGTAATGGTCGCTTCAATCTCTGCTTGGGTCATGGCCTGCGGCTCACCAAACTGGCCACCAGGCAAGCCCAATTTGACCGCGGAAGGCGCCTTAGGACGGGGATTGACCAGCTTCTGGGTCTGCCTGCCGGCATGACTGATCTGGGCCCATACGTGCGTCCCGTCAGCCGTCCCGGCTTGGGTCCAGGCTTTGAAGGCTGCTTTGGCAGCATCAGACAAAGCTCCCGCCAACACCACATTGCCAGGACGTTCAAGATGGTCAAGCTCAACAATCACATTGCCGGTGATCAGAAGACCACAGCCACCCTCCGCCCAGCCCTGATAAAGGCGCACCAGACCCTGCGTCGGCACCCCCATCGAGTCGGCGAGGCCTTCGGTCATCGCGGCCTTAGCCAATCGGTTTTTCAACACCACGCCACAGGGCAGGGTGAGTGGGGTCGTGATCGTGGTCTCAGCCATCAGTGGCCTCCAGCGTGCGCGGACAAAAGCGATCGCAGACACCAAGGTTTGCTCAAAACCTTGCCTGCTCGGGTGGTTTACATTTGCATGACCCAGCCGTCGACGGCCTTGCCAGCCTCTCGCATGGCTTCCGACATGGTGGGATGGGCGTGGCAAGTGCGAGCGATATCTTCAGCCGAAGCCCCAAATTCCATCGCAAGACAGGCCTCGCCAATCATTTCACCCACGCCAACCCCAATCATGTGGACGCCCAAAATGCGGCGGGTTTCAGCATGCTCGAGGATTTTCACAAAGCCATCAGTCTCATGATTGGTTCGTGCACGGCTATTGGCCATGAAGGGGAATTTGCCGACTTTATAGGGCGTCCCAGCGGTCTTGAGCTCTTCTTCGGTCTTGCCGACGCTGGCGACCTCGGGATTGGTATAGACCACGCCCGGAATGACATCAAAATTCACATGGCCGGGCAGGCCAGCGATGATCTCAGCCACTGCCGCCCCTTCCTCTTCAGCCTTATGCGCCAGCATGGGCCCATAGGTCACATCACCAATGACATAAATGCCAGGCGCGGTGGTCGCCCAATGTTGAGACGGAATGAAGCCGCGTGGATCGGTTGCAATGCCGACCGTCTCCAGCCCCAAGCCCTCAGTATAGGGTTTGCGGCCGATGGACACCAATACGACATCGGCGTCGAGCACTTTGCCTTCGCCGCCTTTGGCCGGTTCAACCGAGACTTTCACACCTTTTCCGGTGTTTTCAACACCCGTCACCTTGGTGCCCAATTCAAAGCTGATGCCCTGCTTCTTCAAGATGCGCATGAATTGGGTGGATACCTCGCCATCCATGGTCGGTGTGATGCGGTCTAGATATTCGACGACCGTAACTTCGGCCCCCAGACGCCGCCAGACCGAGCCCATCTCAAGCCCGATATAGCCCCCGCCAATCACGATCATCTTCTTGGGCACCTGTGCCAGTTTCAGCGCGCCGGTGGAAGAAACGATCCGCTCCTCATCAATGGTCACGCCGGGCAGTGAGAGAATGTCTGACCCAGTGGCAATCACGATATTGCGTGTCGCCAAGCCTGACACCGTGCCATCAGCTGCGGTCACCTCAACCTGACCAGGACCGGCGATCCGCCCGGTACCGACCAGATAGGTGATCTTGTTCTTCTTCATCAGGAATTCGACACCCTTGGTCAGGCCGTCAACCGCATCATCCTTCTGCGCCAGCATTTTGGCGAGGTTGAGCGAGACACCTGTCACCTCAATGCCCATGTCAGCAAAATGATGCTGGGCCGCTTCATAGGCTTCTGAGGCATGCAAGAGCGCTTTGGAGGGAATGCAGCCGACATTCAGGCAGGTGCCGCCCAAGCGACCGCGCTTTTCGATGATGGCGGTCTTCAAACCCAATTGGGCCGCGCGGATTGCGCAATTGTAGCCGCCTGGCCCGCCCCCGATAATGACGACGTCAAACTGATCTGCCATGATGGATGCTCCTGCTTGGCTTGATTGGCTGTGGTGGTCTTACGCCCCTTGCCTGGCCAGTACCACCGATGAATGATTTGATTTCTGCAATCCCGCCCCCTGCCCGTGCTCAACCCAGTCGCCCGTTCAGCGTCATGATGAGGAAGAGCGTCAAGCTGGCCAATAAGGCCAGACATTGAGCGGCATCGACCAAGCGTTCGGTTTGCGTCGTCTGCGACAGGATGGGCTTTATGTCCCGACAGGTCATGAACAACAAGCAATCGATCGCTAAGGCAAAGCCCAGCGCCCAAAAGGCCAATGCGCTGGAAAAGGCCAAGGCGACCAGCGTGGTCACCAAAGCCCCAATCGAAACGCGCCAGGCAAGCGCCCGCGAGCCCATTGCATAATTGACCATGAGTTCGAGGTGATGACGCGGGGTTTCGGCGAAAACCTCCGGCATAGGCCCATCACCTTCCAGCACTTTGGTGACCTGGCTGGCCAACCACAGTCCCAGAATGCTGGAAACCGCATATAAGAAGATAATGATGCCAGCCAGCGTCAGCATTCAGCCTGTCCACTTAATCGGGCCAAGGTCAGTGCTCCTATCTGGATCAGATATCCAACAGCATGCGCTCTGGATCTTCCAGACATTCCTTCACGCGAACAAGGAAGGTCACTGCCTCTTTGCCATCGACGATGCGGTGGTCATAAGACAAGGCCAGATACATCATCGGGCGGATCACGATCTGGCCACCGACAACCATGGGCCGATCTTGGATCTTGTGCATGCCCAAAATGCCCGATTGCGGGGCATTCAGGATCGGCGTGGACATCAGCGAACCATAAATGCCGCCGTTGGAAATGGTGAAAGTACCACCCTGCATATCCTCAATGCTCAACGCGCCATCGCGGGCCTTTTTGCCCAGATCGGCAATGCCTTTTTCAATCCCGGCCAGACCCAGATCATCAGCATGGCGCAGCACGGGAACAACAAGCCCCTTATCCGTGCCCACAGCCACGCCGATGTCATAGAAGTTCTTGTAGATGATGTCGGTGCCATCAATCTCAGCATTGACCGCCGGCACATCCTTGAGGGCAACGATACAGGCTTTCACAAAGAAGCTCATGAACCCGAGCTTTGCGCCATGCTTCTTCTCAAACACATCCTTATAGCGATTGCGGACAGCCATCACATTGGTCATGTCGACCTCGTTGAACGTGGTCAGCATGGCCGCAGTATTCTGGGCATCTTTTAGGCGCCGCGCGATGGTTTGGCGTAGGCGCGTCATCTTCACCCGCTCTTCACGCGGGCCAAGAGCACGTGGGGCCGAAGGGGCGGCCACAACAGGTGCAGGGGCTGCTGCCAAAGCAGCAACGGCAGCCAATGCGTCGCCTTTGGTGATGCGACCATCCTTGCCGGTGCCGGTGACCGAAGCCGGCGACAAACCAGCCGTCTCCATCGCCCGGGCCGCGGCTGGCATGGGTGCATGGTTGCTGGCCGAAGCGGGCGCAGCAACAATCGGGGCTGGTGCGGGCGCGGGGGCTGGTGCGGCAGGGGCAGCAGCGGGTGCAGCAGCTGCGCTTGCACCGGCTTCAACCCGGCCGATCACGGTGCCGGGTGTGACATTGGTACCTTCGGCCGCCAAAATCTCAACAAGGACCCCATCGGCGGGTGCAACCACCTCAAGCGCGACCTTATCGGTCTCAATTTCGACCAAGAGCTCGTCCTTCTTGACCGCGTCACCAGCCTTTTTCGACCAAGAACCGATCGAGCCTTCGGCTACGGATTCACCCATCACGGGAACGACGATATCGAGCATAAATCCTCCAGCGGAGTCACATGTTTCAGATGGGGCACAACACCCCGGCTTGGTTCATTCAGGGCCGAGGCCACTTTATCCGTAAGTCATTGCCTCATTGAGGAAAGTCTCAAGTTCGCGAATGTGCTTTTTCATCAGGCCTGCGGCGGTGGATGCCGAGGCTGGACGACCAACATAGGATGCACGCTTGGCCTTCGACTTGGTTTTGCTCAGAACCCATTCGATATTGGGTTCCATAAAATTCCAAGCCCCCATGTTCTTCGGTTCTTCCTGACACCAAATCACCTCAGCATTCTTGAAGCGCGACAATTCGGTGATCATCGACTTGGCCGGGAAAGGATAAAGCTGCTCGACCCGCAGGATCACCACATCGGTGAGCCCACGCTTTTCGCGCTCTTCAAACAGGTCATAATAAACCTTGCCCGAACACAGGATAACGCGCTTGATCTCGCTATCTGGCTTAAGCTGGATGGTGGTGGTGTGGGGTTGATAATGGGCATCATCCCACAAAATGCGGTGGAAGGACGAGCCAGGCCCCATTTCGGCCAAGGTCGACACGCAACGCTTGTGGCGCAACAACGATTTAGGCGACATCACGATCAACGGCTTGCGGAACTGGCGATGAATCTGGCGGCGCAGCACATGGAAATAATTGGCCGGGGTGGTGCAATTGACCACCTGCATATTGTCTTCTGCACACAATTGCAGGAAGCGCTCCAAGCGGGCCGAGGAATGTTCCGGACCTTGGCCTTCATAGCCATGGGGCAACAGCATCACCAAGCCACTCATGCGCAGCCATTTGCGCTCGCCTGAGCTGATGAATTGGTCGATCACCACTTGGGCACCATTCACAAAGTCGCCGAACTGGCCTTCCCACAAGGTCAGGCTGTTGGGTGCTGACAGTGAATAGCCATATTCATAGCCCAGCACCGCCTCTTCCGACAAAGCACTATCGATCACTTCATAGGCAGCCTGGGTGGGGGAGATATTGTTTAGCGGCGTATAGCGCTGCTCTGTCACCTGATCGACAAAATGGCTATGGCGATGCGAGAACGTCCCGCGGCAGGAATCCTGCCCTGACAGGCGGACCGGGAAACCTTCATCGAGCAAAGAGGCAAAAGCCAAATGCTCGCCCATAGCCCAGTCCAAGCCTTCACCGGTTTCAATCATTTTTTGCCGGGCTTGCACCACACGTTCCACGGTCTTGTGGATATTGAGATCGGCCGGGATCGTGGTGATTTTCTCACCCAATTGCTTGAGTTTTTCGATGGACACATTGGTGTCACCGCGACGGTCTTCACCTTCTGGCAAGCCGAGACCAGACCACACGCCATCCAGCCAGTCGGCCTTATTGGGCTTATAGGTTTTGGCCGCCTCAAACTCCTGCTCGAGGAAAGCCTCGAATTCCTTGACCTCAGCCTCAACCTCTGCGGCACTGATGATGCCCTGCTCGATCAGGCGGGCAGCATAGATTTCCCGCGTGGTCTTTTGGTTCTTGATCTTGGCATACATGACCGGATTGGTCATGGTGGGGTCATCGCCTTCATTGTGGCCAAAACGGCGATAGCAGAACATGTCCACCACCACATCTTTGGCAAATTTCTGGCGGTATTCGGTGGCCACTTTCGCGGCAAACACCACAGCCTCAGGATCATCGCCATTCACATGGAAGATAGGGGCGGCGACCATCAAAGCCACATCGGATGGATAAGGCGAAGACCGCGAGAAGCGCGGCGCTGTGGTAAAGCCAATCTGGTTATTCACGATCAGATGGATGGTGCCGCCGGTGCGATGGCCACGCACGCCCGAAATGGCAAAACATTCTGCCACCACGCCTTGCCCGGCAAAAGCAGCATCGCCATGCAATAGAAGCGGCATGACCGCCCGGAACTGATCGGCCTTTTCCGGACCATGACTCATCATTTTGGCCCGACATTTGCCCAGCACCACCGGATTGACGATCTCAAGGTGCGAGGGGTTCGGCGTCAGCGACAAATGCACGCTATTGCCGTCAAAGGCCCGGTCAGACGACGCCCCCATGTGATATTTCACATCGCCCGATCCATCGACATCATCGGGTGTGGCAGAGCCACCTTGGAACTCGTGGAAGATGACGTGATAGGGCTTACCCATCACCGCAGACAAGACATTCAGGCGGCCCCGGTGCGGCATGCCCAACACCATGTCCTTCACACCCAGATTGCCGCCGCGCTTGATGATTTGCTCCATGGCGGGGATCAGGGCTTCACCACCATCAAGTCCAAAACGCTTGGTACCAGGGAAGCGCTTGTGCAGGAATTTCTCAAAGGTCTCGGCCTGGATGACCTTGCTTAGAATGGCGCGCTTTCCCTCATTGGTGAACGCAATACTCTTGTCCGGGCCCTCGATACGTTCTTGCAGCCAAGCTTTTTCAGCCGGGTCTGAAATATGCATGAACTCTATGCCGACTGTGGAACAATATGTGCGGTTCAGCACATCCAGCATTTGGCGGGGCGTGGCATATTCCATTCCCAGCACAAAATCGATGAATATCGGCCGGTCCATATCCTCTGGACCAAAGCCATATGTCTCGGGTTGCAATTCTGGCTGAGGCTCACGACCCTCATCCAGACCCAAGGGATCGAGGCGGGCGGCCAAATGGCCGCGAATCCGGAAGGCGCGGATCATCATGAGCGCGCGGATTGAGTCGCGCGTGGCGCGCAGCACATCGGCTTCAGATACAGCCTTGCCTGCTGCCTGAGGGGCAGCGGCAGCCTTGTCGGCGATTTTCTTTTCAAGCTTGGGCTCAATCAGCGCCCAATTTCCATCCAGCGTGGAGACCAGTTCGCCAATTTCGGATTTCGGCCAATCTTGTCGCTTCCAGCTTGGCCCTGCCGCGGCACGTTGCGCATCACCACCTGCATCGCCCATGCCGGCAAAGAAGGCCGCCCAAGACGCATCCACAGAGGCCGGATTGGCGGCCCATTTGGCATATTGCTGCTCAATAAAGACAGCATTCCCACCATAGAGGAACGACGTATCGAGGAGAGCGGAATTGTGCGCGCTGCGCATGTCGTCTGCCATTAGCCAAACCGTCCAGTTTTCGGGACGGTCGGTCAGGGCGAAGGAAGTCGGCCTTGCCCGGCCGTCACATGATTATTCTATAGCGTCATTCGCGTGCGAGGCGACTGCTTTATACAAGTCTAAAGCACATCAACCCTTAAGAACTTCCAACAAAGTCGAGCCCAAAGCTGCAGGTGAGGGTGCTACACGAATACCTGCTGCTTCCATGGCCGCGATCTTGTCCTCTGCGCCACCCTTGCCACCGGCAATAATGGCCCCAGCATGGCCCATGCGACGGCCTGGAGGCGCGGTGCGCCCGGCGATAAAGCCTGCCATCGGCTTTTTGCGACCCTTTTTGGCCTCATCAGCGATGAATTGAGCGGCATCTTCTTCTGCACTGCCACCGATTTCCCCGATCATGATGATCGACTGGGTTTCGGGGTCTGCCAAGAACATCTCCAGCACATCGATAAACTCTGTCCCCTTGACGGGGTCACCACCAATGCCGACCGCAGTTGTCTGACCAAGACCAGCATTGGAAGTCTGGAACACGGCCTCATAGGTCAAGGTGCCCGAACGCGACACAATGCCAACATTGCCCTTCTTGAAGATCGACCCTGGCATGATACCGATCTTGCACTCATCTGGGGTCAGAACACCCGGGCAGTTAGGCCCGATCAGACGGGACTTTGACTTTTCCAGTCGGCTCTTGACCTGCACCATATCGGCGACGGGAATGCCTTCGGTAATACAGACAATCAGCTCAATCTCGGCTTCAATCGCCTCAATGATGGCAGCCGCAGCACCGGGAGGCGGCACATAAATGACCGTAGCATCAGCGCCCGCGCCGTCTTTAGCTTCTGCGACCGAATTGAACACGGGCAAGCCCAAATGTGTCTGGCCGCCCTTACCGGGGCTGACGCCACCGGTCATGCGGGTGCCATAGGCGATGGCCTGTTCGGAATGGAAGGTACCGTTCTTCCCGGTGAAACCCTGACAAATCACCTTGGTTTCTTTATTGATCAGGATCGACATGAGGCCCTCGGTTCGCAGTAAAGATTGTGGCCGCCGTGTTAGCGCAGCCTGCTCCACTTGCAAACCGAAAGAGGCGGTAATCTGGCAACGAATCTCACCTGAGACCCCGGACCAGATGTCGCACCACACAAACAAGACAGGCCAAGCGGCCAAGCACGGGGGTGATCGGCCCTTAACCTGCGACTTTCAGCATGATTTTGCCCGCATGGGCGTTAGCCTGCATTTTCGCTTGAGCTGCGTCGGCATCTTCAAGCTCAAACACAGAATCAATGAGCGGGCGGACCTGGCCGCCAGCCACCCAAGGCCAAACATGGGTTTCCACCGCACGCGCCAAACGTGACTTCTCCGCCACTGTTCGGGCGCGCAAAGTTGATCCAGTCAGGGTAAGCCGCTTGAGCATCAAGGCCATCAGATTCAGCTGGACTTGCGGGCCCTGTAAAAAGGCAATTTGCACACACCGGCCATCCAATTTCAGACAATCCAAATTCTGCTGAACATAAGGCCCGCCAACCATATCGAGAACAACATCGACCCCACCGTCGGCCTTGATAATCTCCACAAAAGATTGGGTCTGATAATCAATCGCCACATCTGCTCCCAATGTGGTGCACAAAGCAGCTTTCTGCGCCCCACCGGCAGTGGCGTAGACTTTTGCGCCATGCGCCTTGGCCATTTGGATGGCGGTGGTGCCAATCCCGGAAGCCCCACCATGGACCAGAAAATGCTCTCCCGGCTGCAAGGCTGCACGCTCAAACACATTGGCCCAAACCGTCAGGACAGTTTCGGGGAGTGCTGCAGCTTCAAGCAAACTCAACCCGTCAGGTATGGCCATACAACAACCCTCATCCGCCCACGCGTAATCAGCATAACCCCCACCGGGCAGCAGCGCACAAACCAGATCACCCGGCTTCCAGCGCGTGACACCTGGCCCAATGGCAACAATTTCACCCGAACATTCCAGACCCATGGTCTGCGGTGCCCCCGGTGGTGGCGGATAGGCACCCATGCGTTGAATCAAGTCCGGCCGATTGATCCCGGCATAGGCAATCTTGATGAGCACCTGACCCGGCCCTGCGACTGCGCGATCAATCAGGGCAAGTTCGAGCGCAGCTCCAGCGGGTGCAACAACAGCGCGCATCTTGTCGTGGGGGACTGTCAAAATTGGGACTCCGGTGCCAGAATGGGAATGAGGAGGCCAGTCATGATCGACGATGATCCATTCGCCAAGTCCGTTCCCCAGTCTGTCCGGCTGGAGGATCTCTCCATTCGAGAGTTACAAGAGCGGATTTCAGACCTCGAGGCGGAAATTCGGCAGATAAATGACCTGATTAAGGCAAAAGAAGGCAGCAAAAAGGCAGCAGATTCCTTTTTTAAGACGCCCCCAGGCTGAGAACGGCACGCGCCTTGCTGTGAGGGCGCCAAGAAGCATGGTGCTTCGCTGGCCTGCGCGTTCTGCGTGCGTGTTCGGAACCCGGCCCAGCAGTGTCGAATAATATAGGGCTGACTGCCCCCAAAGGGGCGGATCGGACCAAAGACTTGGCCTGTGGAAAAATGCGGGCTAAAGTCAAAACCAAGAGAAGGGCGAGCAGCCGAATGTTGACGGACGTTTCAAAACAAACTTCGGGTCAGAAAACAGCCTTTGACCGCATCGCCGACTTTGCCGAGTCGGATATTTTCGAGCGTATGTTCCGCGAAGGCATGGACCTTGTGGAAGAAACAGCCGCCTATTTAGATGGCGACGGCCGTCAGGAAGCCAAAAATCTCGAGCGCGCCTCTGCCTTGGCCTATGCGTCGGAAAGCATGCGCTTGACCACCCGCTTAATGCAATCAGCGTCATGGCTCTTAGTGCATCGCGCTGTGCGTGAAGGTGAAATGTCAGCGCGTGACGCCCACGATCCAAAATATCGTTTGGGGGCACGCACCGTCTGTGCGGCCAACAATCCGCCCGCCGCACTCTTGCCAGAACGTCTGTTGGATCTGTTGGAGCGGTCGCGCCGTCTGTATGAGCGGGTCGACCGGATCGAAGCCAGCTTGTTTGATGCCGCCGACACCCCGCCAGAAAACCCTGTATCAGCGCAATTGATGCGTCTTCAGGCCGCTTTGGCAGGACCACACGGCGCATAAGCGCCGCCATTCTGCAACTCGCACAAGGAAATCGCACTCTCGATGGCTGCCAGCAAGGTGGGCAGATGGATCGGCTTTGGTGCGTGCGCATCCGCACCGGCTTCCAATTGGGAATCGACTTGATGCTGGAGGGCGTTGGCGGTCAAAGCCACGATGGGAATGCGCATGCGCCCTTCAACCATTTCTTGGCCCCGGATCGCTCGGATTGCACTGGCTCCATCCATGACAGGCATTTGCATATCCATCAGAATGACCTCGTATGGGCCATTCTGCCAGGCTTCCACAGCCTCCTTCCCATTGAGCACGAAATGGAGATCAATGTCGAAACTGCCCAATAGTGCCTGCAATACAGTTTGATTGGTCTGATTATCCTCGGCGACCAGAATGCGCATCGCTTTGGTGCGGGTTTCGGGATCGTCTTTAGCTTCCGCCAGTGCGAGTGAGCCCGCATCCCCCAGCAACGGAATATCCTCAGCGGGACTTGGAATGACTTTCAGCGGCAGAATACATGTAAAGACTGACCCGACATTGACCTTACTTTCCACCTCAAGACGGCCATCCATCGCCTCCACCATGGCGCGGGCAATCGACAGACCCAAGCCTGTACCACCGTAAAGCCGGGTGTGCGATGAATCGGCTTGGGTGAATTTTTCAAACAGAAGGGCAAGACGGTCTTCGGGAATCCCAATCCCCGTATCGGCCACCTCCATGATCAGTTCCTGCCTCGGGCCTTGCCGGATACTGATTGCGACTTGGCCTTGCTCGGTAAATTTGATGGCATTGGAGACCAAGTTGAAGAGGACCTGACGCAAACGGCCAAGGTCGCCAACCCGCCAGTCCACGGCGAGGGGATCAATATTGACCGTTAATTGAATATTCTTGGCGGTGGCTTGGGATTCAAACAAATCACGGGCTGAACTGACCAGCTTCTGGGGCGAGAAGGGGATGGCCTCCAACTCGATCTTTCCGGCCTCAATCTTGGCCATGTCGAGAATATCATTGAGCAACATCAGAAGGATTTCGCCGGAGTCGATCATGACCGACAGCATTCGGCGCTGATCATCTTTCAGCTCAGTGGTGGTCAGCGCCTGGGCCATGCCAATCACGCCATTCATCGGGGTGCGGATTTCATGGCTCATCATCGCCAAGAAGTCTGATTTGGCCTTGGCAGCATGTTCGGCACGCACCCGGGCCAGGGCATTTTCCTTAAACACACTCAAAGCCCGCGCCATCCCGCCAATCTCGTCCGCGCGCCCTTGATAGGGTGGGTCGATGGTGAAGTCGGCCTCGGCAACCTGGCGCATCGCTTTGGTCAATTGCCCCAAAGGATGGACCACGCCGTCGCGAACAAACATCAAAACGCCCAAGAGAGCGATCAAAAACATCCCAAAAGCTGTGCCCAGCACACGATCCTGATCGGTTCGCAAACGAGCGATACGCACCTCAAGGCCGTGGATCATTTCCTGGTTGGCAAGCTTGACTGTGCTCAAGACTGCGTCACGGGCCGCCTGCGCATGGTCATGTGCGCGGCTGGTCTCTGGATCGTTAACCAGAAGATCGAGCTTGGCCGCCATGTCGGCGCGACGCGCTGCCAGTTCAAGCTGACTTTTGCGCGCATTGGTCGATACCCGGATGGCATCATCCATCGACGCCTCAATCAATTTGGTCCGCGCGTCCAAATATCCCTGATGCTTGGCAACCAGCAGCGCAAATGAGCGATCGGGTCGTGGACTTGGCCGGTCGGAGAAGGCTTTTGCCGACCCGAAATAGCTGATTTGCTCGATTAAGGGTGTCGCATTCAAGCCGACAGTTTGAATGAAGTAGAAAGTGCGCAGCTCTGTGTCGAGAATGAGGTTTGAGCCTTCAACAACGCGTGTGAAATGGCGCTGGCTGGCCCCAAGGGCGTCGCGGATCCGAGCAGGGTCGTAGGTCGACATCGCCTGCAACTCACCAACAGCTTGCTTGAGCGCGGCATAGTCATCGCCAAAGCGCAGATTGGGCGGTGCCCGCAGTCGTGCTTGTGAAACAGCATCAAGAGCCTTGCCGAGATCAGGCGAGACGGGCTGGCCCGCGGCAATGGCCGCTGCTGTATCGGCCATTTCAGCATGCAAATCCAAAAGCGGATCAAGGAACACAGCGCCCGACAATTCAGCGCGGGTAAAGTCAATCTCTGCGTCCTGCCGGACCACCAATTGCCAGGTTACAAAACAAACCGGTAGCGCAAATAAAATGAACGCAAGCGCAAGTCTGCGTGCAATCGATGTCGATACAAATGAGAAAAGCGCCCGGAGCATACCGAGCGCTTTAACAGAGTGAAGTAAGTATCCCGTTAAATCAGCCGGGAAAATGCCTATTTCTTGATAAAGCCGGCAAACTTGTCTTTGAAGCGCGCCACGCGGCCACCGCGGTCAAGCAACGTGTTGGTCGAGCCGGTCCAAGCAGGGTGCACGCTGGGATCGATGTCCAGCGAAAGGCTCTTGCCTTCTCCGCCCATGGTTGAGCGGGTCTTGTAGGTCGTGCCATTGGTCATCACGATCGTGATGAAGTCGTAATTAGGATGTGTGTCGGCTTTCATCGTCTTGTCCTTCGCGCAGGCCAGCCACTGGCGCGCGATGCTGAGGGCGGCTGTGAACCAAATAGAGCGGCGCGGTTAGAGGAAAATCGCTTCAGAGTCTAGTGCGCCAAGCAGGTTGTTCGCACTGATTGGTCGAACTGGAACTGGCTTCACTTTAACTGCTGAGTCTGTTTTCCCTGTGCCTCGCGCGTGCTAACTGCCTGCCCATGACTGATACCCCCGCCAGCCGCGCCGCTGAGGATCGCCCCAGCCGCGGTGCCCTGCAAGCAGAATTGACCGCTGATGCCGCCGCTAAACGCGGGCGCAGCTCTGACCTGCGCCCCTTGCTGCGCCTTTTGCCCTATATCCAACGCCGGAAGATGGATCTGGCTTTTGCGGCCCTGTTCCTGGTGTTGGCGGCAGCTGCGACCTTGGCTTTGCCTGTTGCCGCGCGCGCTTTGGTTGATCGTGGCTTTGCGACCGCGACACCTGAGGCCGTCAATCGATGGTTTGTGCTCTTGGTCGGGGTGGCATTGTGCATGGCGATTTTTTCAGCCTCGCGCTTTTATTTTGTCACCAAATTGGGCGAGCGGGTCGTGGCAGACCTGCGGGCGGATGTCTATGATCGGTTGATCAGTCTGTCGCCTGCCTATTTTGCCCGCGTGCGGACAGGCGAGGCCTTATCGCGTCTTACCGTAGACGCCACATTGATCGAGTCTCTGGTGGGCTCGTCGGCATCCATTGCCGTGCGAAATCTCGTTATGCTGGCTGGCGGTCTGTCGATGATGGTCGTCACAAGCCTCAAATTGACCTTCATGGTGCTCCTGATCATTCCCATCGTCTTGATCCCGCTGTTTACCATCGGGCGACGGGTGAGGGCTTTGTCCACCACTGCCCAAGACCGGGTAGCCGAAGCTGCCGCTGAGGCTTCTGAAAGTATTGATGCGGTTGAAACGGTTCAGGCTTTTGGCCGCGAGACCTATGCGCGCGATCGCTTTCGTCAAGCCGTGGAAGCAAGTTTTGCCGCTGCCCGACGCCGGATTGCTGCCCGCAGTTTCATGACGGCGGTCGCGATTGGGATCGTATTTTGCGGCATTTCCTTTGTGCTGTGGGAAGGCACCAACATGGTGCTGGCCAATACCATGACGCCGGGCGCACTGACGCAATTTGTCATTCTGTCAGTCCTCACCGGATCGGGTGTCGGCGCGCTGGCCGAAGTCTGGGGAGATGTGCAAAAGGCAGCCGGGGCAACCCAAAGATTGTCAGAAATCCTCGATGAGGTGCCCGAGATTGCTGCCCCTGCCAATCCGGTGGACCTGCCCGAGAATGTACCGGGCTTGGTGGCGTTCAAAGATGTGGTTTTCTCCTACCCCAGCGATGGCGCGCGCAGTGCCCTCAAAGGTGTAAGCTTCGAGGTTAAGCCCGGCCAGACCGTGGCCATTGTCGGCCCGTCAGGGGCTGGCAAATCAACCCTGTTCAAGCTGCTCTTGCGTTATTATGACCCAGCCGCGGGATCCATCCATCTTGACGGCGTGGATGCGCGCGACACTGACCCCCACGCGTGGCGGCAGCGATTTGCCTATGTCTCTCAAAATCCTGACCTCTTCACCGGGACCGCGATGGACAACATATTGTTTGGGCAAGAGGGAGCAGGCAGTGACGCCGCCGAAGCTGCAGCGCGCCGTGCCGAAGCTGAGCCCTTTATCCTGTCGCGGCTGGGCGGCTACGACAAACCGATTGGCGACCGCGGACGTGCTCTCTCGGGTGGAGAGCGTCAGCGTCTGGCCATTGCGCGTGCGCTGGTACGAGAAGCCCCGGTTCTTTTGCTAGACGAGGCCACCAGCGCGCTCGATGCCGAAAACGAAAGGCTGGTCCAAAAGGCCTTTGATGAGGCCATGGCCAATCGCACGACTTTGGTAATCGCCCATCGTTTGGCCACCGTGTTGCGGGCCGATTGGATCATTGTGTTGGAAGATGGCCAAGTTGCCGAGCAAGGCACACATAATGATCTTGTGGCCAAAGGCGGCCTTTATGCGAGGCTCGCGCGCTTGCAATTTGAAACCCAGATAGAGGCTTAAACGTCGCAATCATGAAACCGTCGCAAATCATCTTGCTCAGCGGAGTTGCCCTTGTTGGCATCCTATCCTTCACTTGGTTTCGCACGGCCGCCCGCTCAGGCGAATTCACCACATTGGTCCCTGTGTTTGACGGTTCTTGCCAAGACATATCCGGCATGCCCGGCGCTGAAGACCTGGCCATCGACCGCCAAGCTGGGCGTATCTATGTCTCATCCGATGATCGGCGTGCTGCGGCACAGGGTGCACCTGTCCGTGGCGCGATTTACGCCCTGTCGGCGGCTGATCCTGTCAAGGCGGTGGACCGCAAGGACTTAACGGGCGGCCTACCCGCTGCCTTCCATCCGCATGGTCTATCACTTTACCGCGGCCCTGACGGCACATCGACTGTCATGGTGGTCAATCACCCTAAGGGCGCAACCGATTACACGGGCACGCAAGTTGAAATTTTCGACGTGCAAAGCGACGGCATGCTGAAGCTGCGCCGGTCTGTGGCACTTCCTGGTGTCACACGAATTAATGACATTGCCGCCACGGGGCCCGACAGCTTTTACGCCACCAGTGAAAGCGATTTGGCGCGCGGCTCCTTTGCTGAAAGCCTTGGCTATATCCTTGGCAATGATCGGACCGGGGCCATCTGGTATTTCAACGGCAGCAAGGCCAGCAAACAAGATACGGGCTTAGGCTTTGCCAATTCGGTTGCTCTGTCCAATGATGGCCGCACACTTTATGCCAGCGCCACGATCAGCCGCAGTATCTTTATCTATGACAGGGACCCCGCCACGGGGGCGCTGAAACGCCGCGACGGGGCTTTGCTGGGCACTGGCGTGGATAATCTGGATGTTGATCCTGAAGGCATTGTTTGGATTGGAGCGCATCCAAAAATGCTGACGTTCATTCAACATGCGGGCAATCCGGCAAAGGCTTCGCCAAGCCAGATCTTGATCCTTGAGCCTGCCGCCTCAGGCAAAGGCGGGGCGATTGACCAAGTCTATCTCAAGGATGGTAGTGATGGTTTTTCCGGCGCGACCGTGGCGGTACGCACAGGCTCAACCATGGTGATGGGTAGTGTGTTTGAAAAGTCCGTTCGGGTCTGCCAATTGCCGAAAGTATGGCGTCAATCCCAATCTCATCCGGCCCAGCGTCTCCTGGATCCCGAACGGGACGAGTTGAAGAAGGAAGCCGAGAAAGCAACCAAGGCTGAGAGCGGCGGGGTCAGCAAATAAGGTGGCACCGCTGACAGGTGGTCATCATTTCATCCTTCATGAAACCCCGGTTGTTGCCCTGCCGGATGCAGCGCTGTTCTTGCCCCGCAGCGCCACTCTGATTGTGTCAGATCTCCATCTTGAAAAAGGTTCAGCCTTTGCAGCCCGCGGAATGATGTTACCGCCCTTTGATACGGCCGAGACTCTGTCGCGGCTGGCGGTTCTAATCGATCAGCTCAAGCCCGCGACGCTGATAGCACTTGGCGATAGTTTCCATGATCTTGGTGCCGATCTACGCCTCAGTCTGGCGGATCGTGAACGGCTTGAAGAGCTGGTAAGCCGTGTACAGATGATCTGGATTGAAGGTAATCATGACCCAGCACCGCCTGACTGGATTGCGGGTTTGCGTGTCCAGGAATGGGGCCATGACGGGCTCTATTTCCGTCACGAGCCCAGCGGGGAAGTTGCCGGTGAAGTGGCGGGCCATCTCCACCCTTGCGCGCGCGTCAATGGCAGGCGCGGCGGCAGTGTCAGGCGGCGTTGTTTTGTCACCGATGGCCGCAGTCTGATCATGCCAGCTTTTGGGGCCTTTACTGGCGGATTGAACCTGTTTGATCCTGCTTTTTCAGGGCTTTTCCAAGGCCCGATCCATGCACTGATGGCGAGTGGCGAGGGACCACGGGCCAAGGTTCACGCCATTCATACCAGCAAGTTAACGCCATCAATCTAGATCGACCAAAACTGGCACAGGGTCTGCGACGCGCAGACCATGAGCGCCCTACTTCCCTATGCAGCCAGCCCGGTTGTGCCATATCGGCACAGGGTAACGGCTGTTCCAGCAGTGGAACCTGTACAGGAAGCGCTTCACCGTGCGGGTCAAGATGACACAGGCCACCGGACACGATCAGCCAATGCCTCAGACCGGGTGCGCTACGATGCCAATAGCGCGGCAGCAGCCTTTGCCATTCATGTCCTGATGGAGGCAGGCTTGGCCGGAGAAGACCCCTTCGCCAATTTGCGCGGGTCCAAAGCCTATAAGCCGCGTCGTCTTCTTCCGCCGCGCTTGCGTTTGATTGCCTGATCGCTCAGCGCAAGAGTGACTGCGCCTCAAGCGCCATTAATCGGGCTTCAAGCAAAGCAACCTTGCGCTCCAGAGCGTCGATCCGGGCCTGTTCGGCCAAGCGGGGTTGCGGCACGGGGGTCGAAATCCCGCAGCGATTGGCAATCTCAACAGGATCAGCCTTGAGCAGAAGTGCCAAAATCTCGACCTCACGGGCGTCGACTTCACGCTGATCCTTGAAGACCAAAGCCAGATCTTGTGCGGACAAACCCAGTGCGTGAGCCAGATCATCCGTAGACAGATTAAGTGCGGCTAGCCGCGCATTGAACCAGGCTGCATCAAAGAAAAGCGCCATGGCGCTCAATCTCCATAAGCATCCCCGCCCCCGCCGCCACGACCGCCCGATGGCGCATTGGCGATGTTGAAAATCACACCACCAATCATGTCGAGCCAACACATCAGTGTCAGCAAGAAGAAAGTCGACGTGGCAAAGGCCTCAAACACCAAGAACGCACCCGCACAACACAGCGCCAACAAGACCGCCAGCGTATGGTGGATGATGGCATAACGGCTGACCCCCACCCCGCGCGTGAGCTCAAAGAACAGAATAAACAGACCCAGCATCAGCAACAGATCGCCACCCGACACAGCCCAAGGCGCGCCAGATGGCATGGTCAGCACAAAAGCGCCTCTTTCCATGGCCTGTGTGAAGATATCTGGCCCGCGTGTGGCGGCGGTAATGGCCGCAAAGAAGGCGTAGATCACGACCGGCACGGTCAGGATCGGCACCATCTCGAAAATCCGACGTAATACCATCATCGCAGCGAATCACCCCGTCATCCATCGGCCGCGCGGGCAGAGTGAACCCAAGCTCACCATTCGTCCACATGGCCGTAGTCACGTCGGCGCGTCCGCAGCCAAATCACACCGAAAAGATCCGTCAGGGCCGCCAGCAAGCGGCCGAGATTTGTGTATTTCGACATGCCCGTCGACCGATGCCGATGGTTGACTTCAACAAACTCGGCCAGCGCCCCTTCCCGCTGCACCAATGCAGGCATGTAGCGATGCATATGGTCGAAATAGGGCAGGCGCATAAACAGGTCGCGGCGCACGACCTTAATGCCGCAGCCGGAATCATCCGATCCATCTTTCAACAGGGCTTGGCGGACATGATTGGCCAGACGCGACGCGATCTTCTTGGCTTGGCTATCTTGGCGCTTGACCCGGCGGCCACCCACAAAGCCCAGTTCCTTTGGGGCGTCGGCCCGGTTGAGTTGCTGGAGCAACTTTGGCAGATCAGCAGGATCGTTCTGGCCGTCCCCATCTAATGTTCCGATCACCGGTGCCCGTGCAGCTATGACACCATTCATGATCGCTCGGCTCTGGCCGGCATTCTTGCGATTGGCCAGGACACGTAGGGCTGGATATTCAGCTTTCAGTGCCTGCAATTTGGCGAGCGTGTCGTCACGAGAGGCATCATCGACAAAAATCATCTCATAGGCCCAGCCATCAAGGGCGGCCGCAATCTCGCCCACCAGACTGGCCACAGCCCCACTCTCATTGTGAACGGGGACCACGACGGAGATATCAAGGGGCTCTTTGGAAGATGGGGGTGGCTGTGATGAAGACATGAACGGGCTTTAGCGCGGCACGCCGCCGAGGGCTAGGTGGCACCTCATGAAAGGCATGGGGTTCGCGCGGCGCTTGGGCCATAGGGCTGACCAATGGTCAGAGCGGCAGAGCCGACTTTGGACACCACGCAAGATGACGCAGGGAGGCCACCGCCCCCCTTGCTGCTCATCATGGCACAGTCGATTGTTAAGCCGCTTTACGGACGGCTGCGACGATCTTCTGGGCGGCATCGGCCAGATCATCAGCAGGAACAACTGCCAGACCGCTGTCGCGCAGGATTTTCTTGCCCAACTCGACATTGGTGCCTTCCAGCCGCACCACCAGCGGGACTTTCAAGCCCACGTCGGTTACGGCTGCCACCACGCCTTCTGCAATCACGTCACAGCGCATGATACCGCCGAAGATATTGACAAGAATGCCCTTCACGGCCGGATCAGCCGTGATGATTTTGAACGCGGCGGTCACCTTCTCGCGGGTGGCACCCCCGCCCACGTCGAGGAAGTTGGCAGGCTCTTCGCCATAGAGCTTGATGATGTCCATGGTCGCCATCGCCAGACCTGCACCATTGACCATGCAGCCGATTGTGCCGTCGAGCGCAATATAGGCCAGATCATATTTGGAGGCCTCAATTTCCTTATCGTCTTCTTCCGACAGGTCGCGCATGGCGGCCCATTCGGGGTGACGGAATTCCGCGTTGGAATCAAAGCTCATCTTGGCATCTAGGCAGACGAGCTTGCCAGTACCTTTTTCAACGATCAGCGGGTTGATCTCGCACATCTCCATGTCGCCCTTGGTGAAGGCGGTATAGAGCTTCACGCACAGATCATGGCATGCGTCTGCTTGGTCTGAGTTAAGATTCAGCGCTTTTGCCACCGCGGCGCTATTGGCAGGGGTCACCCCGGTCGCCGGATCGATGACGATGGTTGAGATTTTTTCAGGCGTGTCATGGGCGACGGTTTCAATGTCCATACCGCCGGCTTCGGACGCCACAAAAGCGACCCGGCCTGTGCCACGGTCAACCAGAACCGAGAGATATAATTCCCGATCAATATCTGCGCCGCCAGCGATATAAAGCCGCTGGACTTGCTTACCGACCGGGCCGGTTTGGACAGTCACCAAAGTATTCCCCAGCATATCCTTGGCATGGGCAGCGACTTCATCGAGATTAAAAGCCAGTCGCACACCGCCCTTGGCTTCTGGTGGCAATTCTTTGAACTTGCCCTTACCGCGGCCACCGGCATGGATCTGGGACTTCACCACCCACATCGAACCACCCAGCTTTTGAGCAGCGGCCTTGGCTTCATCTACCGAGAATGCGGCAATACCTGGTGGCACGGGCAAGCCATACTGGGCGAGGACTTCTTTGGCCTGATGTTCATGGACGTTCATGGATGGATTGCCCCTTGTGCCGTGCAAAACTACTGGCCCGCTTCTAGCCAGCCCTGCGCAGCCGCGCAACCGCCTGATCCACCCCAGAGGGTGGCAATCCCAGCGCCAGTCACCGCAACCATAAATTACTAGACAGGTATTGGTTTGATTCGGTTTTCTGGCTTCGGCGATCTTGTATCGTGACGGAGTTGTGTCTGTCGCCGCATGAGGTGAGACACAATGACGCTCAAAGCTTGCGCCAATCCAGACCCACAGGCCGTCCAACAGGCTGTGGCCAAGGCCTTGGTTGCACTCGCCAAACTGGACCCAAATTTGTCATCGGCCCGGCCAGCCGGACGAACCGTGTCGACCTTGATCATTTTGTGTCTTGTCCTGGCTCTTCTCGGCCTACTCAAGCCACTGAATTTGAGTTGGATTTCCACCATTTTATTGGGTCTAGGGGTACTCATGGCTCTGTTCCGCCTTTGGGCCTGCCTTCAGCCAATAGCCGAGCTCTCACAGCCAATAACTGACCCGAAACAGAACTGGAAAGACACGCACATACCGATCTGGACGGTTCTGATTGCCCTTTATCGCGAAGCCAGCAGCGTTCCCGATCTCGTCAACGCGCTCATGGCGCTTGATTGGCCACCAGAGAAGCTGGAAATCATCTTTGCCTGCGAAAGCGACGATTGGGCCACTCACCGTGCCCTGAGCAAATGCAGCCACTTGCTGTCATTTCGCGTCATAAGCCTTCCACCGGGAGGACCACGCACAAAGCCACGTGCCTTGCAAACAGCCCTTCCCTTTTGCCAAGGGCGCTTTGTCACAGTTTATGACGCCGAAGACCGGCCGGATCCGGCCCAGATACGGGCTGCTTTTCAGGCATTCCAGACAGGGCCAAGAAATCTGGCTGTCGTTCAGGCCCCTTTGGTGGTGTGGAACGCAAGCGAAAGCTGGATCAGTCGACAATTTGCCCTTGATTATGCGGTCTGGTTTCGTGTTGTGTTGCCTGCTTTGAACAAGCTCTCAGGCCTCCTTTTGCTGGGCGGAACCTCCAATCATTTCAAGATTGCGCATTTGCGCGCGGCGGGCGGATGGGACCCTTTCAATGTCACGGAGGATGCCGACCTTGGTATTCGGCTGGCGCGCCTTGGTTTTTGTGCCAGCCTGATTGCACCGCCGACGCTTGAGGAGGGCACACCGACGCTGAGCGGCTGGGTACGTCAAAGGGGCCGCTGGATCCAAGGCCATATTCAAACCTTCAGCTTGCATCTGCGACAGCCGATAAAACTGACACGGCAATTGGGAGTCCGCGGCTTGCTGGGCTTCTATCTCGGCTTAGCAACCGGGCCACTGCAAGCTGTCATCTGGCTCATGGCGGGTTCAATGACACTCAGCCTGTCTTTGCAAATCGGCCCGCAACAAGCCTTTATGTGGCATGGGCTGATGTGGCTGATCCAAGTCCTTGTCAGTGCTGTCGCGATCCAGCGCGATGGAAGGATGGGCCTGTGGTGGGCTTGCCTGACCTGGCCACTTTACCAGCTCTGTCAGATTCCGGCGCTGTTTCGGGCGCTGTGGCGCATCTATCTTTCACCGTCATTTTGGGACAAAACCAATCATGGTCCCGAGGCACGATTGAAACGTGGCAACACCCCGGTCAATCTTCCAGACGGCAAGCAACCCCAAACGGGCTAAACACCGACCGCGACATTTGGCATGGACTGGACACCCACCCTTATCCTGCTTGCCATCGGCATGGCAGGTTTTGCTTTTGCTTCTTGGCGCGCGTCCAGACCTGCCGTCTTCGGCAAGGTCCGCCTTATCCCGTGGACGACCCTTTCACTCATCTTTGCTGTGCTGAGCTTGTTCATGCTGGTGCATGTCGTGAACTTGTTGGGCTTTACCACCGGCTCTCAGAACATGGGCTTTCGCTAAAGCTGACAGCCTGCGAGGGCTAGCCAGACTTGGCCTGCCACACTAAGACTATGGTAACGCCCGTCAGAGGCGACCCTACAGGTGAGCGGAGGCATCATGACAGATCTCGAGACGTTCCGGCTGGAAACCCGTGCTTGGCTGGAAGCCAATTGCCCCCCATCCATGCGTACCCCTATGCCAGAAGGTGAAGCCGTCTGGGGCGGACGCAATGCCACGTTTAAGAACCCCGATGCCAAAGCCTGGTTGGATGCCATGGCATCAAAAGGCTGGACTGCACCGACTTGGCCCAAGGCCTATGGCGGTGGTGGCCTCAACAATGATGAAAACCGCATCCTGCAGGATGAGTTACGCCGCATTCAGGCCCGCCCGGCCCTGTTGTCATTCGGGATTTGGATGTTTGGGCCTGTGATCCTGGAATTTGGTACAGAAGAGCAGAAACAAACTTATCTGCCTGACATGGTTCATGGTCGGACCTGGTGGTGCCAAGGCTATTCCGAGCCCGGCGCGGGCTCAGACCTTGCAGGCCTGCAAACGCGTGCCGTCTTGGATGGCGATGATTATGTTGTGGATGGTCAAAAGGTGTGGACCTCCTACGCCAATCATGCCGATTGGATGCTGTGTCTTGTGCGCACCGAACCCAATGCGCCAAAACATGAGGGGATTTCGGTTCTCTTGTTCGACATGAAGACGCCTGGTGTCGAGGTGCGCCCGATCAAGCTGATCTCAGGGGCATCGCCATTTTGCGAAACCTTCTTGACCAATGTACGCGTGCCCAAGTCCCAGATGCTGGGCCCGCTCAACCGGGGTTGGGATGTCGCCAAGCGCATCCTGCAATTTGAACGCACCAATATCTCGGCCTCGGGTTTTGGCAGCGGAGCCGGGCTTGATCTGGTGGAGGCCGCCAAGGACTCAATTGGGCTTGATAATGGTAAGCTCGCCAATACCGATCTGCGATCGCGCATCACCCGCCAGCGCATGTATGAGCGCGCCTTCCACCTCACCATGCGGCGCGGCCAAGAAGAGGCCAAGGCCGGGGCTGAAGTTTCCCATTATGCTTCTGTCCTGAAGATTGCGGCAGCCAAGCTTAATCAGGATAAGACTGAATTATTGGTCGAAGCTCTGGGTATGGGGGGGCTTGGCTGGGAAGGCGAGGGCTATCGTCCGGAGGCACTGAAAGCCACGCGCGACTGGCTGCGTGCCAAGGCCAATTCAATTGAAGGTGGCACGTCCGAAGTCAATCTCAATATCGTGGCCAAGCGCGTACTTGGCCTGCGCGACCATCAATAGGGGGAAGACATGGCTTTTGCATTAAACGAAGACCAGACCCTGTTGAAAGATGCCGCCGATGGCTTCTTTGCTGACAAAGCACCCGTTTCGGCTTTCCGGAAATTGCGTGATGGAAAACAGACCTTAGCCCCTGATTTGTGGGATGAAATCGGTGCCATGGGCTTTACCGGCGCGCTGATCCCTGAGGCGCATGGCGGCTCAGACATGGGGCTTCGGGCGATGGGGCTGATTTTGGAAGCCCAGGCGAGAACTTTGGGGACCTCACCTTTGTTCCAAACTGGCCTGATGGCGGCTATGGCGGTGAAATTGGCGGGTACAGAGGCGCAGAAAGCGGCCTATCTGCCAAAGATCGCCAGTGGCGAGGTCAGTTTCGCGTTTGCCCTCGATGAGGGTGCCCATCACGCCCCCGACAAGATTGCCACCACAGCGGTAAAGGCTGCCCAAGGCTGGACCCTGTCAGGGACAAAGCGCTTTGTTCCAGATGGCAGCCATGCGGCTATCCTCATCGTGCTGGCCCGCCTCGATGACGGTCTTGCGGCTTTCCTGGTGCCCGCAGACGCCCAGGGTATTAGCAGAAAGCCACTTTCTGGGGTGGATTCCCGCGATCTGGCAGATATTGATTGCGAAGCCGTCTCTGTCGATGCCGACGCCTTGCTGGGTGGCGGGCCGCTAGACCCAGCCACACTTGACCTCATCTTGGACTATGGCCGCGTCGGCATTGCGTGTGAGATGATGGGCCTTATTGGCGCAGCCTTTGACATGACCCATGATTATCTCAAGACGCGGACCCAATTTGGCCAGCTGATCGGCTCGTTCCAAGCCCTTCAACATCGGGCCGCCACAATGTTGGTGGAGATTGAATTGACGCGCTCCTGTGTGGTTGCTGCCATCGACGCAATCGAACGCGGCAAGGGTGTCGGTGAGGCCGTCAGTTTGGCCAAAGCCCGTGCGGGCGATACGCTCCAACTGGTGACCAATGAGACCATCCAGATGCATGGCGGCATTGGCATGACGGATGCCCATGACAGCGGTCTTTATCTGAAGCGGGCACGGGTTCTTGAAGCCGTCTACGGATCAAGTGCCTTTCACCGCGATCGGTGGGCCAAACTGAACGGCTACTAGAGATTACCCCGACCAAAGATGGTTTCTGACCGAGTCCCGCAACGAAATATCAATGTGTTTCGGGTATTAAGTGTACAGATTTTGCATCAGGTCACGTCAGGGGTGAAACATGCGCCATCAGGTTCTGCACTTTGAAAATGGCAGCTGGCAACTTCCAGAGGACTTCGAAAGTCAGGCTTACGAAGTCGCATTTGTTTTCCTTGATCCAGAGATAGCTCGGTCAACTGAGGCGTTTTCAACGCTCAGCGCCTTGATGCCGAATACGCAAGTTATCGGCTGCACCACCGGCGGGGAGATTGCCAATCGCCAAGCCTATGTTGGGGGTGGCTTCGCGGCCTGCTTGGGTTTCGACAATGTGAGCGTGCAAGTCGTGGAAGCCGATATTGGGGCAGCCAGTGAAAGCGCAGCCCTGGGCGAAAAGCTGGCCGCCAGCTTTACCGGTGGCGATTTGGCTGGGGTCTTCATTGTCTCAGACGGCGCACGGGTGAATGGATCGGCTTTGGTGGAAGGGTTCCGAAAAATCCTAGGGCCACATGCATCCATTAACGGCGGCCTGGCCGGAGATGGCGATCGCTTCGGGGAGACACTCGTGGGCTATCGCGGTGCCTTGGCACCGGGCAAAGTTGTCGCGGTTGGCTTCTTCGGTAGCGGGCTAAGATTGCGGACCGGCTCATTCGGTGGCTGGGAAGTTTTTGGCCCGATGCGCAAAATCACCAAATCTGATGGCAATACGCTTTACCAGCTCGACAACAAGTCTGCTCTTGAGCTTTACAAACGCTATCTGGGCGATGAGGCCGACAAGCTGCCTGGATCGGCTCTCTTTTATCCGCTCCAAGTCAGCAATCCCGCAAACCCCGCCGACACAGTGGTTCGCACCATCTTGGGAATTGATGAGACGACAGGTGCCATGACCTTTGCCGGCGACATGCCCGAGGGTTGGACCGCGCAATTGATGGTCGGCGAAACCAATGGGCTGATCGAAGGGGCTGGCAAGGCAGGCCTTGCTGCCGCTGGCGGCAGCGCAGATAGCTTTGCCATGTTGGTGTCCTGTATTGGACGGCGACTGCTTTTGGGCCAACGGGCAACTGAGGAAGTACGGGCCGTGGTTGACGCTCTGGGCGGTATCGCCCACGCAGGCTTTTATTCCTATGGAGAGATTTCACCCAATGGGTTCCAAGGCACTTGCAATCTGCACAATCAAACCATGACCGTGACGGTGTTTGAGGCAGCCTAATGCATAGCCTGCTGGCGCGCCAAATCGAACTGTGCACGGGCCCGGATGGCACACTGGATCAGGAACGTTTCTACGCCCTGGTCTCGTCTGCCTATGACGACGATGCACGCGCGCGCCACAGACTGGAACGCTCCATCACGCTGATGTCGGAAGAAATGGCTGAACTCAATGCCCAGATTGCATTGGAAGCACGCCAAACCCTGACACGCTATATTCTGGAGTCCCGTGACGCCCTGATCACATTGGATGACGACAATTGCATCGCTTTGATGAACGGGCCCGCTGCGCACGCATTTGGGATCGAGAATCCCCGCACTGTTATGGGTCTGCCGATTGATCGCTTTTTGGACCCTAAGGAGCTGCGCGAGGGGCAAGTCAGCAATTTTTCTGGCCGCCATTCTGCAGGCCATGACGTGCCTTTCTCGGCAACATTCAGTGTTGGCCGGGTGGATGGCAGCGTCTTCCGTATCATTGCTCTGCGCGATGAAACCGAAAGGCGCGCCCGCGAAGCTGCCCTTGAAGTGGCCAAACAAACAGCCGAACATGCCAATGAGGCCAAATCGAGCTTCTTGGCGATGATGAGCCATGAATTGCGTACCCCGCTCAATGCGCTGCTGGGGTCTGCTGAATTGATGGCCCGGACCAAACTGGACGAAACCCAAGCCAATTATGTCCGCATGTTCAATGAAGCCGGGCGCTTGATGATGGCGATGGTCAATGATGTGCTGGATTATGCCAAGATTGAGGCCGGCCAACTTGAGATCGAGCAGCATCCCACCAGCCTGCGCCAAATGGCCCGCGAGATTGAGACTTTGTGGGGGCCTCATGCGGAAACCAAGGGCCTAACACTGACGATTGACGCCGCCGGGCTTGATCAGGACATGGTGATTGGCGATCCCACGCGACTGCGCCAAATCGTGTTCAACCTGGTGTCCAATGCCGTGAAATTCACAGTCACCGGCGGCGTGACGATCCGGCTGCGCAGCAAGACTGAGGCCCGGAAGTGTCATGTCATTATCGAGGTGATTGATACTGGCGTAGGCATACCTGCCGACCGACAAACATCGATCTTCAAAGCCTTCATCCAAGCCGACAGCACCATTACGCGCCGTTTTGGAGGCACGGGACTCGGCCTTGCGATCGCCAAGTCCCTAGCCCAGCAGATGCAGGGTGATCTGACTGTGACGTCCCAGCCTGGACAGGGTTCAACCTTCCAGTTTGAGGCGCATTTTGAGGCCTCCGATGAACAGGAATTGGTGATCTATGAAGCAAATGGCCCAAACGAGATCGCCCGTCCGCTACAAGTCCTTGCTGTCGACGACAATGACCTGAACCGTCAAATCCTGGCTGCCATGCTGGATTTGTGGCCGGTGGAAACAAGTTGGGCCACCAATGGTGTGGAAGCCTTGGAAGCCATGGCGCTGCGCGCCTTTGATGTTGTGCTGATGGATGTGCAGATGCCTGTGATGGACGGCCTGACTGCAACCCAGCGGGTTCGGGCTGGCAGCGGGCCAAACCGGGACACCCCCATCATCGCCTTGACCGCCAATGCGCGTCAGGAAGATCGGACCCAGTGCATGGCTGCTGGCATGACGGACTTTGTCACCAAGCCGATTAGTGCGGAATCTTTGGCCAATGCATTGATCCGCGCAACCCATGCCCCAGAGGCTGCACATGCCGACGCAGGCACACAACCCTACCTGCACGCATTGGCATAGGCCTTTCGCGTAGGGCCTGAGCGCAGATTAAAGCCTTGAAGGCCCACCCCGCCCCCTCTACACAGAAGACCTGCTCGATCGGGCTCACTTAGGGGCGGTTCATGACAATATCTCGAATGCTTTTGGCTTGGCTTGCGACCAGCGCATTGGTTCCAGCAACCGCCTTAGCCCAGTCCTATGCCATTCCCCATGAAGAGTTGGGGGCAGTTGGACATGTCGCCAAGATTGACCCAGAATTCTATTGGCCCGGTGCCAATTATGATCCCCAAGTGCCTTCGCCAAAATCGGTGTTAGGCTATCAATTGGGCGAAGCAATTACCCCCCACGCCGGCATTCTCCGCTATTTCGAAGCGCTGGCAGCCTATGCGCCTGACCGGATGAAGATTTTTGACTATGGTCGCAGCTGGCAGGGGCGGCGGCTGATTTACGCAACCATCGGCTCGCCGGACAAGATTGCCAATCTCGCCGCTATTCAGGCTGATGCTCAGAAGCTGGCAGATCCGCGCAAGCTGGGTCCTGGAGAAGCTGAGGCCATTATTGCCCGCCATCCCGCCATTGTTTGGCTGGCCTATTCGGTTCATGGTGATGAAATTGGACCCGCAGAATCAGCCTTGCAGCTGGCCTACCACCTGTTGGCTGCGCGCGGAGATCCCCGCCTGGAAGCGATACGCGCCAACACTTTGGTGGTGATTGTGCCGATCCAGAACCCTGATGGCCGCGAGCGCTTTATCAATAGCAATCTGTCGGGCATGGGACTGCGTGCCAATGCTGATAGTGCCTCGGCCGAACGTGATCAGCCTTGGCCGGGCGGACGATCCAACCACATGATGTTTGACCTCAATCGTGACTGGTTCGCTCTGACCCAACCCGAGACGCGGGGCCATACGGACGCCGTTTTGAAATTTTACCCAGTTGTGATGGTGGACAGCCATGAAATGGGCAGTGACCGCAGCTTCTTCTTCCCTCCTGAAGCCCAGCCGATCAACCCCAATGTCACCAGTGAACAGATGGCACTGAAGGCCTTATTGGGCCAAAACAATGGACGCTGGTTTGATCATTTCGGCCTGACCTATTTCACCCGGGAAGATTATGACCTGTTCTATCCCGGTTATGGAGATGGTTGGCCGACGACGCAGGGCACGATCTCCATGACCTTTGAACAAGGTTCGGCTCGCGGTCTTGTGGCGCGGCGGTCGGATGGCACCAGCTTTACTTTCGCCGACACGGTCCGCAGCCAATTCATCGCTGTAATGTCTACCTTGGAAACAGCCTCGCGCGAGCGGGGCCGTTTTGTGCGCTCCTTTTATGATTTCCGCCGCAGTGCAATTGCCGAAGGCCGGTCTGAACCGATCAAATCCTATATCCTGCCTGCCCAAAAGGATCAGGCCAGTACCGACAAGCTGGCTGCCGTCCTGACCCGGCAAGGCATCGACATTGGTCGCGCGACAACCAGTTTCTCGGCCTGCGGGCGAACATTTGCCCCAGGCTCTTATGTGATTTCTGCTGCCCAGCCGACCAAAAGGCTTATCCGCAACCTGCTCGAGCCTGACACCGCGATGGACCCCAAGTTCGTGGCTGAACAACAAAGGCGGCGGCGGGCCGGATTGGGTGACGAGATTTATGACGTCACGGGCTGGTCTCTTCCCTTATTGTACAATGTCGAGACGGTAGGCTGCACGCTCGATCCCGTGGTGACGACTGTGCGCGCAGACCCCACCATGATCCAACCGGGTAAAGTGACGGGCAGTGAGGCGAAAGCTGCGTTTGTGCTGGCCTCGGGCTCGGCTGCGACGTCCCGCTTCATGGCGCGCGCACTGGCAGAGGGGCTGGTGGTGCGAGCCATGGAAGGCGGCTTCACATTGGAAGGCCGCGCCTTTCCGGCTGGCAGTCTGGTGATTAACCGTGGTGAGAATGGGCCAGATGTAGCTGAAAAAGTAGCCAACCTGGCTGCGGCGACGGGAGCAGTGGTTTCAGGCTTTGATTCCTCTTGGGTGACACAGGGACCCAGCCTGGGATCTGATAAGGCTGTGAAATTGCGTGACCCCCGCATTGCTTTGGCGTGGGACAGCCCCGCAGACCGCAATTCAGCCGGGGCAACGCGCTATGTGCTGGAGCGCAAGTTTGCCGTTCCTGTCACCCCGGTCCGGGTCAGCCGGCTCGCACGACTGCCGCTCAACCAATATGACGTGCTGATCCTGCCCGATGGGGAAGGTAATTATGCCGCCAGCTTGGGCGAGGCCGGCATCCGCAATTTGCGCAATTTTGTGCAGAATGGCGGGGTTCTGATCTCGCTTGGCAGTGCAACATCCTTTTTGGCCGACCCCGACATTGATCTCATCGGCCTGCGGCGCGAACAAGCCACACTGACAGAGGCCGAAGCCAAAGGCCGACCCGGGGAAGCCAAGGCCAAACCAGGCAGTGATGGGGTGGCGGGCATCAATATCCCCGATGAAGCCGCCTATCGTCAGGTGATTGCAGAACCAACCCGCGAGCCAACAGACTTAGACGGGGCGATCTTGCGCGGGTCAACCGATCCCGACCATTGGCTGACCGCTGGTCTGGCCCCCCGACTGCACATGATGGTCACCGGCAACCAAGTCTTCCGTCCAGTAACAGCTGATGTCGGTGCCAATGTGGTGCGGTTTGATGGGCCAGATGAGCTACGCGTGAGCGGCATTGTCTGGGACGACCTGCGCCAGCAATTGGCCTATAAGCCAGCGGTAAGTGTACAGCCGCGCGGGCGGGGGTATGTGGTGGCCTTTACCATCGACCCCACATATCGCGGGATGGCTGACGGGCTCGATTCTCTGATGATGAATGCCATCTATTTCAGCGCCGCGCGGGCAAGCCCCATTCGATAGCCACCTCTCACATTGACGGCGGCCCGCGCGCGACCAGTGCCAGTAGGCTGTGCGCTGGATGCTGGCCATCGTAAAATCGGGTGCCAAACCCAGGACCTCAAATAGCCGCTTGACAACCATGGTGTATTACATTACCAATACACCACAACGCTAGAACAGCACGTGCTAGCACATAAGGAGTTGTCAATGACGCAAGCTTGGCGCGACGATCAACCCATCTGGAGGCAGATCAAGGACCGCGTCCTAGCTGCCATCCTCGATGGCGGCATCAAGGAGGGCGAGCCCTTGCCCTCGGTACGGCAGGTTGCTTTGGATCTGCAGGTCAATCCACTGACCGTATCCAAGGCCTACCAAGAACTGGCCGATGAAGGCCTTGTTGAGCGTCGACGTGGGTTGGGCATGTTCGTTATTGATGGGGCACGCACGGGCTTGAGCGCCAGCGAGCGCACAACCTTTCTCAAGGAAGAATGGCCAATTGTCGTGACTCGCATTCGGCGGCTTGGCTTGAGTGTGCAGGAATTATTGAAAGAAGTTGAGGGGAACGGGCAATGACGGATGTGTTGATTAGCGCCAAAGGTCTAGCCAAAAGCTATGGCCAGAAGCAGGCCCTTAAGCCAACAGACCTCGAGGTGCCAGCCGGCCGCATCGTCGGCGTGATTGGGGCCAATGGGGCCGGGAAATCCACCCTGCTCAATTGCCTGCTTGGCCTGTCCAATTATGACGGCGAGTTGCAAGTGATGGGGATGAACCCGCTGATGCAGCGCGCCAAGCTGATGGAACAAGTCTGTTTCATCGCCGATGTTGCCACGCTGCCACGTTGGGCCAAAGTTGCCGACCTATTGGACTGGGTTGCAGGCCTGCATCCCAAATTCGACCAAGCCAAGGCGATTGCCCGACTCAAGACCACGACGGTGCAGCTCAATGCGCGGATAAAGGCTTTGTCGAAAGGCATGATCGTGCAAGTCCATCTGGCCATTGCCTTGGCGATCGACGCGCGCATCCTCGTGCTGGACGAACCAACATTAGGGCTGGATATCGTCAACCGCCGGGGCTTCTATGACGCCATTCTATCCGACTTTTTTGACGAGACCCGGACGGTCATCATCACGACCCACCAAGTGGACGAAGTTGAGCCGATCCTGAGCCATGCGATCTTCATCCGCGATGGATCTGTCACTTTGGATGCGGCGATGGATGACATTGCCGAACGGTTCCTGGCGGTGGATGTGCTGGATAACCAAAAGGCAGAAGCCGAAGCCTTGAAGCCACTCTACAGCCGCTCACTGCTCGGCCGCACCACATATGTGTTCGACAATGTACCAGCGGACAAGTTGCGTGGCTTCGGCGAGCCTCGGCGGGTCGGCTTGGCTGACTTGTTTGTGGCCTTGGCACAGTAGGAGGGTGGTATGATTACTGGTCTACTTTTCACACTGACCCAGCGGCCTGCCGCGACCGAAGGTCAGGCTTTCCCCAACAAAACGGCGCGCTCTGAGGCCAAGTCCACCCAGAAAAAGGGCCCGGCCGGCGCAGCTGACACCGTGGTGAAGCTCGCCCGTGTTTCTGGCATGGCTCTCGCCCTCGTCGGTTTCATGCTGATGGGCGTCGGCGGGGTTGAATGGTCCTTCGACCCAGCAAGCGGTCTGAATGTACAGACAGCCGTGATCAACTTTACCCTTCCTGCGGGAGTGTTCTCATGAACAAGTTTTTGACCCTCATTCGGCGGGATTTGGCCGATAATCGCGGTGCGCTGATCACCACGCCCATCGTTATCGCAGCAATCATGCTGGTGGTGACCCTATTTGCAAGCCTGACCGGCAATGCCCGCTTCGGCTTTGATCCCGAAGACTTTGCCAACGGCCGTAATGGTGCAGCCGTAGAAGGCAAGGCCTATATCGACACAGGGAGCGAGGCAGTCGCAGTTCGCCGCGGTCCCGATGGCAAAGTCACCATCACACGTCCAAACGGGGAAACCAAGACTTTGGACGAAACCATGGACGCCAAAGCCAAAGCGACGATCGAAACCGTCCTACCGGTCGGCACCGCCGCGGCATCCTTGTTGCCACTGGGGATTGCAGGCATTGCCATCTTGTTTGTGCTGGCCGGAGCTTTGCACGACGAGCGCAAAGATCGCAGCATCCTGTTCTGGAAATCCATGCCGGTGAGCGACCTGGAAACCGCCGCAGCAAAATTGGTCTCCATTGTCGGAATTGGGCTGTTCTTTGCCCTGGCGGTGACCATCGTGCTCAATGTCGCCATGACAACCATCGCGGTCATGACTTTGGGCAATGTCGGCATCACTGGGGTCAGTGCGAGCACGGTCTATCTCAACGGCGTCAAGCTGTGGGTGGTGATGGCCGTAGCTCTGCTCATCTATATCGGCTGGGCTTTGCCAGTCTATGGCTGGGTCAGCCTGGTGAGTGCTTGGGCACCCAAGGCACCCTTCATCGCCGCCTTTGCCCCTTTGTTTGTTGTCCCGCTCGTCTATATGGCCATCAGCTTCCGAGGTAACGAGCATGATCCGATCCTCAGCGCCTTGTGGGAACCTGCTGGCCGTCTGATCGGTGAGCCCATGTTCCACGAAATGACCGGCGTAGTCGAGAAAAGCCAGGACCATATCCCGACCATCCAAGTCGACGCCATGCTGGCCCATCTGGCAGCCAATCTGGGTCAACCTGGCTTCTGGGCAGGCTTGGTACTGGCAGCAGGCTTCATTTATGCCGCCAGCGAGATCCGCCGCCGCCGCGCGCTGTAACGCGACAAGGTGCAGACCGATCGACAGGGCCATCGACCAGAGGTCGGTGGCCCTTTTTTTGACCTAACCTACTCTGCTGCGAGGTCCACCATGCCCACCAAGACTTCCTTCTGGACCGCTGGCCGCCTGACAGGCCTCCTCTTACTGATCGTGACCTTGACCCATATGGTGGGCTTTCAAATCACCAGTCGGTTTGTGCACCCAAATGACTTCGCCGCAACCAGCCAAGCCATTGCCGAGGCCGAAACGCTCTATCGGCTTGGTCTGCTCAGCTATAGTGCATCCAGTCTGGCCACAATCGGGCTGGCAATTGGCTTTTTTGCCTTGCTTGCGCCCATCCATCGCATGTTGGCACTTGTGGTGCTGTGCAGCCGACTGTTTGAAGCTGTACTGGCAAGCTCGGCTTGGGCGATCCGATTTGCCTTGGTCGACAACCATATCCAAGCCAATCCTTTAGGTCCCAACGGGGCACTGGCCTTGCATCAGATTTTGAGGGGGATTGCCAATGCTGGTTTTGATCTGGCGGCCATCGCCATGGCCATAGCAAACGTGATCGGCTTCTGGCTGCTGTTCAAAGCGGCCAGCTTGCCACGCATCCTGTCCCTTATTGCACTTTCTGGAGGGGTGGTCGTGCTCATCAGCAGCTGTCTCAATCTTGGCTGGCCGCATATGGCTCCGGCCAGCCCTCTGGCCTTTGCCATAACCCTCCTGAGCCAATTGGCGATTGGCGCGTGGCTATTTGTGTTTTCAAGCCGGTTGCCAGAACCGCTGCCCGCCGCAAACAGGTCTTGACAGAGAATCCTATGTCTATAGCCCAGCGATCAATGACCGGAGGGGCGAGGCGTGGCGTTTGAAGCAAATTTCGATGGTCTGGTGGGGCCAACCCACAATTATGGCGGTTTGAGCACGGGCAATCTGGCCTCGGCGGCCAATGCCAGCGCCATCTCGCGCCCTCGTGAGGCGGCTTTGCAGGGCTTGGCCAAGGCCCGGAGGCTGGCTGAAGCGGGTCTGATTCAGGGCGTCCTGCCCCCGCACGACCGCCCGCATCTGCCCACGCTGCGCGCATTGGGTTTTTCCGGAACAGATGCTGAAGTCCTGATCCAGGCTTGGCGAACGGATCCAGCCCTGGTGCGCAATGTCAGCTCATCAGCCCAGATGTGGGCGGCCAATGCGGCAACCATCTCACCCGCGGCCGATTGCGCTGATGGGCGGCTTCATCTCAGCCCAGCCAATCTGATGACCATGCCACATCGGGCATTAGAAGCCAGCCAAACCGAATTGAGCCTGCGGGCGATTTTTGCCGATCCAGTCCACTTTGCTGTCCATAAGCCCCTGCCCTATCAGCCTTTGTTTGCCGATGAGGGGGCTGCCAATCACATGCGCTTGTGCGCCAGCCATGGCGCAGCCGGGGTGGAAATTTTTGTCTGGGGTCGCGACGGCTTCGGCCAGCAAGAGACTCGCTTTCCTGCCCGTCAAACCCTGCAGACTGGTCAAGCCATCGCCCGCCGCCACGGATTGGCAGAGGCCCGCGTGCTGCACCTGCAGCAAAGCCGGACGGCCATCGAGGCCGGAGCCTTCCATAATGATGTGGTCGCGGTTGCCAGCCTGAATGTGCTGTTCTGTCATGAATTGGCATTCGAGAATCAAGCAGAGGCCTATGAGGCAATCAAACAGGCCTGTGACGGCCTGTTGGAGCTGGCAATTGTTGAGGTGCCTGCCGCCGAGGTGCCACTTGCTGATGCAATCAAGTCCTATTTGTTCAATACCCAATTGCTGAGCATGCCCGGGGAAGACCGCTTGGTGTTGATTGCGCCAGAAGAATGCCGCGAGAATGAACCAACCCGGCATTATCTTGACAAGCTTGTCGCGCGTAATGGGCCGATCGGGCGGGTCCAGTTTGTCGATGTGCGCCAATCCATGCGCAATGGCGGCGGACCGGCCTGCCTGCGCCTGCGCGTGGTGATGAATGAGGATCAATTGCATGCACTGGGGGCGCGGGCCATCTTGGACGCGGACCTCTATCGCGATCTCACTGACTGGGTCAGTCGCCATTATCGTGAGACGCTCGGCCCCGATGATTTGGCCGATCCTGCTTTGATGCTGGAAAGCCGTGCAGCACTGGATGAACTCACCCGCATCATGAAGCTGGGAACCGACTTTTATCCCTTCCAGCGGGGCTGATCGCCCAGCTTATTGGCTTCCCGGCAGCGCATAGGTCACTTGCGCACCCGGCCCCAATGGCCAGTCGAAATAGACCCAAGCTGCGGTCATGGTCGTTCCGGCAATCAGGAAGCCAAAGGCGAAGGGCAGCATCATGGCCAATAATGTGCCGACGCCGACATTCTTGTCCCAGCGGCGGCAGAAGGCCAAGACCAGCGGGAAATAGGACATGAGCGGGGTGGCGATATTGGTATAGCTATCGCCCATACGATAGGCCGCTGTGGTCATTTCCGGCGAGATCCCCAACAGCATGAACATCGGCACGACAACAGGGGCCATCGCACTCCATTTGGCTGATGCCGATCCGATGAAGAGATCGAGAATGGATGAAAAAACTTGCACACAAACCAACAAGAAGGGCGCAGGCAGACTGAGGGCCTTAAGCGCTTCAGCCCCATTAATGGCTGCAATCGGGCCCAAGTTCGACCAATTGAACATGGCGATGAAATGGGCTGCAAAAAAGGCGAACACAATGTATGGGGCAAGCGACCTTATGCCATCGGCCATCATGGTGACAACGTCTGTTGAGGTCTTGATCGATTTGACCGCGATCCCATAGCTAATGCCAGCTGCCAGGAACATCAGCGAAAAAGCTGCAATCAGACTTTGATAGAAGGGTTGCAATTGCGCGGTTCCCTTCTGGCTTTCGTCAATGAGTGGGGTAAAGCCGGGCCAGAGCGACAAAGCCGTGAACAGAGCGATGATCACCAAGGCCGACAAACCAGCCAATCCCAGGCCGCGCTTTTCATCCTTGGTGACTTCTGATTTGGCCAGCTCCGCCTTCAGATCGGCGTCGGGTTCTCCGCCCCAAGGGCCTAGACGCGGTTCTAGCACCCGATCGGTGATGAACCAAATGATCGGGGTGAATACCACCACAATCGCTAAAATGAACCACCAATTGCCCAATGGATTCATCGTCCAGGTCGGATCGATAATGCGGGCAGCCTCCTGGGTGAAGCCAAACAAGAGCACATCAAGCTGCCCGGGTGTGATATTGCCAGCAAAACCGCCCGAGACAGCAGCAAAGGCTGCCCCAATCCCGACAAGCGGGTGCCGACCTGCTGCCGCATAAACCAATCCGGCCAGCGGAATGAAGACAACATAGCCCGCGTCCGACGCATGGTGGCTCATCATTCCGATAATGCAAACCACGGGCGTCAAAAGATGACGAGGCAGACCGGTCAGGCTGTTGCGGATCAGGGCGCTGAAAAGGCCCGCGCGTTCGGCCACCGCCGCGCCCAGCATGACAACCAACACGGTTCCCAGCGGGGCAAAGCCCGTCAATGTCCGGGGCATGTCGACAAATAGCTTTTTGAGATTGTCCTCTGTGAACAGACTGGTCGCTTCAAATGTCAGGACCCCGTCTTTCAATACACCCCCAGCCGGAGGCTTGTCGCCGGTGAAGGGCAAGGACGCCTGCCAGCCCAAGCCCGCGCCGATAACAGACAACAGCATGAGAAAGCCGATCAGCCAGACAAAGATCATCACTGGATCAGGCAAAAGATTGCCGACCCGTTCAATCCAGGCCAGGACGCCGCGCTGGTTGTCGGTTGTGGGCTTGGCGGGAGGCGTGGCTTGGGTCATAGACATCTCTGAAATCGTGGAAGGCGCGACTTGTGCCGATTTCTACTGGGTTATGCACCTCACAATGTTGGCACTTGTCCACTCTCTGTTCTGGTGAACGCCCCTGATTGGAGTTTTGAATTGGTGTCGGATCGTCCAAAAGCCCGTCTTTATGTGATCAGCCCGCCGCGTCTGGATGAGGTTGAGGCCTTTGCCCGCGATCTGGACGCGGTCATCGCTGCTGGGGATGTGGCATGCCTGCAATTACGTCTCAAGGAAGCCAGTGATGGCGATGTTTTGGCGGCGGCTGGCCTCTTATTCCCGCGAGCGCAAGCCCAAGGCGTGGCTTGCCTGATTAATGATCGGCCAGATCTTGCCCGACAGGCGAAGGCCGACGGTGTCCATATCGGGCAAAGTGATGGGACGGTGGCCGCAGCACGCAAGGCTGTTGGACCGGATGGCATTGTCGGGGTGACGTGCCATGATAGCCGCCATCTGGCGATGGAAGCCGCTGAAGCCGGTGCCGATTATGTCGCCTTTGGTGCCTTTTTCGATACCGCCACAAAAGTGGCCCCAACCCGCGCCAATCTCGACATATTGTCATGGTGGCAGGAAATGATGGAAATTCCCTGCGTGGCCATAGGTGGCATCACCCCCAATAATGGCGCTGATCTGGTCAAAGCCGGGGCAGATTTCTTGGCAGTGTCTGCTGGTATCTGGGCCTGGCCAGAGGGACCGGCAGCTGCAAGTGCCGCCTTCAAGGAGTTGTTTGACACATGCGCTTAATCCCCATCATGTCGGCCTTGGCATTGGGGCTGATGGCACCCAGCGGAATTTGGGCGCAGCCGGCACCACAGCTCAGCCCGGCTGCTGCCCAGGCCGATGCCGATCAGCGTGCGCTCGACGCGGCTTTGGCAACCCTGCGGGCTGGCAATTATCGGGAGGCATTGGGACAAGCCGAAAATCTGGCATCGCGCGGCAATCCGCGGGCGGCTGCACTGGCAGGATCCATCCATGAACAAGGCCTGACGGGAACACCCTCTCCCGAGGCTGCCGTGCGCTGGTATCGCCGAGGCGTTTTAGGGGGCAATAGCGACGCGATGTTGGGCCTGGCCCGACTGGGTGTCGCCAGCAAGGGCGGGGCCAGCCCCGGCGAAGCCATGACCATGTTGCAGCGCGCGGTCGCGGCGGGCCGTCGAGATGCCTTAGCCCCGCTGGGAGACTTGTTTCTATCCGGGCTTGCCGGTCCGCGCGACCGTAGCAGGGCGGCAAATCTGTATGCGCAAGCTGCAGCGAGCGGCGATGCTGAGGCCGCTTATGCAGCCGCCATTCTTTATGCGGACGGCGACCCTGATCCCACCGATGACCCTTTGAAGGCAATTGGCTTTTTAAGGCAGGCCGCCCAAGCGGGGCGGGCAGATGCCGCCGCCGATTATGGC
Source organism: Candidatus Phycosocius bacilliformis (assembly GCF_003112735.1). Lineage (GTDB taxonomy): Bacteria > Pseudomonadota > Alphaproteobacteria > Caulobacterales > Aquidulcibacteraceae > Aquidulcibacter > Aquidulcibacter bacilliformis. The sequence continues at coordinate 278,770 of NZ_BFBR01000001.1, forward strand.
TTAATGCTGTATCAGGGCCGGGGCGTCGCCCGCGATCTGAAGGCTGCTGCCCAATGGTTCAAAACCGCCGCCGACGGTGGCGATAAGGACGGGGCCTTCTATTGGGCCTTGGTCAATGCACGCGGCGAAGGTACACCGCAGAACCTCGAGCTGGCGATACAATGGGCACGGGTAGCGCAAGGCTCCTCACCCGATGCAGACCGCTTGCTGGCTCTCCTTGAAACCCAAGCCACCCGTCCTGCACCGACCGGCTCGAAACCATGAAAGTCCAACCGAGGTTGGATTCACAAAACTGACGGGCTTGTGCTAGACCAAAGTCGTGCTCGCTCCAACAACGCCACCGCCTGCAACCCGCCGCGCGCTGCGCCAGACGATACGTCGTCATGCGCTTGTGTTGGGCTTACGCAGCTTGTGGCTCCCCCTTTTCATTCTCACAGCTATGGGGGCAACAGGTTGGCTAACGCAGAATTGGCCAGCCGCCATGGTTTCTGCATGTGCTGGGCTGGCTTGGATCGCAAGTTTGGTCGCGTTCTGGCGGGCTTGGCAGCACTTTCATCCGATGGACGAACATGCCGCCGGTCTGGCCCTTGAACGGGCTGCAGGGCTGGAAGAGCTTGCCCCCCTCACTGGTCGGGATGATCGGCGTATCAGCGGGGACGATGCCCTTTGGTCTTGGCACCAACGACAGCTGATTGAGGCTGCCGGCAAACTATCCACCCCGGTCAAGCCGCCTTTATTTTGGCATGATGGTGTCAAGGCCTTGGCCTTAGCCGCCGCCTTGGTCCTGTGTTTGGCGCGTCCAGAAGCGGCGGGTCGAGCACTTAGCTTTGATCTCTCCCCCTTGGTCGGCGACGCGGATCTTGTGGTCGAAGTGTGGGCCGAACCACCTGCTTATACTGGCCTGCCGCTCATTCGACTTGACCGTCTGCAGCCAGACGTCAAGCTGCCAGCTGGCTCTCGCGTCACTGCCCGCGTGGATGGACCACGCGGTGCACCAATTCTCAAAGGCCCGTCCGGCGCGGCCCGTTTGTCCCGGCTTGAAGGTGGGAGCTGGCAAGGTAGCATCACCATCAGCAAGTCGGGCAGTTTGACGCTGGACCGATTGGGCACACGGGCGCACTGGCAGGTTGAGGCGCTGATTGATCAGAAGCCAGTTTTGACCTTGACCCAACCAGTCAGGATTGACCCCCGCGGGCGGCTCGACATCGCGTTTCAAGCCAGTGATGATTATGGATTGAGCGATGCCTTTGTGCGGATACGACCTGTCCGTGTACCGGAGGGCTTGCGCGGACATGAGGTATTTGAAACCCCCATTGCTTTGGAAACTGGTGCCGATGCGGATGGCGCACGCCGGGTCTTTGTTGATGTGGCCGATCATCCCCTCACTGGACTTGACGTGACTGTCGAGGTTGGTGTGCGTGACGGGGCTGACCAGGCCAGTCTGTCGCAGCCCCAGAAATTGATCCTGCCGCAGCGCAATTGGACAAATCCGCTGGCCGCTGCCTTGCAGGAGATCCGGCTCTTGATCCTGCGCGAGGCGCGCCCCTTCCGCCGGCCACTACCCCGCTTTGCCACGCTGTTTGCACCACAGGATACCGGACCCGTAGCCATTGATGTGGCAAGCTTGGGCCCAATCAGGCTTGACCTCACCGAGCCGAGTATCGGCGCGCCGCCAGGTATTGCCGAAGCACGTGCCAAACTCACAGCTGTGTCCCAGACGATGGCACAGATGGGCTTAAGCGACCTTGGTCAGCTTAGCCTGCATTATGCCGTGCAATTGCTTAGTCTTGCGCGCACTGTCGAGGACGCCCATGGCGTGGCGCCGATCCTGTGGCAGATGGCGGTTCAGATCGAAGCCAGCAGCCAAACTCCGGCTCAAGAGAAAATTGCCGCGGCGCGCGATGCCCTCAAGCAGGCCTTGGAACAAGGTGCGTCGCCGGAAGAGATCCAGCAATTAACCCAAGAGTTGCGCGAAGCCGTAGGGGAACGCCTGCAAGAACTTGCCGAGCAAGGGGCCTCTGGACAGGGCGGCGGGAGCGACCCTTCCGGTCCCTCCATCACTGCCGGTGATCTGGAGGATCAGCTCAAACAATTGGAAGAATCGGGTTCGGGAGGTCAGCGCCAGGATGCCCTGACCCAATTAGACCAGCTCGATCAATTGCTGGAGAACCTGCAACCTGGATCGCCCAGCGCTGGCAGCCAGGCTGACGGCTCCGGTCAAGGCAGCGGTCTGGACCGCCTCATGCAGGAGCAACGGGCCCTGTCGGATGAGACAGGCGATTTGGCCAATAGCCCGCCTTCGTCCAACACAGATCGCAACAGAGAAGATTTGGCCAACCGACAAGATGGTCTGGCGGATTTACTCGAGGGGGAACCTGCGAGCGGGGAAGCCGAAGGGCAGAACCGGCAACAAGCCGCACAAGCCATGCGCGAGGCAGCCCGCGCCCTGCGGGAGGGACGGCCGGAAGAGGCCCAAGAGGCGCAAACCCGTGCCTTGCAGGCTTTGCGACAGGCCGCTGCCAGTGCCCCTCAAAGTCAAGCCGGTACCGGGCAAGATGAAGACCCAATAGGCCGCCCACTGCCGCAACGGGATGATGGCAAGGCAACCAAGGTTCCTGATGGGGTGGAAAAGCGACGCGCACGTGACGTCCGCGATGAATTGCGTCGCCGCCAAGCAGAGCCTGATCGCAGCCCGCAAGAACGCGACTATATCGACCGACTTCTGCAAGATCGCTGAACCGACAGTTTCTGATTGACAGTTATACTGTCATCATGACAGTATAACTGTCATGAGTCATCCGGCACCGAAAACCCACCGTGACCGCCAGCGCAATGCGACCGCAGAGCTGATTGTGGAGGCTGTTGGTCAGTGTCTTGAAAATGTTGAGCTGACCGAATTGACCTTTGCCCAAGTCGCCGAAAAAGCTGGCTTGGGGGAACGCACGGTCTATCGCCACTTCCCCAATAAGGATGCCCTGCTAGACGGCTGGTGGCGGGCCCATAAGGCCAAGCTCGAGCAGGACCAGTTTCCAGATACATTTGAGGCGTTGCAAACCTTTCCCCTGCGCGCCTTCCCGACGTTTGACTCCGAGGCCGAAGTCATGCGCGGAGCGGTTTTATCCCCGCAGGGGCGGGCCATGACCTTGGCGCGCAACGCCGACCGCAAAGCCGCCATTCGCCGCGCCGTTGTGGGCGAGCTTGGGCCTGATGTTGATGACGACACGATCCAAACGGTCTGCGCGTCCGTGCAATTGCTTCAGTCGGCCACCGCATGGCTGACCATGCGTGACTATTGGGACTTGGCTGGGGATCAATCGGGCCAGATCGCCCAACGCGCTATCCGTGCCATTTTTGACGCCGCCCGGCAGGGCCGCTTGTAGGAGCTTTCGTGATGATCTTGCACGCCTCGATTTCCGCCCATGCCCCAGAGCATGTTGCCCGCGTGTTGAGCGAGCTATGGGACGGGGAGGCCCTGCCCTTTGCGCCGGTGCCCGGCGCGTGGATTGCCATGGCCGGGGACAGTATAGGCTCTGGCATCGAAGTGTATCCTAAGGCTTGCGCATTGGTGCCGGGGCCGGGTGAGGCGATGTTTGAAACCCGCATGCTGGATGTGCCACCCAGCCATGGCCCAACCCATCTGGCCATCAGGTGTCATCGCAACCAGGCCGAGATTGAAGGCTTGGCCAAGCGCGAGGGCTGGCGCGCCGTACGCTGTTCACGCGGAGGGCTGTTCGATGTCATCGAGTTCTGGATTGAAAACCAGACCATGATCGAAATTCTCACCGATGAGATGCAGCGCGATTATCAAGCCACGTCCTCGATTGAGGCTTGGCGGCAGGCCATTGGCACCACCTAGGAGCCATGGCGATTGGAGGGGGGACGAAGATGACAACAGTGGATATGGCTCAACAGCCAAAGAGATTTTACCAGATCATGGCCTGGATTTTTGTGGCCATCGCTTTTGGTGGGTTTATTCCGACCTATTGGCTGAAACTGCTGGATGGCAGTTTTGCCGGCAAACCAATCCTGCACATCCATGGCATGCTCTTGTTCGGCTGGGTCTTATTCTACGCCATGCAAGTCCAGTTTGTTGCCCAGCGCAGCATTGCCCAGCATCGTAATTGGGGGATTGCTGGCGTCTCACTTATGACGGCTTTGTCCATTTCGGTTGTGCTGGCAGCCATCAATACCATCAAACAGGGTGCGCTAACCGGGTTTGAGACCCAGGCGGCGGCTTTCTCAATCGTCACCTTCTCAGGCATAGCCTTGATTGTGGGCTTTGTGGCGTTGGCGATCATGAATATCCATCGGACCGATTGGCACAGCCGCCTGATGACTTTGTCTTTTGTGCCCCTGCTGCAAGCCCCGATGGCGCGACCCTTTGCCGTTTTGATGACACCACCGGGTGCAGTGGGTCCACCACCCGTCTTTGTCACCCTGCCACCGGCGATCGTCATTGACCTCATTCTGGTCGCCATGCTGGTCTATGATCGCAGAACCACCGGCCGCTTCCACCCGGTCACCCTCTATGGGGCACTTGCCATCATTGCTGTGCAAGTCTTGTGCGTGCCGGTCTCGACCAGCCCCGCTTGGCTGGCCACCGCGCGATGGATCGCCAGCCTGGCGGGCTAAGGGGATTGGAGGCTTGTGACTTAAGCCTCCAGCTCTTCCTTCCACTGCCCCAACGAGGCCAACCCATTCATATGGGCGCGCTTATAGAAGGCTGCCTGAGCTGCAGGAATATTCTCATCCTTGCCGGCCCACGCCTTTTGCGGGGCGGCCTGTAAGGCCCGACCATAAGAGAAGGTGAGGTTCCAGGGCAGAGCATGCATCGCATTCATCGCGTTGAGGTGGGCGGTAGCGGCAACGTCGGACTGCCCGCCAGACAAAAAGGCGATGCCAGTCACAGTCGACGGTACGGTGTTCTTCAGGCACTGCACCGTTTTCTCGGCGACCTCATCAACACTTGCCTGCGTTTTGCACTTGCGACCTGCAATCACCATATTTGGCTTCAACACGATGCCTTCCAATTGCACCCGCATCTCATAGAGGGCTTGGAAGGTCATTTTCAGCACATATTCAGTGACCTCAAAGCAGCGATTAATGTCGTGGTCGAGATCCATCAACACTTCAGGCTCGACAATCGGAACGATGTTTTCTTCCTGACACATGGCTGCATAACGGGCGAGCGCATGGGCATTGGCCTTGACCGAGCCAGCACTGGGCCGACGCGCATCAATGTCAATCACGGCGCGCCATTTGGCAAAGCGGGCTCCGTGAACATAATAATCGCGCAGACGGTCGCGCAGATTATCGAGGCCGTCGGTGACACGTTCACCGGGGAAGAAAGGCATTTCGCGCGGCCCCATATCCACTTTGATGCCGGGGATCGAGCCGTGTGACTTGATGATCTCCACAAGACGCGAACCGTCACGGGCAAACTGGCGAATGGTTTCATCATAGAGGATCACACCAGAAATGTGATCCTGCATGGCTTTTTCCGAGCGAAACAGCAATTCGCGATAATCCCGACGCGTGTCTGGGGTGGATTCAACCCCGATCGCATCAAAGCGCGAGCGAATGGTGGCGGTGCTTTCGTCGGCCGCCAGAATGCCTTTTCCAGGCGCGACCATCGCTTTGGCGGTTTCAACCAGTTGATCGAGATTCATCGCGTTCCCCTTTTTGACAAACAAACTTAGTTTTGGGTCTTGAGCGCTTCTACGCCCGGCAAAGCCTTGCCTTCCATCCATTCCAAAAATGCGCCGCCGGCTGTCGACACGAAGGTGAAATCCCCGGCAACCCTGGCTTGATTGAGTGCCGACACCGTGTCGCCGCCACCTGCAACCGCGATCAGGCGGCCCGATCGGGCCAGACCGGCCGCGGTGCGGGCCGCTTCCATCGTGCCCACATCAAAAGGTGACAATTCAAACGCGCCTAACGGACCATTCCAAACCAATGTCTTGGCAGTCTCCAAAGCCGCAGCCAGAGCGGCAACCGACTTCGGCCCGGCATCGAGGATCATCTCATGATCTTTGATATCGGCGATCTCACAGGTCCGATGCGGGGCATGGGCCGCAAAGGCTTCAGCGACAACCACATCGGTCGGCAGCAGAATTTGGCACGCATTGGCCTCAGCCTCCGCCAAAATGGCTCGGGCAATGTCCAATAGGTCATGTTCACACAGAGACTTGCCAACATGAGCCCCGCGCGCGGCTAAAAACGTATTGGCCATGCCCCCGCCTACAGCCAGCATGTCCACCCGACCGACGAGGTTCTTCAACAAATCAATCTTGCTGGAGACCTTGGCCCCACCAACTACCGCCATCACTGGGTGCGTTGGATTGCCCAGCGCTTTATCGAGATAATCCAGTTCATGGGCCATCGACAAACCCGGATAACTCGGCAGGAGGTGGGCAATACCCTCAGTTGATGCGTGAGCGCGGTGGGCCGCAGAAAAAGCGTCATTGACATAAAGGTCCGCCAACTTGGCAAATCCCTTGGCCAACTCAGGATCATTGGCCTCTTCACCGGGATGGAAGCGGGTGTTTTCCAAAAGCAGGATGTCGCCATCCTGCAAAGCTGCGACGGCTGTTTCAGCAACAGGCCCTACACAATCTGCAGCAAAACCAACCGGCTTACCCAATAAAGCAGACAAGGCGGGAGCCACGCGCGCCAGTGACATGGCCGGAACGACCTTGCCCTTCGGACGGTCGAAATGGGCGGCAAGAATCACTTTCGCGCCGTTCGACACCAAAAGCTCAATCGTTGGTATCGCCGCACGCAAGCGGGTGTCATCTGTGATGACGCCATCTTGCACCGGCACATTGAAATCCACTCGGACAAAGGCGCGTTTGCCCGCCAAGGCCGCAGTCTTCAGCGAAGAAAAACTCATGACACGTCCACTTATAGCAGCCCAACAGATGTCGGGCTGCGTCCGACACCCTCAGATCAGCTTGGCCATCGCGATGGCGGTATCGCTCATGCGCGTCGAGAAGCCCCATTCATTGTCGTACCAAGACAGGATACGCACCAGCGTTCCATCCATCACTTTGGTTTGATCAAGGGCAAAGGTCGAGGAATGGCTGTTGTGGTTAAAGTCGATCGACACATTGGGATCTGCCGTATAGCCGAGCACACCTTTCAGCGGGCCATCGGCAGCTGCCTTGATCGCGGCATTGACTTCCTCAATCGAGGTTGCGCGCTTGGCGACAAATTTGAGATCAACGCACGACACGTTTGGTGTTGGCACGCGGATGGCAACACCATCAAGGCGACCAGCCAATTCGGGCAAGACAAGGCCGACGGCCTTCGCTGCGCCGGTCGACGTTGGGATCATCGACAAAGCGGCGGCCCGCGCGCGGTACAAGTCCTTGTGCATGGTGTCTAAGGTTGGCTGATCTCCCGTGTAGGAATGGATCGTGGTCATAAAGCCCTTGTCGATTCCCACTGCGTCCTGCAGCACTTTAGCAACCGGTGCGAGGCAATTGGTCGTGCAAGACGCGTTGGAGACAATAACATCATCCTTGGTCAACGACTGGTGGTTCACGCCATAAACCACGGTCTTGTCAGCCTGTTCGCCGGGAGCCGAGATCAGAACACGCTTTGCTCCGGCGGTCAGATGCGCGGTGGCCTTGTCGCGGGCCGTGAACAGGCCCGTGCATTCCATCGCGATGTCGACTTTGTTTTCGCCCCAAGGAAGGGCGGCAGGATCACGCAGAGCCGTGACTTTGATCGGCTTGCCATTGACGACAATAGTATCGCCTTCCACGCTGACGCTGGCGGGGAAACGGCCATGAACGGAATCATATTTGAGCAGATGTGCATTGGTCGCAGCGGGGCCCAGATCATTGATCGCAACCACTTCAATATCGTCCCGTCCATGCTCGATGATGGAACGCAGAACCAGACGGCCAATCCGGCCAAACCCATTGATCGCGACGCGCACGCTCATATCTATCTCCGTAGTAAAACTACAAAATCAGCGCCAGTTTTGGCCTGTTTTGCTGGCGGCGGACGGGTGTTGCTCCACCCTGCCGTTTGAACGGTGCCTATAGCCATCCTTGCTCGAATCGTCCACCCAATGGCAGTGTTTGCTAGGCTCAGATTTTGGGTTTTGGCAGGACTGCGATAAGAGATTTGTCATGAGCATTGCAAAGCCACCCGGATTGGATGAGACCTTGGCCCGATTTAATGGTGCGCTATCGCGGCTGGAGACTGCGCTTGAAGCCTCAGTCCAGCGACTGGCAGATAGCCATCATAAGGCTGGTTATCTTGAGGGGCATGCCGCAGGAGTGCGCGAAGCCCATTCGACAAGCCGTCCAGATGCTGACCCAGCTGAATTGGAAGCAGCCCGCGTGCGCGAGGCCGATTTGTGTCGGGCTGTCGAAGAAGCTCGGGCCGCTCTCAAGGACGCCATGTTCGACATCAAGGCCGTTTTGGGCCCACTGTAATGAGGATATGAAGAGGCCACCATCATGCGCGCCATCGCCCTGAATGATCCAGCCCTTGTCATTCGCGGCGCGCTGGCGGTCGCGCAGTCACCGACCAGCTTGAAAACATGGCGGCTGCCAATTTGGACACAAGCTCAATCGCCTGATCCAACTGTTGATCTCATGGCCGGCATGACCAGCGGGGTGCGTTTGTGCTTTGTCACAGACGCAGACACCTTCACCCTTGATGTGCTGGAAACCGGCTTGCAATTGGCTGGAACGCCACGACGGCCCGTTACCTTCGATCTATATCTTGATGGCATTTTGAACCAGCAAGGCACCCTCCTTGCCGGCCATACCATTGTGGTGAAGCCTACCGGCCCGCGCTTTGAGGCTGGTAAAGCCTCTCAAATCCACTTCACCGGACTGGGTGCGCACATGAAGGTGGTGGAGCTGTGGTTACCCCAAACTGCGCAACTTGAAATCCTGGGGCTTTACGTCCCAGAGACCGCAACATTCGGCCCAACACCTTACGAAGGCAGATTGCGCTGGGCTCATTATGGCAGTTCGATCAGCCACGGCATGGAGGCAAGCGGTCCCTCAACCACTTGGCCCGCGGTGGCGGCACGCGCCTTGGGCTGCGACCTCACCAATCTGGGCCTCGCAGGGCAATGTCACCTCGACGGCTTTGTCGCCCGCGCGCTACGCGACGGGAAATTTGACGCCATCAGCCTGGAAGTGGGCATCAATATCATTGGGGCAGACACTATGCGCCGACGCGTCTTTGCCAGCGCGCTGCACAATTTTCTCGATATCTTGCGCGAAGCCCAGCCAGAGGTGCCAATCCTTGTCATCTCGCCCATCTATTGCCCGCTGATTGAAGACCGGCCGGGGCCGCTGGTGCGGGACAATCTGGCGACCTATGCCGCCGCAGATCGCCCACTGGGTGCTGCCGATGGCGCGCTGTCCCTGATGCAAGGCCGCAGCATCATTGCCGATCTGGTGGCCCGCCGCCAAAATGGGGGCGACACACAGCTTACCTATCTTGATGGGTTGGCTCTGTTTGGGGCAGAAGATGTTGCCGATATGCCCGATAATCTGCACCCCAATGCGGCCGGTCAGACGCGAATGGGCGATCGGTTCATCACGATTGGTTGGCCCGCCCTCTCCACCTAAGGCAGGATTGCCGCGTCAGGCCGCAGCGGTCTATAGCCAGACAGCCAAGGTGAGGAGTCGCGCAGATGGCCAATATTTTAATCACCGGAGGTGCCGGATACATTGGCAGCCACGCCGCTTGGGCCTGTGTCGATCATGGCCATGAGCTTGTGGTGGTGGATAATTTATCGACTGGTGTGGCTCGCAATGTTCCCCCTGCCGCGACATTGGTTGAAATGGATATTGCCGACACTGCCCGTTTTGGCAGCCTACTGAGAGATCACAAGATCGACGCCATCATGCATTTTGCCGGATCGATCGTGGTGCCCGAATCCGTTGTCAATCCCGGCCTCTATTATCACAACAACACTGTCAAAAGCCTTGGGCTCATCCAGGAAGCCGTGAAGGCGGGCACCAAAGCCTTCATCTTTTCCTCAACAGCAGCAGTCTATGCGCCAGGCCAGTTTGAGCCTTTGCGCGAAGATGCCACCAAGGCCCCATTGAGCCCATATGGGCAGTCCAAACTGATGACCGAAACCATGCTGGCCGACATGTCGGCAGCACACGGCCTATCCTATGGCGTGCTGCGCTACTTCAACGTGGCGGGGGCCGACCCGAAGGGTCGTACCGGACAGAGCACACCAAATGCGACCCATCTAATCAAAGTCGCCTGCCAAGTTGCAACCGGGCAGCGTGACCAGATGGAGGTATTCGGAGCAGATTATCCAACACCTGATGGCACATGCATCCGCGACTATATTCATGTCAGCGATCTGGCTGATGCCCATGTCTTGTTGGCGCAACACCTTCTAAGCGGCGGAGCCAATGTCACAGCCAATTGCGGCTATGGTAAGGGTGCATCGGTCAAAGAGGTGCTGGCCTCGCTCGAAAAGCAGCTGAACCACCCGATCAAGGCGATCATGTCGCCGCGCAGAGCCGGAGACGCCCCCTGCCTTGTCGCCAATTCGGCTCATCTTAAATCGCTTCTGCCCTGGAAACCAAAGTTCGAGAGCCTAGATGATATTGTGGCTGCAGCTTTGGCCTGGGAAAGACATCTGACGCTAACGAATTAATCCGCGGTTCCAAACTTGAGTGACAGAATTGTGGTGGCGCAAGAATTGTCGCATCCGCTATCTTTACAACTTATTGGTACCTACCGTGATGGCTCATACCAAGAGGTGCATAATTTATGCTCATAGTTAATCGGTAATCATGTGGGACTGATGTTAGGTATTTCGGATCGAGCATTTAAGGAGTAGCCAAGAAGGAATAGCCAAAATTGAGAATTTAGGTTCGAGAGATGATTTTCGCACAAAATACTCAAACCAAAAGCGACGGCTGGAATGAGCAATACTGCAAAGCGGTTTAGATTAGAAATATTTATCGGGCGTGGCCCAAGCACATTCACGGCGATTAGCTCTGATCTTCCATTTTCAAATTTAGGTATCGGAGGTGAGATTTCGTGGATTGGTGATTAGGGCCAATTGATAACTCGAAAAATCAAATCCCTTGATAATACTTTTTGGTTAGTGAGCGATGGCCTAGTTTATCAAAAGAAAGCAGTTGTTCTCGCTTAGGCTGTCCATGCAGCGTAGGGTTAATATGGGCGATTTAGGCTGGGCAAGGTGATGAGCTGGACACCCGCAAAAACCCCTTGCTTCTAAGGCCTTGGCCTGCTTCATTCAAGGCATTGGACGGAGCGTTTTGATGCACCCACGCAGCCTGCTTTCGGTGGCGGAGTACATGGATCGCCGTCCTTGCTCAGATGTTAGAATTTTAGCATGATCGAACGTTCGAAGTAGGATGCGATGAAGGCCCCCACGCGCGAAGACCACCGCGTATCGCAGCGCTTGTGACCCGCCATGCGCGCTATCAGTTGCTTCCTTAAAGCGCCGATTTTGAAAGGCTCTTAGGCAGTTGTGGCATATCAATCGAGCAACACAGTGCCGCCTGCCGGCTTCTTTGATCTGATCGGTCATGCTTGGGCTTTCATAGGTTTCATGGATGGTGAAGACCTAGGATCTGATATGGGCCAACACCACCATGTCATGGTGTTACCGCTGGCAAGGTTCACGACCTTGTTACGCATAAAACCCGCTCTCACTGACCTCTAATAACGCACAAGACCGCTTGATCGTCATGTAGGCCTTTTCCGCTTCAATGATCCTGAACTTCCTCTCATGGTGTCCCTCGCGGAAGAGGCGGCCGCTTTTTTGGAAAGTCGCGCTCTTGAGGCAATATCTCATCTTCTTTGCGAAGCCGGGCCAGTTCCTTGGCCGTGTCAGGATGTGGCCCTGACAGGAAATCAGCCTCCTGTTCCGCCCAAACCCACTTCCCACGCTTGGATGGCCCCACACCCAAAGCTGGACACCCGCAACAACCATCGTTTTGACGAAGTAATTGGTCGGGCTGCGGGGATTGGCTCGAGCGTTACGACTTGAAGGGTCAGATTGACGGTTTTTCGTTTATGTTTGTTGTCTTTTGAGTGCGTTCTGCAGATTTCAGGCGCACCCATCCCATTGCTGCGCGCCCTTGGTGGAAGATCAGGCGATCAAAGTTATAGGTCAAACTGGCCAGCGTGAGTTTGGCCTGGGCGCGTGCAAAGCCGATAGTCTGGATGAAGAGCCCGTAGCGGTTCTTCTGATGCGCGAAGACATGTTCGACCCTGGCGCGGATCGCGGACTTTGCGGCATTGGCGCGCGCCATATGCTCGGGCATCGGCTTACCCTTGGGCTTCCTGCGATGGACGCGGCTTTTGAGCATATTGGCCTTAAGCCATGCCTCGTTCTTGCTGCTGCAATAGGCGCTGCCTGCCCAGACATCGCCGGCGGTGTTGGCGGAGTCGATTACCCGCCGCAACTGGCGACCGCCGCCATCGGCTGCCGAGGTCACCATCGCCTTGCGGATGATCCCGAACCGCCGATCGATGCTGATATGCGACTTGTAGCCGAACACCGGCGTTGCAATCTGCGGCAGCGGCGTGGCGTCAGGGCGATAGCGGATCTTGCCCCCGATCTTAAGGGTCCAGCACACATCGACATCCTTCTGGTACGCCTTGTTGGGTTTGTCGCGGCAATTCTGCTTGGCCGACTTGCCTGCCTTGATGGCGGCCTTCTCTTCCTCGGCATTGCGCTGCTTGGGTGCAGGTACCAGCGTGGCATCGACGATCTAACCGCGCATCGCCACCCTTGGTTCTTTCTGTCATGGAGACGTTCATTAGCATTCTCGTAAGAAACCGCTTTCCAGTTTCTCGGGGCAAGTCCAGTCCAGTTCACAACCCTAATTTGGACTCCGAATGTGTTCGATGTTCTATCGAGCCTTTATCAACTTCCGGCCAGTGGCCGGGGTGTCTTGGAAGTGGCACCCTATTATGCTCGGCGGCGCTGCGCCGCCACTATTCAAGTTTCAGTCTCAATATTGTATAAATAGACTTAAATGTTGCTGGGCAGCCAATCGCTGCGACTCATCCCCAACAACCCGACTTCAGGCGCTGGATTTTGGCAGAGGATGTGGCTATTGGGACCACTTCGCCATCGGCAACGACCGTCCTTCGAAGATTATAGGAATAAACAATGCCCTACATGACACGAACACCATTACGGGTGAGCCTTTTTGGTGGCGGTACGGATTACCCAGATTACTTTAGGAATAACCCCGGTGGTGTTGTCGGAATGGCGATCGATAAGCATATCTTTATCGCGGCGACGAGGCTTCAAACACCGCTGGAACATAGATATCGTATCGCCTACTCCAAGCTCGAGTTGGTCGAAAATCTCAATAGTATTCAGCATCCAGTTGTTAGGTCCGTTCTTATGGACTACGGTGTCGAAGAGGCTCTGGACATCAGTATCTTGTCTGATCTTCCATCGAGCGGCGGGGGGCTTGGCTCTTCATCAGCCTTTACCGTGGGCTTCGTCAGCCTGATCCGTTCGATGGGCGGTCACCACCTAACAAAAATTGATTTGGCACGCGAGGCCATTCGGTTTGAGCGCGACGTTCTGCAGGAAAACGTCGGTGTGCAGGATCAATTGCATGCCGCTTTTGGCGGCCTAAACCGATTTGACTTTGACGGCGGTAGATTCCGTATTTCGCCAGTCCAACTAACCAGCCACACGATGGAAACTTTGAACTCGTCTTTGTTGCTGATTTATACCAACATTTCGCGTCGGGCCACGGATATCGTTGCGACACAATTGGAGGCGACCAAATCGAAGGCCATTGATAAGGACCTGCGTGAACTCTACGACATGGTGGGCGAATGTGTCTCCATTCTGGAGCATGGCGCACAAGTGGTCGAAACACTTGGCAAAATGCTCCATGAGAGCTGGTTGATCAAGCGCAATTTGACGTCAAAGGTCTCTAACGACGCGATTGATGACATCTATAGCAAAGCACGCCAAGCCGGAGCCTATGGTGGGAAACTCTGCGGCGCAGGTGGGGGTGGCTTTGTCTTGGTCGTTGCGCCGCCGTCGAGCCACGAAGCCATCATTCAGGCCGTTTCCCCACTCCAAGTCATTCCCATTTCAATCGACACGCAAGGCTCAACTGTATTGATGAGCCAACAGAGTCGACCTAATGAGGCAGAAGTCAAGCTATTTGCAGGCTCACAAAAGCCTCCCGCAATGCACAACTGAAACCGTCAATCTATCACGTCCGCGGCGCTTTGGTGGCCGCCCAAAGGAGCTTTTTACATCATGAAGGTACTTATCACCGGGGGCGCTGGCTATATCGGTTCAATCCTTGCACCAACTTTGCTTGAACAGGGTCATGAGGTTACAGTTTTGGATCGCTTCGATGGCCATGGCCACAGCTTGACCCAATGTTGCCAGTATGCAGGCTTCCAGCCAGTGAAGGGCGACGCCCGCGATCGCGCCACGCTGGCAGATTTGGCACCCAAGCACGATGTCATTATTCCTTTGGCAGCGCTCGTAGGAGCGCCGATCTGCAAACAAGACCCGATTGGGGCGACGAGCTTGAATTTGGAAGCTGTGCGGACCCTGCTTGAGGTAACGTCCAAGGATCAGATGTTTTTGTATCCCACAACAAACTCAGGCTATGGGATTGGTGCAGATGATGCTTATTGCACAGAAGAAAGCCCACTCAATCCAATTTCGCTCTATGGCACCACCAAAGTAGACGCTGAAAAGGCTGTTTTGGATAGCGGCCGCGGCATCACGTTCCGATTGGCGACTGTATTCGGCATCGCACCCAAGATGCGCATCGACCTACTTGTGAATGACTTCACCCTGCGGGCGGTACGCGATCGCTCAATCGTTCTATTTGAAGGGCATTTCCGGCGCAATTACATCCATATTCGCGATGTAACAAAAGGTTTCCTTCATGGCATGAACAATTATGAAGCCATGCGTGGTCAAGCCTATAATATGGGCCTTTCCAGCGCAAACCTGACCAAGCGCGAACTCTGCGAGAAAATTAAAGAACATGTTCCTGAATTCGAAATTTTCGAAAGCGAACATGGGAAAGACCCAGACAAGAGAAATTACCTGGTTTCTAACGACAAGCTTGAAGCAACAGGCTGGTCACCGGATTGGGATCTCGACCGGGGTATTCAAGAATTGATCAAGGGATACAAGATTCTGCGCGTCCAGAATTTTGCGAACGTTTAAGCGAAAGTCAGCGGGGCGGGTTGGGTTCAGCCGCAACGTTCAAGAAGCGCTTTCCAGCCATAAAGCAATCTAGCGGTCACGCGAGAGGCCGTGTTTAAAGGGACACTAGGGTATGAAAATTGGTGATACACTAGATATGAAATGTCGGTTTTGTGGCGCACACGAAGTCGAACTCTTCCTCGACCTTGGCGACCAGCCGCATTGCAATCGTCTGGTCCCACCAGAACTTGAGAGCGTGAAAGAACCTCATTTTCCACTCCGCGTAGGCTTTTGCCGCAGTTGTTCCGGCGTCCAGATCGATTACACAATTCCGAAAGAAAACATGTTTTCGGATTACCCCTATGTGTCGGGCACAACCAAAACACTGCCAGCACATTTTGCGGAAACCTCTGCCAGATTGGTTGAGCGCTATGGTGTGGCAAGGGGCGCACTCGTCGTCGACATAGGCTCGAATGACGGCACGTGGCTTAAGCAATATGCGCCATATGGCTTGCAGACTTTAGGTGTAGAACCTGCTTCCAATGTTGCTAAATTGGCCAATGAAGCCGGAATCAACACGTGGAATAAGTTCTTCAACGAAGAAACTGCCGCCGAAATTGTGGCTCAGCATGGGAAGGCCCAGCTGATCACCGCAGCGGGCGTCTTCTTCCATTTGGAAGAACTCCACAGTGTGTGTAGGGGCATCAAGAATCTGCTGAATGATGATGGCGTGTTTTGCGTCCAGGCCATTTATCTGGGCGGTATGATTGAAAACATCGCGTTCGACCAAGTCTACCACGAGCACTTGTGCTACTACACACTTAAATCTCTGAATTTCCTACTGAATCAACATGGCCTTGAAGTGTTCGACGTCAAGGTCGTTCCGATTCACGGTGGCTCTTTAGAGGCCCATGTGGGCCATATCGGTGCTCGCCAAATTTCCAACAGCGTCAACGAACTTGCCGCCGACGAAACCGCCAAAGGCCTCGGTAAAATCGAAACCTACCAAGCCTGGGCCAAGATGGTCTGGCAACTGAATCATGACCTCGTTGACGAACTCAAAAAATACAAAGCCGAAGGCCGGACCGTTTATTGCTATGGTGCCCCAGCAAAGGGTGCGACCTTGTTGAACTCGTTCAAGATCGGCTCTGACTTGGTGAGTTTGGCGGTTGAAAAATCTCCGCTGAAGTTTGGGAAAATGATCCCTGGTGTACGCATTCCAATCGTTGATGAGGCACAAGTCCCTCGCCCAGACGCTTACCTTGTGCTGTCGTGGAACTTCATCGACGAGTTTCTCATCAAAGAGGCCGACTATTTGAGATCGGGTGGCGAGTTCATCGTGCCAGTTCCAAAGTTGCGGGTCTATTCGGCAAACGACATCGCAAACATCGAAGCCTAATATGCAAATCATCCTGTTTGGTGCATCGGGATTTATTGGCCGAAACCTAGTCCAGCGCTGGCGAGACGAGGATAAGACGGTTATTGCGGTCAACCAAACGGGCCAGGCTGTTGAAGGTGCAGCGCAGACTTTCTCAATAGATCGGCTGCGCGACCTCAACTTTGATCCCGTCAAAACGATTGCCGTTCATGTTGCGGCATATCGCTATGACTCATCGCGGTTTGAGCTTAAGCAAAGCGACATTTTTGTCCAAAATGTCGCCCTCAATAACAAGGTCTATCAGTTCTGCGCGGAGCGGGGCTTAGCTGAACTCAGAATGGCGAGTTCAGTTGCGGTTTACCCCGCACACCTCCCCATTATGGATGATGCGAATCCGATAGACCTGAATGCGGCACCCCATGCTGGTGAGGGTTTCTATGCTTGGTCCAAGCGCACCGCCGAGATCATGTCTTACTGGTATGAAAAGCAATATGGACTCCATACACTTGGCTTCAGGTTTTCAAACCCATATGGCCCATTTGATAGCGTGGATCCGAATCGGGCCCATGTTGCACCAGCCTTTGTGATGAAAGCGCTGGATGATAACCCTGTTTTCCCGATCCGCGGTGATCCAGCCGTAGAACGTGACTTTGTTTATGTTGGAGATGTGGTGGAGGCGTTTGACAGAAGTTTGGCAGAGCGCGGCCGCACCGATTATTATAATCTATGCAGTGGCGGAACGACGACTTTACTCAATTTGGCCCAAAGAATCATGAAGGTCGCGCAAATAGAAAAGCCGATTGAATCAGGGGCTCCAGGCGCGTTTGGACCAACAATTCGGAAGTCTACCAATCTTCGTATTATGAAGGATTTTGGCATGGAATTTAGTTCCCTAGAAGTGGGTATGGCCCCGACAATTGCTTGGTACCGCGAGAATTTTCGTGTTTAGCACCGCGCTCGTTGTCGGTTCGGACGGATTCTTAGGTCGGAATCTTGTCACCCATTTAGAGGCACGCAATGTGGCCGTGTTTCGTATTGGCCGTGATAAGGGTGACCTGAGTCTGCCTGGCGTTGCCGAGGCAGCGTTTGCAGCCGTCCCGAAAGTGGAGAAAATCTTCCACACAGTGACGCGGCAGCGGACCGGTCCCTCGCAATTCAAATTGCAGGCAGAGTTGATGCGCATCAACACGCTCCTGCACCTGAATATTCTTGAAGCATGGCAACAAAGCCAGCCACAGGCCAAAATGATTTCGATGGGTTCTTCGTGCACTTATCCAGAAAGCGATAGCCCGCTTAACGAATCCATGTTTGGTGGTGGCGGTGCCCATCCCTCCGTCTACGGATATGCTCACGGTAAGCTTACCATCGCGACCGGAAGCCAAG
This sequence comes from Candidatus Phycosocius bacilliformis, assembly GCF_003112735.1. GTDB lineage: Bacteria > Pseudomonadota > Alphaproteobacteria > Caulobacterales > Aquidulcibacteraceae > Aquidulcibacter > Aquidulcibacter bacilliformis. Next base: position 296,721 of record NZ_BFBR01000001.1, read on the forward strand.
CCTATGGGCAACAATATGGGTTGAAATGGCTTCACTGCGTCTTGGCAACCATGTTTGGTCCCCATGACAATAAGGCTGAGGATCGAAGCCATTTTATGGGGGCAATGATCGAGCGCGCCGTGAGAGAAAAGGCGCAGAATTTGCCGAAATTCACAGTCTGGGGCAATCACGAAACTGTCCGTGAGGTGCTCTATGTCGACGACCAGATCGAGGCGATTCTGGCGGCCGACTCAGCTTTCGAAAACCAGGTCCTTAATGTAGCAGCCAATACGCCTGTCACCGTTAAGCAAAGCGCCGAAGCCATCCTTAAGGCGTTGGCGTGGGACGTCCCCATTTCCTCGCCTGAAGGAAGCTTCCAAGGCACGCATTATAAAATGTTAGACTCAAGTTCTTTCTTAAATACAACAGGTTGGACTCCTAAAATTCCGCTGATAGACGGTGTAAAAAGACTCTTGACGTGCGAATATGCATCCGCAAACACAGGCCATAAGATGCCATTGTGAGATCGATTTTTTGAGCAAGTGCGGATGGTGAGCCCCGGGGTTGAGGTCTATGACCAACGCAGTTAGAAGACCGGAAGATACGGCGGTCTAGGGTGGTGGGGGGCAGTCAGATAAGTTAGATCTGATGGTCGTAGTACACAGAAGGGCCAGCAAAAAGAGTTATGATGAACGAAGCACTGAATGATATCCGCGAGGGTGCCTTAAATTGGCGGGCATGGGGCGTATTGGCCACCGATGATCTGCAAGCACGCTATCGTCGCACAGTTTTAGGTCCGTTCTGGGTGACCATTGCCCATGCGTTTTTTGTTGCTGGCTATGCTTATTGGTCCTCGGCCGTCCTCAAACAGCCTTTGGCGGAAGCGTTTTTGTATGTGGCTGCAGGCTTAACCGTTTGGGCATTCATCGCGTCATCTTTGTGTGAAGCACCAGGTATTTTTCCGCGAACAGCAGGATTTATCACTTCTTATGACTTACCAATCTCGCTTCAGATATTCCGAGTTGTCTTGGGGCAAGTTCTGACGCTTGGCCATAATTTTGTTGTCTATCTGGCAGCACTTGCCTTCGTGGGAACTTGGCCGGGCATGGTGGCCTTTATGGCAATCCCCGGACTGATTGTTGTCAGCCTTGCCTGTGTCAGTTGGTCTTTCTTCCTGTCGATCCTAGGCGCACGCTATCGCGACGTCGGCCCGCTCTTGAACAGCGTCGTGGGCATGTTGATGATCATGACGCCCGTGTTCTGGCGGAAAGCCGACATTGGTTCAGCCACTTGGCTGGCGGAGGCCAATCCAATTTACCACCTCATTGAGCTGATCCGAGCCCCCCTATTGGGTAACATGCCCACGGCGGTAAATTGGGCAGCATCTTTGACGGTGGTTGCCGTCTGCACCGTCATTTCCTTGGTCGCTTTTGTAAGACAGCGCCGCAACATTACCTATTGGTTGTAAGCCCATGACCTCAAGCCTTATTTTGGACAGAGCAGCCGTCAGCTATCCTGTATTCACGGCAAGTCGGCACCAGTCGGTCTTAACAGCGGCAGCTGGTCTTTTGTCGTTTGGCAAAGTTCGTCGCGACGTCGAAGGCATAAAGGTCGTCGATGCCATCCGTGGCATATCCCTAAACCTAAGTGAGGGTGCGCGTGTTGGCCTGATTGGCCGCAATGGTTCCGGGAAGTCGACGTTGTTGCGACTTTTGGCAGGCATTCACCTGCCGACACGGGGCAAGCGGACAGTGAAGGGTAGAATTTCTACCGTGTTGTCGCACATAGCTGGTTTGGACGCCGAAAAGAGTGGGCGCGAAAATGTAGCCTTCATTTGCCGGATATTTGGCTTGAGCAGCGCGCAGTCGTCAAACATCATAAATGAGATCGAGACGTTTGTAGAGCTCGGCGAATTTTTCGATATGCCATTGCGGACCTATTCAGCGGGCATGCAAGTTCGTATCAGTTTTGCTTTGGCAACGACCATGCCAGGCGAAATTTTGCTGATCGATGAAGTGCTGGCCGCCGGGGATGCGCATTTCATGACCCGCGCGGCTGAACGCCTCCAAAAGCGAGCGGCGGAAGCTCGGATCATGGTGCTTGCCACCCATTCGCCAACCCAATTATTTGAGTTCTGCGACTTAGCTATCTGGCTTGATTCCGGTGAGATCGTGGCATGTGGCAAACCTGAAGAAGTCTGGGCGCAATATGCTGCGGCAGGTGAGGAGATTCCGCCACCTTTGAAACGAGCTGTCGTTACGTGGCCTAGCCCCTCTGCAGTACGGCAAGAAAGAAAAGTTGGCTAGGCGCGATTCCCCTGGTGTGTCTCAGCGTTTGGATTGAAACGCCGACCAGCCGAATTTGAATCAAATCGGTTCGCTATTCAGCTCGGCGGCACCATGTTAAAGTGAAGAAGAAAATTGAGGGTGGGACACTTGTCGGAGACTCAATCCCAAGGCACTGAGTCACTTCTGCAAAGCCTGCAGGACCAGCTCAATCGTATGGAAGCGCAGCTGGGTGAGCTTTACGCCCAGCGCCTACCGGATCGTGAAGCCATCATTCACCAAGTGAATTATACCAACCACAATCTATATCTTCACTTACGCGAGGCAATGCGGGTAAGGGAGCTCTATTATCGTGATACGATGATGATTTTGGACCGTCTCGCGCATTGGATACCCAAAACCAACGTGACCTTCCAAGCTGAGCGATCTGTGGCCTATGATACAGATGACCACAAAATCCCATGGGGCACGGCACAAGACAATACACGTTCACCACGATTTGTTGCGCGTTGTGAGGAGCTATTCAACCGTCCGCTAACCTATATGGACCTTGGTTGCTCGGGCGGTGGACTGGCGTTGGATTTCACACTGCGCGGCCATCGTGGGTTTGGCGTTGAAGGAAGCGACTATTCAAAGAAGGCCCAACGCGCCGAATGGCGCCTTTTAAGAGACTCCCTTTTCACGGCAGACATCACACGTCCATTTCATCTCAAAAACCAAGATCAGTCGCATGTGTTGTGTGATGTTATCAGCGCGTGGGAAGTCATGGAACATATTGCGGATGAGGACTTGCCGGGCTTATTTGAAAATGTGCGCGCCCATCTGAAGCCCGATGGCATTTTTGTTGGGTCCATCGCGCTTGGGCCAGATGACGACCCGGTCACCGGTGCGCGCTATCATCGAACCGTGCAGCCCTACGAATGGTGGGAAGCACGTTACCGCGAGCTTGGCTTTGCCTTCACCAGCGATCACCCATTTGAGTTCAGAGATTTCTGTCGTGGCACTTCAAACGGCCCAATTGATCCTGATTATAGTGTTGACCCTTCAGCAGGATTTCACTTTGTCGCACGGTTGGTTTAGAGCCCAGTCCTCCAGCAGAAATGCCAAACAGTTTTACCGGCCAATTGCACCACAAGTGAGCCAGAAGGTTTATCCTAGTTTTTCTTAAGCACTTGCTGAAGATAGCTTGGGAAGTTATGAGTGCGCCCAGTTCACCCCAATCTATCCCCCCATGAAAGCCTCCGTCTTAACGTAAGCCCCGTAACCCTGAGGAAACCTACGGATGACGGATACGACTGCACATTTGGAACTGCCATACCTTTTGGCGTCGCAGGCTGACAAACATGTAACCATGAATGAAGCCTTGAACCGGATCGACGCTGTCACGCAAGCCGCCGTCATCAGTCGCACGATGAAGATTGAGCCCAATGATCCGGCTGTGGGGGATAGCTATCTCTTGCCAAGTGGTAAAACAGGCACACACTGGCAGGGCATGATGGATGGGGCTTTGGCTGTCTTTGATGCAGGCGGCTGGATGCAGGTGACGCCGCGCGACGGTTGGCAAGTCTATGTTCAGGACGAAGCTGACTTTTGTCACCATCAATCGGGCCAGTGGTACCTTCGCGATGGCCGGCCCCCCAACCTCTTGATCAATGGCGCCTTTCAAATCTGGCAACGCGGTTTGACCTTTGCCGCCCCGGCAAATGGCGATTATCTCTGCGACCGTTGGTTTGTGCGCAGCCTTACTGGCACGGTTACAAAATCCTCTGACGGGCCGGGCCCGGGCCTATCAGCCCTAGAACTGACCCATGCCAATGGAGCCATTGCGCAACGCATTGAGTCCGCAACGCTCAGCGCGTTTGCCCCGAGATTGGGGGTGCGCGTCTTGGCAAAATCCATCACCGGTGCCGCAAGTCTCACGCTGAAGCTGAGGCGCGCGCTGGCTCGCGATGATTTTGCCAATACTGAATTGGTTGCAAGCAAAACATTCGCACTCAGCTCCAATCAATGGACGACGCTCGAATGGCATGATATCGAGCTACCACCACAAGGTGCGTTGGGTCTTGAGCTGGAAATTGCTTTCCAAGGCGCGGTGGCTGGCGGGCGACTTGCATGTGCGCAAGCCCATTTTAGAGGCTTGCCGAGCGGATTTAAGGTCACTCCAGACTATCTCGAATTTCGGGCTTGCGAGCGCTATTTCGAAAAAAGTGGCGCACCCGATACATTGATCGGGCCTTTTGTGATCAATGGCGGGCAATCCTTTGGCTCTGTCCACCCATCGGGCGCACTGCGTGTGCTTGTACCGTTTCGCACTCAAAAGCTCAAACCGCCAGTCATCAAGACTTTTGCCTCAAATGGGACCGCTGGACGGATAACCTATTATGATGGAAACTGGCGAGATACCGGCCAATTATCGGTCGTAGTCCCGACACCATCTGTCAATGGCTTCTATTGTGGACACAATATACCTGGCTCCATCGAGACCCAGTTTGGCTGGACTGCTGAGGCGGAATTATAGTCTATCGCGGCATGTTGGTCTGGATAGGGGACAATCCTGAGGCGTGGGCTTTGCCCTAGCCCTTGTTTTATCACTCTATCTTCTCGGCAAGCTCTGAAACTGCTGGTAAGAGTGAGTCGGTGCCGCTTAGCATGCCTCAAGCCTTTGGATATGATCGTGAAGCCTCGCCTCTTTTTGGTAGACCCCTATTTGAGGAGCGGGCTTGGGCATACGGCAGACCTCGCACGGCTCTATCTTGATTTGGCAGAAGGAGATGGCCTAGCGCCTGTGATCGTCCTGCCGGCAGGTTCGCAGATGCGCGATGCATTTGGCGACTATCGTGTCGACATGCTAGCCCCTGATCCCGGCGAAGCGATACGCCCACCCGATCATCCTAACACCAGCAGGCACACCGATCGGCTGCCCCACTTCCTGCGCACGGCGATCCGCCGTGTGTCTCGGCATTGGTTTGGCGATAGGGCCCACGAAAATTTTTTGATCGAGCAATCAACCCAATTGTCGGATAAGGTGCAAGATTGGTTTGCCACAATCGACTTTCATCCCCGTGACCATCTGTTTTTCCCAACCCTATCCTGGGCCGAAGCCATGCGAGTGGCAGAGGCCTTCGAAGCACATCTGAGGCGGCGGCCGGTTGTTGATGTGCAATGCAGCCTGATGTTGCGTTTTGATCCGCCACGATACAGCAAGGGCCGCCGGTTTATGGCGCGCAAGGCACCTTTTAGCCCACAGATCCACTTTGTAAGCGACACGCGTCAATTGGCCGAAGCCTACTCGACGATCCTCAACAAGAAAGTGTCGCAAATCTTGATCCCGATCGAACCGACCCTTGTAAGTGGGGAGACGTCGCAGGCCAAAAGAAGACCAGCACGCATCGCTTTTCTAGGTGAATCGCGGACAGAGAAACGTTTTGACAAGCTTCCCGAGATCATTGAAGCGTTTCGCAGCCTGAAAACTCAAGAGCCCGTGCAATTCTATGTGCAACATGCACCCGTTGCTTCCCAAGATCAGGCAAAGTTAGCGAAGGTCGCCGACCGCCTGCGCGCGATGCAGGATGATGATCTGGTTGTTGTCAGCGGCACGCATTCAACCGAGGAATTCATAGCCCTCCTCAAGTCTGCCAGCGTTGTTCTGGCACCTTATCGTGTGGCAAATTACCGAAGGCGTTCATCTGGGCTGGTGATTGGCGCACTCGCGGCGGGTGCAGTTGTGGTCGCCGAAGCTGGGCGGTCTTGGCTTAGTAGCTCTATAGACAAGGACGAGCAGACCAAGAGGCTGTCGCTGTTCCACGGCGGTTCAGCGAAACAAATTGCACGGGCCATAGCAAAGGCCCTTCAGTTGAAAGACGAAATCCATACGGGATATCAATTTCCTCCTCAGCCCAAGCCTTGGCCCGAGCCTGGAATTATGCCACCCACAAGTGACCTTTGACAAAATTTCCAAATCCACTCGACCTGAACCCCTTCCATCAGCCTCAACATGTGCACCGCATCCTCTCCCGAACTCCGATGGCTTGGTGCTGGCAAAATCTGAGGCACCGGGCTATCAGGACATAGGCCGGTCAATAGAATGGACAGACTCGGCTCCGCCCAGTTCAGGAACTTTAAATGCACATATTGCTGATTTGCGCCGGGCAGACATACAAAGCGGTAAGTGAAGCATTTTTATACGCATTGCGCTTGCGTGAAGACCCCGAGATAGAGCTGACCATTGTATCCAATGGTATAAAGCTGGCGCTTGAGTTATTCCCCGATTTCAAGCGAACACAGACCAAACTCATATCGGCTGAGCTGGATAATCCTTTTGCGTTAGGCCCGCCCTATCGAGCCGGCTCCTGCGTTGCGATGGCCAAGCGAAATGCGGCACGCATTGCTGCAGCTGTTGCCAACTGTAAATTTGATAGGGTGGAGGTTTTAGACACCTGTTTGGTGGGCCCGTATCTCCAACCAGCCCTCAATTTCTATCAGGTTGGCTGGAAGCACCTTGTGCTTGCCTTGAAAGGTGGGCAATCATCATCGAGCCATCGCCTGCCTGAAAACGCGCAAAAAGAGCTTGAGTCTCTTCTGAACCAACAATTAGGGGCAGCTGACCATTATTATTCACTCGACCCTGCCATCCGCGACGAAACGCATCGTGGCAAGACGATCTCTTGGATTGACCCTTGGTCCCAATTGCCCAGGCAGGCACAAAACCTCCGAAACCATGGCGCACACAAACCCGACGTCCCTGTAACCATTCACCTTCACGACCCAATGGATCCGGTCTCGTTTGAGGCGATTAGATGGCTGCCAGTACCTAAATCCGCGCGCGATCGACCACACTTTCGAACGACCTTCATATGTGAGGATCAGAGCCCATCTCGAAGTCAAATCGAACAGCAGGCCGCCTCACGCGACCTGAGCATCGAAGAAGTCCCTGCATCACCGTTTGAAGATGCGGTAAATGGCCTCAAATCAAACAGCCTTGTTCTCGCAACAAGGCATCTCGCGTCCATTGAATTGACCTTGCTCAATTATGTGGCGGCCGGTGTACCGGTCTTGCTGGCAAAAGGATCCCCAACGGCTGATTTTCTTTGCAGGTCAAAAATTGGACATCTGATTGACGTTTTCGACCCAGCTCACGCAGAAGATTGTGCCGATGCCCTTGTTTCCATTTTAGAGAATTGGGAAAGCAAGAAACAAAATGCCGCGGAGGCAGCAAGTCTCGTCGTCCAGGGATTGAAGCCAGGCTCCCCCCTCGCCTACGATCGTAAAATCCAATCGGAAGCCCCAAGCGATCCGGCCGCAGAAGCGCGTGAAGCGTTTGAGCACTATGCCCGCCTCGAGGCCAACTGGTTGCATGTCCTCAAGAAACAGGCGCGCCATTTTATCATGCGGCTGCCGCCGGAGGCACAAGTGCGCAAAATAGCCCGTAAGGCGCGTTCGATCTTGGCACCAAAATCCCGGCGGCCCCAATTTGAAACCTATCTCACAAGGCTTGGTGCGATCGGTGAGAACAATCTGCATGAGTTTGATCGAAGCCTTCTTCGAAGCGACGGCGATCTGGGATACGCTAAAGGCCGTTGCAAGGTTTGGGCGGAGTTGGCACGGCTGGAGCGCGCTTGTGGCAACCGTTTGACGGCTGCTGCCTATGATATTCGCATTATGCGGGCTGCGCATGCAGATCCCTATGGGCGTTTATCCCTCGTCCAAGGTGAATTGTCGGCAGCCAACCTCGGTCATATCGCAAAATCGCTCCCGCTCCTTGTTTCACAGCAACCCCATGACGCTTTAGAAGACCTGGTGCCACCTATTGATCCTAAGCAAGAGGACACGAACCCCGCGAGCTTTCAGATTTTCGATGACCGAATTGGAGACATCCGAAAAGTGGGGATTATTGTATCGCTCTATAAAGTTAGCCAAGATCGGCTCTTGTCATTTATCAAATTGCTTGGACGACAAACCCTTGTGCGCCGAGGGCAAGTCGAACTGATCCTGGTGGATGCAGGCGACAGCGCGGGTTCGCGCGACTTGGTTCAAGCACTGGATCAACAACTCGCCACGGGCCTAGTCTATGCTAAATCCGCGTGCCGTGTGACGATTCAAGCCGCTTGGAATGAAGGCATAAAGCTCGCGCGGGCACCCTATCTGTGTTTCCTCGGTGTGGACGAAGCGCTCTATCCGACCGCCCTTGAGGAGCTTAGTCAGAAGCTGGACCAGTCACCGTCTCTCGACTGGGTTATGGCATCTAGCCTCGTTACCGAAGTCAATGAAAAAGGCCAACTCATTCAGGACAAGACATTTTTTTACCGTGGCGACATCTCTGCCGATACGACCTATCTTGAAACCTGCAGTGTCTCATGGGTTGGCGGGATGTATCGGCGCGCGATACATGACCGCGTCGGCTATTACGACGGCCGTTTTTATGCTGCCGGTGACACCGAGTTCAAAATGAGGACCTTAGGAGCCCTAAATGTTGGCTTTGTCCCGAAAACTCTCGGCGTCTTCCGTGACTATCCTGAAGCGCGCGCGAGCGGCGGCGTACTCGCAGAGCTTGAAGATACTTTGGCATGGTACGCCTATCGTTCATTGGGCGGCGCAAGCTTTACTTTTAGGAATGTTTCAAATGCACGACTTGAACATTTGATACATCAATGCGGCGGTTACCGAAAATGCTATAGCCAGAGCATAAGCACGGATGTCAATCTGGGCTTTGTGCTCTGCAATCTGCTCGCCTTGCGGCAATCAGACATGCCTGGACTGCCCAAGTTAAAAGACTTCTTCCACAAGCGGATGCTCGAGTTTCGCGACTATGACTTTGGCGGCCGTTTCGAACCCCATGCGGAAAGCCAATTACCGAATGCCTCACGGCTTTCTAGCATCAACAAGCAGTTCAAAGATCTCACAGGTGTCGAAGGACAATTCTTTGGTCTGAATGACAACCGATACGAACAGCACAACTGGATTTGGCCAGCGGGCACCGAACCAAAGCCTTTTTAACTCTGTTGTGGAGAGCTAATTGTCTTTTCTTCTCAAGAACTCCAAGAATGCCAGTGTTGTTCGAAACGGTTATCATTCACGATTTCATACCTAGGTCGATTTCCAAGACCAAATTTACTTTGATCGGAGACTTCTTGTTTCTTTGCGGCTGCCAATATCTCTAAAACAGCCAATCGGCGCTCAGCAGGAGATAACCGCATGTCAATGTCGGTGATTGATCGGATAAACTGGTTCATTCTGACGGTTGACGACACAGCTTCGCGCGCGAATTCAGGATTCTCATTACGCTCAACCATATACTGCGCAACAACTTCAGCCATCTCAAAGTCAGTGCTAAAGTGCCCGCAGAAGGACTTGCGATAGCCGAGACAGCTTTTAAAGAAAGCCTCTACTTCCTTGATAGGCTGATTATCCCAAACATAAGCAACGCCTGCTTTCGTGCGGTAAACATACCAAGCTCGCAAGTCCTCGATTTCTGCACGCGGGTGTTGAGTCGTCCTTTCCTCCGGGTAATTCAGGAACAAGCCAAGAGCGGCCTTGATACGTTTTGATTTCAAATGAGGCAGCATTCTTGACTTGAATTCAGTGTCACCGGCTGCACTGAAAGTTTCATCATACATACCAAATCGTTCGTGGATCGACCGACGATACAGTCCCCCCACCCAACTCAAGTAACACGTGTCGAGATAAACTAAGCCTTGATTATAGCCATCTCGATTATAGATCATCACGTCAGACTTGAAAGTACCACGCCGATCAACCTCGGTCATGACGGTATCTGCCATGACCCAGTCAACTTCCTGGTCTTCATCAAGCTCCTTGGAGAGTATTTCAAAAGCGCGTGGATGAACGCCTTCATCCACTCCCAAGAAGCTCAAATACTCACCTTTTGCCAGAGCAATCCCGCGGTTCCAAGCCGACTGGATAGTTTCGCGGTTCTTTGTTCGCACGTATAATGCTGGTAATGGCAATTCTGCCATGAGTTCCTTAAAGACTTCGTACTCGTTTGTTGGGGATCCGCTATCAACGAGGATAATTTCAATTTCATCAACTGCCATGAGAGTCTGCGCTGAAAGTTGGCGTAAGAACAAGGGCAGCTTTGATGCCGCATTATACAAAGACACGATAACGCTCACGCGCGGACGATTCGAGCTTCGCCGATCGTCCTTGATCGCAAAGGAACCCGACTTTTTGATCTTTTGACTTTCAAACTGAGTTGCCAGTAGGGCTTGAACTCGTGCATTTGTTTGGCTTTGATCCTCAAAAAGAGCTCGCGCAACCTCTGCCACCTTTCCAAAGCCACCCTTCTCAAGTGCGCGCACAACGAAGTCCAAATCGTTGTGGTGATCGACACCTGCCCAGCGCATCAGTCGCAGTGCATACGTCGCAGCCACAATGTCACCGCCGCTTCGCTTTCTCTCGAGGCGCATCAGTTCGCGGAATAACAAATTCCGTCCAACAAGCCGAGAAGGAATTTCGCTGGCGAGCGTCTTCAACTTGGTGACAATCTCCTTTTGAGTTCGTTCGGGCAGATGCAGGCTGCGATAGCGGGTTCCTTCTATGTCCTCAGCAGCAGGAACCATCTCTAAAGCACGATCGGACCGATCCGAAACTTCTTGGCTTAATTTAGCAATGAGGCCGTGAATTCGGTTAGGGTCATTGTAGCCAGGCTGTAATGCGACATCTTTTGGAGGAGGAAGTCGTTTTTGCTGGACTTTGCCCGTACGGAAATCATGATAGGCATAGGCGATACCCCGTAACGGAGACGTGAGAATAGCCTTCTTCCACGACGGTAATTCTGGCGAGAACCCGCGGTATCCTGGCGTATGAGGGAATGCGGATGAATCCGACTGTGGGCGGTCGTGGCTAATATCCCGGGGACGATTAAATGAATTTAGCCGGGCTTGAAGCATCGACCTATACTCGCGCGCAGACTGACAAATTTTGTCGGCAGGCTGGTACATACTCGCCAAACTTTCCAGATTTGCTTGGAGGTTTGCCCGTTGAACAGCCTGAACCAGCCTTTCTCGTTCGCCATCGTAGTCGCTCAAAATTTGAATGAGCGCCTTATCTAAGGCACGTGCACCACCTAAATCAAAAACAAGATGGGACAACTCAGGTAGATGCGTCTCAATCCATCTCGAGATACCTGCTCCTCTGCTAACAAGTACTGGAGCGCCTAATCTGATTGCCTCCAATGCAACCAAGTTAAACGTATCGGCGCGGCTTGGCACAACCACAACAGTTCGTTCAGAAAAAATTTCATCCAGCTTCGCGCGGGGCAAACTCTTAAGGATTTGAATATCTAACCCACGAAGCTTTGCCATGGCGGCAAGGCGTGGATCACCACTAACCCCACTATAGCCTGTTGATTCTGAACCAATTAGCATCGCCCGATTATACGATGCCCGATCCACTGACCAAAGGGCATCAACAAAAATGTCAGGGCCCTTGGTGCGTTCGCGACGCCCGATGAACGCCAAACTTGGCCGCTCGATACCGCAGGCAATTTTGGGATTCATGGGCCCAACCATCAATAGCGGGTCGATGTAATTGGCTTCGTACCCACCACTTTTCCTGGTCCACTCTTGACCGTAAGCTTCGCTCAGCGCGTAGCGGCTATCAACAGATCGATACTGCAGATGCTCCCTAACACGTAACTCGGCCATAAATCTCTGCGGTGTTTTTTGACCCCATTCTTGAGAAAATGCGGACGAAATTGTTCCATGAAGAGCCAGACTTACGCTACCAACCCGGATGCCATGCATTTTCATGGCGTCTTCTATAAACAAGCCGGCGAGAGTATAATCTGGTGTATCAACAACATCTATCTCGATATTCGCAAAATGCTCTGCAAAAGAGCGGGCGTACTGCCAAGCTTGAATATAATCAGAATAAAAATATCCGATCTCAGCGGGCAAGTCTCCGACATTGTAGCGATAATAATGATTAAACGGAATTATAGTGCAATTAGGAGGCCTAGTGGCCTTTTTTGTCTCTTTTTCCACAAAATAAAAGAAATGGACGTCAGGTCTGTTACGAATAATGGCTTGATAGGAAGTTTGCCCTCCACCAACGTCAGAAAAAATATCATTGGCAAGAATCAAAACATTAGAGTTGTACTCTTTTTTTGCTTGTTTTTGCGTTCCCATCTTCTCGTTGGCCCCATCGGACGGCACAAGTAAAGCTTCGACTGTCATTCAATTGCTCCAAAAAATTTGGGCCGGCACGGACAAACCTCTTTAACGCCATTCGTTGCGATTTCCACCCATAAGGAAATCATTTCAGTGCCCTTTTGCACAAAGCCGTTGAACAAAACTAGAGAGAAGAATCAACTTGTTTAGTGATTTACTGTATAGTAAAGTATGCGCCAGCAAAAGGTAATGGGTCCGCTGAGGCTTTTTGCTCAAACCCCAACCAGTTTAAGTTCAGCTCCATTTACAGCCTAATCGGAGGGCTTAAATCTAGTGGTCGTAAGGTAGTGAAACTTGACTTAAGGGGGCCTTAGACATACCCAGCGCTTGCCTAATGTGAAGGTATGGACAGACTCCCTTGACCACCATTGGCCACACGGGCAATACCGTCGCCGCGCATTGCCCCTTTTCTAACATGTCATGATTTTGGAACTCCATGAGTATGGATCGATTTGAGACTGAAGTCGTGATTATAGGCGCGGGGGTAGTAGGCTTGGCCTGTGGTGCCGCGTTTGCACGTACTGGTGCTGAAACGATTGTCTTGGAATCTGAGTCTCATATTGGTTCCGGCATTTCTTCGCGGAATAGCGAAGTGATCCATGCTGGCATTTATTATCCAACCGATAGCCTTAAGCACCAAAGCTGCATTGAAGGACGTCGAGCGCTTTACCAATACGCCGACGAACGCGGCCTTTCGTATAAAAAGTGCGGCAAGCTTATTGTCGCGACTTCAGAAGCCGAGGATATGGCCATTGAAAGCCTCGCTCAACGCGGATCCGCAAATGGCGTTGAAGGTTTGAACCGTCTTTCCCGCGACCAAGCCACGCGACTTGAGCCTGAACTCTTTTGCACCAGCGCATTACACTCGACACAGACAGGCATTATCAACTCACATGGCTTTATGTTGGCACTCCAGGGCGAGATTGAAGACAATGGGGGGCATGTCATTTGTCAGTCCAAGGTTGATCAGGTCACCATGCTTGCGGATGGTCGCTTTGAGCTGAGCGTGCTTGGCCCCACACCAGCAAAACTGGTGTGCGAGAAGCTGGTAAATGCGGCAGGCTTGCACGCCCAGGATGTCGCGGGGCGGATGGAGTTTCTTCCAGCGTCCTTGATCCCGCGCCTCTTCCTCGCCAAGGGGTCATACTTTCAATGCACCACAAAGGCTGCATTCTCGAGATTGATTTACCCAGCACCGGTCGATGGCGGCCTTGGCGTCCATGTGACGCTAGACATGCAGGGTCGGATGAAGTTTGGCCCCGACGTTGAATGGTTAGACCACGCCGACCCTAGTCAGGTGACATATAACGTCGATTTGTCACGTGCGAGCCAATTTTATCAAGCTATCCGAAGATATTGGCCGGGTTTACCGGATGGGGCAATCGTCGCGGATTATGCTGGCTGCCGTCCAAAATTATCGGGGCCCGGCGTGCCAGCTGCGGATTTCATGATTCAAGGGCGCGACGCGCATTTTATCAATGGTCTCATCAATCTGTTCGGCATTGAGTCGCCAGGTTTGACTGCGAGTCTCAGCATCGCATCCCATGTCTACCAACAGCTGAAAACCTAAGTTGGACCAAAACCATGCATGTAAAACAAGCGGTATTTCTGGTAGGTGGAAAAGGGACGCGCCTCGGCAGTCTTTCGCGCGACACGCCGAAACCACTTTTGGAAATTGATACAAACCTGCGCTTCATCGATGTCTTGCTTGAAGAAGCTGCCCGCCACGGTTTTACCGATCTTATCCTGCTCGCAGGGCATTTGAGCGACAAAGTCATTGCCGCCTATGACGGAAAGATCGTTCATGGTGCCAAAGTTCGTGTCCTGGTGGAGCCGAGCCCCGCAGGGACTGGGGGAGCTTTGCGTTGGGCAAATCCCGTGCTCGACCCATGGTTCCTAATGGCCAATGGTGACAGTCTGTTTGACATAAATCTGCGTGCATTTGCCACGCATGTTTCTGACGACTTTACCGCCCGTGTTGCCTTGCGTCGGGTAGACGATCCGGCGCGATATGGCGCTGTTCAACTGAAGAAAAATAAAATTACTGGGTTTTTGGAAAAGAACGCAAATCTTGTGGGGCCAACACTGATCAATGGCGGTGTCTACCTGATGTCACGCACGGTGCTGAACTTGATCGACGGCCCCTGCTCTCTCGAGCAAGATATCTTTCCCCAATTGGTTGAACAAGGAAAGCTCGAAGGCGTTGAACATGAAGGTTACTTTCTCGACATGGGACTGCCCGAGACCTATGCAACAGCACGGGTAGAGATACCGCAACGTCGGCGTCGTCCAACCGTATTCCTAGATCGAGATGGCGTTCTCAATCACGATGAAGGATATACGCATCGTGTGGCTGATCTGCATTGGATAGATGGAGCCAGGCAAGCCATTCGGGCTATCAATGATGCGGGCTATTTGGCCATCGTGGTCAGCAATCAGGCTGGCATCGCCCGTGGACTTTACGATGATGACGCTGTGATGAAATTTCATGCGGCGATGCAAGATCAATTAAGCGAAGTGGGCGCACACATCGATGCATTCTACTTCTGCCCGTACCATAAAGACGCTCAAATTGATCATTATCGAGCTGAAAATCATCCTGACAGAAAACCAAATCCAGGCATGTTGTTGCGCGCAATGGCCGACTGGCCGATTGATTGTGACAAGTCTTTCTTGATTGGCGACCAAGCAACAGACATAGCCGCAGCGGAAGCGGCTGGCATTCCGGGTCATCTCTTTGATGGTGGGAATTTAGAATCGACCGTGATGAAGCTCTTTGACCAAGGAAAACACAGCCGATGGGAAGCCTAAAGAACCAGGACCTAAAAGATCGCGTTCACGCCTGGATGTTTGATGCCGCTCTGCCATTTTGGGGTAGCATCGGAATTGACCACAAATATGGTGGCTATGTTGAGCAATTGACGCCTGATGGCCGCGTGGCCGACGTAGAGTTTAAGCGCGTCCGCGTGATCGGCAGGCAAATCTACGTCTTTTCGCACGCTTACCAAATGGGCTGGAAACCGGGGCTGGAACTGGCCGAGCATGGCTTCAATTTCTTGACCAAACACGCGTGGCAGGGCCCAGAAAATGGCTGGGCGAGAACCCTTTCCAAAGACGGTGCCATCCTAGATGGCACGGCTGACCTTTATGACAATGCATTCGCCTTGTTTGCATTGAGCTGGTTTCAGAGGGTTAGTGGCCGCCACGACGCCAAAAATTGGGCAAGCAAAACCATGACATTCGTGGATCAACATATGCGCCATGAGAACGGCATTGGATTTCTGCATTGGTCTCCAGCAAGCGGGCTAAGGCAGCAGAACCCCCATATGCACCTGCTGGAGGCATGCCTTGCATCTTATGAAGCAGAACCTAATGAGCAGGCAGCTGTGCTTGCCAAAGAGGTCGCGGGCTTGTTTGAAAAGAAGTTCTTTGATCTCAAGACACGGACGCTAGCCGAGTTTTTTGATGAAGACTTCAAGCGTGCTCAAGCACCAGATGGGGAAATAATCGAACCAGGTCATCAGTTTGAATGGGCCTGGATTTTGGTCAACCTCAAGAGATTATTGGGTATAGCTCTTTCAGATCCTGTGCGCGCCCTGATCGGCTTTGGCGAAGAATTCGGCGTCGATCAAAGGACTTTTGCCACCTATGATTCTGTCTGGGTTAATGGCCGTGCAAGAAGCACAACGTCGAGGACATGGCCGAATACCGAACGAATAAAGGCTGCCGTCGCGCTGTCCGAACTCGATGGCATAGATCCTAGTGGTGTCTTTGCCCAATCGATCGGCTACTTGTTTGATAACCACCTAAATGCAAAGCCTTTCGGCACTTGGATTGATCAGGTAGATGAAGTGGGCGCTCCTATAAGCGACAAAATACCCACATCCACGCTCTATCACGTGTTTTTAGCTTTTGCTGAATTCCTGCGTCATGAAAATGGCCGGACTTAAGGTGCACTCTCAGTGTGCTGTCCTTTCGCGACGTGATATGTACGCGGCTCGGCGCGGATAGGTCTGAACCATGCAAATCACAGAGACAAATATACCTGGCGTCCTGAAGCTAACGCCAAAACGGTTCGCCGATGAGAGAGGCTTTTTTTCGGAAGTTTATAATGCCGGAGCCCTTAAGGAAGCTGGCATTTCCGCTGATTTTATACAAGACAATCATGCCTTTAATGCCACGCGCGGTACATTGCGCGGCCTACATTTTCAGCGACAGCCCTATGGCCAAGCCAAGCTAGTCCGCTGCGTCTGCGGTGCAATTTTGGACATCGCCGTTGATATCAGGCGGAATTCTCCGACCTATGGGCAGCACGTCAAGGCGGTTCTGAGTGAGGCTAATTGGGATCAATTATTAATCCCGGCTGGTTTCGCACACGGCTACCTAACTTTAACGGATGGTGCCGTCGTCCATTACAAAGTGAACCAAACTTATGCACCAAAGCATGAAGGCGGTCTTGTTTGGAATGACCCTGATCTTGCGATCGATTGGGGCGACATAGAGGCGTTAGAGCTCATCATCTCAGAGAAAGACCTCGCACTGCCCCGGTTGCGTGACCTAACGAGCCACATCGATTAGTTTGTGGCGGGACGGAAAAGGTTGGGTGGCATATGCGATTCTTGGTTACAGGCGGGGCTGGATTCATTGGTTCTGCTGTCTGCCGACACCTGATCACCTCTGGCGCGGGCCAAGTCCTGAATGTGGACAAGCTGACCTATTCGTCTGACTTGCGCTCACTGCGCGCAATCGAGCAACACCACGATTATCGCTTTGTTCAAGCCGATATTGGCGACCGTGCTGCCATGATGGCGATTCTTGCCGACTGGCAGCCAGACATCGTCCTGCATCTGGCGGCAGAGACCCATGTCGACCGCTCGATCACCGGGGCCGCAGCCTTCATAGAAACCAATATTGTTGGCACCTTCCACCTGCTCGAAGCCTGCCGGGATTATCACGACAAGCTGGCGGAGCCAGCCAAGACAGCTTTCCGCTTCCTTCATATCTCAACCGACGAAGTCTTTGGCAGCTTGGGACCACACGGGGCCTTCAACGAAGCGTCACCCTATCAGCCCAATTCGCCCTACTCAGCCAGTAAAGCAGCATCCGATCATTTGGTACGCGCATGGTTTCATACCTATGGCCTGCCGGTGCTAACCACCAATTGTTCCAACAATTATGGGCCTCATCAGTTTCCCGAGAAATTGATCCCTCTGATGACGATCCAGGCAATCCGCCGGGCCCCCATGCCGGTTTATGGTACGGGCCTGAACGTGCGCGACTGGCTGCATGTGGACGATCATGCCCAGGCTCTGCTGTGCGTCGCCCGCCACGGGCGCCCCGGCGAGACCTATGCCATTGGTGGCAACAGTGAACGCACCAATTTGCAGATCGTCGAAGCCATCTGTGACCACATGGACGCGGTCGATCCTGGGCCAAGCGCGCGCCGCAACGCCATTCATTTCGTCGCCGACCGACCAGGACATGACGCGCGCTATGCCATCGATGCACGCAAAATCACGGCAGAACTTGGTTGGGCACCACAGCATGATTTCGAGGCAGGCCTGCGCGACACCATCGAGTGGTATCGCCACAATCAGGCCTGGTGGGAACCTCACCTGAAGACCGTCTATACTGCTGCACCTCAGGGCGAGTTGATTGGGGACGCGCAGGACCGCCCGACATGAAGCTTCTGGTTTTCGGCCAACAGGGTCAACTCGCCCAAGCGGTCGCGGCCGTAGGCCCGCATCGCGGGATCGACGTCACTTGCCTTGGCCGGTCCAAGTGCAACATCACAAGCCCAACCGATGTGACGGGCTGGCTGACCCGGATCAGACCAGATCTTGTGCTCAATGCAGCTGCCTTTACTGCCGTCGATGCAGCAGAGACCCAGGTCGATCAAGCCACAGCCCTGAACACGACCGCCCCGCAGTTTCTGGCTCGGGCGACTATGGAACACAAAATCGCGTTCCTGCATGTGTCCACCGATTATGTCTTTGATGGTCGCAAGGCCGGACCCTATGTCGAAACTGACCCGACCCATCCGCTCAATGTCTATGGGCAGACCAAGCGAGACGGTGAGCTTGCCGTTCTGGATGCGAACCCGACCGCTTTGGTGGTGCGCACCTCTTGGGTGTTTTCACCCTTTGCGCATAATTTCGTGCGGACCATCCTCAAGAGGGCTCAAGAGCGCGTACCGTTGTCGGTCGTCGATGATCAGACCGGTGCCCCCACCTCGGCGCTTGACCTTGCGGATGCCTGTCTGACGGCTTTGCAGGCTAAACACACAGGCTCTCTCGCTGCGGGTATTTTTCACTACACCTCCAGCGGACAAACAAGCTGGTACGGTCTTGCCCGGGAAATCCTTGACCAGACACAGGACTGGCGGCCTGGCTTCGATATTGAGATCAAAGCCGTCACCACAGATCAATTTAAGACCGCAGCCGTCCGTCCTCGCAACTCAGTCTTGGATTGTCGCGCCTTTGTCGGTCAGTTTGGCCACGTTCAGCCGAACTGGCGGGACAGTCTGTCTGAGACCCTGGTCGCCCTGAAACCCGAATTTGGAGCCTCAACATGACCAAGATGAAGGGCATCATTCTGGCCGGGGGATCTGGCACCCGCCTGCATCCATTGACAGCCGTGATCAGCAAGCAATTGCTGCCCATTTATGACAAGCCGATGATCTATTATCCGCTGACCACCCTCATGCTGGCAGGGATACGCGAGATCTTGGTCATCTCCACACCCCATGACCTGCCGTTATTCCAGGCGTTGCTGGGTGATGGAGCTAAGTGGGGCATCAGTCTGAGTTATGCCGTGCAGGAACGGCCCGAGGGCCTGGCCCAAGCGTTTATCATCGGTCGGGACTTTGTGGGCGATCGTCAATGCGCCCTGATTCTGGGTGACAACATCTACTATGGCAACGGTTTAAGCGAGGTGTTGCGGCGGGCCGCCTCAGCCAGTTCCGGTGCCACCGTCTTTGCCTATCATGTGCAGGACCCCGAACGCTATGGCGTGCTGGCTTTTGATCGTGATGGCCGGGCAATCGCGATCGAGGAGAAGCCGCGTGCGCCTAAGTCAAACTGGGCCGTCACCGGGCTTTATTTCTATGACCAGCGCGTGGTGGGTTTTGCCGATGAGGTCAAGCCGTCTGCCCGTGGCGAGTTGGAGATCACCGACCTCAACAATCGCTATCTGGATCTGGGTGAATTATCCGTTGTCAAGCTGGAGCGTGGTTATGCTTGGCTTGATACAGGCACGCATGAAAGCCTGCATGAAGCCGGATCATTCGTCAGCATCCTGGAACATCGTCAAGGCCTGAAGATTGGCTGCCCCGAAGAAGTTGCCTTCAAAAACGGCTGGATCAGCCGGCAGGACTTGGAGGCGTTGGCTGTGCCTCTGGGCAAGAGCGATTATGGCCGCTATCTTTTGCAAATCGCAGAGCAGGACTAGTAATTGCGGCGTGCAAA
The DNA here is from genome assembly GCF_003112735.1 of Candidatus Phycosocius bacilliformis. Taxonomy (GTDB): domain Bacteria; phylum Pseudomonadota; class Alphaproteobacteria; order Caulobacterales; family Aquidulcibacteraceae; genus Aquidulcibacter; species Aquidulcibacter bacilliformis. Next base: position 316,638 of record NZ_BFBR01000001.1, read on the forward strand.
ATTGCGCACGGTCTCGACAATATAGTCTTGGGTTGCCACATCGAGGTCTGGGTGCATGGGCAGGGAAATGACCTGACCTGCTTTCGCCTCTGTGACGGGCAGGCCACCGGGACCCACGGGGAAACGGCTATAGACATCCTGCTTGTGGATCGGGATGGGATAATAGGCCGCTGTCGGCACGCCCCGGCTTTTGGCGTAGGCGGCAAGGCCATCGCGGTCTGCAAGTTCGATCGTATATTGGGCCCAGGTTGATACCCCGCCCTCGATCACAGCTGGCACGCGCACAACATCCCCCAGAAGCTGGTTATAGCGAGACGCAATCTTGTTGCGTGCGTCAATCTCCTCGGCAAAAACGGCGAGCTTTTCCAGCAGGATGGCTGCTTGAACGGTATCCAGACGGGAATTCATCCCGATACGGATGTTAAGATATTTCGGGTCATGTTCGAACGTCTTGCCAGCCAGATCGCTCGCGGTTGCTTTGCCGTGAACCCGCAGCGAATCCATGACTTCCCACAAGTCATAATCATGGGTCAGGACTGCTCCACCATCGCCATAGCAGCCCAGCGGCTTGGCGGGAAAGAAGCTGGTGGTGGCAACATCTGCCCAATGAATGGGGTGATGATGATGGAGCGTGCAGCCAAAGCCTTGTGCGGAATCGGCGATCAGTTTGAGACCATATTTTTTGGCAATGGCCGAAATGGCAGGATAGTCCGCCGGCTGACCAAAAAGGTCCACTGCTATGATCACTTTGGGTTTGAGCTTGCCTTCTTTGAGGACGGCCTCGATCGACGCCTCAAGATGGACTGGATCGAGATTGTAGGTCACAGGGTCAATGTCGACAAAGACGGGGGTCGCCCCCAACCAAGGAACAACCTCCCCCGTGGCGGCAAAGGTGAAGCTTGGGCAGAAGACAGCATCTCCGGTCCGGATGTGCCAGGCCATCAGAGGCAGCACCAAAGCATCGGTGCCATTCGCGCATGACAGGGCATGTCCGGCCTGTCCAAAGGTCGCCAACGCCTTCTCAAAGGCCTGAACAGGTGGCCCCATGATATAGGCACCACTATTGATCACGCCCATGACAGCCTCATCAATTCGGCTACCCAGACGGCGGCGCTGGGCCAATAGATCGATAAAGCCAATGGGGGGGCGACTGGTTTCTGTCATGGTCTGTCTGCCACTCAAGCGTGAGGCGCATCGCATCGGACGCACTGGACCTGGATGATCCGTTCAGCCAGGCTCATACGCCATCGATTGGGCAATTTCTGCAAGCCTCAACAGATGTCGCCATCACTTTTGGCAACCAAGCACAACAATCATGCCCGGGTGGCTTGATCAATGGTTTCAGCAATCCGCACCGCCGCAGCCCCATCAGCTGCCGAAATCACGACCGGCTTCTCACCCAAGATGGCGGCGATAAAGTCAGCGGTGGCAGCACCCATCGGGTCCGGAATTCTTGTGGCAAAATCAGCATGAAGACCAAAGCCCGGTCCGTCCTTGAATTCCTTAGCGATGAAATCAATGCTAACGGTTCCAGCGGCGTACTCGATCGTCATACGCCGATCACGCTCTTCAGCAGCCCGACTCGCGAGAAAGCGGGCTTCCCCGCCGCCTGGAAATGTCAGAACAGCCTCGACGGCATCGGGATTTTCGGGCTGACCCGCCAGACGTTTGGCGTGGATCTGGACAGGATCTGCCCGGAACAGCAAGCGGGCCAAGTCGATGTCATGAACCATCAAATCTAACGTCGCCGACACATCTGCACCGCGCAAACTTGGCAGGCCAACGCGCACCGCATCAAGACGGTTAGGTCGCGCTGCAACATCGAACAAACCCATGGCCGAAAAGATATATCGCTCTTGGTGTCCTGCCTGAAGGACTACCCTGCGTTGGGCCGCATGATCGCAAAGAATATCAGCATCCTCGGCGGTGGCGGCCAAGGGCTTTTCCACCAAACAATGCTTACCGGCATCAATTGCGGCACGGGCAACCCCGCCATGGGCGACCGCAGGGGTTGCCACCACCAGAGCATCAATATGGGCGAGCAATGCGGACAGGTCGGTAAAGGCCTTGGTGCCCAATTCTTCAGCCAAGGCTTCGGCGCGCGACGCGCTCAAATCATAAATGCCAACCAATTCGGCCCGGCCATTGGCCCTGATCTTGTTTGCGTGATTACGTCCGAAAACACCGGCACCGGCAACACCGATACGAACTTGCTTTTGGGACTCGTGTGACACTGTTGCAACCCCTGCTCAATTGGGCCCTGCTCAATTGGTGATGTCGCTAGACCGCTTTCCGGCGGTCCGCAACTGCCAAGCCAGACAGACTAAACAGTCTGATTATAATGACCTACTTCAGGATAGGCACCCAAACGCAGCTTAGCTTCTTCATGGAAAAGGGCACGCATGTCGGCATCCGAGACCGTGCTTTCAACCACAACAACCACTTCGGGCTTATTCGATGACGCGCGGATCAGCACAAAAGAGCCGTCTTCGAGGGTCACACGCGCCCCATTCACGGTGTTGACATCCCGAATGCGCCGTCCAAGGATCGCTCCTCCGGCAGCGGCAGCCGTGACATAAGCGGCGACCACCTTGTCAATCACGCCATATTTGACCTCATCATCACAATGGGCCGACATGGTCAGTGAGGTCCAGGTCAGCGGCAATTCCTGCTTGAGCTGCGACAGCTTTGCCCCACCCGCGCGATCCAGCATGGCAAGGATGGCACGGGCTGCAATTAGGGCATCATCATAGCCACGCCCGTAGGGGGCACGCATGAAGAAATGCCCTGATTTTTCAAAACCCGCCAAGGCGTCAAGCTCTGTCGTGCGCCGCTTGATGTAGGAATGACCTGTCTTCCAATAGTCAACCTTGACACCATTGGCTTTCAGAACCGGGTCTATTTCATAGGCACCGGTGGATTTCACGTCGACGACAAAAGTCGCACCGGGATGTAGGTGGCTCATGTCACGGGCAAGCAGAAGGCCGATTTTATCGGCAAATATCTCTTCCCCGGAATCATCGACGACGCCACAACGGTCCCCGTCACCGTCAAAGCCCAAGGCCAGCTCTGCCCCGGTGTCACGGACGCGTGCAGCCATGGCGTGAAGCATTTCGGCATCTTCAGGATTGGGATTGTATTTCGGGAAGGTCCAGTCGAGATCACAATCCATCTCGATCACCTCAGCCCCCATGCGACGCAAGGCATCAGGTGCAAAGGCACCAGCAGCGCCATTGCCACAAGCCACCACAACTTTGATCGGACGGCTCAGTTTGAACGGACCGACGGCGTCGGAGATATAGCGCTCCCGCATGCCCTCAACCCGGGTCAGGCTGCCGCCGGGTCGCTCAGCAAAGGCACCCGACAGCACGATGTCGCGCAGGCGACCCATCTCATCAGGCCCAAAGGTCAAGGGCTTGTGCGCGCCCATTTTGACCCCCGTCCAGCCATTCTCATTGTGGCTTGCCGTCACCATCGCCACGGCGGGTGCATCGAGCGCGAACTGGGCATAATAAGCAACCGGCGACAAGGCGAGGCCGATGTCGAGAACCTCACAGCCCGCTTGGATCAAGCCAAGTGTGAGAGCCTGCTTGATCGACAGCGAATAGAAGCGGAAATCATGGCCGACCACCACGCGCTTGGCACCATATTCATGCAATAAGGTCCCAAGCCCGAGCCCAAGCGCTTGCACGCCGAAGAAATTCAATTCCGGCGCTTTGTGATTGCCCTGAATGCCAAACCACCAGCGGGCATCATATTCGCGGAAACCCGTTGGCTTGACGAGCGGCAGCATTTCAAAGTCCAGCGTATTGGTTGCCAGCTCACTCACAGGTTTGGGCATCGTGGTCTTGATCATCTACATGGCTCCATCGGCTTCGGCCAAACTGGATCGGCTCTAACCTGTAACGGGAGGCGAATAAAGCCGTTGGCAGCGGCCTTGGATCAGCGGAAAACCACAGTTCGGTTACCCGCCAACAGCACGCGATGCTCGCCATGCCAACGCACCGCGCGCGCCAGAACCGTGCATTCCAGATCGCGCCCGATTTCGATCAGATCATCAGGCGTATCAGCATGAGTGACCCGCTCCACGCCCTGCTCGATAATCGGGCCTTCATCAAGGTCGGCAGTCACATAATGGGCGCTTGCACCAATCATCTTCACCCCGCGCGCATAGGCCTGGTGATAGGGTTTCGCCCCCTTGAACCCTGGCAAAAAGGAGTGGTGGATATTGATACACCGACCATGCAGCGCATTGACGGTCTGGGCGCTCAAGACCTGCATGTAGCGAGCCAGCACCAACAGGTCACAATCATGCTCAGCCATGTAGGCGAGGAAGTCTGCCTCAGCCTCGGCTTTGGTCTGCGGGGTCACCGGCCGATACAAATGAGGCAGGCCGTGCCATTCAACCTCCTGACGAAAATCATCATGATTGGACACTACACCCACGATATCGGCCTTAAGCCAGCCCGATCGCCAGCGATGCATCAAATCGTTAAGACAATGCCCGAAGCGGGACACCGCCAGCACGATGAGCGGCTTGCGGCTGGTTGGATGGAAAGCCCAGGCCATGCCAAAACGTCTGGCAATCGGGGCAAAACCTGCCTGCAATTCGGCCAGCGCCAAAGTTGGAGCGCCGTCACTGGCCCGAAAGGCCGTGCGCATGAAAAAATGGCCTTCCAATTGGTCATAAAAATGGTCGGCTTCCTCAATGGTCAGACCTCGTTCTGCCAGAAAGCTCGAAACAGCCGCTACAATCCTGGTTTGATCGAGGCAGCGGACGGTCAGGACGTGTGAAAGTCCTTAGGCATTTGGACTCTTCGGCTTAAAGGCATCTGCGGCCAGACGGACATCTTGGGCCCGGTCCTTGTGGGTGACCAATATGCCTTGCTCGGTTGCAATGACCACCAGGTCGTTCACCCCGATCAATGACACGGCAACCGCTTCAGTCCGCACAAGGCAATTGGCAGAATCAAACAGAGCGACTGGCCCCTGAACCACATTCCCTTCACCATCCTTCTCCGCCATTTCCCACAAGGTCAGGAAGGAGCCGACGTCATGCCATCCCATGTCAACCGGAACGACAGCCGCCTGATGGGTTCGCTCCATCACGGCATAATCCACCGAGCTGGCAGGCACTTGGGCAAACCTGGTTTCATTCAGAAACACACAGCCTGCCTCAGTCTGGCTTGCCGACAGCGTGGCCCGGGCGGCATCGAGAATTTCAGGCGCGTGCTTGGCCATTTCTGCGACGAAGCTACTGGCTTTGAAAAGGAAAATCCCAGCATTCCAGACATATGCCCCGTCGGCAAGATAGCCCTCAGCAGTTTGTTTGTCCGGCTTTTCCTTGAACGCATCGACCGCAAAAACCCGTTGTGCCAGTTCATCACCTGTCTTGATGTAGCCAAAGCCAGTTTCGGGTGCTGTGGGCGGAATACCAAAGGTGACGATATGGCCCGCCTCAGCGGCCTGACAGGCATCGAGGCAGGCCTGATAGAGCCGGTCTGGATAATCAATGATGTGATCGGCCGGCATCACCAAGAGCAAGCTGTCAGGGTCGCGCTCAGCTTGGATCAGTGCTGTGACGCTTAGCGCTGGGGCGGTGTTGCGGGGGCAGGGCTCAAGAATGATGGTCGCATCGGGAACATGCTCTCGCTGCAATTCCTCCCGCACCGATGCCAGATGATTCAGGCTGCAGATCACAATCGGATCGCCAAAAGCGATGGCTTCCTGCCGCCCGACCCGCTGCAAGGTCTGACCAAACATGGTAGACTTGCCCAGAAGCGCATGAAACTGCTTTGGGCGCGTCTCTGTCGACAATGGCCATAGTCGCGACCCTGCGCCACCGGAGAGGATGACGGGTGTGATCAGCGGAGGAGAAGCTTTTGGCACCAAGGCCGATACCCTTCGACGTCGCGTGTTGCTGCCCCATTCATGCACACCCGGCAAACAGCACCACTACAGGATGGACTGACCGGTCTTCGCCCAATCCTTCATGAATGCTTCTAACCCAAGATCGGTTAAGACGTGCTTATAAAGCGCTTGGAAGACCGCTGGCGGCAGAGTTGCACAATCGGCACCTGCCAAGGCTGCATCGCGCACATGGTTAGCTGTGCGGGCAGAGGCTGCAAGAATCTGGGTTTCAAAGCCATAATTGTCATAAATGACGCGAATTTCGCGGATCAGTTCCATACCGTCGAATCCATTGTCATCGAGACGGCCAATGAAGGGCGAGATATAGGTGGCACCTGCCTTGGCCGCCAACAATGCCTGCACCGCCGAGAAACACAGGGTGACGTTGACGGGCGTGCCTTCATCCGACAGCGTCTTGCACACCTTCAGCCCAACCGGGGTCAAGGGCAGCTTAACCACAACATTGGGGGCGATTTTGGCGAGGAAGCGTCCTTCAGCCAACAAGGTATCATAGTCATTGGCCACGGCTTCGGCACTGATTGGGCCGGGAATGAGGGCACAAATTTCGGCAATGGCGTCGGCAATCTTGCGACCAGACTTGGCAATCAGAGAAGGATTAGTTGTTACTCCGTCCACAAGGCCTGTTTCGGCGATGAGTTTCAATTCGGATACTTCTGCTGTATCAATAAAAATCTTCATCTCTGTTTCCTATCGCGGCCTTGTCGAGCAGGTTCGACGTGCCCGGCGCTCTTAGACCAACGGCCGGGCAGGCTCAAGGTTAATGCCCAGACTTTTCAGCAATACATACACCTTGGCATGACAATTTTAACCAGTCCTGGCTTAACCCTGACTTTGCCTCAAGACCGCACTGAATGACGATCTACGTCAAAGCCTGCTCCAGGAAAGCCATCATGAAGAAGATCCGTAAAGCCGTCTTGCCTGTTGCTGGGTTCGGGACCCGTGTGTTGCCGGCCACCAAATCGCTGCCGAAGGAAATGCTTCCGGTTTTTGACCGTCCTGCGGTTCATTGGGTGGTGGAGGAGGCGCTTGAAGCCGGGATTGAACATTTTGTCTTTGTGACAGGACGCAACAAAAACGCCATCGAGGATTATTTCGACCGAGCCTATGAACTAGAAGATTCCTTGCGCCGCGCTGGCAAGACCACACAGCTAAAGATGCTGGAGGACATGCTGCCTGAGGCCGGCTCCAAGAGCTTTGTGCGCCAGCAATCTCCTCTAGGTCTGGGTCATGCCGTGTGGTGCGCCCGTGACATCATTGGTGATGAACCATTCGCTGTCCTGCTGCCGGACGTCCTGGTGCAGGCGAGCCCGTCTTGTCTGGCGCAAATGATTGAAGGCTATGCAGAGGTTGGCGGCAATGTCATAGCGGTCGACCCGGTGCCAATGGATCATGTCTCGAGCTATGGCGTGATTGCGCACGGCCCTAAGTCAGGCAAGTCGATGCCGGTTACGGGCATGGTCGAAAAGCCACCCCGCGATCAGGCACCGTCAAATCTTCGCATCACCGGCCGCTACATCCTGCAGCCGCAGATATTCCATTATCTCGAGACACAGGAGCGCGGTGCTGGTGGAGAAATCCAGCTGACCGACGCCATGTTGCGCTTGATGAAGGATCAGCCTTTCCATGCAGTGGAATTTGCTGGCCGCGATTTCGATTGCGGGTCGCGGCTTGGCTATGCCGAGGCCTTTGTCGGTTACGCCTTGAAGGACCCGCAGTTGGGCGATGATGTCCGCGCCATGTTAGAGCGGCTTTTGGCCAAAGACTGACGCGCGGACTTTTGCAGCGAGTGACTTATTTTCTTCAAGCCACTCGCCTAAGAAGTGGCCAAAGCGAGGGGCTGCGGTTCTCCTGCCGATCCCGCCGCGATTCTGAAGCATTCCATAAAGGATATGAGTCATGCGCGTCACAATGGTCGGCACCGGTTATGTTGGTCTTGTTTCAGGGGCCTGTTTTGCCGACTTTGGGCATCAGGTCATTTGTGTCGATAAAGACGCCGCCAAAATTAAGCGCTTGCATCTGGGGATGATGCCGATTTTCGAGCCGGGGCTGGACGATCTGGTTGCCTCAAATGTGAAGGCGGGCAGGCTTTCCTTTACCACTGATCTGGGCACAGCTGTCCAAGACGCTGATGCCGTTTTCATCGCTGTTGGCACACCCTCACGACGCGGGGATGGTCATGCTGATCTGACCTATGTTGAACAGGCAGCGCGCGAGATTGCCGAACACTTGCAACGCTATACGGTGGTGGTGAACAAGTCGACAGTGCCCGTCGGGACCGGTGATTTGGTGGAATCCATCATGCGCGACGTGAACCCGCGGGGTGATTTCTCTGTCGTCTCCAACCCCGAGTTCTTGCGAGAGGGTGCGGCGATCGGCGACTTCAAGCGCCCTGACAGGGTTGTTGTTGGAACGAATGACGAGCGCGCACGCCAATTGATGCGCGAGCTTTATCGCCCGCTCTTCCTCAATGAGACGCCCATATTGTTCACGGACAGACGTACCAGTGAGCTGATCAAATATGCCGCCAATGCGTTTCTGGCGGTGAAGATTGCTTATATCAACGAGATGGCGGATCTGTGCGAACAGGTCGGGGCCAATGTTCAGGAAGTCGCGCGCGGTATTGGGCTTGATAACCGCATTGGCAAGAAATTTCTCAATGCGGGGCCGGGCTATGGCGGGTCATGCTTTCCCAAAGACACACTGGCTTTGGTCCGCACCGCGCAGGAAGCAAACGCCCCTGTCACCATTGTCGAGGCGACTGTGGCCTCAAATGATGCACGCAAGAAACGGATGGCGGGCAAGATCATTCAAGCTTGCGGGGGCGATGTCACCGGCAAGACAATTGGCATCTTGGGGCTGACCTTCAAACCCAATACTGACGACATGCGCGATGCGCCCAGCCTCGAGATCGTTCCAGCCTTGGTGGCGGCAGGAGCCAACGTGCGTGCCTATGATCCTGAAGGCATGGAAGAAGCCAAAAAAGAACTGTCCGACATCACCATGGTCGCCGGTCCTTATGAAGCCGCCGAGAAGGCCGACGCCATTGTCATTCTGACAGAATGGGATCAGTTTCGGGCGCTCGACTTTGAACGCATCGCCCTCGCCATGACATCGCCCGTGATGATTGATTTGCGCAATGTCTATAACCCCGCTGACCTGCGTCAGGACGGGTTTACCTATGTCAGCATCGGCCGGAAATGAAAAATCGGCTGCGGAATGATGTGGCAAGGTGGGGAACTGTAGCGAACATGACAGCGTGGCACGCAGCATGGGCATAATCGACCGCCTCCGCGAATTATGGCGGCAATTGCCGCTGCCGACTCGTCTCAAGATCGGCAAGCAGATCCGCTTTCTGACAGAGCCTTTATTGGCGGCAAGCATCCCCAAAGCCGGCCCCTGCCCGCCCACAACTGGCCGATCTGTGACAATATTGGGCTGTTTTTCGTCGCCCATCGGCCATGGGATTGCTGCCAAGCTGCTGGAAGCTGAATTGCGCTATCAAGGCGTCATCGTCCGGCGGATCGATGCGTCTGCGTGGATCGGCGCACCGATTGATCCCAAACTCACTATCAAATCAGACCAGCCCGCACCCGACGATGTTCTGATAGTTGTGCTCAATCCCGATGTGGCGATCCACGCCCTCAAGCAACTCAGTCCTGAAGTCCTGCGCGATCGTAAGATCGTCGGCTATTGGGTGTGGGAGACAGAGGTCGTTCCCCTTTTCTGGCGGCTGGCGGGCCGGTTTGTGCATGAAATCTGGACCCCGAGCCTGTTTTCGGCCCAGGCCTTGCGACGCCGCTTCAGTGTCCCAGTCCATGTGGTCCCGCATCCTGCCGCGATCCTACCCCCACCTGCCTTGACGCCTGAGCGGCGGGCTCGCGGTCGTGCCGCAATCGGGGTCTCTGAGACGGCCTTTGTCGCCTTGCAGAGCTTTTCCCTGGCTTCCAGCCTCACGCGTAAGAATGCGATCGGGGCGATCTCAGCCTTTGTGGCCGCCTTCCATGATCAGCCAGACGCGCGGCTTGTGCTGCGCTATCTGTCCGCAGACCGTTTCCCTGACTCACTCAAGCGACTGCGCGAGGCCGCCAGGGCTGCTGGCCCCCAGATAATCCTGCGGCCCGGGGGCAATGGCATCGAGGAATTGCACGACCTTTACGCTGCCTGCGATGTCTATATCTCGCTGCATCGCACGGAGGGCTTCGGCCTCAATCTAGCAGAAATCATGCTGGCGGGTCGGCCACTGATTGCTACAAAATGGTCCGGCAACCTCGATTTTATGGACTCAGATTGTGTGGCCCTGATCAATGCCAACCTTGTCACCCTCGATGATCCGGATGAAATCTATACCCAGCGCACCGCGCGCTGGGCTGAGCCCAATCTGGATGAAGCCATTCGCTGGCTGCGGACCCTGGCACACAATCGCGACCTCGCCCAGCAGATGAGCGCTGCAGCCAAACTCAAAGCCAATCGTGTTCTGGGCGGGAAGGCCGCCGACGTCCTGCAAGGACGACATTAATCAAGCTTGCGAATGTCAACAGCTTTGAGGCCGGCAGCATCGCCACGTGGCTTAAAGTCCGGCAAGACACGTTGAAGCCAAGTCAAGGCGGCCGTTTCCTTATCCTTGCGCGCGGCCTCAAGAATATGGTCGATCAGAATGCGCAGGTTATCGGGTGGCTCAATCGGGTCGCTGGCGACCAGCACACCTTCGACAGATGTATTCTCGACGCGTTCGAAATTGTGGAACAATTCCTCGTGCAGGCGTTCACCTGGCCTCAGGCCGGTCTCAATGATGGCGATATCCCGCCAGGGCTCCTTACCCTTCATGCGGATCATGGCTTCGGCGAGTTCCATGATACGAACAGGTTCGCCCATGTCCAGAACAAATTGCCCGCCAGAGATCGCGCCCCGTTTTTCCGCGCCGATTGCGGCGGCTTGCAGCACCAAAGAGCTGGCCTCTTCGACTGTCATGAACCAGCGCGTCATTTCCGAGTGGGTGATTGTGACAGGCCCGCCACGTGCAATTTGGCGTTCAAAGACTGGCATGACCGAGCCGCTCGAGCCCAGCACATTGCCAAAGCGGACGGAGTGGAATGCGCCCTTGGCCCGGCGCGAACAATCACGGACATAAAGTTCAGCCACGCGTTTGGCAGCACCCATGACATTGACCGGGTTCACCGCCTTGTCGGTCGAGATGAAGACAAAGGATTCCACATCCACGGCCATGGCAGCGTCTGCGACCACGCAGGTTCCGCCCAGATTGACTTCAAGCGCCTCGCAGAAATGATCTTCCATCATCGGCACATGCTTGTTGGCAGCCGCATGCACCACAACATGGGGACGATACTTCTCAAAGATCGCACGAATCCGGGGTTCGTCGCGGATGTCACACAGCCGCACCACCAGATCGATACTGGGATAAGTCGCCCGGATCTCAGATGAGATCTGAAACAGATTGTTCTCCGAGGAATCGACCAGGACGATACAGCTGGGCGACAATTCGGCGATCTGCTTCACAATCTCACTGCCAATCGTGCCGCCAGCCCCCGTCACCAGAACCTTCTTGAACCGGACAAGACCACGCGGACCGCGCAAATCCAGCTCACGCCGGGTCCGGCCCAGCACATCAGCAGGATGCACCGCCCCAAGCGTCGCGCCTGCGCCTTCGGGGATCCGCATCAGGGCCACGCCACGACGGGCTGAAACTTGCAGGGCAACTTGGGCTGCTTTGCGGCCAGGATCTCGGCCAATCAGGGCGATCCTAAGCTCAGAATTGCGTGACAGGGCGTCAATGACGAGCGGCTCAAGAGCTTCCAATCCGCCAAACACACGCGCCCCGGCAAAAATCTTGCCGACTTGTGTGCCCAAAGTCGACACAATGGCAATCGGTCGAATTGGCAAAGGACCGTTCAACCGCGCCGTATGGATAGCTTGCGTAATGGCATCTGTGGGGCCAACCAGAATGGTTGCCGGTGCATTCGGCGCAATCGTGCGAAACAAAGCGCGCAAGCCCCCGCCTGACATCACCCGCGCCAAGCCACGGGCTGCAGCCATAAGAACCAAGGTAACCACCGCAGCCAAGGCCGGGGAAATTCGCGGAACGGTTACAGACGGATCAACAAAGAACAACACAGCAATTGTGCTGATACCAGCCGCAGCAATCGCCTGTGAAAGGCGGACCAGATCGTCGGCGGAAGTCCAGCGCCAAACCAATTGGTTGAGACGAAAAGCCACCAGCGCGACAGCCATAGAGGTTCCATAGGCTACCAACGCCACCAAAGTCCCCTTGACTGAGGCGGGCTCCATCCCAGTGCCATAGGCCAAATAAAGCGCGAGCCAAAAACTCAATACTGCCAAAGCAATATCGGCGAGATAACCCGTCGAAAAAATCTTGAGTTTATGACGTGTCACATCAGCTCCTCAAGCTGCAGGTCCCAAGCCAGGACCAAATCCTTCTTTAGCGAATTCCCCAGCGGCGCACAAATCATCCGAAGGCGGCGAATTTGTGTCAAAGCCTGCCCCGAATATGCGTCTTCGATTCGAAAAGCACCCGGATGAGAGATACAGCGAAAGCGCCATGCATGGCCGCTCGGCGTGCGGATCAGAAAGCTTTCACCATCACGGCTCGGGGTGGCTTGGCACCCGAGGCCAAGGTCAAACATCAAGACTGGACTACCGAGCTTTGCGCCGGCGGACCCTGCAAACAACGCATCTTCGCCGCTGAGGCGCTGCCCATCTTCTGAAAGTGTCAGTGTGCGTATGCAGCTATGGCGTTGCCCGTCAATCTCAAAGCTGACCTTGGCTTCAAGTTGGGACTGGCTGGTTTCATCGCGCCGCCGGATCTGGGGCTCTGTTATCATCTGAGCGCCCGAAAATGTCAGCGCAGAAATCGCCTCTGGACCAGACGTGATGAGTTCAACGCCATGGGCCTCAACTTCGCAAATGGGTCCGGTATCGGCTGAGCCAGACGGCGCGCGCAGCCAAACCCGAAGCGCACCCTTCTCCATCATGCCAATATGGCCGGTTTTGAGAATGGCCGAACGGCGCAAATTGGTCGGCCCAAGAACAGATTCAGCCAGTCCGCCATAACCGCGCTGTTTGCTGAAGGTTACGAGCGCGCCATCACTGCGCCGCAGGGTTGCCACAGCTTGGCGCAGCCGCTGGTTAATCGGGTTGATGGCATCCAACCGATCCAACATCGCCAAATCCGCAGCCGCCGACAATGTTCCAACCGGTGAACCATCGGCAAACATGCCGTCGGCAGCTATCAGATCATTCATCTCGGCCAAAGCCTCTTGCGACAAGCCGGGGCGCAACAGGCCAGGTGAAGCGTTCTCAACAGCCAATATCCCCACTGCGCGCGTCCAACATGCCCGACGGCTCAAAGGCTCGAAGGCGCTGGCAAGGCTGGCAAGCAGACGGCGTTCGGGTTCCACCAGACGGACGAAGTCCTGCAAAAGTTGGTCACCAATCTTGCGCTGTAGATGGGTGGAAAAGCCTGCCATCATCGGCAACAAATGGCTCAACCAATTCAAAAGTCGACGGGCCCGCCAAACCACGCCATCTGATCTTCCAGCCCCCGAAGCCGTGCCACGCCAGAGGCTCAAGCCGGTTGACGCGTCCTCCGCTCTGCGGTGAAACCAATGACGAAGCCAAGATTCCAGGATGGGCAGCAAATCCCCATAAGACGGCGACAAATCGCGCAAAAAATCAAATGACAAGATCCAGCCTTGACTTGCGGCTTTTGGATCCGAAAAAGGGCCTGCAATGGCGTCAAAAGTGCCACTTCCCAAGCGCTGCGGCAGACGACCTTGTAAGAGGTCCAACCCTTCCTCAATAACCGACAGGCGAAAATCCGGCAGTGGATGCCAGACACGTGGCAGCAATGTTCCATCGCTTGCAAAACATCCTGAGGCAAAAGGGTGCAGCCATTCAGGGCCAAGGCGTGCCGTCAGTCGCACCGCCTGCTGTTCCCCGACCTCAAGTGCCATCGCACGCGCGCCCCTAGTCCTTCGCCGCCCGCAAGGCAGCGATATTGGCATGATACTGACTGGGACCGCCTTTGAAAACCGCAGTCCCCGCGACCAGAGTGTCAGCCCCTGCGGCAAAACAATCGCGCGCAGTTTGCGGGTTCACTCCGCCGTCGACTTCTAAAAGGATGTCGCGCCCACTGGCCTCGATCATCCGGCGCAGCTTCGCAATCTTGCCCAATTGGCTGGGCAAGAAACTTTGCCCTCCAAAACCCGGATTGATACTCATCACCAGGATCAGATCAACCATATCCATGACGTGATCCAGCACCGATTCATGTGTCGATGGATTAAGGACAACGCCTGCCTTCTTTCCCAGGTCACGAATTGTTTGCAGACTGCGATGCAAATGCGGGCCGGCCTCAGGATGGATTGAGATGATATCGGCCCCAGCTTCGGCAAAGGCTTTCAGATAAGGATCGGCCGGGGCGATCATCAAATGCACGTCAAACGGCAGATGTGAATGGGGTCGCAAGGCTTGCACCACTTGCGGGCCAATGGTGATATTGGGCACGAAATGGCCGTCCATCACATCGATGTGGATAAGGTCCGCACCCGCTGCCGTAATCGCAGCCACTTCCTCGCCCAATTTGGCGAAGTCCGCGGACAAAATAGATGGACTGATCAGAAGCTTGGACATTGGTCGTACATGGCCTGTTTCGGGATGGATCGGCAAGGTGGATGAAGGGTCGGCTAACTTACCAGCATTGGCTTTTCGAAGCGGGCGATGAAGAAGCCGTCCATGCCACCCCGATCGGCCCAATAAGCTGGCAATAGGCGGACACAGCCCTGCGCCGTGATTGCGTGTTCAAGACTTGGGACTTCGTGCGGCTCAATCGGCACAAGCCGCAGTCCGGCGGCCAAGCCCTGAGCCACGGCAGGATCAGCTTCCTCTGGCTCTAGCGAGCAGACCGCATACACCAGCCGCCCTCCGGGCTTTAAGGCAGCGATCGCTGCCGTCATCAAGTCTCTTTGTAGGCTTGCAAAACGGGCGACATCAGCCGGAGTTTTGATCCAGAGGCTCTCCGGGTTGCGGCGCAAAGTACCTGTCGCCGAACACGGTGCATCTAAGAGGATGGCATCATAGTCGCCTTGTCGATCCGAGGTCTCGGCCAGTGTTCGTGCGTCTGCGACGTGCAGACGGGCTGTCAGGCTGGTGCGCGCCAAATTGTCAGCCACGCGCCGGATCCGGGCCGCATCGACATCCATCGCAGTGACATCGGCCCCGGTTGCGGCCAATTGCATTGTCTTACCACCGGGTGCGGCACACATGTCTAAGACGCGTTGGCCCGGCCGCACACCCAGAAGGCGCGCAGGCAGCGCCGCGGCCGCATCCTGTACCCAAAAGACCCCATCCGCCCAATGCGGCAGGCTGGTCACGTCACCGGGTGTTTCTTTGAGGCGCAGACTTCCAGTGGGCAGAACCTCTGCATCCAGACTCGCCGCCAGATGTTCTGCGTCGGCCTTGACCGAAAGGTCGAGAGCCGGTTGTCGGGCCAAACTTGCGGCAATCCCGTCGGCGGCATCCTCGCCATATGCTGCCCGCCAGCGGTTCCACCACAGCACCGGCACGCGCAATCGATCTGCAGGCCTTTCTATGGGCTCTGTTGCGATGCGACGCAGAATGGCATTGACCAGCCCGGCAAAGCCCCGACTGGCAGGGTCAAATTTGGCCAGATCTACCGACCGACCCACGGCGGCATGGGGCGGGGCGAGGCCCTCAATCAATTGCGCTGCGCCGACTCGCAAGAGCGCGCGGGCAAAGTGCGCACTATCAGGCAGGGGTCGCTCAAGCTTACTTGCCAACACAGCATCAATCATACCAAGGGCGCGTAAAGTCGCCAATGCCAGATGGGCGGCAAAACCCCGGTCGCGGCCATCCAAGCCTACAAAGGCTTGCTCTTTGCGCATGGCCTCTTCCAAGGTCCAGCGCTCGTCCAAAATATGGGCAATCAGTCGAACTGCAGCATAGCGGGCTGGATCAGGATTGAACGGGGTACGGGGCGGGCGCGCCTTTCCCACCCCCTTGGGGCTGCCCGTGCGCCCTGGAGGGCCTTTTGGGCGACCGCCATGTGACGGGCGGGGACGGGAACGTGGGGGGCGAGAAGGATCATGCGACATGTCGCAGGCCCATGCGCGCCTAGACCATCCCGGTCAAGCCATTCGTCCATGCCCGACCAGAACCGCAGCACCTAAGGTGTCAATCAACCCCAAGGGCCCTTGCGGCGTCCCCACGGCCCAGCACGACCTTGAGGAGCCTGATTCTCATCAGGCGCAGCTTGGGCTGTGGCCGCCAAGCCATGAGGTCTTGCCCCGGCAGCGACCATGGCGCGCAATTGGGCCACGCGGTTTTCGGTTGCCGGATGTGTTGAGAACAACTTGTCGCGCAACCCACCCGCTAAGGGATTAATGATAAACATATGGGCGGTAGCAAGATTGCGTTCGGCATCCTCATTGTGAACTTGACGTGCGCCAGATTGGATTTTCTGCAAAGCCGAGGCGAGCCATTGCGGATCGCCCGCAATCTCGGCTCCCAACCGATCCGCTTCATATTCGCGTGAGCGGCTGATGGCCATTTGCACGACGGCAGCTGCCATCGGGGCAAAAAGCATCATGGCAATTAGCGCAATCGGATTTGGCCGTTCCCGGTCACCACCAAAGAACATTGCAAAATTAGCCAGCATGCCGATGGCCCCAGCCAATGTGGCCGCCACGGTCATGGTCAATGTGTCATGGCTTTTAACGTGCGCGAGTTCATGCGCCATCACGCCAGCAATCTCTTGGCGGTTCAACAAGGACAAAAGGCCAGTTGTCGCAGCAACCGCCGCGTTTTCGGGATTGCGTCCGGTTGCAAAGGCATTGGGCTGAGGATTCTGGATCACATAAATGCGCGGGCGCGGCATATTGGCCTTTTGCGCCATCGCCAGCACATCCTGCGCATAGGTTGCAATCAGTGGATCGCGATGATCGGGCCCGACTTCGACTGCCCGATAGGCGCTCAACACCATTTTGTCAGAATTCCAATAAGAGAACACATTCATCCCGGCGGCCACAACAAAGGCAATCGCCATGCCCGACGTGCCGCCAATCAAAAAGCCGATCCCCATGAACAAAGCGGTCATGGCTGCCAGCAGCATGAAGGTCTTGGTGGTGTTCATTGCAAACTCGACTCCTGTCCGTGCACGCCTATATGTAATCAACATTATGCGCGAAAAAAGCACACCTGCCACGCCAAACGCTTCACCACTGCGTGAGAGCCACGATTTTGACTTAACCACGCCGGCTGGCCGGGCTTTGGCTGAAGCGGCACAAAGACGGGCTGAATCTGTTAAGGCAGCCGAGGCAGCACGGGAGGTAAATGGACCCAGTGGGGCAGAGCCAACCCGGTTTGGTGACTGGGAACGCAAGGGAATCGCGTATGATTTTTGACGATTTCCCCCCTCACGGGCACCGACTTGATGGCTTGGTCGAGCTCCGTTAACCTTTTCTCAGACAGGAAAGACCGCACATCAGGTGTCGGCGAAAAACGGGGGTCAGAATGACCAGACTTGTGGGGATCGTTTCGCTTTTGGCCTTGATGGCCGCTACGCCGGTTTTTGCTGGTGAGATGACGGGTAAGCCAGAGGCGCAGCCTGTTCAGCCTCAATCTGCCCCCGTGTTCATCCAGTCTGGGCCAGCAACATCTGGCACTTTGCAGCAAGCCGGGCAGTCAGGCCAAACGGTCACCATCACATGTTTGGGCCATCAACCAGGTGGTCCGATGACCTGCACGCATCAGAACAATGCCGACCAGGTGGATGTTCGACGATTGGCCGCTGCCGGCATTATCCTGCCCCCATCGGGAGACAGAGGCTTTGTGTCTGTTGCCTGCTGCCAATCAGGTGATGTGCAATTGCCGACCAGCTTCTTTATGGGAGCGATCAATAATGGTGTTGGGTATAATACGCAGACCAGCTACACATATGGTGCTGGTGGATATGCGTTTGTTGGTGGCGGCACCCGCTTTTCCGGCGTGCGCGAACGCAGCCCAACTCCCTTGGTCCCGCCTAATCGACCGCACCGCCCGCCACCGCCCAAACCCTGTGGCTGTCACTGACAATTCGGTGAGTAAGGCCTCAGTCGGCGCGGCGGAATTTACGGGTCTGGGACGACATCAGACGCAAGGCCAACGTATCGGGCAGGAGTTTGCAGAGAGCGGCGATCGTCTTATTGACCCCGCCTGTGACAACCACAGCCTGATTGGCTTCTAGGGCGTCATAGCCGATCTGGGCGACTGTCTTGGCATCTTGCCAAAGCCATGACGGCATGGAGGCCATCTGGTCACGCATGCCATTGACATCATGGAATTCCGAATATGTGAAACCTGGACATAAGGCACTGACGTGAACGCCGGTTTCAGCATTTTCCTGATTGAGCGCCTGACTGAAGCGCACCAGAAACGCCTTTGCAGCCCCATAAAGTGTGGCACCTGCCGTTGGCGGGACATGACCGGCAAGCGAAGCAACATTCATGATCCGTCCGAACCGTCGGGTTTGCATACCCGGCAGGACGCGATGGGTCAGCTCTAACGGGGCCTCGACCAAAACTTGCATGAAAGCAGCATGATCGGCCCAGCTCGAGCTCAAATAATTGCCTTGCAACCCATAGCCAGCATTATTGATCAAGGCATCGACAGGCCTGCCAGCTTCTTCCAGCGTGCGGATGATCATTTCTGGCGCGGACCGATCGGCCAAGTCTGCCGCGATTGTTATGCTTTCTGCACCCCAGGTTTGCTTGAGTTCAGCGGCAAAGGCTTCCAGGCGATCAGCGCGGCGGGCGGTCAGCGCGAGGTCATAGCCGCGCTCGGCATAAATGCGGGCGATAGCTTGGCCGATACCGGCAGACGCTCCTGTAACCAAGCAAAGTCGACGTGCCATCGGGGTGCTCCTCGGATCATAGTCGTGATGTCCGGCACAGATAGCTGTGGCCGATGCGCCCGTCCAGACCGGGTCATGCCCATCACAAGCACGTGGAGGAGGCCCTCTCATTGTGCTTAGCCATTGAAGCCGCCCCATAAAAGGCGTATTGCCCGCCCCCTACAAGCGTATACAGGCAGCTGCCGGCCACGCCGTGAGCTGCGTTCGGGGAGCCAAGATGGCATCGCCTACACAAGTGTCAGCGGACGAGGAGCCTTCCAAGGGCTTTACCGATCCAGCCAGTGGCGCCCCCGGCGGCAGCCATGGTCATGGTGAAAATTCCGCCCGCGGTTTCTTCCTTCTAGCTTTGGGCTCGGTTGGTGTCGTCTTCGGCGACATCGGAACCAGTCCATTTTATGCCATGCGCGAGGCTTTGGCCCACGCCAAAGGATCGGGCAATCTCGAAACCGCAGTCTTGGGTGTGGTGTCACTGGTTCTGTGGGCCTTGTTCCTGATTGTGACGCTAAAATATGTCGTCTTCCTGATGCGGGCCGACAATAAGGGCGAAGGCGGGACCTTGGCGCTGATGGCCCTGGCCCAGCGCGCCTTAGGCCGTAAGTCACCATGGGTGTTTTTCTGCGGCGTCATGGGGGCGGCCTTTTTCTACGGTGACGGCATCATTACCCCGGCAATTTCGGTCTTGGGCGCGATTGAAGGCCTGAAAATCGCCCCCGGTGTCGGTAATTTCTTCACGCCCTATATTCTGCCGATCTCCGCAGCGATCCTGATCGGTCTGTTCCTCGTCCAGTCTAAAGGCACCCACAAAATTGCCGCGTGGTTTGGCCCTATCACCGCGATTTGGTTTTTGACGCTGGCTGGCCTCGGGATCTATCACATCGCGGACGATCCTCGCGTCTGGCTTGCCTTTAATCCAATCTATGCGCTTCGCTTTTTGATGGAAAATGGCCTTGTCGCCTTGGTCATTCTGGGGTCGATCTTTCTGGCCGTAACTGGGGCCGAAGCCCTTTATGCCGACATGGGCCATTTCGGGCGGAACCCTATCAGGGCGGCTTGGTTCTTCCTTGTTTTTCCAGCACTCGCGCTCAATTATCTGGGTCAAGGCGCCTTCGTCTTGGCCAATCCAGCTGCCAAGGCAGACCCATTCTGGATGATGGTTCCCGAGGCTGCCTTCTGGCCCGTCATCATTCTGGCAACCATGGCTGCCGTAATTGCCAGCCAAGCTGTCATCACGGGTGCCTTCTCCATGACCCAGCAAGCCGTTCAATTGGGCCTGCTGCCGCGCATGCAGATCCGCCGCACGAGCGAGACACAGGCTGGGCAAATCTACGTACCCCAGGTCAACACCTATTTGATGATTGGTGTGCTGGTGCTGCTATTCACTTTCCAATCCTCCGCCAATCTGACCTCGGCCTATGGCATTGCGATCACTGGGGCCATGTTCATGGACACGTTGCTGGCGGTGCCCGTGGTGACCCGCTTGTGGAAATGGAATGGTCTTCAAGCAGGCCTGCTGTTGTTGCCGATTGCAGCCCTCGACATCGTATTCCTGGGCTCGCAAATGCTCAAAATTCCGCACGGGGCCTGGTTCCCGCTGGTTCTGGGCGCGGGCATCGTGGTGGTGATGTGGACTTGGCAGGAAGGCAGTCAAATTCTCTCCGAAAAGACCCGGCGAGATTCCATCCCCTTGCGCGATCTCTTGAAAACACTGATGGCGCACCCGCCCCATCGTGTGCCCGGCACAGCCATCTTCCTGACCAGCGATCCCGACCTCGCGCCGGTTGCTTTGATGCACAACCTCAAGCACAACAAAGTGCTGCATGAAAAAATCGCGATTTTGAGTGTGCGGACAGCTGAAACCCCGCGTGTGGCAGATTCAGACCGGATCGAGATTGAGGAAATCATTCCCGATGTCCGCATTGTCATCGTCAATTATGGCTTCATGGAAAGCCCCAACATACCCAAGGCGCTGACTATGTGCCGTAAACAGGGACTGAAGTTCGACATCATGTCGACCAGTTTCTTCCTCGGCCACCGAACCATCGTGGCGTCGAGCACCTCGGGCATGCCCTTGTGGCAGGATCATCTGTATATTTTCCTGTCCAAGAACGCGACCAATGCGACGGACTTTTTCCACATCCCGTCCGGTCGCGTGGTCGAATTGGGCACGCAAGTGGTGGTTTAGGCAGACCACAGACCTATCCAAACAGACAGGATAGTGGTGTAGTGGCGACGGTGAACCCGCTCGACCTATCTCATTTCCTGTTGTGGACCGGCGACCTTTGCTTTGTGGCAGGCTTGGTGTTGATGTCGCTCATCTCAGCCACTGCGGCTGTCAGGATCGACCCGGATGCGCGGGTCCCCATGCAATTTGGCCCGCACGGCAAGCCTACTTGGCTGGCTTCCCGAAGGCTAGCCTTGCTGTTTGCCCCTAGTTGCGCGGCTGTCTCCGGCCTACTTTTGACCTATTTGGCCCATCGTGGCCCCGATGAAGCGGTCACGCAGGCAGCCCAGTCGCTGGCTTTGGTCCGTGCCTTGATGGCCTTCATCTTTGTCGTCGTCCACATGCTACATCTGGCCTTTGCGCTGAAATGGCTCAACAGAGACACCCATCGCTGAGACTGGCCGCTTGATCTCACCGCTGTGATTGCCTAGGGTCTCAGTGAATTTATCGGGACCGCATGTCTGCGATAAAAAGACGTCGAATCAAATGTCTAGATATGCATAGGGTTCATGTGAACCCACAGCCTTCTAGCAGCACGCCCCATATTCTCAGCCTTGGAACCAAGACTATGACCACTCCTCGCGCCGTTAAAAAAGTTGTCCTTGCCTATTCAGGCGGGTTGGATACCTCCATCATTCTCAAATGGCTGCAAGAGACCTATGGCTGCGAGGTCGTGACCTTCACCGCAGACTTGGGCCAAGGCGAGGAATTGGGGCCGGCACGCGCCAAAGCGTTGGCGGCCGGGGTCAAGCCTGAGAACATCTTCATTGATGACTTGCGCGACGAATTTGTGCGTGAGTACGTGTTTCCAATGTTCCGCGCCAATGCGCTTTATGAGGGTGTCTATCTGCTCGGGACATCCATTGCCCGACCCCTGATCGCCAAGCGACAAATCGAGATTGCCAATCTGGTTGGGGCCGATGCGGTCTGTCATGGTGCCACCGGCAAAGGCAATGATCAGGTCCGCTTTGAAGTATCTTATTACGCGCTCAAGCCCGATGTGACGGTGATCGCGCCATGGCGGGAGTGGAGTTTCCAAGGTCGCCCGGACCTCATCGCCTATGCCCGCAAACATGGGATCGAGATCGCCACAGGCAAGGAGCAGGAGGCCCCCTTCTCCATCGATGCCAATTTGCTGCACACCTCTTCTGAGGGCCTGGTGTTGGAAGACCCCAATGAGCCAGTACCCGACTTGGTTGCCAAACGGGCAGACCGCCGCACCATCACGCCGGAAGAAGCGCCCGACCAACCCACCTTCATCACAGTCGGCTTTGAACGCGGTGATGCAGTCTCAATTGATGGGCAGGCCTACGGGCCAGCAGCCCTGCTTGGGGAATTGAACCGGATCGGCGCAGCCAATGGCGTTGGAGGCCTCGATCTGGTTGAGAACCGCTTTGTCGGCATGAAGTCGCGCGGCTATTATGAGACCCCGGGCGGGACCATTCTCTGGCATGCCCACCGCGCGATCGAGAGTATCACACTCGACCGTGGGGCCATGCATCTCAAAGATGAATTGATGCCGCGCTATGCGGCGCTGATCTATAATGGCATGTGGTTCACGCCTGAGCGCAAAATGCTGCAAGCCGCCATTGATGCGAGCCAGGATGATGTAACCGGAGAAGTCCGGCTGAAAATCTACAAGGGCGGGGTCTATGTACAAGGCCGCTCGAGCCCCTATTCGCTCTACAATAAAGAATTGATCAGTTTCGATGCCGCCGGCGGCTATAATCAAAAAGATGCCGAAGGCTTCATCAAATTGAATGCGTTGCGCCTACGGATAGCCGCATGGCGGGACCAGCGGCTGGGCAAGAACGACTAAGTGGTGAGGTTCAGCGCCGAGCCATGCGCTCGGCGCGTCGCGCAATTCGGATCAGAAGTTGCTCGACAAGGGCCGTATCTGGGGCTCCTGCGCGTTTTACTTGGCCGTCTGTATCCAGAAGCGCGCTCAAGGCATCTTCCAGGGCAGCACGACTCCAAAGTCCAGCCTGCCGCGCGACGTCGGCTTGGCGCTTCCAAAACACGCCTAGCCTTGGATTTTTGAGGATTTCGGCGGCCTGTCCCCCGGCCTCAACTCCCGCGCGGACCTGTAACAAGAGACGGATGCGGCGCCCGATGCCATTGAGCACCAGCACGGCGTTTGCCCCGCCGGCAAAGGCCTGGTCCAGCCTGATGGCCATCAGCGCGGACTGACCCGAAAACGCCGCATCAATGGCTTCATCCAGTCCTGCCTCACGCCCGCCTGAACCCACCGCCTCAACCGCTGCAAGATCAATGACCCCGTCACGCCCGGCATAGACAGCAAGCTTCTGCACCTCTGCGGCCACAGAATCTGTGTCTTGCGCAACGGCCTCGAGCAGCGCGGAAAGCGCATCTGGATCAATGCTGACACCGGCCGCCTTGGCTTCGGCACGCGCGACACCCAACAAATCATCCCGCGTCGGCTCATAGAGCTGCAATGACCAAGCGTTGGGCGAGTCCTCAAACAATTTGCGTGACTTCGAGCTTCGGCCAATATCACCGACATCAAGCAGCAAAAGACCTTGGGGCTGCGGTCCACCCTTATCGGCCCGATCCAGCAAGCTCGTCAGCATGTTGGCGTCCTTCTCGCCGCTGACGCGGACATGGGCGATGGCAGCCCCGCCAAATAGGGACGCACTCGAGATAGCATCCTCAACGCCGGCAGGATTCGCCTTGATGTCATCTTCTGAGAAGCGCTTAAACTCGAGCTCAGGGTTCTGGACCTGATGGCGCGCCGCGATGGCTTCGGCCAGTCGCCGCAATTGGCCTGCATCCGGCCCCGATAACATGACAAAGCGGGGTGACAGATCCTTCTGGGCTGCTTTGATGGCGGCAACCCCTGTCAGCTTCATCGGGCCGCCCGCACTTGACGTTGCAGATCAAGCCAGATCCGATCAGCGACTTGTGTCGCCAAACGCTCCTCCGCATCTGCCTGGAGGGCAACATCACCATAAGCCTGATCGAGGCTTTCATAGGCAACATTTGTCGTCAAACTGCCACGCACCGGCGGCAAAGGTGGTGCCGCGGCCAATTCATAATTGACAGTCACGGTCAATTCAGTCCGGGTTGAAATACCGTCCGTGCCTTGTGCCGCGGGGCTGAAATCCCGCGTGAGCTTAACCGTCAGCAAACGCGGATCGGCTCCACGCTCTTCTTCAAGTGCGGCACGCCGGTTGAGCTCTTGGCGCAAATAATAGCCGATCCGTCCCTCAATCGGGGCGATGTTAACCGGACCAATGCCAGAACCCGATGTCCGATAGACGGGCTGGAAGCCGCAGCCGACCAACAACAGCGTCAGCGCGCTCACGGCGGCAATGGCAGCCTTTCTGGTCACAAGCCTGTCCTTCCTAAGCTGGGCGCGTCACAATATTGATGATGCGGTCTGGCACAATAATCAATTTAGCCACACTTCGCCCGGTCATGAAATGCACAGTTTCGGGCAGTGCCAAGGCTAGGGCCTCAAGCTCAGTCTGACTGGTGCCCTTGGCAACCTGCAACTCGCCGCGCTTCTTGCCGTCAATCTGAACCGGCAAAGTGATGCTGGCTTCTGCCAACAGGCTTGTATCGGCGACGGGCCACGCCGCCTCCGCCACAAAGCCGCTACCGCCCATCCGTACCCAAGCCTCTTCTGCCAAGTGCGGCGTAAAGGGCTGCAGGAGACGTGCCAAAATACCCAAAACTTCAGCACGTGCTTCGAGCATCATCGCGCTGTCATCGCTTTCAGCACGGCGCACATGGCCGACTAATTCATGCAGATGGGCGATTGCACTGTTGAAACGATACGTGTCGATTGCCAAACTAATCGCTGCCACTGCTTTATGGCCGGCACGGCGCAAATCAAGCGCTGCGCCGCTGGCTTGTTGAGCTACATGCAAAGGCCCCGGTGACGTTTC
This sequence comes from Candidatus Phycosocius bacilliformis, assembly GCF_003112735.1. Classification (GTDB taxonomy): domain Bacteria; phylum Pseudomonadota; class Alphaproteobacteria; order Caulobacterales; family Aquidulcibacteraceae; genus Aquidulcibacter; species Aquidulcibacter bacilliformis. The sequence goes on from NZ_BFBR01000001.1 coordinate 341,644, forward strand.
AGGCAGGCTATCAAAAGCCGCCCAAATCTTCTGCACAAAGCGCCACGACCCTTCCACCCCGGACTCTGACCATTCGACATCGCGCTCAGGCGGGGAGTCGGAGAGGACGAACAGCCGTGCAACATCGGCACCATAAGTGGCGATGATGTCTTCTGGATCCACCGTATTGCGCTTGGATTTTGACATCTTCTCGATCGGGCCAATGATAGCTGGCCGACCGGTGGCAATCTCCACCGCTGCACTGCCCGTCAACTCAATCTCGCTTGGGGCTAACCAGTGTCCGTCTTGCGACTTATAGGTCGCATGGGTCACCATGCCTTGGGTGAACAGACGGCTGAAAGGCTCTTCGGTCGGCTGATGACCAACGGCTTTCATGGCGCGGGCAAAGAAACGTGAATACAACAAATGCAGCACGGCATGCTCAACGCCACCAATATAGTGATCGACGGGGAGCCAATGCTTGACGGCGGCGATGTCTGTTGGCTGGTCCTCAGGTTGGCCGCAGAAGCGCGCCCAATACCAGGACGAGTCAACGAAGGTGTCGAGTGTGTCGGTCTCGCGCACGGCTGGACTGCCACAGCTCGGGCAGGCAACATGCTTCCAGCTGGGATGGTGGTCGAGCGGATTGCCCGGTTTGTCAAATGTCACATCGTCGGGCAAGGTGACCGGTAATTGATCCTCCGGCACGCCAACCGGCCCGCAATCGGGGCAATGAATGATGGGGATTGGGCAACCCCAATAGCGTTGACGGGAAATACCCCAGTCGCGCAGGCGGAAGTTCACCGTGCGGCTGCCTGCGCCCAATGCTTCCATCTTGTCCATGGCAGCAGCCTTGGCGGCCTCACTTGTTAGGCCATCAAGGAATCCAGAGTTGAATACACTTCCATGGCCTAGGAAGGGGCCATCTGCCAAAGTCACAGAGGCAGGGTCCGCACCCTCTGGCAAAATTACGGGCTTGATCGGCAAGCCGTACTTGCTGGCAAATTCATAGTCGCGCTGGTCATGAGCCGGGCAGGCAAAAATCGCCCCGGTGCCATATTCCATCAAGACAAAATTGGCGATCCACACGGGTAAGGTTTGAGAAGAATCAAAAGGATGCACCACACGCAAACCTGTATCGAAACCACGCTTTTCTTGGGTTTCGATGGCTTCTTCCGATGTCCCGGCCCGGCGGCATGACTCGCAAAAGGCAGCCAGCTCGGCATTGGATTCAGCCAGAGCCAGCGCAATCGGGTGGTCCACCGAAATTCCAGCAAATGAGGCCCCGAACAGCGTATCAGGCCGGGTTGTATAAACCTCCAAGGCTTGGCCGGTTGGCGATGGTGTGGCCGCATCAAACTGAAAGCTAAAGCGCAATCCTTCAGACCGGCCGATCCAATTGTGCTGCATGATACGGACTTTTTCGGGCCAACCAGTCAGCCCTTCCAGCGCCGAAACCAATTCCTCGCCATAGCGGGTGATCTGGAACATCCATTGCTCAAGGTAGCGCTGCTCGACCAATGCGCCTGAGCGCCAACCGCGGCCATCGACCACCTGTTCATTGGCCAGCACCGTGTTTTCAACCGGATCCCAATTGACCTTGCTCTTCTTCCGATAGACCAGCCCCGCCTTCAGGAAATCCAGAAACATCTTCTGTTGATGGCGGTAATAGGAGGGCTCACATGTGGCAAACTCCCGCGACCAGTCGATGGCGAAACCCAATTGCTGGAGTTGACCACGCATGGTCTCGATATTCTGGCGAGTCCAACTGCCAGGATGAGCCCCGCGTTCGCGTGCCGCATTTTCAGCTGGCAAACCAAAGGCATCCCAACCCATCGGATGCAGCACTTGATCACCTGCCGCACGACGACGCCGGGCAATCACATCACCCATGGCGTAATTGCGCACATGGCCAATATGGATGCGCCCGGACGGATAGGGAAACATCTCCAACACATAGCACTTGGCACGCGACGGGTCGGGGGGGCCTGCTTCGAACAATTTGGCGGCATCCCAGCGCGCGCGCTGGCGCGGTTCGGTTTCGCGGTGATTGTAGCGTGCAGCCATGACTGACCCTTATTGTCTCAAAACAAAATGTGCCTTTACCCGAAACCGGACGACGGCCTCAGCAACCTGCCTTTGCCCCAAAAGCAGTCCCGATGCCAAGCAGACAGAGACAGTTCACGCAGGCGGGATGCAGGCGGGATTCATCCAACCCATCCCCAAACGCGCGCGACTTGCTGGATTAGCGGGTTTCGAGCTGAGCGATCCGCAGCTGACGCGCACGAGTCAGGATCGCATTTTCAATCTGGATCGGCGTGTCTGGGTCCACTGTGGCATCCACCCACGCACCAGTCACATCCTTAGCCTGGCGGAAGACTTGTACCGACAGACCGTCGGCCCGAAGACGTGTGTCTAGAATATAGACTTGCACCTTAAAGCGCTCGTCCGGCTTTTCGGCCACAGCATGCCAATCTGTGACATAGGTGCCGCCGAATGGATCCGAATCAAGCAGCGGCATAAAGTTCAGCGTATCCAACGTGGCGCGCCACAAGAAAGCATTCACGCCGATCCCGGCTTCGCCAGTCGACTTGGCCGAGCGACCCGAAAATAGCCCTCGGCGCTCCTTCTTGGCCTGCGGCGCAGCCGCTGCGGCCGCTGCCTGATCCGTCGATGTCGTCTTGGCGCGGGTAGCACAGCCACCGAGCCCGGTTGTCATCACAAGTGCGAAGATGAGTGTTGGCGCGACGACGCGCATTGGCATGCTCCAGACTAGCTCCCCCGCCCGCCCCGGACGGAAAGCTGATGGTCTATAGCATGAACAGGTTCTTACGCTAGACTCCCAAGTGCGATCCAGTCAGCGAAATAATTTCGAGATTGAATGGTCCAGCGTTGCAGATTCATCACTATAGACGCGACTGAGTCAGTCATTTGCGACGTTGAAGCATAATCACAAGAATTTTGGATTGCTCTTGATGCAACAACGAAATAGTAAAGACTCTGATGCACCATTGGCGTTCGCGTGGTGGAATGAGGTGTTTGGCGTGGCCAAATTGCGTTTGATCCTGGCAGGCTGTGTTGCCGCACTCGTTTTGACGAGTGGTGGGCAGGCTGTCGCGCGCGACCAAAAAGCAGCTGCACCGATTGTTCCTGCACCGCAGACAGCCCAAGCGCCATGGTATGAACGTTTCACCTTTGGCTCAGAAGTCCGCGACGGGGCTAATTCGTGGGTGCCCCGCGGCGAAGTCAAAGCGGCCGTGAAAGTAGACCCCCGCAGTCGCTGGGGTGTGACCTTGGGTGTGCAGCAAGACCCTGTGACACCCTTCACGCCTCGCAATGGGCAGGCGTCGGGCCGCACGTCGGCGGGTGCTTTCTATCAAGTATCGCCCAAGTTCCGTGTTGGCGGGGAAGTGGTCGTACCGAACGAGCAATTGGGTGTATCCCAGAACCGCGACCGCTCGCAGCGGCGTGAGCCTGGCGTCAAAGTCGAATCAGCCTTCCGGTTCTGAACGATTCAGGGTGGTTTGAGCCCGCTAATCAAAGCAACACCTGCCAAGCCAGTTCGTGTAAGCCGAATGACTGTGCGCCCCGTGATTCCACCCAAGGCATAAAGCGCACAATCGGGAAACGCCCTTTGCAGAAGGGCAAGCCTGATCGGGCCCCGTGGACGTCCTGCACTGGGACTACGACTTGGGAAAGCCACAGATACGAGAATATGGGTGATTCCCTGCTGTCTTGCCTTGGCAATAGACAGACCGCGATGGGCAGAAGCGGTTTCAATCAAGCCCGCCATGGCTGAACGACAGCGCTTCTTGAGCCGCTTTTCAGGCCAATGCACACCGTCTAGGCTGGCCCGGCGACTGGCACGGGCACTGGTCGTTGCAAGGCGCAGAGGACCTTGCTTCACATAGCCATCGCGCCGACCAGGCACCGCACCATATGTCCGCTCAATCAATATGGCCCAAGGTGGGCAGTCAGCTAATTGACGCCCAAGGTCATAACCGCGCGCTTGATCGCTCAACACGATCAAGCGCGGCAAGCCTGAGCGGACAGGCTTCTCGAAGCGACGCAGGGCAGCTAAAAGCCTCGGCATGGACATAAGCCAACGCATTGCCGAAATCACAGGGCGGATCAAGCAGTCTGCTCAAGCCAGCGGTCGACCCGAGAATGCCGTCAGTCTGGTGGCGGTCTCAAAAGTTCAGCCTGAGGAACGGATTCAGGCTGCGCTGGATGCTGGCCAGCGCGTCTTTGGCGAAAACCGGGTGCAAGAAGCCCAAAACCGTTGGGCAGCGCGTCGCGCCAACTATCGTGACCTCTGCCTGCATCTGATCGGCCCGTTGCAGACCAATAAGGCCGAAGATGCCGTGGACCTGTTCGACGTCATCGAAACTGTCGATCGGCCCAAACTGGTTCAAGCCCTCGCCGCACTTGCGCGCGCGGGCCACAAGCTGCCACGCCTTTTGGTACAGGTTAATACTGGTGAAGAACCACAGAAGTCAGGGGTGATCCCCGGCGACCTACCTGCCCTGCTAGACCTTTGTACCCGCGAGGGTCTGACCATCGAGGGCCTTATGTGTATCCCTCCTGAACATGAAGAGCCTGCCTTGCACTTTGCATTATTGGCCAAACTCGCCAAGCGCCATCGACTTGGCGTTTTGTCGATGGGTATGAGCGGGGATTTTGAAACAGCCGTGCGGCTGGGTGCCACCCATGTGCGGGTAGGCTCAGCCCTGTTTGGTGACCGGGTGGCCCCAGCCTGAAACGCCAAAAGTATCACAGCGACGGAATTGCTTCAGCACCCCGTTTTAGTGGGTAAGGAGGCCAGATGATGGAGCTGGATGCAGTAATAGCGGCCAATCGATTTGGGCTGGGGGCAAGACCTGGAGAACTTGCCCTGATCGCGGCCAATCCCAGAGGCTGGCTTTTGAACCAAGTCGGCAACACTGCGGCCTGTCAGATCACAGCCGATGGCCTGATGTCAGGCACGCAGGCCTTTGAGGCGCTACAAGCCTATCTTCAAGCTCGCAATGCCCAGCAGCGTGGGGGCGATGCAGTTCGGTTTCAAGCCGACGAGCGCGGTCGTCTTGCCAATCTGGTCGGGCAAACCATTGGTCGCGACATTGAAGCAAGGATTCAACATGCGATCACAACACCGGCTTCATTCGGTGAGCGGTGGGTCCAATTCTGGTCCAATCACTTCACAGTGGCTGCTCGTAGTGCGCAGACCACACCCTTTCCTGGGACCTTTGAGCGCGAGGCTATCCGCCCCCATGTTTGGGGCCGGTTCGAGACGCTATTGATAGCCGCTGAAACCCATGTCGGGATGCTGATTTATCTCGATCAAGCCCAGTCGATTGGCCCAAATTCCCAAGCGGCCCAATCCGGAGCCGGGCAGCGCCGCCGGGCTGGCCTGAATGAAAACCTTGCCCGCGAAATCCTTGAATTGCACACACTCGGGGTCAATGGCGGGTATCAGCAAGCCGATGTCACCGAATTTGCCCGTGCTTTGACCGGCTGGACAATTGCCGGTCCGCGCGTGCGGCGTCTGGCAGGCAATGCACAGATCGGCGAGGTTGTTTTTGTGCCAGCCCTGCACGAGCCCGGCCCACGCCGGATTATGGGTCGCAGTTTTGCTGCATCTGGTAAAAATCAAGCTCTCGACATCTTGCGCTTTCTGGCCGGCCAGCCCGTCGTCGCCCGCCAAATTGCTACCAAACTCGCGCGCCATTTTGTGGCCGACGATCCACCTCAATCTCTCATCGCGCGCCTCGAAACCAATTTCTTGGCTACCCAAGGCGATTTGTCGGCACTGGCCAAAACCTTGATAAAAAGTCCGGAGGCATGGATGCCTGAAGCCGGAAAATTCAAAACACCCAATGACTTCTTGATCTCAACCATGCGCGCGGGAGGGGTCGCTTCGACCTCGACCCAAGCTCTGCGTGGCACGTTTGAACAACTAGGCCAAGCCCCTTGGCGGGCCCCCAGCCCCAAAGGCTGGCCTGATGTCGCCACCGAGTGGGCCGCCCCTGACGCCATCCTCAAACGCATCGATTGGTCAAATCTGGCAGCCGACGCATTGGGAGAAAGCACCCACCCAGTCCGCTTTGCCGAAGAAGCCCTTGGCCCGGCCTTGCGAGACACCACACGTACCGCCATTTCCCGCGCCCAAACCGCCCGTCAAGGGCTGGTTCTGGCGCTGATGAGCCCGGAGTTTCAACGCCGATGACCAATCGCCGCACTTTTCTGACTGCAGGCCTTTCAGGACTGACACTGGCCATGGCGGGCGCCCGCGCCAGCTTTGCCCAGGCCCCGGCAAACTCTGGCAAGTTCGTGTTCATAATCTTGCGCGGGGCGATGGATGGGCTGGCCGCCGTCGCCCCCTATGCCGATCCAGACTATCGCGCTTTACGCGGCAATCTCGCCTTGGCCGAACCCGGTTCACCAGACGGCTGTCTGCCCTTAACGGCAGGGTTTGGCCTTCATCCCAATCTGCAGACCTTGCATGGCTTGTGGCAAGAACGGCGTATGTCGTTTGTTCATGCAGCCGCCAGCCCATATCGCGAGCGCTCTCACTTTGATGCACAGGATATGCTCGAAGCTGGCACAGCTCAGGTGACCAGCGGCAGCACAGGCTGGCTTAATCGCGCCTTAGCGCTATTGCCTGCGTCGCCAGATGCTGAAGGTGTTGCCATCGGTCGAACCATCCCGCTGGTGTTGCGGGGGACTGGCAAGGCAACGTCTTGGGCACCTCCGCTTGCCCCGGAAAGCGATATGGATACGCTGATGCGACTCGGCGACCTCTATGCCGGGGATCCAATGTTGGCCACGGCGCTCGCGATGGCGATTGAGACCAACCAAATTGCCGATGGCGCGGAGGCAGGCATGAGCGGGCGCAACCGGGTTGGGGCCTATGCCTCTCTCGCCAGTGCCGCGGCGCGCATACTTTCAGCCCCTGGCGGACCTGCGGCCGCGGTCCTGTCATTTGAAGGTTGGGACACACATGCCAACCAGGGAGCCACCCGTGGACAATTGGCGACGAGGCTTGAAGCCTTGGACCAAGCCGTTGCAGCATTGCGGACTGGTCTCGGCCCTTTGTGGAGCCAAACCACCGTTGTTATCGCCACAGAGTTTGGGCGGACGGTTCGCGTCAATGGGACAGGCGGTACCGATCATGGCACGGGTGGGGCCGCCTTCTTATTGGGTGGGGCTGTCCAGGGAGGCTATATGATGGGAGACTGGCCAGGCCTCAACCGCCTCCACGAAGATCGCGACCTCATCCCGGCCAATGACGTGCGCACCGTGTTCGCTGCTGGCCTGGCCCATGCTTGGCGTTTAGATCAGGCCGTGGTGATGGCCGAGGTGTTTAACGCCTAGACGCGCCACCTAAGTTATTTCAGAGCGCCATCGACGAACGGGGATCTCAAAACGGGTAACATCGCAGGGTCCCCGGCCGTTGATTGCCCGATCCTATTTCGAGCCAAACACCTGCTGGAAGAACAGAGTTTCAGCTTCGCGTTGGGCATCGCGATTGCCCTTCTTGGCAAAGCCGTGGCCTTCGTCATTGGCCACCATATACCAGACTTGGCCACCATTAGCCCTTACACGGGCAACGATTTGATCGGCTTCAGACTTAGGTACGCGTGGATCATTGGCCCCTTGGATCACGAACAAGGGCTTGGTGATCTTGTGAGCATTGTTCAAAGGCGCGATCTTCTCATGGAAGGCGCGCATGGCTGGATCGCGCTCATCACCATATTCTACCCGGCGCAGATCGCGGCGATAGCCATTGGTGTTTTGCAAGAAAGTGGTGAAGTGCGAGATGCCGACGATATCAATGCCACCTGCCAGTCGATCATTGAAGTTGGTCATGCTGGCTAACACCATATAACCACCATATGAGCCGCCATAGACCACGACTTTGCGGTCATTGAGGTCGGGCTGGGTGGCGATCCAGTCGAGAAGCGCACCAATGTCCTTGACCGAATCTTCGCGCTTGAAACCATTGTCGAGATCAACATAGGTCTTACCGTAGCCGGTCGAGCCGCGGACATTGGGGAAGATCACGGCTGCACCTAACTCATTCACCCAATATTGCACCGTTGAGGAAAAGCCGGGACGCGACTGACCCTCAGGCCCGCCGTGGATGTTGATGATAACCGGGGCCTTATTGTCTGCGCTGGCTGATTTGGGCTTATAGATAAAGGCCGGAATCTGGCGTGGCTTGCCATCGACTTGATCAAAGGTCGGGTAATCAAAGAAGCTCGGCTCAACAAATGTGTCAGGGTTGAGCCCGCCAATCTCGCTCTGTGTCCAGCGTGTGAGCTTCCCGGTGGCGACCTCATAGGTGTAGGCGTCGCCCGGAGCCTTTGCTGTCGATAAGGTCATACCCAGTCGCTTGGATGCGGGATCCCAGCCTACGCCACCAATCGTCCCGACCGGCAAGGCCACCTGCCGAGGCTTGGCCCCCGGTGTGGTGGCTTGGAGATAAAGTTTCGATAAGCCATTTTCATTGGTGGTGTACGCAAGCGTCTTGCCATCGGGCGACAGATCGACGCCGTCGACATCCCAGGACATTACCGGCGAAACACGGGTCCGATTGCCAGTAGCCAGATCAATCTGGACCAAATAGGCAAATTCAGAGCCTTCATCTGTCAGGATATAGATGGATTTGCCGTCAGGTGCGAAAGCACCGCCATCATAAGACACTTTCAGGTCGGGCGTGATGGGGGTCAGGGTGCCGGTTGCCACATCCAACACCCACCGTTTGGAATAACTGACCGAAATGCTTTGACCCAACAAAATCGTCTTGCCGTCGTCGGACAGATCGGCAATGCCAAAACCGCCCTCGCCGCGATAGACCAAACGCCGGCTTGTTGGATCATCAGGATTGGCCACAACAATATCACGGACGGCGGTACCGTTACGGGTGACGGTCCAAGCAACCATTTTCCCGTCTTTGGTAAAGCGGATGCCGCTGTTTTGGGTTCCCGGCTCGGTAAAGGCCTTGGCCAGACCTGACTTCCGGTCAAACAAGTAGCCCTGAACGAATTCATCTCCGCCCTTATCCTTGCCGAAGACGAAACTACCCCCGGAGTTGGGGCGCACGCCGGCTCCACCGACGGGCTCGGCATAAAAGGTCAACTGGCTGCGCGCGCCCATCGGCATTTTCACCTCATGGATCTGCGGGACGTCGCCAAAACGGGTTGAAATCAGAATGCCGCCATCTGGCAAAAAGTCCTGAAACGTGGCCGCGCGCGTATTGGTATATTGGATCAACCGCTCACGAATGGCTTCTGGGGTCGCCGGGACGTTTTCCAGCACCAATTGGCCGACTGTGCGGGTCTCCACCCCGCTCGCCGACGCTGAGGCCGGGGCGGTTTGAGCAGTTGCAATCGACATCGCCATAGGCGAGACAGACAGGACGAGAGCCATCAAAAGGGCGCGGCTGGTTTTCATCATTCACTCCTTAACTTTGGGGACGATCCTGCCTCAGGGACCTTATCGAAAGCATTTTCAGGTCAAAACGAGGTATCCACATCGCGCTCTATCAAAGCTTCTAATATCGTGAAAGACAAACCATGTTAAATTCTAGCAAGCCTTTTGAAAAACTCGTGATCGCCAGTCACAATAAAGGCAAACTGAAAGAGATTGCAGCACTGGTAACGCCCTTCGGGATAGACGTGATCAGTGCTGGGGACCTTGGTGTCGCCGAGCCAGAGGAAACCGAAGACAGCTTTATCGGCAATGCCTTGTTGAAGGCGCGCGCATCGTGTCAGGCAACGGGCCTTCCTGCCCTAGCCGATGATTCGGGCTTGGAAGTGATGGCACTCGACCGCGCGCCAGGCATTTATTCGGCACGCTGGGCCGGGCCGGAGCGCGACTTTTATGCTGCCATGGGCGAAATTGAGCGGCAGATGCAAGCCAAGGGTGCAACAGACCGAACTGCCCGATTCGTGTGCGCGCTGGCGTTAGTCTATCCCGATGGCCGCGAAGCCGTCTTTGAGGGCGAAGTGCGCGGGCAGATCGTGGCGGAGCCTCGCGGTAGCCACGGCTTTGGCTATGACCCGATTTTTGTCGCCGACGGGCAAAGCCTGACCTTTGGGGAGTTGGACCCGGCGATCAAGCACGCCATGAGTCACCGGGCAGATGCCTTTGCCAAATTCGTTTCTGCCATCCTATCATGACCCATCGACAACTGGGTCTATACATACATTGGCCCTATTGCGCGGCGATTTGCCCCTATTGTGACTTCAATGTCTATCGCGCGCGCGGTGCCGACACCGCTCCTTTGGTGGATGCGATTTTGGCTGATTTGGCCTATTGGCGGGCCCAGACCGGACCACGACCCTTGGCGAGCCTGTTTTTTGGCGGGGGGACGCCGAGCTTGATGGACCCAGCCGATGTGGCACGTGTGATCGAGACGGCAGATCGTCTGTGGGACCTTGAAGCCTCAGTCGAAATCAGCTTGGAGGCCAATCCCACCGATGCAGAAGCAGCCCGCTTTGCCGATCTGCGGGCTGCCGGGGTTGAGCGGCTGTCCCTCGGCGTACAAGCTTTGGATGACCCGAGTTTAAAGGCCCTTGGCCGCTTCCACAGCGCTGCAGAGGCGATGGCCGCTGCCGATCTTGCACGTCAATTGTTTCCGCGACTCTCGATTGACCTGATTTATGCACGGCAAGACCAAACCTTGGCTGCTTGGCAGGATGAGTTAATGCGTGCCCTGGCACTCAACCCTGATCATGTCTCGCCCTATCAATTGACCATTGAACCCGGAACGGCCTTTGCCCGTGCAGCGGCGCGTGGGCGTCTTAAGGTCCCGGATCCGGATTTGGCGGCGGATTTTTACACCTTGACCCAGGATGTGTTGGAAGGTGTCGGATTTGATGCCTATGAAGTGTCAAACCATGCCCGCGGGCACGATAATCGCTCTCGCCATAATCTGCTCTATTGGCGGTCTCAGGACTGGATCGGGGTTGGCCCCGGCGCGCATGGGCGCTTGGGTTGGGGGGGAGAGCGGCGGGCGAGCAAGGCACTCGATCGCCCGCGGGATTATGTGGATCAAGTCACAGCGCGCGGCCATGCCATCGACGAGCTCGAGACCTTGAGTCCCGAGGCTGTGCGGGACGAGTTTTGGCTCATGGGATTACGCCTGCAAGACGGCCTGCCCTTGGCCGATGCCCCACGTCCTGCCTTGTCAGACAACAAGATTAGGCGAAACCTTGAACACGGATGGATGTGGCAATCAGACACGCATCTTGGCCTCACCGCCCAAGGCCGCCTCCTCGCGGATGCGGTGATCGGGGATTTGTTGGCCGACTAAGCCCTCACCGCTTAGAGGGGCGGGCACGCCAGTCTTGCGCGCTCTGACCCCATTTATTGACCTGATAAACATCCATGGGTGCGGGCAATTGAGTGGGTCCCAGATTGGTGGAGCCCAGCCGGGCAGCTAGCGCCTCAGAGGGCTTATTGGCCGGATTGATGACATGGATGACATCTGTCCAACCCAAGGTGTCAAACACCCAGTCAATCGCGGCAGTGGCGGCCTCGATCCCATAGCCCTTGCCTGTTGCGGCTGGTGCCAAGCCCCAGCCAACTTCAGTCCCCGGCCAGCCATGGGGCATCCAAGGACCAATCCGGCCAACCCATGTACCGGTTTCGCGCTCCAGCACAGAGAACATGGAGAAGCCGTTCAGCACCCAAGCGCCGGTTATCGTGGCCCATTGTCGCCACGCCATGGTTTGCGTCAGCGCACCGCCGATAAATTTGACATGATCGGCTTCGCGCATCATGGCCGCGAATGCGGGAAAGTCATCCTGCGTCGGGGGACGCAGGATCAATCTTTCTGTCACCAGCGTGGGGCCAATCATGGAGATCAGGCCAGTGAGGGTTCGATGTCCTTACAGGCAGCGATCAAGCCGTTCACTGCAGCAACGGACTTTGCCCACATTTCCTTCTCTCCCGCATCCATCGGGAACTCAATAATGCTTTCGATGCCACCTGCCCCGATCACGGCAGGCACGCCAACATACATGTCTTGAATGCCATATTGGCCGGTGAGGTGGCAGGCGCAGGCCAAAACCCGCTTTTTGTCCTTCAGATAGGAAGCAGCCATCGCAATCGCGCTCTCCGCAGGCGCATAATAGGCCGAACCAGTCTTCAAGAGAGCGACGATCTCGCCGCCGCCACCGCGTGTGCGCTTCACGATGGCATCAAGCTCGTCCTGGGTGATCTTGCCTTGCTCCACCAAGACCGGCAGCGGCAGGCCACCAACGGTCGAGTAACGCACCATCGGCACCATATCATCACCATGGCCGCCCAAGGTCCACGCATGAATGTCTTCAACCGCGACTTTAAAGTGCTCTGCGAGGAACCAACGGAAGCGCGCACTATCAAGAACGCCGGCCATGCCGCAGACCATGTGGTGTGGAAGGCCTGAGAATTCCCGCAACGCCCAGACCATGGCGTCAAGCGGGTTGGTGATGCAGATGACAAAGGCGTTTGGGGCATAGGTCTTGATACCTTCCCCTACAGCCTTCATGACTTTCAAGTTAATGCCGATGAGGTCATCGCGGCTCATGCCCGGCTTGCGGGGCACCCCAGCGGTGACGATGCAAACATCAGCGCCCGCAATCGCGGCATAATCATTGGCACCCTTGATGTCGATGTCAGAGCCAAACACAGGACTGGCTTCATCGATGTCGAGCGCTTTGCCCTGCGGGATACCCTCGGCAATATCGAACAGGATAATGTCACCCAATTCTTCACGGGCTGCGATATGGGCCAATGTGCCCCCGATCATGCCAGCACCGATGAGTGCAATTTTCTTACGAGCCATCTCTGTATCCCCTCGGACTTGATGCCGCACCCTGAGCCCTTCGGACCTGCACGGCCATTCTTGAACCGGGCTTGGGCGGAATTGCGCCAGAACCAATCAGTTCAAGATTTTGAATTTCAACAGTTTTCCATGATCAATGCGAATCCGCCTGACCTGAAGATGGTCTAGCGCGGCTTGGCAGTCATCGCAACGCATGTCAGCGGAGGATTGTGCGATTGATCGTCGCGGCTTGTCCGCTGCCGAGCGGCGATGTTTGAGCGGTTCGAGCCCTCGGCCGCACGGCAAATCCGGACGGCAATTTTTGCCTGTCTGCACTCACCACTCGGCAGTGTTTACCATGTTTCGACGGCATTAACTTTGCCGCGAAGCTAAAGATACCGATAAAATTCAATGCATTGAAACCAATCGCCGCGTGGCACGGCACTTGCGGGAAAGCGCGCAGAGTTTGCGGACTGACCTCCAACATGTCGGAGGTTCCGCCTGAATGGCTGGAAGGACTTTAGAAGATGGCAAATAGTGTCCACACGAATACGGGGGCGATGGTCGCGCTTCAGAACTTGAACGCAACCACGCGCGAACTGAGTGTTACCCAAAGCCGGATCAATACCGGACTGAAAGTCGCAAAAGCCCAAGACAATGGGGCAATCTACAATATCGCTCAGCAGCAACGGTCAGAAAACTCTGCCTATAACGCCGTTGCCGACGGCCTGAACCGCGCCAAGTCGATTGCCGATGTCGCCCTAGCGGCCGGTGAAGCCTTGTCCGACATTTTCACCCAGATGCGCGAGAAAGCTGTTGCCGCATCTGATCCTTCAATTTCCGCCACCAGCCGTGCTGCCTATGACAGCGAATTTAAGGCTTTGCGCGATCAGGTTCCATCGATCATCGCAAATGCTGTTTTTGACGGCGCTAACATTCTGGGCGGCGGGACCTCGTTGACTTTCCAGGCCAATACGACCGGCAGTCAAACCATCACAGTCCCCACCCTCGATCTTCAGTTGGGCACTGGGGCCGGTACGACACCAGCTTCGCCGCCTGCAGACGTCTATTTGGGCGCCGCATCCGATTTGTCGACTGCCACTTTGGCGGCAACCTCACGCGATCAGGTGGTTGCGTCACTGACCTACATTAACTCCGAACTGGCCCGATTGGGTGCGGCGGCAAAGCGGGTCGAGAACCACGCCATCTTCGTCTCCAAACTGCAGGATGCCATCACCGGCGGTATCGGCAATTTGGTTGATGCGGATCTCGCCAGCGAAAGCGCCAAATTGCAGTCGCTGCAAGTTAAACAACAATTGGGAACACAGGCTCTGTCGATCGCCAACCAAACACCGCAGTCCATCCTGTCGCTGTTCCGAAACTAAAGGACCAAGACCCGGCACAGACAATTAGGTGAACATCCAATTTCTTGGATTTACCAAATGTTCACCATGTTTTTGCCAAAACTTCTGTAACTTACCGAAGGTGATTTGAATTCTTGGCGAAGCGCCCCACAAAGCGACAAGCCCATATGATGATCACCGCGTGATTAGACAAGAAAGAGCGAGCCATGTCAGGTAGCGTGCATACGAATATGGGGGCAATGACCGCCCTGCAGAACCTGAACAAAACCAATCGCGAAATGGATGGCATCCAAAATCGGATCAACACCGGTTTGAAGGTCGCCCAAGCCAAGGATAATGGCGCGATCTACAATATCGCCCAGCAACAAAGGTCGGAAATGTCGGCCTATGATGCGGTTCGCAACAGCCTCAATCGCGCTAAATCAATTGCCGATGTGGCTCTGGCTGCCGGGGAGCAGATTTCAGACATCTTTTCCCAGATGCGCGAAAAAGCCGTGGCAGCCTCTGACGCGTCGGCGAGTGCTACCTCTCGGGCAGCCTATAATGCCGAATTCATCGCACTGCGCGACCAAGTCGCCTCGGTGATCGCCAATGCGGTCTTTGACGGCGGCAATGCACTCAATGGGGCCGCAGCCAATTTCACATTCTTGGCTAATTCAACGGGCTCGCTGACGGTAACCCTGCCTATTCTCGACCTGCGCCTCACCACGGGAGCAGGGACCACCCCAGCCTCACCAGCCGCAGACATTTATCTGGGCGATACCGATGTGCTGGACACAGCCGCCAATGCCGCCACCGTCCGCGACCGGATCGTGGCGTCGCTGGAGTATGTCAACTCCGAATTGGCCCGCCTGGGCGCATCTGCCAAGCGGATTGAAAACCACGAAATCTTTGTTTCCAAGCTGCAAGACAGCATCAAGGGCGGGATCGGCAATCTGGTGGACGCAGACCTTGCTGTGGAATCGGCCCGTTTGCAGGCAGCTCAGGTCAAGCAACAGCTGGGCACACAAGCCCTGTCGATTGCCAACCAAGCCCCGCAAAGCATCTTGAGCCTCTTCCGGCAATAAGGCGGCGTGACCGTCCCGCCAGACTCCTCAGGCGGGACGCACGAAACTATCGAGGACTTTTTTCTCGCCTGATTTCTCGAACGCGATGGTTAGCTTCGAGCCTTCAACGTGGCGCACGGCACCATAGCCAAACTTGTCGTGGAAAATCCGCTGGCCCAGCTGGTATTTGGCATCGCCGGCCCCGGTACGCGCCAAGAGCTTTGCCTCACCATCAATGACTGGCCCGCCAAAGCCGCGCACAGTTCCAGAAGCGACTTTGCCTAAGGCCGCGGCTGCTTGGGCTCGCTTCCACCCCGGGCTCTCATAGCCCGTGCCGAAACCATTGCCGGGCTGGGTAGAAAGCGGTCCGTAAGCCGCAAACCGCTCTGCAGCTCCCCCTGTGCCCTGATTGAAATAGCCGGTGTCGGACACGGCATCGACATGACCGTCAGGCAATTCGTCAACAAAGCGGCTGGGAAGCACACTGGTCCAGCGCCCATAAATCTGCCGATTGGCGGCAAAGCTGATGCGCGCACTTTCCCGCGCCCGAGTGATGCCGACATAGGCGAGGCGGCGTTCTTCTTCCAGCGCCTTATCACCCTTGTCGTCGAGTGCGCGCCGCGAAGGAAATACCTCCTCCTCCCAACCCGGCAAAAAGACGAGCGGCCATTCAAGGCCTTTAGCCGCGTGCAGGGTTAGAATCTGAACGCTGTCGCCTTCTTCAGCCCGATCGAGATCCATCACCAACTCAATATGTTCCAGATAGGCGGCCAGCGTGTCAAACTGGCCCATCGACCGGACTAATTCCTTCAAATTGTCGAGCTTAGAGGCCGCTTGCGGGTTCTTGTCCGCCTTCAGCATGTCGGTATAGCCGCTTTCTTCCAGGATCAATTCGGCCAGTTCTGTGTGGGGAAGTTCCAACGCCTTTTGACGCCAATGGTCTAATTGACGGATGAAGCGGGCCAGCCCGGTGCGGGCGGCACCTTTAAGTTCATCACTTCCCATTAATTGTTGGGACATGGTGTGAAGCGACACCCCAGCCAGACGGGCCGCAGCGCCGATGCGCTGGACACTGGTGTCACCAATGCCACGCTTTGGAACATTGACGATGCGCTCAAAGGCCAGATCATCATCGGGTGAGCGGATGAGACGCAGATAAGCATGGGCGTCACGGATTTCTGCGCGTTCGAAGAAGCGTGGTCCGCCGATCACTTTGTAGGGGATTTGCAACATTAAAAAGCGTTCTTCAAAGGCCCGCATCTGCCATGACGCGCGCACCAGAACCGCACTTTCATCATAGCGTCGACCCAGCCGCCGCCATTGTTCGATATCATCGGCAATCAGGCGGGCCTCGGCTTCCCCATCCCACACGCCGCGGACCAGCACCCGATCACCCTCGGACATATCGGTCCACAATGTTTTGCCCAGCCGGTTCTGATTGGCGGCGATCAAATGGCTTGCCGCAGCCAAAATGTGCGGGGTTGATCGGTAATTGCGCTCCAGTCGGACGATTTTGGCTCCTGGAAAGTCATGTTCAAAGCGAAGGATATTGTCGACTTCGGCCCCACGCCAGCCATAGATGGACTGGTCATCATCCCCGACCACGCACAGGTTGCGCCGTTTGCGAGCCAAAAGGCGCAGCCACAAATACTGAGCCACATTTGTGTCCTGATACTCGTCAACGAGAATATATTTGAAGCGGTCGTGATACTCCGCCAACAAATCTGGCTCCTTCAAGAACAGGCTGATTGTTTCAAGCAGGAGATCACCAAAATCGACACAATTCAGGATTTTGAGCCGCGCCTGATAGGTCGCATAGAGTTTGGCTCCTTTGCCATTGGCAAATAGGAAGGATTCCTCAGCCGGGACCTTCTCCGGCGTCAGGGCACGATTCTTCCAGCCATCAATCAGGCTGGCTAAAAAGCGCGGGGTCCATCGCTTTTGGTCAATATTCTCAGCCTCGATCACCTGCTTGAGCAATCGGATCTGATCATCAGTATCAAGCACGGTGAAGCTGGGTTTCAGCCCGACCAATTCAGCATGTCGGCGCAAGATCATCGCGCTGGTGGAGTGAAACGTCCCAAGCCAGCGCAATCCCTCGGACGCAGGACCAATCAGACTTTGAATACGATCGCGCATTTCGCGCGCCGCTTTGTTGGTAAAGGTGACCGACAATATTTCCCAAGGCTTTGCGCGTCCGGTGGCCAGAAGCTGGGCGAGACGGGCTGTCAACACGCGCGTTTTGCCGGTTCCAGCCCCAGATAACACCAAAACCGGCCCATCTAAGGCTTCCACCGCCTCGCGCTGTTCAGGATTGAGCCCTGCCATCCAGGGAGAAGCCGCTTCACCTCTATTGCCGGGCGCACGCGCCATTGCACGCTCAGAAATCGACAAGGACTTGGGCTCAGAAAACGGCTCGCTGGACATGCATGTGATTCGCTAAGATAAGAACGATCTGCGAACATAGGGACAAAGCTACGGTTTGTCGCGGGGGTCGCGCAATCTGGTGGCACAAGAGAAAATGCGCATGGATCGCAGTGCTCAAGGCCTCGGATTTGCCGTAAATTGGGTTATGACACGTCTTATGATACGCAAGCTCATTCTCTGTAGCACTCTGATCTGGTCGCTTGGCGCGACATCGCTTCTGGCCCAGTCCAGCGCGAAGATTGAAGCCTCGACCTTGCAGGATGTCGGTCCCTGGGGGGCGGCGGCTCTACCCGAAGGCTTGGACAGGCTCGACTCCGACCTCTGGATCGGTGCTGATCCGGGTACTTTGGCGATTGTATTTGAGAGAATTCAAGCCGATCAACGCTTCCCGGTTTTGCAGCGCCTTGTTCGTCAGGCCATTTTTTCGGGCGGCGCTGCCCCTACCGGCGACCAGGATTTAGCGCGCGGACGTTTCCGCGCTGCCAGCAAGCTGGGTCCGGCTGAGGCAACAGCTCGGCTTTTTGACTCTGTGCCGCGTTTGAACCGCGATCCCGCCCTGACATTTTTGGCGATGGATGCTGCATTTCGCGCCGGTAGAACCGAAGAGGCCTGCTCATGGCTCTCCACACCGGGGCTTGAAGCAACTCCTGAAAGTCAGAGCGGTACATTATGGCTGGAATCGCGCGCTGTTTGTTATGCGCTAAACAATGAGGGTGCGGCCGCCAATCTGTCGGTTGATCTCGCCCGCACCAAAGGCCTAACGGACACATGGCTTGGTCGGGCGGTCGCAGCCAGTTCTGGCCCGGTTTCCAGCCCACCCCCTTTGCGGGCAGACAGCGGTCGGGCGCTTGCTTTATCGATCAAAGCCGGCCTCAAGATCCCGCGCACGACTGTTTCATCAGGGGATCCGGCCAGCCTTTCAGCCATCCTGAATTGGCCAGATATCCGGACCAGCGTGACGGAGGAAGATCTAACGGCTCTTATGCGGCGGGCGGCCCAGACAGGTGTTGCCACACCTGCCCAAGAAGCCCGATTGCGGGGGCCGGTGCTGCATGTGGTTACACCCGAGGCGGTCACTGCCCCTGTTGCGCCAACACAGGAGGCCGGCTCAAGCTTAGCTCCCGAACCACCACCACCGCCCTTGGCGTTTAGCTGGGCCAGCCGGATCAGCCAAAGCCCGAACGCCCAAGCCCGCGCCTTGGAAGCCCGTTTGCTGGTGCCAGATCTGAAGGCCCATCTGGCTACGGCACCCGAGCAAATTCCTGACGAAACACTTCCGGCTTTGATCGAGGCGGCCTTATGGGTCGGTGATGCGCCTTTGGCCCAAGCACTTCGCGACCGCTCGACCCGGCCAATGAGCCCACGCCAACGCCTAATCTTGGCATTGCTTGATCCAGTGGCCGATGACAGGCCCGTCCAACGCCACATCGAGACTGCGACAAATCCTGCCGCACAACGCCAAGCCGTTCGTGATGCTTTGATTGCCTGGTCCGCTGGCCTACCGCCACAAGGGGGATTATCTGCCCTGCTGCAACCTGGTCTGCCAGATGTGAAAGGCGGGCAAGCGGGGGTTCGCACAGCTCTGAGTTTTGCTGCGGCGCGCGGGGCAAAAGGTGAGGTGATCTTGCTCGCCGGACTTGCGCTGCAGGGCCAGGAGCCGGCCAGTGCGGATGCTGAAACTGTTGCGATTGCTGTAAGTGCCCTGCGCCAGGTTGGCCTGCGGGATGGGGCTGTCGCACTCGCACGTGAATATTTGCTGGCCCTTGATATGGTTGTGCCGACAAAGCCAAGTGCGACAGGAGCGGCCAATCCCGCGCCCACTGGGCCGGCAGTTGCTGCCCCGCCCAGCAATCGCGCAAGTCCTCCCCCAAATACGGGACCGTCATCAAGTGGGGCGGCCGCCCCGGCGGCACCAAGGCCAAAGGCTGCTCCTGCCAATCCACCACAACCCAAGGCCGCGCCGGCTTCTAGGCCACCCGCCAGCCAACCCAAAGCAAAAGTGCCCCCCAGAGGCCAATCTCAAGCACCTAGCCGCCCCCCTGCCCGCACACAGGCTAAGCCGAATTGGACGCCGCCAAATTGAACAATCAGATTGATGCTTTTCTTGAAATGATCGGGGTGGAGCGTGGCGCAGCCCGCAATACTCTGGATGCCTATCGGCGGGACTTGATTGATTTCGACTGTTTCATCGCGCCGCGACAAGCCAGTTTAATGGCCGTAGAGCCCAAAGACATCGCGGCTTTCGCTGAGGACTTGAACAATCGCGGCCTCAGCCCAACGACAGTGGCAAGACGCAGGGCCGCCTTGCGTCAGTTTTTCCAATTTGCCGTCAGCCAGGGTTGGTGCTCAGACGATCCGACACGACTTTGGGACGGACCAAAGCGGGGACGGGCTTTGCCCAAAACTGTCGATGCCAGTGATATCGACGCCTTGCTTGCTGCAGCGGACCGCTTGGCAGGCTGGAAAGCAGTGCGTGCACGCTGCCTGATCGAGCTGGTTTACGGCTGCGGCTTACGGGTGAGTGAATTGGTGGGCTTGCCGATACGGACGGTGGGACGGTTGGATGTGGCAGCTTTGCGCGTCAAAGGGAAAGGCGGCAAGGAGCGGCTGGTTCCATTGGGTTCGCATGCGCGCGACGCATTGCGCCTGTGGCTAGACCAACGGCCCAAAAGCTTGCCGGACGGCCCTGTCCGAGCCGATGCGCAAAAATTCTTGTTTCCAGCCAAAGGCAAGGCGGGCCATTTAGGGCGGCGGGAGTTTGGGCGGCTATTGGATGGTTTGGCAGCCGACGCCGGGCTGGACCCCAAAAAACTGAGCCCACACGTCTTACGCCATGCCTTTGCCACCCATTTGGTGGAAGGGGGTGCGGACTTGCGATCGGTCCAAGTCATGCTGGGTCACGCCGATATTGCGACAACGCAAATCTATACACATGTTGCCGATGCCCGCCTGACCGAACTGGTCGAGCGCGCGCATCCCTTGGCGCAGCGAACCCGGAAAAATTCGTGATAAATTGGCTGTTTGGCGGAGGCCGCGTTTAATAGGAGCGACGTTTGGCGGCCCGCATCATGGCGGCTTCGTCCATCTGGGCTTGTTCACGCTTGGCACGTGAGGCCGACAGACGACCCATTCGCCGTTCTTCGAGCATTTCGTACTTTTTCTGCTCTTCGAAGGCAGCCTGCAAGTCACCACGAAGGGCGTCCAATTGCTCTTCAACGCCTTGAAGTGAGGCATCCAGATTGGCCCGCTGGGCGGCCAGCACCTGAGAATAGGCGACCCAATGCCCCATCATGCCTGGATCGGCTTCGGCACGGGCGCGCTCGCGCTTTTCAGCGACCACAAGGTCAGCCTTTTTGCGTTCAATATCTTCTTTGGTCCGCTCAGCCGCGCCGATCAGCGCCTGAACGCTGTCGACCTTATGCCTGGCCAGTTTGATGAGCGTGGCGCCCGTTTTCATACCGCTTTTCCCTACGTTTCAGTTTCCTATACACGTCGGGAGTTAAGAAATCGCTGTTTTGATGTCTCGCATTTTCCCGCGAGTAGCTTTTTTAGTCTTTTCCAATTGAAAGACTCCGAAACATCCAGCTTATGGTCACGATTTTTGGCTTAGCCTTCAATCGCCAAGATATCCGCGAGGCGTTGGAAAGTCTCATCAAAGCCACTTCGCTCATGCTTGCCTTGTGACAGAAAAATCTCCAGCGGCTCCGCCAGCGTAATCGCCCGATCTGTAACTGGATCGGCGCCACGCCGATATGCCCCCAGTCGAATCAATTCTTCCATATCCGAATAGGCGGCAAGGGCCCGCTTGGCCTCGCGCACAAGGTGCTGCTCTTCAAGGCTATGGCACTCCGGCATGAGGCGCGAGACGGATTTAAGGATGTTGAGGGCGGGGAATCGACCTCGCTCGGCAATCGCGCGCTCCAACACCAAGTGACCATCCAAAATGCCGCGCACTGCATCGGCAACCGGCTCATCATGGTCGCCACCGTCAACCAATACTGTGAATAAGCCGGTGATTGAACCAATCTGATCCTGGCCAGTCGGTGCACCTGGTCCTGCGCGCTCCAGCAGTTTTGGCAGTTCAGCGAAGACCGTGGGAGTATAGCCCTTGGTTGTTGGCGGTTCTCCAGTGGCAAGCCCAATCTCACGCTGTGCCATCGCAAAGCGGGTCACACTGTCGAGCAGGCACAAAACCTGCAAACCTTGGTCTCGGAAATGCTCAGCCACGGCCAAGGTCGTATAAGCGGCCTGACGGCGCTTGAGACTACTCTCATCTGATGTTGCCACCACAACCACCGACCGGCGCAAGCCTTCGGGGCCCAACGTGTCCTCGAGAAACTCGCGGACCTCGCGGCCACGCTCGCCAATCAAACCGATGACGACCACATCGGCTTGCGCACCCTTGGCCAGTTGCGACAACAAGACAGACTTGCCAACACCAGAGCCGGCGAAAATACCCATGCGTTGACCTTGGCAAAGCGCGCAAAAGGCATCGATGGCTCGAATCCCCGTCTCCATGCGTCCACCCACACGGATGCGCGTATGGGCGGGGGGTGGCACGCCGCGCACCAACCGGGGGTGGGAGCCATTGGCAACTGGCGGTCCCCCATCAACCGGCTGGCCAAAAGCGTCAATGACGCGTCCTAACCATGCCGAGGACGGGGCGATCATCGGCGAGGATCCTTCGAAGGTCAGACTAGCCCCGGCGCGCAGGCCCTCCACATTCTCAAACGGCATTAACAGCGCCCGACCATCACGATAGCCGACAATTTCGAGCCGTGTCGGTCCGCCAGCCGTTTCCACCACCGCGCGCGCGCCCAAAGCAAGGGCCTGCGGCGGCCCGCTTGCTTCGACCATTAAACCGCGAACGGCAAGGATACGTCCCTCATAGCGTGTGTGATCAAGTCGACCCAAGGTCTCAGCCAAATCCGCCAAACGGACGCCGCCACTTGCCCTGAGATGTCCGTTTGGACGCATCCTGCCGCCCTGCTCCTACCTGCACCATTCGTCTTCTTCATATCAAATGTGAAGAAAGCGGTGAATATGGTTGATAAATGCACCTTTGAACTGCGTCGCGTTAACCTGTCGTAAAGATCAGCAGGGCAAACATGAGTCCAACATGTGCAAAATATCATGCAAGCCGCAAAAAGCGGTTAACCATGCTTGAGCAAATCAGCTAAGGCTTGGCTTGTTGGTTGTTACACCGCCCAAAGAGGGCATGTCGGAGGGGGCTCCATGCGGGTTCTGTTGATTGAAGACGATAGCGCCACGTCGCAGTCGATTGAGTTAATGCTGAAGTCTGAGGGCTTCAATATCTACACAACGGACCTGGGCGAGGAGGGCGTCGACCTGGGCAAGTTGTATGATTATGACATCATCCTTCTTGACCTCACATTGCCCGATATGAACGGCTTTGACGTGTTGCGGCAATTGCGCAATTCACGTGTCGGAACACCGATCCTGATCCTGTCTGGAACCAGTGATATTGACACGAAAGTACGTGGCCTCGGCGTAGGCGCGGACGATTTTGTTGCCAAGCCCTTCCATAAAGACGAGTTGGTTGCCCGCATCAACGCGGTTGTGCGTCGCTCTAAGGGCCATTCACAATCGATGATCCGCACCGGCGACATCGTGGTCAATCTCGACCAGAAAACGGTGGAAGTGAACAATCAACGCGTTCACCTGACCGGCAAAGAGTATCAAATGCTGGAACTGCTGTCGCTCCGCAAAGGGACGACGCTCACCAAGGAAATGTTCCTGAACCATCTCTATGGTGGCATGGATGAGCCTGAATTGAAAATCATCGACGTCTTCATCTGCAAGCTCCGCAAGAAGCTGGCAGCTTCAGCCGATGGTCAGCACCATATCGAAACAGTTTGGGGCCGTGGCTATGTTTTGCGCGACCCAACACCGGGCGAGCAATCCGCTGCAGCCTAATGGCTGACCGACCTTAGCTACGGAAAAGACCAAATAATCAAGGGCCTGCCACTCGGCGGGCCCTTTTTCATTTTGGCACGGGGACTCTTGATTTTCCTGGCATGCGATTTGCTGCGGTGGCACCGAAGGTCAATGTGTGTTCGACCGGAGGACAATGCCATGAAGAACCTGCACAAGATGAGCGCGAAAGCATCATTCCGCCCACGTGAATTGCACGACTTCAATGAACCGATGGCCCCGAAGGCAATCCGCCTGCAGGTCCGTCCATCGCTTTGGCAGCGCTTCTTGCAAGCCATCGGCTTTTGATCGCTCTAAAGTCGGCTTGACCGGGTCCCTCGGTTGCGGGCAATTGCAGGTCCGTGCGCAGAAACCACTTTCCCTGCGCCTTCAGCTGTTCTATTTGTTATAACAATCAAATGACAGCTGGATGTGAGACCCATGACCCCACCTGCAACCGCTCTGCGCAATTATGACGCTGTGGAACTGCGTCGCTTAGACTTGGCACACCACCTGCCTGCCCAGGCTGACTATGGCGAAATCCGCGATTTGGGCGGCTCGCGGATTATTACCCGTGCCGAGGGCTGCAAGTTCTGGGACGTGGATGGCAAATCCTACCTCGATGGCATGGCGGGTCTGTGGTGCGTCGGAATTGGCTATGGCCGCAAAGAACTGGCTGAAGTTGCTTATGAACAGATGCTAGAACTGCCTTATTACAATAGCTTCTTCAAGACAGCGACAGCGCCCGCGGTTCGGCTCGCAGCCAAAATTGCCAGCATCACCGGGGGTGAGCTGCAGCATGTATTTTTCAACTCTTCGGGCTCTGAAGCAGTCGACACTATGTTCCGCATGGTGCGTCATTATTGGGCTGTGCAGGGCCAACCTTACAAGAACATCTTCATCGCTCGTCGCAATGGCTATCATGGGTCAACCGTCGCGGGGGCGAGCCTTGGCGGGATGAGCGCCATGCATGCGATCGGCTCGCTTCCTATCCCCGGAATCGAACATGTGATCCAGCCCTATGCCTTCAACGAAGGTTTCGGGGAGGATGAAGAAGCTTTTGCCGCACGCTGTGCGCAAGAAGTCGAAGACCGAATCTTAAAAGTAGGTCCCCAGAATGTTGCTGCCTTTGTCGGTGAACCCATCCAAGGGGCAGGCGGTGTCATCATTCCACCCAAAGGCTATTGGCAAAGGATCGAAGCGATCTGTCGCAAGTATAATGTCTTGCTGGTGGCTGATGAAGTGATTTGCGGCTTCGGCCGCACGGGCCAGTGGTTTGGCCATAACACCTTCGGCTTTACACCCGATATCATTACCACGGCCAAGCAATTATCATCCGGCTACGCACCAATCTCAGCGACCATCGCCTCGCGCGCGATTGTGGAAGTCTTGCGAGAAAAGGGCGGAGACTTTGTTCATGGCTACACATATTCAGGCCACCCGATGTGTTGTGCGGTCGCTGAGCGCAATCTTGAAATCATCGAACGGGAAGACCTCGTCACCCGCACACGTGAAGTGACCGGGCCGTACCTTGCCAATGCCCTACAACGTCTCGCCGACCATGAACTTGTTGGGCAAGTGCGGTCAAAAGGGCTGCTTGGGGCGGTTGAAATCGTCTCTGAACCTGGCACCAACCACCGCTTTGGCGGCAAAGAAGGCAAAGCCGGCCCAATTGTACGCGATGCTTGTATCGCCAATGGCCTGATGGTCCGCGGGATTCGCGACAGCGTGGTGATGTGCCCGCCACTGACGATTTCGACAGATGAGATCGATTTCATGGTCGACAAAATCGAAAAGTCACTTAACCAAGTCCTGCCAAAACTGCGCGCCCTTTAAGCGAGTCACGGCGCGCAGCAATCGGGTCATTTGGACTTGGCCTGAGGTCTGTCAGGGTTTATGAGGGCGCCCTGTGGAGAAAAATCATGGGTCTTAGAGTTGCCGTTGTCGGCGCGACAGGCAATGTCGGTCGCGAGTTGTTGGCCTTGTTGGCGGAATTGAACTTCCCAGTATCGGAAGTTGCGGCCATTGCGTCGCGGCGTTCATTGGGGCGTGAAGTTTCATTCGGCGATAAAACCCTGAAGTGCCAGGCCTTGGACCATTTCGACTTTACCGGCTGGGACCTGTGCTTGATGAGCGCGGGTGGCAAGACGTCCAAGGAATGGTCTCCGAAGATTGCAGGCCAAGGCTGTCTGGTGATCGACAATTCCAGCCAATGGCGCATGGACCCTGACGTCCCATTGGTGGTGCCTGAAGTTAATCCAGATGCCGCCATGGGCTACAAAAAGAAGATGATCATCGCCAACCCCAATTGCTCAACGGCACAATTGGTTGTGGCTTTAAAGCCCTTGCATGATCTGGCAACGATCAAGCGGGTGGTGATTGCCACCTATCAATCCGTTTCGGGCACCGGCAAAGATGCGATGGATGAATTGTGGACCCAAACGCGGGGCATATTCGTCAATGACCCGGTGAAAACAGAAGTTTATCCAAAACAGATCGCCTTCAATGTTATTCCCCATGGCGGCGACTTCTTGGAAGATGGCTATACCAGCGAAGAGTTCAAGCTGGTGGCAGAGACAAAAAAGATGCTGGACCCGGCAATCAAGGTCACGGCCACTGTGGTGCGCGTGCCGGTCTTTGTCGGCCATTCTGAAGCCGTCCATATCGAGTTTGAGAAGCCAATCAGCGATGTTGAGGCGCGCGAGGCCTTGGAAGAGGCCGATGGGATTGTCGTACTCGACCGTCGGGAAGCCGGTGGCTATGCCACGCCAGTTGAATGCGCCGGTGAGTTCCCGGTTTATGTATCGCGCATCCGCTCTGACCCGACCGTCGACAATGGTTTGGCCATGTGGGTGGTTGCCGACAATCTGCGCAAGGGCGCTGCGCTCAACGCGATCCAGATTGCCCAATTATTGGTTGAACGCGGCGCGTTTGAAAAGCGTCTGACCGCTGTGGACGCCTAAGCAGTAATCCTGACCTTACCCCCTTTCGCACATTGCCTGGCGGGGTGAAGCCGGGCAAAGGGGGGGGATGTCCATGACCGACACGCAAGCCAAACCAATACCACCTGCCTTCTGGGCGGGGTTGTCGGCCTATGCGATGTGGGGATTGCTACCCGCCTTCCTGCATGTGTTCTCCAAACTGCCGCCGCTGGAGGTAACAGCTCAGCGCATTGTCTGGACCCTTCCGTGCGCGCTTGTCGCCACTTTAATCTTTGGCGGGAGGGCAACATTGCGGGTGCCTTGGCGAACCCTTGGCCTGTTAGGCCTGTCAGCAGCATTGATCGGCGGCAACTGGCTTTTGTATGTTTGGGCGGTCGGTCAAAATCGTATTGTTGAATCAAGCCTCGGCTATTTTATCAATCCCTTGATAAATGTGATCATGGGCGTGATTTTCTTTCGCGAGAAGCTTACCCGTTGGCAGGCGGGAGCGTTGATTTTTGCGGTCGTTGGAGTTGCCAATCAGACGTTCATGGTCGGTGCCTTTCCCTATGTCGCACTCGGATTAGGCTTCTCGTTTGCACTATATGGACTGGTTCGGAAGCTTGCGCCGGTTGAACCAGCGGCCGGGTTGTTCTGGGAATCGGCGATATTGTTTCTACCCGCCTTGGCAGTCATGATGTGGCATATACAAATGGGTGGACCGGTGATGGGCGGTTCAGTGTCAATGGCTGGCCTGTTACTGCTCTTGGGACCAGTCACAGCCATCCCGCTCATCCTGTTTGCGACAGGCGCTCGCGGCCTTAAGCTGACAACCCTTGGTCTGATGCAATATTTGGCCCCAACCCTGCAATTCACCACTGGCTTGGCCATGGGTGAACATTTCACCCCGGCTCATGGCGTTACCTTTGCCTTGATCTGGATTGGGCTGGCGCTTTACAGCGTCGCAACCTTTCAATCCAGCCGCAAAACGGTCTGATTGCCCCTCAATAGCCTATCTAAATCAGAGCAGATGACGTGCCCGCTGAAGTGCGCCTCGCCCGGCGGCTTGGCTTGGCTTAGCTAGGCTCTGATACGCGCATTATCGACTACAGAGAATAGGGCAAGAAAGAATAGGGCAAGAAAAAAGGCCCCGACAGATCGCCGGAGCCTCAAAAAGTTTTTCGCATGCAGGGGACCTTAAGAAAGGTCGAAATCCTGTGAGCAAAAGACATGCCACGAAAATCGAGGTTAGGAAAGAGAAAAAAAACATGGTTGACAGTTTCTTGATGAAAAAGTGGCTCAAAGTGCGCTGGTCTACAAAATGGCATGTGCCAAAATGGGCAGATCAAGTAATTTCTGCCTCACCAGACAGCATTTGAGCTTTGTTAGCTATTTCTAACCAATCTTGTCACCCAAACTGTCCGTAACATGGGTTAGAGAGTGACCATGCATCTAACCATTCTTGAAACAGGTCGTCCGCCAGAGCCGATCCGGGCTGATTTTCCGTCCTATCCTGCCATGCTGGAAGGCCTGTTATCGCCCCATATTCCGAGCTTGACGTGCGAGACCGTCCGCGTCCTTGATGGAGAACCCCTGCCCGATCCGGCCACGGTTGAAGCGGCGCTGATAACGGGTTCGCCCGCCGGGGTCTATGATGACCATGCCTGGATCGGCCCTTTGAAAACGTGGGTACGCGACGCTGGACATCAGGGCGTGCCCCAGGTTGGCATCTGCTTTGGCCATCAATTAATGGCAGAGGCTTTTGGCGGGCGGGCGCATAAAGCCCCGCAAGGCTGGGGCCTTGGCCGGCATTCCTATCACGTCCGGCAAAGCGAAAGCTGGATGGGTCCCACGCGTCAGCGTTTCCATTTGGCCGTGAGTCACCAAGATCAGGTGCTCGATCTGCCGGCCAAAGCGCGGGTCCTGGCCGAATCGGACTTCACCCCCTTTGCAGCCCTGATCTATGATCACGCCCCGGCCTTATCCTTCCAAGGCCATCCGGAGTTTTGCCCCCGCTTCGCGGATGCTCTAATCCGGTCGCGCCGCGGCACCCGCTTTGCCGAGGACCTCGCAGATCAAGCGTTGGCGAGCTTGAATGCGCCGCTAGATGGCCCGGTGGTGGCTGGTTGGATTGCCGGCTTCTATGCCCATTTCACCCAAGCCAGAGCGGCACAAAGAGGGCGCGCAGCGGCCTAAATCCCACGCCCTCAGTCAAGAATGGAGGTCAAACTTGGGTCGCCCAAGGCGAAGAAACCGCCATTGCGGCAGCCTGTTTCCAGCTTGCCATAAAGAAATGGTTGTCGATCGATATCCAGCACCAAACCACCAGCAGCACAAAGCACGGCATCACCTGCGGCCGTATCCCATTCCATGGTTGGGCCAAAGCGGGGATAAAAGTCAGCCTGCCCCTCGGCGATAATGCAGAATTTCACCGACGATCCTCGCTGAACCAAATGGTGGGGACCGAGGCGCTCAAGGAAGTTCCGGGTCTGTGGATCCAGATGGCTGTGCGACGCGGTTACAGCCAGAGGCGTTTGGGCCTTACGCGTCTGGATTGACCGGGGCACGCCATCTGGCCCGATCTGCCAAGCGCCATCGTCGAGCCCCCGCAGATCACCCACCCAAGACAATCCATCCTCTGGTCGATGCACCACGCCGAGAACCGGGCGGCGCGCGACTATGAGCGCGATATTCACCGTATAATCTGATGAACCTGTAACAAACTCGCGCGTACCATCTAAGGGATCGACCAAGATGAATGGTATGTGCGGATCATCAAGATAGGGTTGGTCGCAGTCCGCTTCCTCGCTGATGATCGGCATTGCCGGCAAAAGGCGTGCTAATCCTTTGGCGATAACGGCATCAGCGGCAAGATCAGCTTCGGTCACGGGTGAACCATCAACCTTCATCCGGGTACCCATCCCGGCGCGCTTGATCTGTAAGATGGCAGTCCCGGCCTCACGTGCAAGGCGCTCCAGGGCCAACACCAAGGGGTCAGGCTGGGAAGAGCTAAACTTAGCTGGCGCGTTCGTGTTCAATATCGTCATGACAAACTAGGACCGCCTTGGGCCACATGCCCGCACAATGTCATGGCAGGATTTCACATCCCTGCCTATCAACCTCATCACTGCTTTTCCTGTTGGCGGCGTGCCAAGGCTTGAACTTGATGGATCAAGGCCTCGGCCCCGCCCGGCTCATAGGCTTGGGCTGGGCTGTGACCCCAAACCGGACCGGGCCACGCAGGATCATGCTGATGGCGACCAACAATATGGATATGCAATTGGCGAACAATGTTCCCCAAAGCACCAATATTGACTTTCATAATGCCGGGCTGCCTGCCAACCAGACGAGCCAGTGCTTGCACTTCGTCCCAGACTTGCTGGCTATCGCGCAGCGGCAAGTCGAAA
The DNA here is from genome assembly GCF_003112735.1 of Candidatus Phycosocius bacilliformis. Classification (GTDB taxonomy): domain Bacteria; phylum Pseudomonadota; class Alphaproteobacteria; order Caulobacterales; family Aquidulcibacteraceae; genus Aquidulcibacter; species Aquidulcibacter bacilliformis. The sequence goes on from NZ_BFBR01000001.1 coordinate 371,536, forward strand.
AGTTCAACCGCCCCAGCAATGCGCGGCACTGCAATCAGCCAAGGATAGCGGGCATCCGCCATCACCCGCACATGGCACAAGCCCATATCAGCCGCCGCCAAGCTGTCCGCCTCCAGACGTGGGTCGAGTACAAAGGCCATTTAAACCGCAAAACTGGCGCGCAGCGGAATTGCTGCCCAATAATCAAACTCCAGAATAGCATCAGAGCTATCTGGTCCTGGGAAATCACAGCCAGAAACATTTTTGGTCGCAATCAGGCGCAAGCGGAGCGCACCTTGACCTTGGCCCAGATCCGCCTTGTCCAGCACCTCACTCCACGCATAGATCGTATCCCCAGCAAACAAGGGATTGATGTGGCGTCCAGCATTAATCGCCAAAATCTCGGCAGCATTGGCGAGCCCGTTGAAGGCAAGCGCCCGTGCAATTGAAATCACAACACCGCCATAAATCAACCGGCGACCCTGCCGCGAACTTGCCTGAACAATCGCGTCAAAATGGACCTTAGCTGTGTTCTGATAGAGACGGGTCGCGATCTGATGTTCGGCTTCTTCCACTGTCATTCCATCTACATGGTTGATGCGCTCACCAATCTCATAATCCTCAAAGCTATGAACAGACCCTGCGAGCGTGCCATCATAGTTTCCTTCCCAATAAGGAGCCGGTGATGGCAATTCGTCTGCAGGAACAAATGCAGGTAGGTCAGGGACAATTGGGGTGGGCGCTGGTGCGGCTGCATCAGCCTTATTCACCATGACCCAGCGCACATAGCTGAGTACCACGTCGCCTTGCTGATTGAAGCCAGTGGTCCGCACATAGACCACGCCGGTCTTGCCATTGGAATTCTCTTTCACCCCGATGACTTCGGACACGGCGGAAAGCGTGTCACCGGGATAGACCGGGGCAAGGAAGCGGCCATCCGCATAGCCCAGATTGGCCACGGCATTTAGGCTGATGTCTGGGACTGTCTTGCCAAAGACGGTATGAAAAATCAGCAATGGATCGATGGGGGCAGCATCGAGGTCACCGTCTCGTGCAAAAGCATCAGAACTATAGAGCGCATAGCGCGACCCCGTGAGGCCGGTGTAGAGCGCGACGTCGCCTTCAGTCAGCGTCTTTGGTGTGGCATGACGCAGCACCATGCCGACATAAAAGTTTTCAAAAAAGAGGCCGGGATTTGATTTGGTCATGAAGCTGCCTTTCGCGAGGCTGGTTAGCGAGGCCGCGCCATGCCTGCAAGGCTTCAAGGTGCATGCGGTGGGCAAGGAAAGGTCACAAGCTGGGTCATGCCCCACCTATAGGCCATTGATCACCCGAACGTGATCATCACGCCTGTACATCGGGCGGACAAAAGCGCGGAAGTCGGCTGTGGGGCATGGCAGCTTGTCCGCCAACTCCCTATATCGGGCGCGAGATTCGATGATTTGGGGGGTGGTCATGAGTTCGGGATTATTGGCACTGCTGGACGATGTGGCGGCCATTGCAAAGATTGCCGCAGCAAGTTTGGACGACGCCGCCGCCCAAGCGGTCAAGGCGGGCAGCAAGGCGGCGAGCAAGGCCGCCGGTATCGTCATTGATGATGCAGCCGTCACTCCCCGCTATGTCGTCGGCTTTGCGGCAGATCGTGAATTGCCCATTATTGCCAAAATCGCATGGGGCTCTCTTAAGAATAAGATGATCATCCTGCTACCCGGGGCTTTGGTCTTAAGCTATTTTGTGCCTTGGATCATCACACCTATTTTGATGTTGGGTGGGGCCTATCTGTGCCTAGAAGGCTATGAAAAGGTGATGGACTTGGTGCGACCGCACGGTGCTGGCCACGGCCATGGCGATGATGGCGAGGCCGACTTCGACAAAAGTCCAGAAGAGTTAGAGAATGAAAAAGTCGCCAGTGCGGTGCGAACCGACTTCATCCTGTCAGCCGAAATCATGGCCATCACGCTGTCGACCGTTGCAACCGCGCCCATCTGGTTACAAGGCGGGGTATTGGCCGTGGTTGGTTTGGGCATGACCCTTCTGGTCTATGGCGCGGTGGCACTGATCGTTAAAGCCGATGATGCCGGGGTGGCCATGGCGCGCTCCACCGTCGCCGCAGTTGCCGCGTTTGGCCGGGGTCTGGTGCTGGCCATGCCAATCTTCCTAAAAGTTCTGAGCTATATCGGCATGGTCGCAATGCTATGGGTTGGGGGCGGGATTCTGGTTCATGGTCTGCATGAGTTGGGCTATCCTGCGGCTGAAAAGGCCATTCATCATCTGGCTGAATCAGTAGCAACAGGCCTTCCCGGCCTGGCAGGCTTTGTAACATGGTTGATCAGCGCCGGGATCGCCGCATGTATTGGTTTGATCGTGGGTGGCATTGTTGCGCCAATTGCCCATTATGGCTTGGTTCCAGCCTTTAAAGCGGTGCAAACGAAGTTGCGCCCTAAATCCTGACGCCGACCGGCATACCGCGCTTGACCACGGCCGATGGATAGGCCATTTGTTATAACAAATGCACTCGGTGAATACCCCATCACGCCATGTCAGTGCCGCCGCGAGCGCGCCTGACAGCTGGTATCATGCCTCTGCGATCCGCCACTTTCGGGCAACACGTCCGTTGGCAGGGACCAGACAGGCTGATGTGGTTATCATCGGTGCAGGCTTTACCGGCATTTCCGCCGCCCTTGATCTGGCAACCCACGGCCTCCAGGTCGTCGTGCTGGAGGCCAATCAGGTTGGAGCCGGGGCATCGGGTCGCAATGGTGGGCTTGCATGCTCGGGCTGGCGACATGATCAGGCTTGGTTCGAGGCTCGGGTCGGACTGGCAGATGCACGCAAACTTTGGGCGCTGTCGGAAGCCGCCAAGGCTGACCTCCTCACTCGGATCAATCAGCTTGGCATTGACGCAGACTGGACACCCGGCCAGATTTTTGCCGCCCACACACCAGGCATGATGCAAGCCCTCGATAATGATGCCGCCCATATGGCTGAAACATATGGCTATGTAATGCCCCAGCGGCTCGACCGGGATCAGGTTGCCGAGGCGCTGGGAACATCAGTCTATCATGGTGGCTGGCGCGATCCGTCAGCAGGCCATGTGCATCCTCTAAAGCTGCTATTTGGTCTAGCCGAGGCGGCCGTGACTGCCGGGGCTGTTCTGCATGAAGGCAGCCAAGTCCTAGAAGTGGGTCAACACGGTGCCAAACGCTTTGCCAGAACGGCTACGGGAAAGATTATTGCCGACCATGTTTTGTTGTGCGGCGACGGCTATCTTGATGGTATCCACAAAGAGGTTGAAGCCCGTGTCCTGCCGATTGGTAGCTTTATGATTGCGACCGAGCCACTCGAGCGTGACAGCCCAATCTTGCCGCAGCGCGATTCGGTGATGGATACTCGCTTTGTCGTCAATTATTGGCGCAAAACGGCTGACCATCGGCTGATTTTTGGTGGCGGTGAAAAATACACGCCAAGCTGGCCGGGCGATGTAGAGGCCTTCGTGAAGGCCAATTTGGTCAAAATCTATCCAAGCCTCAAACAGGTCCGCGTGAGTCATGCATGGGGCGGGGCCCTTGGAATTACCCCGACGCGCCTGCCCTATCTGCGTGAACTAGAGCCTGGCTTGTTATCGGCATCCGGTTATTCAGGACAAGGCGTTGTGTTGGCCCCCTATTTCGGTCGCATTCTGGCCGCATGCGTGTTGAAGCGGCACAGTGAATATGATGTGCTGGCCCGCTTGCCCGTGCCCCCCTTTCCTGGTGGGCGGGCGCTTCGCTGGCCCATGCTGACTGCTGCCATGTCTTGGTATGCGCTGCGTGATAAATTGCCATGAACCCATCGCCCCGGCTGAGGAGGCCGTGCCATGAAACTTGCTGATCCCACCCTGTTCAAGACCCAATGCCTGATCAATGGGCATTGGGTTGGCGACGCGTCAGAGGCCATTTTCAACCCGGCCACCGGAACTGTTCTGGGAAATGTGCCGCATCTGGGTGCTGAACATGCTGCAGAAGCGGTCGAGGCCGCACAGGCAGCTCTCCCGGCTTGGCGGGCCGCCACTGCGAAAGAGCGCAGCGCAACTTTGCGCCGCTGGCACGATTTAATCATGCACCATCAAGAGGATCTGGCCCAGATCCTGACCGCCGAGCAGGGCAAACCACTGACCGAGGCGCGGGGGGAAATCGCTTACGCAGCCTCATTTATCGAGTTTTATGCCGAAGAAGCGAAGCGCATTTATGGCGAAACCCTGCCCTCGCCCAAGGCCGATGCGCGAATCTTGGTCCTGCGCCAACCGCTGGGCGTGGTGGCTGCCATTACGCCGTGGAATTTTCCAGCGGCCATGATTGCTCGCAAGGTCGGTCCAGCTCTGGCGGTCGGTTGCACCATGGTTCTGAAGCCAGCGCCTGAAACCCCCTTCACCGCTTTAGCATTGGCCGAGCTTGCCGTGCGCGCTGGTGTGCCATCAGGGGTATTTAATGTAGTCACCGGGGATGCGGCAGCCATTGGCCAAACATGGTGCACCAGCGAGGTTGTACGCGGCCTTTCTTTTACCGGCTCAACCCCTGTGGGCAAGCTATTGATGCGCCAATGTGCTGATACGGTTAAGAAATTGGGCCTTGAGCTGGGTGGCAACGCCCCCTTCATCGTCTTTGAAGATGCCGATATTGAGGCTGCAGCCGAGGGGGCGTTGGCATCGAAATTCCGCAATATGGGGCAGACCTGTGTGTGTGCGAACCGGATATATGTACAGGCGGGTGTGCATGATCGCTTTGTGGCCTGTCTGGCCGAAAAGGTTGCCGCTCTGAAGGTCGGTCCCGGCACAGAGGCGGGCGTGACCCAAGGCCCCCTCATCAATCAGGCCGCCCTTGCGAAGGTGCAGAGCCATGTCGCCGATGCGGTTGCCAAAGGTGCGACCATTGCATTGGGTGGCAGGGTGAGTGCGCTGGGAGGCACCTTTTACGAACCCACAGTGCTGACCGGGGTTACTTCGGCGATGAAGATTGCTCATGAGGAAACCTTTGGGCCGATCGCTCCCATCTTTTGCTTCCAAACAGAGGCCGACGTGATTGCCGCCGCCAATGACACGCCCTTTGGCTTGCAAGCCTATTTCTATACACGCGATTTGGCCCGTGCTTTCCGAGTGGCCGAAGCGTTGGAAACCGGGATTGTAGGGGTCAATTCGGGTCTAACATCCTCTGAAGGTGTGCCCTTTGGCGGCATCAAACAAAGCGGTCTGGGTCGGGAAGGTTCCCACCATGGCGTGGAAGAATATCTCGAACTCAAATATGTCTATATGGGCGGGATCAGCAGTTAAATCGCTGCAGATGCTGCATCCAAGACCCTGATCTCGGCCGAGTCGTTAATCTTTGTTAACCAATCTTAGCCTAGACTTAATAAGTGATTCACGAGGTGGATCGGGCATTGTGATCGGGTGCAGAACGTGCCGTTGGATGTGACCGGCTTTTTGGCCCAGTGGGGGCAAGATATCGTGACCGCAGGGGGGGCTGCGGCCGCGGCAGGTTTTCTTGCCTATCGCTATGGCAAGCAACGTCGACTGCCGGTTTCGAGCCAACGTGCCAGCGCCGCGATTGCTGCATCTGGCTCTGTGGCTTTGGTTTGGCCTGACCAGGATGACGGAACAGGATGGGGTGCACCCGAGGAAGAGGCTGACAGTTCCACCCGCATGGCGCTCCTGAAGCGCCTCGACCTCGTACCGGCGGACCCAACTCAAGAACCCAGCACATTCGAGATTCTTGAAGCCCTTGTGGCAGCCTCACCAGAGCTGGGGATCAGGCTTTCCCAGTTACGCCAGCGGGGTGAAGCATTCACCTTGTCGATCTTGGGCTTGGAGGTCATGGGCAAGCCCCATGGAGCAAAAGCCATTGTCTGGGTAACGCCTGGTGCATCAGCTGGCGATCTGGCAGGTGCCGGTCAAGCAAGCTTCCCTGCCTGGCGAACCGACAGCCAAGGGGCGCTGTTGTGGGCCAATGAAGCCTATCTCAAGGCGGTTGAAGCCAGCGATCTGGAGGATGGTCGTGCGCGTAATAGTGCGCTGGACCCAAAGGCACGCGATGATGCTGTTTTGGCGGCCAAAGGCCAGCCCTCAACCCATACACGGGCTGTGACCATTGATGGCAAGCGACGCATGCTGCGCATCCATTTGTTTCCCGCCGACGACGGGGCCTCTGGGATTGCCTTTGACGTGACCGAGGAGATCGAGACCCGCGATACTTTGGCACGCGAAGCACGCGCCCATGAAGAGACCCTGAACCACCTAACCGATGCGGTGGCCGTCTTTGATTCAGCGCGTCGTCTGACCACGCATAACAGCGCTTTCTCCAACCTCTGGGGCTTGGAAGAAGCTTGGCTGAACGACAAACCGACCCATGGTGAATGGCTTGATCGACTGCGCCAGTCGGCGCGGATCTCTGCCATGCGCGATTTTGCCGCCTGGAAGGCTAAGGAATTGTCGCATTATCAGGAGCCTGGCCTGATCCCGGATGAGACCTGGACCCTGCCTGACGGGCGGATCCTGCGTGTCGCCCGCCAACGTCAGCCCTCCGGGGGCCTTTTGATCTTGTTTGAGGATATTTCAGACAAAATGGGCCTGCAGGCTCGCTTCAAGACATTGATCGAAGTTCAACGCGCAACGCTCGACAAATTGGGAGAAGGCGTAGCGGTATTTACCGCCGACGGACGGCTATCACTGGCCAACAGCGCCTTTGCGCGCATGTGGGGGCTCGATAAGGGCTTTCTTGATGCCCTGCCAGAGTTCGACCGTGTGGCTGAACAAGCGATACTGGTCCATCGTGACCCGGCTTTCTGGAGTGAGCTTAAAGCCCGTATCTCAGACCCCTCGCCGCGCGCGCGACAGGAAAAGCAGGGCGAATTTGTCTGTGCGGATGGAACTTGCCTGACATGGCTTACCCGACCACTTCCCGATGGGGCAACCTTGGCTGCCTTCGCCGATGTGACTGCTGACCGCGAGATTGAGGCAGCTCTGCGCGATAAGGCAGCCGCTTTCCAAGATGCCGATCGGCTGAAGACCGAATTTGTGCGCAATGTCAGCTATCAATTGCGCACACCACTGACCACGATCGGCGGCTATGCGGAATTGCTGGCGGCCGGGGTTGGCGGCAGCCTGACCGATGCTCAAATCGATTATCTGGGAGCCATCAGCACCGCTTCGAGCCAACTTGAAAAGCTGATCGAAAACATTCTCGATCTCGCCATGATTGATGCGGGCCAGATGTCGCTCGATCTGGGCGATGTCAATTTGGCGGAGACTTTGGACATCACCGCAGAAATGGCGCGAACCAACTCAGTCAATGATCAGGTGCGGATATTAGTCGATTGCGACGACAATGCCGGCATTATCCGAGCAGATAAGGCGCGGATCCGCCAGATTCTGTTCAATCTGGTGTCCAATGCTCAACGCTTTACCGGCAAGGGTGACACGATCACGATCGGCGCGCGTCGCTTTGACGATACAGTTCGGCTGTGGGTGTCAGACACCGGACCCGGGATTGATATGGCGCGTCAGGCGTCGGCTTTTGAGGGCTTTGCCGATGGTAATCGCCGGGCTGGGGTCAGTTTGGCTTTGGTGAAACGCTTTGTCGAACTTCACGGCGGCTGGGTTTCGCTGGCTTCACCCAATGCCAAGGGCGTCACAGTATCGTGCTATTTGCCCGCAGCCGCCACTCAATTGCACGCCGCACCGGAACTCGATTTGGTCGATTAAGCCTTAGAAGCTGGCTAAAGCCAGCCGCTCATCTGACCAAATGGGATTATGATCGGCGGCTTGCTGCGCACGAGCAAGGGCGGCCTCGATACCGCGGGCAAGCGATTCTGGCGTGATCGGCTTGGAGATATGCACATCGCAACCGGCCGCCAAGGCTTGGTCTACATGCTCCCGCATGGCATTGGCGCTCAACATGGCAATAGGTGTGCGCGGCACATTCTGGGTTAATTCATACGCCCGGATCGCTTGAGTGGCTTTCAGACCATCCATTTCCGGCATCTGCATATCCATCAAGACGATATCAAAACAATTGGCCTGAAAGGCTTCCAGAGCCCTGACACCATTTTCAACAACAGTCAGATCAACGCCTAAAGGCTCCAGGATCATGGCAACGACCCGCTGATTGGTCGGATGATCTTCGGCCAATAGGACGCGCAGCAGCTTTTGAGCGCCGCTTTTGGGTTCGGGTTTGACTTCTGCGGCGCGCGCGCCTGCTTTGAGTGCGTCAAACGCCTCGAGGGGCATGGCCCGATGAAGTGGCAATTTGACAAGAAAAGTCGAGCCCTGATTGGGGGCCGAAACGACGGCAATCGATCCGCCCATCATGTCGGCCAAGGCCTTGCAGATCGACAACCCAAGGCCCGTGCCACCAAATTGGCGGGTGATGGAGCCATCAGCCTGCTCAAACCGATTGAACAAGCGTGTGCGCGCCTCAGTGTCAAAACCTATGCCTGTATCAGTCACTTTGATCTGCAATGTTGCAGCATCACCCTCATAGTCAGGCTCGACCACATCTATCGCCACAGCGACCTCACCTTGAGGCGTGAACTTGACGGCATTGGAAGCAAGATTGGAGATGATCTGACGAATACGAACCACGTCACCTTTGAACAGCCCGCGTGCATGAGGTCCAAAGGTCAAGCCGAACCGCAGCGATTTCTCCGCGGCGGCTGTTTGCATCAAATGTACCGCCGCCTCAATGGCATCATGCAAGTCGAAGGTGTCGACTTGCAGGGTCAATTTTCCGGCTTCAATCTTTGAGACATCTAGAATGTCGGTTAGGAAACGCTCCAATGTCTGGCCAGACTGGCGGATCAAACCAACCATTTCTGATTGCTCGGCGGTCAAGTCCGTCCGGCTCAGCGCCCCTGCTAGACCAATCACACCATTGAGGGGTGTCCGAATCTCATGGCTCATGTTTGCAAGGAAGACACTTTTCGCCTTGCTGGCGGCCTCGGCGGCAGCACGGGCCTGACGGATCGCTGCTTCAGAACGGCTGTTGCGCAGCACATAAGCCAACTGATAGGTGATAAGCCGCCAATTGATTGGCTTGACCACAAATGAGGTCGCCCCAGCGGCATAAGCAAGATCAATGGCCTCAATATCGTCGCGACCCGTAATCACCACAACGGGTATTGCCGAGAGGCGCGGATCTTTGCCCATCGCCTCCATCAGTTCAAATCCATTGAGATTGGGCATGTCGAGATCGACGAGGGCCACATCGAAATCATGCTTGGCCATCATCTCCAACGCGATGAGGCCATCTGCGGCCACAAGGACCTCGACCGCATCAGCGCTCAGGTGGCCAATGGCAAATTCACGCAGAATGGGATCATCGTCCACGACCAGAACGCGCGCAAGATCAGACTTTGCAGCTAGGACAAGGCTCTCAGCGGGTTCCGTCATGGCAGACCCATCCGCGTGGTCATCCAATCACGACTTATCCTCACAACGATTGGCGCGCCGGACTGGTTCTCACAGTCTGGGTGGAAAAATCGAACACACTGATCAAATCGAGCCTGCAAACGTTATCATCCTCAGCCCTGCGTGCACGTCGGGGCTGGATCAAAAAGTGACAGAAATTCCTTAAATCTGCGTCAAACGTGAACTGGGAATTTTACGCACCATATCTATCGCGATGCCACAACTTAGCATCAAGTCACAACAAAATACATGCTTTAGCGCGCTATCGGATGAAGGCGATCGGCACGCCTTGTCAAGCCCATCTTCCGATCAAAGGTTAATAACGGCTGGTCTAGGAAGCGTCGATCACAGAAAGAGAGGCGATTTCATCGCGCAGGCGACCGATCCCTATCTGCTCGTGTGAGGAGACGGGAAGAATGTCGGGATGGGCCGCCGGCCTCTTCTTCAGCACCTCTTGGGTCGCGCTGATGACCGCATCCAGCTCACCCTTTTTCAGCTTGTCGACCTTGGTCAAGACAATTTGGTAGGACAAGGCCGCACTGTCGAGCATGCTCAAAACCTCGAGGTCATTGGGTTTGACGCCGTGGCGACTGTCGATCAGGACGAAGGCGCGCTTCAATGTGGCTCGGCCGCGCAGAAAGTCTTTGGTAGCGATGTTCCAGCGCGCAATCTCGGTCTTGGAGGCGACAGCATGGCCATAGCCTGGCAGATCGACGATTCGCACACGTTCCACTTCGTCTTTTCCGGCCAAGGTGAAGAAGATCAACTCGCGCGTCCGGCCAGGCTCCGAACTTGCCCGGGCCAAGCCCTTTCGACCAACCAAAGCATTAACCAGGCTAGATTTGCCGACATTTGAGCGTCCGGCAAAGCAAATCTCTGGTGCGCCCATTGGGGGCAGGTCTGCCATCGTCTTGGCCGCCCACAGGAAGCGCGGCTCCAGCCGGAACAGCCGCTCACCGGGTGACAACTGGCTGCCGGAGGCTGGTGTGCCGTCAGCCATGTTCAGGCCGTCTTCTTCTTGCCAAGCCTGGCAAAGAACTCATCGATTGGATTGGACGTGCCTGACCGGCGCGAGATCACATATTGCTGCACGATGGTGAGAAGGTTCGACCAAGTATAATAAATCACCAGACCAGAACTAAAGCCCGCAAACACCACGACGAAAATCCAGGGCATCAAGGCAAAAATCTGGGCCTGCATCGGATCGGTGGCGGTGGGTTGCATCTTCTGTAGCAACCAGAAGGAAATGCCATACAAGATGGGCCACGCCCCGATGGCAAGGAACCCGCCAATCACTGGCAAAGCAGTTGGATCATATGGCAACAAGCCGAACAGATTGAAGATCGTTGTGGGATCTTTGGCCGACAAATCATGGATCCACCCATAGAAGGGCGCATGGCGCAATTCGAGCGAGATGGACAATACTTTGAACAAGGCAAAGAAGATCGGCATTTGTAGCAGAGCTGGGACGCAGCCTGCGACCGGATTGATCTTCTCCGTTTGGTAAAGCTTCATCGTTTCCTGCTGCTGACGTTGCACGTCCGCGGCAAAGCGTTCCTTGATCTCAGCCATCTTTGGGGCGAGGTCACGCAACTTAGCAAAGCTCTTGTAGCTTGAATAAACCAAGGGGAAGGTGACAACTTTCACCACCACTGTGACCATCAAAATCGCTACACCAATATTGTTGCCGATCAACCCGTTAAAGAACATCAGCATGATGTAGAAGGGCTTTGTCAGGAACCACAGCATTCCCCAATCCACCGCGTCATCGAAACGCTGCAGGTTCAGCTTTTTGCCGACCTGTTCCAACAGCGAGACCCGCTTGGACCCGGCATAGAGGTGGCGTGTTGTGGTGATCGACTGGCCTGCTGCCAAAGTCTCCGGGGCTGCAAGGAAATTGACCTCGAAAACCTCTTCGTTCGGCAATTGGGTGACCTTGAAAGCCCCCTCGATCTTCGACTTTTGATCGGGGATTAGGGCGGTCAACCAATATTTGTCCGTGAAGCCTAACCAACCGCCGGTCGACGCCTGTTGGAGCGCTTCACCCTTTTCAAGCTTTTGATAGCTGATCAATTTAAGCTTGCCGTCAAATACCCCGACTGTACCCTCATGATTGATGCCATTGGGTGGCTCTTTGGGTTTGGTGTGGCGACGCAACGCACCATAGGCCTGCAGACTGACGGCATTAGCCCCCTTATTGGCCACCGTGTCGGTGATGGTGAACAGATAGTCTTCATCTGTTTTGATGACACGGGTGAAGACCAGACCCTGACCATTATCAAACGTCAGGGTGATTGGCGTCTTGGGTGTTAAAGTCTGGCCAGGCGCGGCCTGCCAAACTGTATTGGGTCCGGGCAGGACACCAGCATTGCCATCAGGTGCCGAGAAGCCGAAGAAAGCATAATAGCCATCGGCGGTGGACTGGGGATATAACAGGGTGACCGGCTTGGCATCTTTCTTGAGCGTGTCATTGTAACGCTTGAGGACAAGATCATTGAAACGCCCGCCGCGGGTCGAGATTGTCCCCTGCACGCCAGCCGTCTCAACCGGGATGCGCACATTCTGGCTCTCGATGTCGACCTGACCAACAACGCTGGCAGCGCCCTCACCCGTTGTTGTCGCAGCAGCCGTATTGGCTGATGCAGACGCGTTTGCCTTTTGGGCTGTCGCCTCGGCTGCGCGCTTCTGGGCCAGCTCAACCTGACGCGCCTTTTCCCGCGGCATTTCATAGAAATACTGGAAACCCAAAAGAATGGCTAAGGACAGGGCAATGGCAATCGCCAAATTCTTTGTGTCGGGCGCAGTGGGTGGTGGAGTGATGGGTGGTCGGGACATAAGGGTCCTTGCTCTCAGCTGCTAGGCTTGGGCGTTAGGCGATGGTTCTGTCGGATGAGCCGATTTCGACGACAGCCTTAAGAACAGGGCGGTAAGCTCGTCAAGCAAGGCAGTCCAATCTGCTGTCACACTTGCAGTACGGGCAACAGCAACATAGTCCATGCCGGGCCTGCCATGAAGCGGCAAAAGCGATAGCATGGCAGCACGCAGCCGGCGACGGGCGCGGTTTCGTGTCACAGCATTGCCCACTTTCTTTGACGCGGTCAGCCCGAAACGGATCCGGCTGCGGGATTGCCCTGACACATCGGCTGGGTGATTGGCCTGTAACAACACAAATCGCCCAGAAGCCTTTCGACCCTGGGCGACGTGGAGAAACTGATGACGAACCGTCAGGCGGTCAATCAAGGGCGCTTGGATTACAGGGGGTTGGCGCACAGACATGGACATGCAGACAATCAGCTGCCCCGTCCGCCAGACGCCCTTAAGCGCTCAGGCGCTTACGACCCTTGGCGCGACGACGCGACAACACCAAACGGCCGCCCTTGGTGGCCATACGGGCGCGGAAACCATGGCGGCGTGCGCGGACGAGTTGAGATGGTTGAAACGTACGTTTCACGGCAGTTACTCCTGGCGGACGACCGCCTTGATCAGTGAGAAAATTGAACGCGGGCTGTTACAGACCCCAAGCGGATAAGTCAATCTCGCCGCGCAGGGCCTGTCGGCGTTAGAATTGTTTGCGGAACCCCAATTCAACCGAGCGACCGCGCCCAATCAACAGAGCCCTCTGGTAAGCCTCTGGGGTCCTGCCAGCGCCATCACGGACCTCTTGAACAGAATCGGTCAGATTGTCGACGCGCAGGACAAGTCGTGATCCTTTGAGAAATGGCGCTTGCTTCACCCATTTTGGACGGGCGTCAAAACTCAAAAAGCCCCTCAAGTTAAAGGTAAGGACATCGTCAAAATAGAGGTCTGTGGCACCTGGCACACCCGTCGTGCTGCCGATGATCTTACCCTCACCACGCCAGTCACCAAAGAATCGGAAACCTACACCCATATAGGCCCAGCCCCCGTTGAACTCGACAGAGTGACGGCGGCTACCGCCTGCATCATCGACGGCGGCACCGTCCAACAAATCAAGCTTTGGCAAATTGGAGGCCAGCCGAATGCTGTCTTCAAGCTTAATGGTGTGGAAGACCGAAATGCTCCAGCGCCCAGCCTGACCGCCTGGCCCTCCAGGGCCACCGCCAAAACCGCCAAAGCCGCCGGGACCTCCGCCAAAGAAGACCCCTGGTGGTGGTCCTCCTCGCATGCCGCCCGCACCTGCGGGGCCACCTGTCGGCGCTCCGGTCTGAGGTCCAGCCGACGTGGGCCGCTGACCAGCGGCTGGGCCTGTTTGGCTCCCATTGGGGCGGGTACCCGGTGGGTTGGAAGGGGCTTGGGGGGCGGGGACTGGCGGCCGACCGCTGGCAGCGGTGCCGCCGGAATTCGTGCCACCGCCCCGCCCAATCTGTGGGCCAAAGCCCTTGGAGAAGGAGAAGCCATAGCGCAGAATAGTGCTATCTGCGCTGTCATAATTGATCGGGCGCTGATCGATGGCCGTTAAAGTGCCGCCAGAGTTGCGGCTGAACCGGCTCGGGTAAGCCGCTTCCAGCGCCGGGGTCAGGATCGGGAAGGCGGCAACAGTATCCTCACTTGTGTTGACCGCATAGCTAAGATTGAGGTCGAGCCCTTCGATCTGTGGCGGCGAGTAATTGACGCTGAAGGTGGTGTCGCCGCGGCTTTCAGCTTTCAAATTGGCATTGCCGCCGCTGGTGCGGTTGACCAGTACGCTTTGACCCGTTTTGAAGTCAAAAACCACAGAGGCGGGGGTTACGATGACCGGATTGCCCAATTGCTGGATGCTGGGAGCAGCTTCTGAGGCATCGTAGGCCAGAGACAGACGCAAGGCACTAATCGGGGACCAATTGAGGCCAAATCCACCCCCCTGCAGGCCGCCATAATCAGACAAATCGGTATAAAAGCCATTCGCGGTCAGAGAAATGTCTCCAAAGCGCTCGCCGAAACCCGCACGGCGGCTGGTGATTGGGATGGAAACATTGCCCCGTGTTGTCAGGTCGCCTCGGCTGAGATCAGACAGGGCCGTCACCCCGTTGCGAACAGATTGGGAGTCAAGCTGCCTGTCTTGGTAGCCGATGCGGAATGAACCCCGCACTGGTCCGGCAGGGACATCCATCATGGGCCCAGTTGTGTTATAGATGGCTTCAAGAACAGTTGCCGTCGATTTGGCCGTTTGGGCCTGAGCCAGAAGCGACGTGGTGCGGGTGTCAGTCTCTGTCCGATCTGCTGAACCTGATACAGTCCACTGCCATCCCTCCGTCGTGCCATTCACAGTCAGTGCGGCACGCGAATTATCGACAGCCACTTTGCGTCGGATCGGATCATTCGGGCCTGATGCTAAACCCAGCAGGCTCTCACTGTCGGTCGTGTCAAAACGCACATCAAAAGTCGCCCCGATCGACTTGCCGTAATTGCGATTATAGCTGATGCCGATGTCGGCCGCGCTGGTTTCGGGAAGGACCGTCCGCCAGCGTGTCGCGTCGGGAGTCGTCGCGCGGATGACGCCACGCTCGGCTTCGGTCACAGCATTCTGGTGGGATAGCTCGCCATTGATCGACAACCGGCCTTTGGGGTCAATTTTCAGCAGACCAAAATCAATCTCTCCGCGGTTCTGGTCGCCATCTGCGGCCGTTGCTGCTGCGAGTTCGGTGGTGAACGCGCGGAAATTGTCCTTCAAGATGAAATTGATCACCCGCTGGTCTGCAGAATAGCCATATTGCAGCGCCGTGGCTTCCGGAAAAATCTCAACCCGTTGGATTGCCTCAGAAGCCAATCCCTGAACGTCCCGAAAGCTGGAAATACGTCTGCCATTCAACAGGATGACTGGCGGGCCACTGCCACGTCCCCGCCCAGAGCCAGCGCGCGGCCCTAATGCTGCGAGTACTTCGGAGATGTTTGAAGCGCCTAAAGCCGCAATATCGACTGGGCTAAGTGTGGCCTCGGGCACCGCGTCGCCAGGCACACTATTTGGGCCGCGTTGGGCTCGAACGATGATTTCATCGACTTGCGACTCCTCACCAGTTTGTGGCGTCGCAGCCGGACTTGTCGCCGGCGAGGCTGGCTGATCGAGGCCAGCAGATACGTCGATCGACTTCGCCATCAACGGGCTGGCCAAAACCAGAGGCAGCACAAGACCAACGCTGCTCAAAAGGGCGTAACGGATGGGCATGGGGAGAACCTGTTCTTGTTTGGAAGCGCGCCTGTAGCAGCGCACCGCGAATTTATGCTTAACGTGTCAAACGATCTTTTACGCCAATTCCGTCGTCCGGGATGATGACAATGCTGTAAGAAGACAGTCTTGCTGATTCAATGTCATGACACCTGTGTCGAAATATTGACGAAGCGCCTGCACTCTTCCATGTCAGACAGGGATCATCATACATAATCTGGCCACGACAGGTGGGGACAACATGGCAGGATCGCACTCACAAGACAAACGGCCCTTATCGCCACATCTTCAAGTCTGGCGCTGGCACGTCACCATGGCGACGTCTATTTTTCACCGCGCGGCCGGGGTGGGTTTGTACATTGGTGCAGCGATCCTGACCGGCTGGTTGGTGGCTTTGGCGAGTGGGCCTTTAAGCTATGATGGCTACATGGGCGTTTTGACCTCACCGTTAGGCTTGTTGGTCCTGTTCGCGATCACGGCAGCGGCCTGCTACCACCTCGCCAACGGCATTCGTCATCTGGTTTGGGATGCGGGAAAAGGCTTTGAGCCTAAAGTGGCAACGGCATCTGGCTGGGCCACGATCGTGGCGGGCGGGCTTGGCGCCATCATTGTTTTCGCGCTGGCATTTCTTTTCTAGGGGCAGACGATGAGCAATTCCTTGCGTACACCGCTTTCTCGTGCTCGTGGCCTCGGTTCCGCTAAGCATGGCGTCAGCCATTTCATCCACCAACGTGTCACTGCCATATTTCTTGCCCTGTTGCTGCCTTGGTTTGCATTGTCCTTGCTGCTCAGCACCGACGGCAGTTTTGATGCCATTCAGCATTGGATGGGCCATCCATTTAATGCTGCAGGGACGGCATTGTTGGCATTGACCGGCCTTTACCACATGCGCTTAGGGATGCAGGTGGTGATCGAAGACTATATCACCACGCCATTGGCCCGCACCCTATGCTTGCTGGCCAATACAGCCATCCCTGCCCTGTTAGCCCTAGTCGCGGTCCTGTCGATCGCAAAAGTCTTCGTTGGAGCCTGATGCCATGACGGCTGAATATCAGTGGAATGACCATACGTTTGATGTTGTCGTGGTTGGGGCTGGTGGCTCCGGACTGCGGGCTGCTTTGGGTGCTGCCCAGGCCGGTTTGAAAACCGCCTGCATTACCAAAGTCTTCCCAACCCGCTCGCACACAGTTGCTGCTCAAGGCGGGATTTCGGCTGCTCTCGGCAATATGGGCGAAGATGACTGGCGTTGGCACATGTTCGACACCGTCAAGGGATCTGATTGGCTGGGCGATCAAGACGCCATCGAATATCTGACCCGCAATGCTCCAGCCGCCGTCTACGAGCTCGAACATTGGGGCGTGCCATTCTCGCGGACCGACGAGGGCAAAATCTACCAGCGTGCCTTTGGCGGTATGACACGCAATTACGGCGAAGCCCCGGTCCAACGCACCTGCGCAGCTGCCGACCGTACCGGCCACGCCATTTTGCACACTTTGTATGGCAACTCGCTGAAATATGACGTTGAATTCTTCATCGAGTATTTCGCCCTCGATTTGATCATGGATGAGACCGGGGCCTGCATCGGTGTGACCGCATGGGAATTGGCCACGGGCAAGCTGCATCGGTTCCGCGCCCAACGCACGGTTCTGGCGACCGGCGGCTATGGCCGCGCCTATTTCAGCTGTACCAGCGCCCATACCTGCACAGGTGACGGCAATGCCATGGTGTTGCGCGCTGGATTGCCCTTGCAAGACATGGAGTTTGTGCAATTCCATCCCACTGGTATTTATGGTGCCGGCTGCCTGATTACCGAAGGGGCGCGCGGTGAAGGCGGTTATCTGACCAATTCAGAGGGGGAGCGCTTCATGGAGCGCTATGCTCCAACGGTAAAGGATCTCGCCCCGCGCGACATGGTGTCGCGGGCCATGACGATGGAAATTCGTGAAGGCCGTGGCGTGGGCCCCGGCAAGGATCACATCCACCTGCATCTCGACCATCTCGACCCTGCCATTCTGGCCCAGCGCCTGCCTGGCATTTCCGAAAGCGCCAAGGTGTTCGCCGGCGTGGACGTGACTAAGGAACCCATCCCGGTCCTGCCCACCGTGCATTATAACATGGGCGGCATTCCGACCAATTATCATGGCGAAGTCCTCACCAAAGTTGGCGGCGACCCCGATCAAATTGTCCCCGGTTTGATGGCGGTTGGCGAAGCAGCGTGCGTGTCGGTGCATGGGGCCAATCGTCTGGGTTCCAACTCGCTGATCGATTTGGTGGTTTTTGGCCGCGCGGTTGGGTTGCGGTGTGGCGAAACGGTTCAATCCGGCGCGCGTCAGCCCGAGATCACCAATGCGATGACAGACAGCCATCTGGCGCGGCTCGACCGCTTCCGTCAGGCCAAGGGTGGCACGCCCACGGCCCAGCTGCGCTTGCAAATGCAGAAGGTCATGCAAAACCATTGCGCGGTATATCGGGAAGGTGAGTCACTGGATGAAGGCTGCAAAGCGATGGACAAAGTCTATTCCGGCGCACCCGATATCGCCATTTCAGATCGCTCCATGATTTGGAATTCCGATCTTGCTGAAGCCATGGAGTTCGACAATCTGTTGAGCCAGGCCATGGTGACCATGTATGGTGCCGCCAATCGGACCGAGAGCCGGGGTGCCCATGCGCGCGAAGACTATGCCGATCGCGACGACGTCAATTGGATGAAGCACACGCTGACATGGTATGATGAGGCGACCGGCTCGGTCAAAATCGACTATCGTCCGGTGCATATGAACACCATGAGCAACGACGTCGCAACCATTCCACCAAAGCTGCGGGTTTATTGAGGGGATCCTTATCCCCGCTCATCCTTGGGTGAGCCCATGACGATATAGCTCGTGATGGTGGCAACTTGCGGCAAAGCACCGAGGACTTCGGTGTGGAAATGCTTATAGGCCGGCAAATCCACTGTCTCGACCCGTAGCAGATATTCCACCGTCCCGGTGATATTGTGACACTCGCGCACTTGGCTGGCGCGCCGCATCGCGGCTTCGAAATCAGCTTGTTCCTGCTTGGTGTGACGTGACAGGCCTACCGTAACATAGGCCAGAAAGCCGATGCCCAGCGCGGCTGGGTTCAGCCTCGCGCGGTAGCCCTCGATGACACCCTTTCGCTCCAATTCATGAACGCGGCGCAGACAAGCCGAAGGCGACAGCCCAACCCGGCCAGCCAAGTCAACATTGCTGATCCGCCCATCTTGGGAAAGGACTTGCAATATCCTGCGGTCAATATCATCGATATCAGTCATATCTTGCAGAAAATGCTATTGATTGATCATATTTGCAAGAACATGCCGTGCAATTTCGCATAAACTTGCAAGATCATGACTCAAGAACTCCTTCTCGCTTTATGCGGCTTTGCGCTCGTTTCTTCCATCACACCGGGCCCAAACAACCTGATGCTCATGGCCTCAGGCACCAATTTTGGGTTCATGCGGACGATTCCGCATATGCTCGGCGTGTCGATTGGGTTTGTGGTGATGACAGTCTTGGTCGGCTTAGGTCTGGCGCAAGTCTTTGTTGCCTATCCCATCGCTTATACAGCCCTAAAAGGAGGCTCGGTCATCTATCTCATTTACTTGTCATGGAAGATTGCAACTGCGACCCCGCCAGGTTCAGATCATCCCAATGCGCAAGCCAATGCCAAGCCGTTCACCTTCCTTCAAGCGTGCCTATTCCAATGGGTCAATCCGAAGGCTTGGACAATGTCTCTCATGTCGGTCACGGCCTATGTACCCAGTGAAGACCCGATTTCGGGTTTGGTTATTGTGGCGGTGGTGTTTGGGTTGATTAATTTGCCAACTGTCAGCCTTTGGGCCTATGCGGGAATGCAATTACGCCAATTCCTGCAAGATCCCGTCAAGCTGCGCATCTTTAACATTGTGGCGGCTGTGACGTTATTGGCCTCGCTTTATCCGGTTATCACGCATGACCTATTGGCTCATCCTGCCTTGCAGGCCAAATGAGGATCAAGCAGCAGGCAATTCAAGAATAAAGCGCGCGCCACTGCGGTCAGACCGATTCTCAGCCCAAATCGAGCCACCATGACTGGCGGCGATCTGGCGCGCAATCGCCAACCCAAGGCCGGAATGTTTGCCGAAGGCCGCTTGACCTTCCTCGCCAGCATGGGTCGGTCTATGCGTATAAAAGCGATTGAAAATGCTTTGAAGCGCTTCTTCCGGTATGCCTGGCCCTTCATCGGCCACTTCAACCCGGATTAGCTTGCCATCGCGGCGTGCCGACAAACTGATGGTGGCGGGCGACGGGGAGAAGCTCATGGCATTGTCGAGTAGATTTGTCAGGATGCGTGAAATGGCTTCCTCGCGCCCGCTAACACTCAACCGATCGGTCTCATCCCCATAACGCACCAGCACCTCCACCTGACGGGCGTGACCGATCGAGCCGTAGGCGCGGACCAAATCATCGAGCATGTCAGCTATGGAGAATTTCTGCTGACTGGCCCGCGCCAATTCAGCATCCAGCCGGGACGCATTCGCAATATCGGTAACCAGCCGATCTACGCGGCGGGCATCATTGAGTATGATGGTTTCAAGCTTCGTCTTGCTTTCAGCTGATGTGGCGCGCGGCAGCAGTTCAGCTGCGTTACGGATAGCTGCAAGCGGGTTTTTGATTTCGTGCGCCACATCAGCGGCGAAGCGTTCGTTCGCGTCAATTCGCTCCTGCAGACTGGAGGTCATTGCCGCGAGGGCATCGGCCAGATCGCCAATTTCATCCGGGCGCTTGCGCAAGGTGTCAGCATCAAGCACTTGGGCGCGTCCACGGCGCACATTATCGGCAGCTGCTGCCAAGCGGCGCAATGGTACGGCGATGGACCACGCCAGCAGGGTCGCCGAAATGGCCGTCACCAGAATGGCAGAGAAAATGAAGGGATACAGCGCGCGACGCTCCGCCTCCACAATCTCGCTAACGTCTCCACTCTCCAAAGTCAGGGCACCGACAACGGCGCGGATGCGTTGGATTGGTACGGTTACTGAGACGACCCTGCGGCCTTCCTCATCAAAGCGTTCACTCTGCACGACATTGCCTTGCAAGGCGGTAGAAACTTCCCGAATGAGGGCCTTCTTGGGGTCGTCGCTGGCACCTTGCATGAAGACGCGAACATTGGAGACTGCTCGCCCAGCCACTTCAGTAATGTCAGGCGCTGCAGGGCCCAAGGGTGGCAGTTCGCGTACATTGACAATATCATCGAGAATGGTGCTGTCGGCTATGGGCCTTAGGTCGCGGCTGAACAGACGCAGACGCGCACCCGGCTCCCGAGAGAGACGACGCAGGATGGCACGGGCACGGGCCTCATCAAGGACGGGTACTGCATCAGCGGGAATGGCTGCCTCTGCCAAGACGCTGGCAATGGTTGATCCCTGTGCCCGTAACGCGTCCATGCGCGCGCGCGTCAATCCCGAGCGCAACTCATTGAACAAAAGCGAGCCCAGCACCAGAATGACGATGCCGGCAAAGTTGGCGATGAAGATGATGCCGGCAATGCCGCCACGCCGCCGACGACGGCGGGTCTTGCCAAGAGCCGGCTGAGCCTTTGTGTCAGGATTCCTTGTAGCGATAGCCGACCCCATAGAGCGTCTCGATGGCATCGAACTCGCCATCCACTTCGCGGAATTTCTTGCGCACACGCTTGACGTGGCTGTCAATGGTGCGGTCATCGACATAGACGCTGTCGTCATAGGCCGCATCCATCAGCTGATCGCGGCTTTTTACAAAGCCCGGACGTTGAGCCAAGGCTTGCAACAGCAGAAACTCTGTCACTGTCAGGCGAACAGGCTTGCCTTTCCAATAGGAGGCGTGGCGATTTGGGTCCATGGTGAGCGAGCCGCGGGTGACCACCTTTTTGTCGCCTTCGGCAGGGGTTAGATCGTCACCAACCGCATCGATTGGACGCGACCGTCGCAAAACGGCCTTGACCCGTTCAGACAACAGGCGGGTTGAGAATGGCTTGCGGATGAAGTCATCAGCCCCGACCGAAAAGCCAATGACCTCATCAATCTCATCATCCTTGGACGTGAGAAAGATCACAGGCACATCCGAGCTTTCTCGCACCCGACGCAACAATTCGACACCGTCCATCCGTGGCATCTTGATGTCGAGAATAGCAATATCAGGCGGCTCTGAAATTAAAGCCGGTAGGGCGGTTGCCCCGTCAGGATAGCTGCGGACATCATATCCCTCACTCTGAAACAGGATTTCGAGTGAGGCGCGGATGTTTTCGTCGTCATCGACCAGAGCAATTGTCGTCATGTTCTTACTTATAAGGCGGTTTGTGTCTGGATGTTACCCCTCGCAAGGCAAGATTATGGCAAATAATGTATTGAAGAGACCCTAAGCGGCCTGCATAAGCCTAGCCGGCCTTTGCCTGAACCTCTTCGTCGGCCAGTTCATCCAGATAGGCGATGGCCAGATCCGTCAGTTCGAAGTGCGGCTCGGCCCAGAAATCCTCAACCCCGCTTGGGATGGCTGCATCGAGCACCGTGTGGATTTCACTCTCATCGTCGTTCCAGAGAATAGAGACATCTGCCAATCGGGCCGCCTCGCGACCAAGATTTTGGATAATCACCGGATCATTCATGCGATTTGCACTGACGCGCAGCACAACAAGGCCGCCGCCAATATCCTCGCTGATGTCCGCGTAGGACAGAATGGCATTCAGGAGCGCACCGGATGGGGGAGCCACCATGACAGGTGTTGGGGCTGGAGTTGAAACGGCTTTGCGGCGACGAGACTTGGGGTAGGGAAGAATGGTCATGTTAGTGCCTCACTGTCTGTGAGCTCGTTATGCAGCATGACTACGACAGATTCGGGCGTAGATTTTGTCCACAATGAGTCGGGATTGAGTCAGGGGCGCATGACCAATATCGCATGCAATTGAGCATTGTTTGACTGCCGCAGTTCCGATAAGCGATCCGCCATACGTGATCAGTGAAAGCTCCCCCTATGACTAGCCACCATGACCTTGCTAATGCGATCCGCTTCCTGTCCATGGATGCGGTCCAAGCTGCCAATTCCGGGCATCCCGGCATGCCGATGGGGATGGCCGATGTTGCCACGGTCCTGTTCACGAAATTTCTGAAGTTCGACGCGAAAGCCCCCAACTGGCATGATCGTGACCGCTTTGTGCTCTCAGCTGGCCATGGGTCGATGCTGATTTATTCCTTGCTGCATTTGACTGGCTATGAAGCCATGACCTTGGACCAATTGAAAGCCTTTCGCCAAATTGGCGCTTTGACGGCAGGGCATCCTGAATACGGCCATGTGCCGGGGGTTGAGACCACGACTGGCCCACTTGGGCAAGGGATTTCGACGGCCGTCGGCATGGCGATGGCTGAAGCACATTTGCGCGCGACTTTAGGGTCCGACGTGGTTGACCACCACACATGGGTGATCGCCTCAGATGGGGATTTGATGGAAGGCATCAGCCATGAAGCCATCTCGCTGGCCGGGCACCTCAAGCTCAACCGGCTGATCGTGCTGTGGGATGATAATGAGATTTCTATCGACGGGGCCTTGTCAGTTGCAGAAACCGGCGATCAGCTGAAACGGTTTGACGCTGCTGGCTGGGCCACAAGCAAGGTCGATGGGCATGATCCTGTCGCCCTAGAGGCAGCCATGTCGGCTGCCCTGCAATCAGACAAACCGGTCCTGATCGCTTGTCGAACCCAAATTGGTTATGGTTCGCCCAATTTGGCGGGTACCGCCAAGACCCATGGTTCACCACTAGGAGCCACCGAAATTGAGGCCACACGCCAAGCGCTCAACTGGCCTCATGCCCCCTTTGTGGTACCGGACGAAATTGTGTCGACGTGGCGTGCGGCGGGCAGCCGCGGGGCTGCGGCGCATGCAGATTGGAAGGCCCGGCTGGCCGCGCGCGCTGATGCTGAAGCAATTGAGGCACGTTTGGCCTCGCGCGTGGACGCCAAAGCCCTGCGCCAGCTGGTTGCCGATCATGCAGGCGCGATGGCCGCAAAGACGCCAAGCATGGCCACGCGGGAGAGCTCTGGCGCTGCATTGGAGACCCTCGTCCCAGCCTTTGACGTTTTGATGGGGGGTTCTGCTGACCTCACCGGTTCAGTCAACACCAAAGTCAGCGGCATGAGCGCCTATGGTGCCAAAGACTATGCCGCCCGCTATGTCCATTATGGCGTGCGCGAACATGGAATGGCAGCTGCCATGAACGGCATGGCATTGCACGGTGGTGTGGTGCCCTATGCCGGAACCTTCCTCGTATTTGCCGATTATTTGCGCCCTGCTTTGCGATTGGGGGCACTCATGGGCGTGCGAACAATCCATGTACTAACCCACGACAGTATTGGTTTGGGCGAAGATGGGCCAACCCACCAACCTGTCGAGACCTTGGCCTCCTTGCGCGCAATTCCCAATGTCCAGGTTTTCCGACCCTGCGATCCGGTTGAAGTTGCCGAATGCTGGGAGTTGGCCCTGTTGGCCGACACGACCCCATCGGTCTTGTCGCTGACCCGCCAAAAATTGCCTTTCCAGCGACGAGACGGCTCACCCGTCAATCGCTCGGCCCAGGGTGCCTATGTACTCTCGCCTTCAAGCCTAGCTGAAAAGGCAGTGTTGATTGCAACGGGTTCTGAAGTTGAAATTGCCATGGCAGCTCAAGCTCGCTTAGCCGAATCCGGGATTGGTGTGCGGGTAGTATCCGCGCCCTGCCTTGAATTATTCGCCGCCCAAAGCGCAGACTATCAAGACGAGGTATTGGGCGGCAACTTGCCCAAAGTGGCGATTGAAGCGGCCGTCCGCTTTGGCTGGGATCGCTGGATTGGCCCTAAAGGGACATTTATCGGCATGACCGGTTTTGGCGCTTCAGGCCCCTATCAGGCGCTTTACAGCCATTTCGGTATCACGGCTGAAGCGGTGTGCGCGGCTGTGCAGGCGCTGGACTGATCTTGCCAGAGCCACAGGTCTCAATTCTGATTGTGGCTTACAAGAGCCGGGCGCACTTGCCCCGGCTCTTTGACTGTCTCGACGCCCAGAGCTTCACGGGCTTCGAGACCATTTTGATCGACAATGCCTCTCCAAGTGGCGCGGAACCTGAACCAGCAACGGCGGCGCGGGCAACCCAATATGTTGCCAATTCAGTCAATACTGGCTTTGCCGCTGCCAATAATCAGGCTGCCCGATTGGCACGAGGAATGTGGCTGATCTGCCTGAACCCTGATGCTTTCCCCGAACCGGATTGGCTTGCTGAACTTTTCACCGCAACCAGCCGCTATCCCGACATTACGGCATTTGGATCAACCCAGATTCTCGATGAAGACCCAAGCCAACTGGATGGTGCTGGCGATGTGTATCATGCCGCAGGCATTCCCTTTCGTGGCGGCTATCGTAAGCCACGAGCAATTGATCTGGCGGATGGGCAAACATTTAGCCCCTGTGCCGCAGCAGCAATGTGGCGGGCCGATGTGTTTGCTGCCCTTGGCGGCTTTGAGGAAAGTTTCTTTTGTTACTGCGAAGATGTTGATCTGGGTTTCCGCCATCGACTCTCAGGGGGCAGAGTTATCCAGTTAGCGGGTGCCAAAGTCCGGCATTTGGGCTCCGCTTCAAGTGGGCGATTGTCAGATTTTGCCGTTTATCATGGCACACGCAATCGACTGTGGACCTTTGTGCGCAACATGCCAGGTATCTTGTTCTGGATCATGTTGCTGCCCCATCTTGCTGCCACCTTGTTGCTTTGGGCCCATGCTATGTGGCGTGGAGCCGGGGCAGCCTATGGCCGCGGCCTGAAGGATGGACTTGTCGGTCTCGGCTCAGTTTGGCAGGCCCGCCGAACAGTCCAAGCAACCCGACGGGTCAGACTGGCGGATTTAGCCCGCCAATTTGCCTGGTCACCGATGGCGCTTCTCAAACGGGCCATTGTTTTGCGCCCAATCACTCAACCGTAACAGATTTTGCCAGATTACGCGGCTGGTCGACGTCCGTCCCTTTAGCCACGGCCACATGATAAGCCAGCAAATGGATTAGGGGTGAATAGACGATTGGGGCAACAAAAGGTTCAGCCTTGGGCGCTTCAATCGTGTGGCGGGCAACAGTGCCTGATTCTTCAATGCCTTGAGCATCGGAAAACAGGGTGACGCGGCCCTTGCGGGCAGCAATCTCCTGCACATTAGACATGGTCTTTTCAAACAAAGAATCATGCGGCGCGATGGCGAAGACTGGGGTAACTTCATCAATCAACGCAATAGGACCATGCTTCAACTCGCCGGACGCATAGCCTTCAGCATGAATATAGCTGATTTCCTTGAGCTTGAGAGCGGCTTCCAGCGCAATCGGATAGGACATGCCGCGACCAATATAGAGGATGGACCGGGCATGGCTGGCTTCTTCTGCGGCGCTCGCAATGGTTGGCTCAACTTTGAGCGCTTCGCGGATCAGGCGTGGCGTCTCCATCAAGAGATGCGCGAGGCGGCGCTCTTCATCACGGTCGATCTGCCCACGCGCCAGAGCAGCTGCCACCGAGATAGCGGCAAGCGCGGACAATTGCGCCACAAAAGCTTTGGTTGAGGCGACTCCGATTTCAGGCCCGGCCAAGGTCGGCAGGACAGCATCGGCCTCGCGCGCGATTGAGCTTTCGGGCACATTGACCACAGCAATCGTCTTCCAACCCTTGCGCTTGCATAAGCGCAAAGCCTCCAACGTATCGGCAGTCTCACCTGATTGCGAGATGAACAGCGCTGCTGCCCGACCGGCCGCCACTGGTTCGCGATAACGGAACTCAGACGCAATGTCTGTCTCGCAAGAAAGCCCGGCGGTTTGCTCAAACCAATATTCGCCCACGCGGCCGGCCAAATAAGCTGTACCGCAGCCGATGATCCACAATTGGTCAATCTGGGCAAAATCAACGCCAAAGTCCGGCAAGCTGACACGCTCTTCCAGCGGATCGACATAATGGCCGATGGTGCGGGCCGCAGCATCTGGTTCCTCGTGGATTTCCTTCTGCATATAGTGGCGATAATTGCCTTTCTCGACCGCTGCTGCGCTGGCAGCAACAATCTTGATCGGCCGGGTTACCGGTGCGCGGGCAAGGTCATAAATGGCGTGACTGGTGCGGGTCAGTACGACCAGATCACCCTCTTCGAGATAAATGACACGATTGGTGAAAGGTGCCACCGCGATGCCGTCCGAGCCGAGGAACATTTCACTTTCGCCAACGCCTACCACCAATGGGCTGCCCTGACGCGCACCGATCAGCAAATCCTCTTCCCCGGTAAACAGACAGGCAATCGCGAAGGCCCCGCGTACCCGCTTGAGCGCAGCAATCACGGCATCTTTTGGACTGTCGCCTTGATCGAGGGCGCGCGAAATCAACTGCGTGATGACTTCGGTATCGGTTTCAGAATCAAACACCCGACCTTCGGCTTCCAATTCCGCACGCAAGGTGCGGAAGTTCTCGATGATGCCGTTATGCACAACCGCCACGCGACTGGTGGCATGAGGGTGGGCGTTACGCTCAGACGGGGCACCATGTGTGGCCCAACGTGTGTGACCAATCCCGGCAACTCCGGCCAGAGGTGACTGGACGAGCACATCTTCGAGATTGCGGATTTTGCCCTGTGCACGACGGCGATCAATCACCCCGTCAACCAAAGTGGCGATACCGGCTGAATCATAGCCACGATATTCCAGTCGCTTCAATGAATCGATCAAACGCGAAGAAACTTCTTCCTGCCCCAAAATACCAATGATGCCGCACATGAAACGCCTCTTATGACCTGCCGGATGCTGTATCCGGTCGCCTTGATAGAAAGCTTGCCGACTTCATGCCAGTGTCTGTACTGTCACACTTGGTGACAGCCCGTTGCATGATCTTGGTCTTAGGGCTGAGAGACACCATAAATCTGACGCAGGAAGGCCTCGACCTCACCTGCAGATTGCACCGGAACTTCTTCTTGCGGCAAATGGCCAATATTAGGGTAAGTCACGAGCTTGGCACCAGCAATCTCGCGCGCAAAGCGCTGGCCATCGGCAAGTGGGATCCAAGGGTCGGCCTCGCCCCAGATCACCAAAGTTGGCACCTTGATTGTCGGGATTTGCTGATGTGCATTTGGCGCATCGGGACCGGCGCGCATACGGGTGAGTGTTGCTTGACGATTGCCTTCCCGCATGAGGAGGTCGTGATAACGTGTCACCATCTGGTCGGTAACCAATGCATCATCAACAATGACCTGCTTGAGATTGGCTTCAATCATGCCTCGCGTGGTGAAGCGCGAGAAAACTTCACCCACGCCGGGTGTGCGGGCGAGACGAAAAACCAGTGGCGGCTTGCCTGTGTCACGCGGATAGCCCGCTGCATCGACCAAAATGAGACCTGCAAGTTTCTCAGGATGGGCGAGGCCATAGCGCCAGGCCACGCCCCCACCCATTGAATTGCCCCCCAAAACAAAGCGGTCCAGCTTGAAATAATTGGCTAAATCATCGACCACCTGCACATAGCTCGTGGTGCTATAGATACCATCCGGTGACGGCCCAGTCAGACCGTGACCGGGAAAGTCGAAACTGATGATGCGCCAATTTGCTTTGAGCTGCCCAACCCAAGGCTCCCACGTATGCAGGGATGCGTTTGAACCGTGGGCCAAGATGAGGACGGGAGCATCAGGCTTGCCCTCATCTCGCACATGCACGCGCAAACCTGCCCGCGTCGTAACAAACTGGCTTGCCGGGGAGGTGTAGCGCGCTTCGGCTACCGTGGCGCGCAAATCAGGGCTACAGGCGCTGGTGCCCAATGCAGCAAGAAAAAGCGAACACAGGGCCACAAAACGCTTCATCATCTCGGTTCCTTTTGAAGAAATATGGCCAAGCCAAAACACTCTACCAGCTGCCAATATTCGCTGCGCTGGCCCAGGGTTCTTGCGGGGGCAAAGCAGGACCCCGCTGCAACAATTCCACCGAGATGCCATCTGGTGAGCGCACAAACGCCATATAGCCATCGCGCGGCGGCCGGTTGATGATGATACCACGGCTCTGCAAATGTGCGCACATGGCATAAATATCATCGACCTTATAGGCGAGATGACCGAAATTGCGGCCACCCTCATAGTGATGCTCATCCCAATTATAGGTGAGTTCAATCATGGGCAGGCCAACCGGCAATCCCCCTGTACTGGTTTCGCCCAAGGCTTGATGGCGGGCGATATCAGCCTGAGTTGCGAGAAAAACCAATGTGAAACGGCCGGCTTCATTCTCTGTGCGGCGCAACTCGACCAAGCCAAGGCCGTCGCAGAAGAAAGCCAATGCCTTATCCAGATCGCCGACGCGGATCATTGTATGTAGATATTCCACTCTTGATCCTTTCAAACACAGATTTCGCTGGGATAACGCTCCCCACGCGCCTGATCCAGTGCGGACTTCAGCGCCTCGGCAAAGGCCAGCCTTTCAGGTGGAGACAAGCAAGTTGCCAAAGGTAATTGTGCGCCACCAGCGGCTAAGGTGACATGGGTCTCATATTCATTGACTTCATCAATGATCACCCGCGCAAAACTTGGACTTACCCGCCACCAACCCACTTTACCCCGCTGGCATGTTTTGGAAATGGCGATCTGGGCAGCACTGACTTTGATGGTCTCACACTCTCGCCTACCAGCTTTGAAATTCACTTTGAAGGCAAGATAGAGCAGCACAATATCCAGCCCGAAAAAGCCAATGACGGGCCAAGCTCCAATCGACCAGAACACCAAACCAGCCGCAAAACTCATGGCCGCCAGACTGAGCATCACCACGCGAAACCCGTTCGTCGATAGGGAGCGATTGGGCTTGAGAACTGCGTCCATATATATCGCATCACGCTGATCAAATTCAGGCGCGCGGTCCAGGGCGATTATCGTCGTGCTCATGAGGATTAAGCTAGCGCAATCTGGGCGTTTGCAAAGTTGTGGCCTGCATGGGATGGCAGAGGATCAGCGATTGCCCCTTGGATCGCGTGTGGGTAAAGCCAGACTATGGCTCGCACGATCAAACCCGCCCGTTCCAAACTCAAAGCCGCTGAAATCGCCGCTCTCTACGCGCAATTGGCGGCAGAACGGCCTGACCCGCGCACTGAACTTGACTATCGCGACCCTTATACATTGGTCGTGGCCGTGGCTTTGTCTGCCCAAGCCACCGACGTGGGCGTCAATAAAGCGACACGGAAATTGTTCGACATTGCCGACACACCCCAGAAAATGCTCGCGCTCGGCGAAGAAGGCGTTGCCGCCCATATCAAAACCATTGGCCTATGGCGGAACAAGGCCAAGAATGTCATCGCCTTGTCAGAACTTCTGATCGAGAAATATGGCGGTGTGGTTCCCCAAGACCGCGATGCTTTGACAGAATTACCCGGTGTCGGTCGCAAGACAGCCAATGTGGTGCTGAATGAGGCGTTCGGGCAGCCGACAATTGCTGTCGATACTCATATCTTCCGCGTCTCAAACCGGACCGGTTTGGCGCCCGGCAAGACGCCTGATCAGGTCGAAGCCATTCTGGATCGCGTGACGCCAGAAACCTACAAAAAGGGCGCCCATCACTGGCTGATCCTACATGGTCGTTATGTTTGTGATGCGCGCAAACCAGCATGTTGGCGGTGTGGCATCGCTGATATTTGTAAGTTCAAGACCAAAACACCCAATCCCGCTGATACGCCCAAGCCAGCTAAAGCAAAAGCCGCACGCCCGAGGTAATCTGTGCAGGGATTGAGTCGCCACCAACTGATTCTGCGCCTATAAGCGCGGCGAACGTGCCAAAATCCTTGAGCTGGAGCCTAAGTCCCATGTCCACCATCCGTCCTGTCCGCCGGGCCCTGATCTCTGTCTCGGACAAGACCGGTCTGATTGAAACGGCCACGGCGCTGGCTGATCAAGGTGTGGTTCTGGTTTCCACCGGGGGAACAAGCAAGGCTCTGTCAGCGGCTGGGCTGGCTGTGATTGATGTGGCCGATGTGACCGGCTTTCCTGAAATGATGGATGGCCGGGTAAAGACGCTACATCCGGCGGTCCATGGCGGACTCTTGGCACTGCGCCATGTTGACGATCATCAAGCCGCCCTCACCAAACACGGAATCGCGGGCATTGATCTGTTGTGGGTCAATCTGTACCCGTTTGAGGCGACATTGGCCTCTGGCGCAGATTTTGAAACCTGTATTGAAAACATCGACATTGGCGGCCCAGCGATGATCCGCGCCGGGGCCAAGAATTTTGAGTGGTGTGCGGTTGCCACCGATTTGTCGGATGTTCAGAAAGTTCTGGCCGATATGTCCGTTCACGGCGGCACTCAGGAAATCACCCGCAAGCAATTGGCAGCCAAGGCGTATGCGCGGACTGCAGCTTATGATGCTGCGATTTCGGGTTGGTATGCGGGACAGGTCGGCGAGACCTCGCCGGATTGGCGCGCGTTTGGCGGGGGCAGAGTGCAAAGCCTGCGTTATGGCGAAAATCCTCATCAGCAAGCCGCATTCTATACAACCACGGAAAAGCGCTTTGGTGTGGCGACTGCTCGCCAGTTGCAGGGCAAAGAATTGTCCTACAACAACCTCAATGACACCGATGCAGCTTATGAATTGGTAGCTGAGTTTTCAGCCAATGAAGCCGCCGCCGTCGCCATTATCAAACACGCCAATCCGTGTGGTGTGGCGATTGGCGGCAGTTTGCGTGATGCGTATGAGCGGGCCTTGGCGTGCGATCCGGTGTCGGCATTTGGTGGCATTGTGGCCTGCAACCGTCCCCTGGACGGCGCAGCTGCCAGCGAGATGGTCAAGATCTTCACCGAAGTCGTCATTGCACCCGATGCCGACGAGGAAGCTCGTGCTATCTTTGCGACAAAGAAGAACCTCCGCCTTCTGGTTGCTGGCGGCCTGCCCGATCCAGCCCAGCCGGGGGTCACTTTCCGCACTTTGGCAGGCGGCTTTCTTGTGCAAAACCGCGATACCGGTCGCATTACCGCCTATGACTTGAAAGTGGTGACCAAGCGGGCTCCCACCGAGCAAGAATTGATCGACATGCTTTTTGCTTTCCGAGTGGCCAAACATGTAAAGTCAAATGCGATCGTTTATGCCAAGGACGGTGTGACTGCTGGGATTGGTGCCGGCCAGATGAATCGTCGCGACTCCGCCCGCATTGCCGCAGTCCGGGCCAGGGAAGCTGCTGACACCGCAGGCTGGGCTCAGGCAGCCACGATCGGCTCCGCATGCGCGTCCGATGCTTTCTTCCCGTTTGCAGACGGCCTCTTGCAGGCTGTTGAGGCTGGGGCAACAGCGGTCATCCAGCCTGGCGGTTCAATTCGCGATGACGAGGTGATCGCGGCAGCCGATGATGCTGGGATTACCATGGTGTTTACCGGCATGCGCCATTTCCGCCACTGATTGCTGAGGAGGCGACGGTGAAGTTTCCGCGTGAGTCCCTGAATAGCCGCGCCCAGCGCCTCCTTCCTCATTGCCAGATCATTCGTCCGCCTGGCCCGGGTCCATTTCCGACCTTGTTTTTGTTTCATGGCTGCGGTGACCCCGATGGTCCTCAACCCGCCTATGCTGCAGAAGCCGCCAAGCATGGGATTGCAAGCGTGGTGGTAGATTCGTTTCGACCACGCGATATCAGCTTAAACGAAGCCCGGATTCTGGTGTGCACGGGCATGCGGCTATGGGGACGAGAACGGGCTGGTGATCTAGTCGCTCTGATGGATTGGGCACGACATCAAGACTGGGTTGATGCGCGCCGATTGGGGGCAGCCGGCTGGAGTCATGGTGGCTGGACTGTCATGGATGGATTGGCACTGGGGAGCCAGGTTGCCGAGTTCGCAGGCCTGACGGACGTGCCCGCTGATCCGCTGGCCGGACTGAAGACGGCGTTTCTGGTATACCCTTGGTGTGGCTTGGGTGCCCAGACCTTGCGCCTTGGCTGGACACAGAAAATCCCTGCCTTCTTCTTGCTTGCAGGCGAAGATAATTTGTCAGGCACCCGCTTACCTTTGCGGGCGGCAGAAATGCTCGCCAAAGCAGGTGGCCTCATTGAAACCCATATTTACCCCGGTGCGACCCATTCCTTTGACGAACAAATTTCTGTCAATCCAACTTTCCGCTATGACGCAGTCTTGTTTGAGGATGCCAAGTCCCGCTTCGCAAGCTGGATGGTTCGACATCTGGGTTAAAGCAGCACTCTCGGGTTCATGATGTTCTTGGGATCAAAGCTGGCTTTGATCGCCCGCATAAGGGCGAGATGAGCCGGAGGTTCACGGCGTAGGAACTCATCTCTGCGACTAATGCCAATTCCATGTTCAGCCGAAATCGACCCATTGAATGACATGGCAACGTCATGGATCGCCTCATTCATCTGCGGCACCAATGCCATATAGGCATCCCCCGACATATCTTGGGGTTGGATGACATCATAATGGATATTTCCGTCGCTGCAGTGACCAAAGGCCACCACGCGCGCACCCGGTGCAACCCGGTCAGCTTCGGCGTCGGCCTGTCGCAGAAAGACTGGTATTTTTGAAACAGGGACAGAGACATCATGCTTGGCGGCCACCCCTTCAGGCTTCTGACACGCACTCATCTCTTCACGCAAATACCAAAAGGATTTGGATTGAGTTTCATTCTGCGCCACCACGGCATCTTGGGCGAGCCCAGCCTCAAGGGCTGAGGCCAAAGCTTGTTCCACTTGATCCACAAGATCGGCATTGGGGCCTTCAAATTCTACCAGCGCCATCCAAGCTGGGATGGTGCCGAATGGAATACGGACGTTGGGGATGTTTTTGACCGCGAGTGACACACCAAGATGATTCATCACTTCAAAAGCGGCCACTGCAGCGGTTTCCTCTTCCAACCGATGTAAGAGGGCAACGGCCTGTTCGGGTGTGTCGAGTGCGAGCAAGGCCACCGTTGTGTGCCGAGGTTGGGCGACCAGCTTTAAGGTTGCTGCCGTGACAAGCCCGAGCGTTCCTTCCGCACCGATGAACAAGTGCTTGAGGTCATAGCCCGTATTGTCCTTTCGTAAGGCAGACAGACCCTCATAGAGCGATCCATTGGCCAGAACGGCCTCTAAGCCCAAAATCTGGGCACGCATCATGCCGTGACGACGTACATGCACACCCCCGGCATTTGTGGAAATCAGGCCACCAATGGTGGCAGAGCCTTCTGAAGCGAGGCTGAGTGGGAAACGCTTGCCGATTTGGCGCGCAGCGTCCTGGACTTGGGTCAGCACCACCCCGGCCTCGGCCACAAGCGCATCATCAACGGGATCAATCGCGCGAATAAGATTGAGCCGCTTGGTTGAAATCAGGACCTCGCCTAGAGGGATTTGGGCCCCGACCAGCCCCGTATTACCCCCCTGGGTGGTCACAGCCACGCCAGCTTCATGGCAGAGCCCGATAATCGCCTGGGCCTCTTCTGTGGTGGACGGCATCAACAGAATAGGCGCATGGCCCGACCAACGGTCGCGCCATTCAATCAAGTGGGGCGCAATCAGGTCCGGGTCCTCCGTCCATCCGTGTGGTCCGAGGCGGTCCTTCAAGCGAGCCAAGGTCGACAGATGCGCATCCATTTCCAATTAGTCCTAATCAAGAGTTTAGAGGGCTAAAGCCCGTGATAATTGCGATACCAGGCCACAAACGCATCTACCCCGTCCTGGATGGGTGTATTTGGCTTATAGCCGATTGCATTGACCAGTGCAGTCACATCTGCGGCAGTATCGGGCACATCACCCGGCTGCAATGGTAGCAACTCGACCACTGCCTTCTTGCCCACCGCCCTTTCAATCGCAGCAATATAGTCCGACAGGATCACAGGCTGGCTGTTGCCAATATTGTAGAGCCGAAATGGAGCCGATGAGCTTGCAGGGTCAGGGGTGGCGCTGTTCCAATCAGGGTCTGGCTGGGCGATCTGATCACTCACGCGAATAACGCCCTCGACGATATCGTCGACATAGGTAAAATCGCGGCTATGCTGGCCATGATTGAACAGCTTGATCGGTTCGCCAGCCAGAATAGCTTGAGTGAACAAATAGGGGCTCATGTCCGGCCGACCCCAAGGCCCATACACGGTAAAGAACCTCAGCCCTGTGGTCGGCAGACCAAACAAATGGCTATAGGCATGGGCCATCAACTCATTGGCCCGCTTGGTTGCTGCATAGAATTGCAGCGGATGGTCTACGCCATGGCTCTCGGAAAACGGCATGTGCGTATTGCCGCCATAAACGCTCGACGTGCTCGCATACGTCAGATGGGCAGTATTATGGGCGCGGCAGGCCTCTAGGATGTTGGTAAAGCCCAACACATTGGACGCGACATAGGCGCGGGGATTCTCAAGCGAGTAACGTACGCCAGCTTGGGCTGCCAGATGAATGACCCGATCAAACCGATGGTCTGCAAAGCACGCATCTACGTGAGCAGCATCGGCGAGATCAGCGCGCACAAAACTGAATTGGCCAGGCCCTCTATCTGATAGGATAGCCAATTCTCGCAGACGGGCCTCCTTCAAGGCCGGATCGTAATAATCATTGACCACATCAAAGCCCACGACCTGATCACCACGTGCGATCAATGCCGCGGCGGTGTGAAACCCAATGAAGCCAGCAGCACCGGTAACCAGAACGCGCATAAAGACGACCTTCGACGATAGTGTAGGCACCCGAACGAGCGTGGTTACCCAACAGCACCATCATTGCCGGATTGGGGCCGGAATACCACTACGCGATGCAGAGGCCATGACCTCTGACGTTATTGCGGTCTTTCAAAAGAAACCAGTACACTGTCAGACAGCATAGGAGATCCCAATGGCCCCGATTTGGCGAAACTGGCTTAACCTCTGGTGCGGAGGTGTTATTGTCCTTGGTCTCATCTTCTTGGGCAGCGGCCTGCCTGCCACCGATTGGGGTGTGCGCCTTTACTTTGATGCAATGGCCTGGCCCATCGATGGCAAGGGCTGGGAAGAGGCTGCGCGATTGACAGCTATGGTATTGGGCGCGGTGATGATGGGTTGGGGCGTGACAATGCTCATCCTGGTTCGGGTGGCGATTGAGAACCCCCATTTGCGCCTGTTTGTCCCGCTGACCGGGGCCATTCTGGTGTGGTGGCTGGGCGATACGAGCCTCTCTTTCGTTTTGGGCTCACCGGGCAACGCCACTGCCAACACACTCTTCCTGATCGCCTATCTTATCCCAGTGATTGCCAGCGGTGCTCTAAAGCAGCCAAAGGCACAATGATCGCTCAGTCGGCATCCATTTTCAGGGCGGCGATGAAGGCTTCCTGTGGAATGTCGACACTACCGAACTGGCGCATGCGCTTTTTGCCGGCCTTCTGTTTGTCGAGCAGTTTGCGTTTGCGGCTGGCATCACCACCATAGCATTTTGCTGTCACATCCTTGCGCATTGCCGAGATAGTTTCCCGCGCGATCACGCGGCCACCAATGGCAGCTTGGATGGGGATTTTAAACAAATGCTGCGGGATGAGATCCTTCAATTTCTCGCACATTGAACGCCCACGCATTTCAGCGCGTGTGGCATGGACCAGCATTGATAGGGCATCAACCGGCTCTTCATTGACCAGAATGGACATTTTCACGAGGTTGCCGGGCCGATAGCCCTCGATGGCATAATCAAACGACGCATAGCCCTTTGAAATGCTCTTGAGACGATCATAGAAGTCAAACACCACTTCATTGAGTGGCAATTCATATACCAGCATCGCGCGTGAGCCGACATAAGTCAGTTCGCGCTGATTGCCGCGCCGATCCTGACACAGCTTCATAATCCCGCCCAAATACTCATCTGGGGTTAGAATGGTGGCCTTGATCCAAGGCTCCTCAATTGCCTCGATCGACATCACATCGGGCATATCGGCGGGATTATGAAGGTGCAGCGTTTCACCGCTCTTGAGTTTGATTTCATAGACGACAGATGGCGCGGTGGCGATCAGGTCGAGGTTAAACTCTCGGCTCAGCCGTTCCTGAATGATTTCAAGATGCAATAGCCCAAGGAAGCCACAGCGGAAGCCAAAACCCAAGGCGGCACTGGTCTCCATCTCAAACGAAAAACTTGCATCATTCAGGCGAAGCTTGCCCATAGCGGCGCGCAAATCTTCAAAGTCTGCAGCATCCACTGGGAAAAGCCCGCAGAAAACCACCGGTTGGGCTGGCTTGAAGCCCGGCAGCATGGTCGCAGTCTGACGGCGTTCTTCGGTGATCGTATCACCAACGGCGGCGTCAGCCACCTCCTTGATTGAGGCAGTCAAGAAGCCAATCTCACCTGGACCCAATTCTTCAACTTCTGTGATCTTGGGCTTGAACACCCCGACCCGGTCGAGTGCATAATTGGCCCCGGTGGCCATCATGCGCACTTTCATGCCCTTCTTCAGCACCCCGTCTATGATGCGCACCAGCACCACCACGCCCAGATACTGGTCGTAATAGGCATCCATCAATAGTGCCTTGAGCGGGGCGTCGCGGTCGCCAATCTTGGGAGCGGGCAGACGGGTAATGATGGCATCAAGCACATCCTCAATCCCCAGCCCGGTCTTGGCCGAAATCATCACCGAGTCAGACGCATCAATACCGATGACTTCTTCGATTTGAGCTTTCACCCGATCAGGTTCAGCTGCAGGCAAGTCAATCTTGTTAAGAACCGGGACAATTTCAAGATCTGCATCAATGGCCTGATAGACATTGGCCAAGGTCTGCGCCTCAACACCCTGACTTGCGTCAACGACCAGCAGCGCCCCCTCGCACGCAGCCAGCGACCGGGAGACTTCATAGGCAAAGTCGACATGACCTGGGGTATCAATCAGATTGAGGACATAGTCCTGCCCATCGCGTTGAAACTCAAGCCGCACGGTCTGCGCCTTAATCGTGATGCCACGCTCGCGCTCGATATCCATACTGTCGAGCACTTGGTCTTTCATCTCGCGTTGCGTGAGTCCACCCGTTAGCTGGATCAGCCGATCCGACAAGGTGGACTTGCCATGGTCGATGTGGGCCACGATGGAGAAATTGCGGATGTTTTCACGGGGAGTCATGGGCAGGGACATAGCCTGACAGGCCCACCGGGGAAAGAGCCTGATACTGTTGGTGGTTTGCGGGCGGGTTCAGACTGCGTGCACGTGGAAGATCAAAACTTGCTCTGGGGCAGTCAGGGGCAGACCAATACCCAGATCGGTCAAGACGCGCCCGCGCAGTACCTTTCCCTCCCCCAGCAGGTCGAGCGTCTCGACACTGGAGGCCGGTGACCAA
Organism: Candidatus Phycosocius bacilliformis; assembly: GCF_003112735.1. Lineage (GTDB taxonomy): Bacteria > Pseudomonadota > Alphaproteobacteria > Caulobacterales > Aquidulcibacteraceae > Aquidulcibacter > Aquidulcibacter bacilliformis. Next base: position 409,344 of record NZ_BFBR01000001.1, read on the forward strand.
GACTTAAAGCGTGGCGGCCAAACCAGCTTCAGGCGATAGTCGGCATCTGGATCAAGGCCCTGGAATTGAACGCGCGGCAAAAGGCGCTGGGTCTGACTTTTCATGATCGAAAGAGAATAAAGCGCTTGGGACTGATCCTGCGCCACCACACCCATCCCAATCAAATCGGCTGTGGTCTTCAGGCGCACCAGATTGCCGGTGTGCAAAAGGTTCCGGTGGGATTTGTGCAGGTTGATTGCCTGTTCGAGGACCGCCATTTCCGCTTCGGATTCTTCCAAGAGATTGAGCTCAAGCCCCATATGGCCGATCATGGCTGTGCCAGCCCGCATCGCCATCGACAATGTACGCCCCGTGATATGACAGCGCCGGGGCCCGACATGGGCCCCCATCACTTCCAGTGGGAAGAAAAAGCTCGCCCCATGCTGGATTTCCTGCCTGTCGAGGGCATCATTGCTGTCGGAAGTCCAGATCCTGTCCGTCAAGCCGAGAATTCCGTAATCAGTGCGTGCGCCACCCGAGGCACAGGATTCAAACTCGACGCTTGGATGGGCCGTGCGCAATCTGGAGAGCAAAGCATAAAGAGCCTCAACTTGGGCATGACCGCGCTGGAGCCCCTGATGATCACCAGGATGGCTGATGTCGCGATTCATGTCCCATTTGACATAGGAAATATCATGATCGCGAAGAATGGCGTCGATCCGTTCGAACAAATAGTCAGAAACTTCCTGTCGCGAGATATCCAGCACCAATTGGTTGCGAAACGGCACCTGATCAACATGTGCTAGTCCCAAGACCCAATCGGGATGGGCTCGGTAAAGATCAGAATCCGGGTTCACCATCTCTGGCTCGAACCAGATCCCCATTTCCATGCCAAGCCCAGTGACATAATCAATGAGCGGCTTGAGCCCATCAGGATAAACATCCGGAGAGACAACCCAGTCTCCCAGACCTGAGGTATCATCACGCCGGGAACCGAACCATCCGTCATCTAGCACAAATCGCTCGACCCCGATCGCTGCGGCGCGGTCCGCGAAAGCCTTGAGGCGCTCAAAGTCATGATCAAAGAAAACCGCTTCCCACGTGTTGTAGTGAACTGGGCGCGGCTTTTCGCGTAATTGGGGACGCAACACATGCTGCCGGACGTGGGCATGGAAACGTTGTGACAGGTCACTCAGGCCTTCAGAGCTGTAGGCCGCATGAATGGTTGGGGCAGTCAATCGTGCGCCAGGTGCTAGACGGATCTCGCCGGCACCGAAGAGCGCACCAAGGCCGACAAACACCCGCCCATCATGAAGCGTGTCGACGCGCATCCGGTGATTGCCACTCCAGCCCAAATGCAAGCCATAGGCTTCGCCTTGTCGCTCATCTGTTGAATCCGCGCACAAGATGATTCCCGGAAAGCCATCGTGGGAGGTGCGACCACGGCGGCTTTCACGCAGATAAGTGCCCGCAAACCGGTTCAAGCGCTCGCGTTGAAACTCCAGCGCCCAGCGCCCCGTAAAACCGATCAAATCGTTCATATGCGCAGGGATAGGCAGCACAGCTGTGGCAAACTCGGCCACGTCCAAATCACGCTCGCCCTGATTGGCCAATTCCGCAGTGACACGCATGACCCCGGTCACCGGGTCAAGCTGAATACGATATGCCAGTTCAATTCGGGTCGTGGCATCTGCACAAGTCATGATCACGCCGTCATCAATGTCTGAGACATTTTTGACCACAAATCGGCTGCCCCAATCCTTGCCACCGCGATGGGCGACAACTCCTGTCGGCCCCAGAAGCCCCAAACCCGCCTCCATAGCCAGAGATGCATGGACAAACACATCCGAACTACCAGGCCCACCTTGATGGCCTGTCAGTGCCTTCAGATCAGCGCCGATCATGCCGTCCGGCAGGCCCGGACCCCAATGAAGTATCGCGGGCGGCTCACCGATGGTCGTGGCTAGGACCACACTGCTGCCGCCACCATGCAGGATTACAGTGTCCATCTGCCCTCTTCCCTTCTGCGTGATCATAGTCGCGGAAATCACAGGTCCGCCCGGTCGGCCCGCTTGCCACACTTAAGAGGCCTTACTAGTGTCTGGTTTGAATGAAAAGCCATGAGGCATAAGGGGGAAATGCCATGTTGCAGGGCAGCGCGTCAGCGTTACAGATCGGCATTTTCTTCGGCCTGACGGCCCTGATTGCCATTCTCACATATTGGAAGGTCCATGGTGCCGGGGCGGCCAATAAGGATCGGCAAAAAGACGGCGGTACGACCCGCGAAGTCTTTTTGGCTGGGGGCGGCTTGTCATGGTTGTTTGTTGCCGGTGCAATCACGCTCACCAATTTATCGACCGAACAATTGGTCGGCATGAATGGCAATCAAATGCTCCTGCTGGCCTGGTGGGAGATTTGCGGTTTCTTCGGCCTGCTAATCCTAGCCTATGTTTTCGTGCCGATCTATTATCGCCACAAATGCACGACGGTGACGGAGCTTTTGGAAAAGCGCTATAAGGGCGGCAGCATCCGCACGGTGATTTCTGCGCTGTTTCTTATTGGCAACGTGCTGATTTATCTGCCTGCAGCCCTCTACAGCGGGAGCCTGTTCCTTAAATCCATGTTCGGGGTGGACTGGTCGCTCCTATGGTTTGCCGCCCCCATGGCGATCATCGCCGCCATTTATACAATCACAGGCGGTCTGCGCGCGGTGGCAGTCATGGACACCTATTCTGGAATTGGCGTGCTGGCGATTGCCTTTCTGGTTGTCATCCTCGCGCTAGCGGCGGTGGATTTCGACATTGTCAGCGGCGTACCAGAAGAACGCATCAGCATGATCGGGTCCTTCACCTCACCCATTCCCTTCCATACGCTGTTCACCGGTATGCTTTTCATCCAGATTTTCTATTGGTCTACCAATCAGAATATCACGCAAAAAGCCATGACTGCCCCAACCGTACAGGAAGCACAAAAGGGCGTGCTGGCGGCAGCGGTTGTGCGTATTTTGATCATTCCAGCCATCGTGGTGATCCCCGGCGTCGTGGCCTATAAATTGTTCGGCAGCGTCGGCGACGAGGCCTATGGCAAACTGGTCGCCCATGTGCTGCCATCCTGGATGTCGGGAGCTTTTGCGGCCATGATGGCCGCGGCTGTCATTGCCCACACCAGCGCCATCCTCAATTCCAGCGTCGCGCTTTACGCCATCGACTTTCATGAGAAATTCATTGCAACGGTCAAGAACCATTGGCGGCTGGCGGCCATTGCTTCGGTCGTGCTGACAATCACCTCGATTGCGCTCGTGCCGGTTTTCCAAAATGCCAAGAGCATCATCAATCTGTTGCAGGAACTAAACGGACTGTTCTCGATGCCGATCCTGTCGGCTTTCATTGCGGGGCTGCTGTTCCGCAATGTCGATGCACGTGCCGCCATTGCAGGGCTGATCTTCGGCTTCCTGCTCTATGGCTTCCACACGTTCGTGCTCTACAAACCCGACACCTTGTTCGTTGGCGAATCTTTCTACCAGCATATCGGTCTGCCATGGCTGCATTATATTGATGTCATGCTGATCGTTTTGATCAGTTCAGTCCTGACGGCGTTGAACGTTAACCGCTGGGTGTTTGGCAACAAAGCTGTGTTTATTTTCAGCGCCACCGGGCGCGCTATGAAGGCCAGTGAGTCATGAGCGGAAAAATCCTTGTCATCGATGAAGGCACCACCTCGACACGGGTCATGCTGTTTGACGGGGACGGCACCTGTCTGGGTAGCGCACAGAAGCCGCTGACGCAGCATTACCCCGCCCCTGGCCTCGTAGAACATGATGGCGAGGAGATTTGGACCCTAACCCTGGCCTGTGCGCAGGAGATGGTGGCCAGAGCTGGCGGGCCGCAGGAGATTGCGGCCATCGGCATCACCAACCAGCGTGAGACCGTCGTATTTTGGGATCGTAGTACGGGCAAGCCTTTGGCACCTGCCATCGTTTGGCAGGATCGGCGCACGGCGGATCTGTGCCAATCCCTTAAAGATCAAGGCCATGAGACCATGGTGCAAGCTAAGACCGGCTTGCTGCTCGACCCTTATTTCTCAGGCTCCAAAATGGGGTGGGCCCTGCGCCATTGGCAGCAGCTTAAAGAGGCTGGCGATCGGTTGGCTGTTGGCACGATCGAGAGCTACCTCGTCTATCGCTTAACCGGGGGTGCCCATATCAGCGACGCGACCAATGCCTCGCGTACAGCCCTCATGTCGATTGGCAGTTCGGGCTGGGATGATGGTTTGTGCGAGCTGTTTGGCGTGCCCCAGTCCATTTTGCCCCAGATTGTTGATTGCGCTGGGCAGTTGGGCCTCACAAAGGCGGATTTATTCGGCAGGCCGATCCCAATTTGCGGCATGGCTGGCGATCAACAGGCAGCGACGATCGGCCAAGCCTGCTTGATGCCCGGCCAGACCAAGGCGACGTTTGGCACCGGAGCCTTCGTGCTGACCCAGACTGGACGAAGCCTGCCCCACTCACGTAACCGGCTTTTGGCCACCATTGCATGGCAACTCGATGGGGTGCGCCATTACGCGCTTGAAGGCTCGGTCTTTGTGGCCGGCAGTCTGATGCAATGGCTGCGCGATGATTTGGGACTGATTGAAAAGGCCGCGGATTCTGAAAGCTTGGCCCGGAGCGTTGTGGACAACGGCGGCGTCTATCTGGTGCCAGCCCTGTCAGGGCTTGGTGCCCCGCACTGGCAGCCCCATGCACGCGGGGCGATCCACGGTCTCAGCTTTTCGGCCAAAAAGGCCCATGTCGTGCGTGCTGCGCTCGAGGCCATGGCGCATCAGACACATGATCTTAAAACCGCCTTTGCAGCTGATGGCGCGGACTGGGCTGAGGTACGGATCGACGGCGGCATGGTCGCCAATGATTGGATGGCGCAAGATTTGGCCGATATTCTGGCCATTGATGTGGAACGGCCCAGCTTTATCGAGACCACGGCTTTGGGAGCAGCCATGTTGGCGGCTGTTGGCGCAGGCCTTTATCCCTCACTGGCAGAGGCCTCTGTCATGCGTGGCAAGGTTGAGCGTTTTGCCCCGGCCATGCCTCGCGAGGTGCGCCAAACCCGCCTAGCAGGATGGGCCGAAGCGCTGAAGCGGGTCCTCGCCTGACTCTCTGAAAACACGGAGCAGACAAGCACTCATGTCTTTTTGACAAGGGTGCTTGACATGTCTGTGCCGATGTGTGACAAGCTTCCTTGTCAAATTAGCAAGGACACATGACATATGTCGGATAAGCAATCCTCAGAGCGACGGACCAAGTCAATCAAGTCCTTTATCGCAGGCATCCTTGTCTTCATGGTTTTGGGTGGCATTACCGGATATTTTGCGGGCAGCTGGCTTCACACCGCAGATCAGGGCGAGGCGGGTCTTCGGCTTGACGAGATTGGCTGGACCACAGCCATCAGCCTGTTCCTCGGCATCATCCTCTTGGCCATTTATTTGGTCAGTGCCGTGTTGTTTGGGGCTGCCATCATCAATCCCAGAATTGCCGCCAACAGCGCCATGACAGGAGGTTTAGGCGATGGACCTGGATCCCGACGGGCCTATCCTATGCTGCTAATCTTCTATGTCGGCTACTCAGCTGCGCTCGCAGCCCTGATGATCATCCAGGTCCTGCCAAGTCTTACTCAAAACATGCAGGGCATTTATCTGGGCGCTGTCATAACCGGAACAGCCATGATGGCTTGGAGCGGCTATCGGCTCTGGCACATTTTGGATGAGTTTTTCCGCGCGATTTGGATTGAGGCGTGCGCATTGTCCTGCTTCATATCCCTGCCGATCGGCATCATTTTGATGGCGACCGCGAAGCTGGGGTTCACAACCTCGATCACCGCCTTCGACTTCTTCGTCTGGTACCAAGTGATTTATCTGATCGCCTATAGTTGGGTGGCAGGAGCCAAAGACCCCAGCATGCTCTCGCCCTTAGGGATGGATGACGCATGAAAAACCGTCTCAAAGTTCTCCGAGCCGAGCGGGATTGGTCCCAATCCGACCTGGCTGACGCGCTCGATGTCTCCCGCCAAACCATCAACGCCTTGGAAACTGGCAAATACGATCCCTCCCTCCCGCTTGCCTTCAAGATCGCCCGCCTGTTTGGCCTGCCGATAGAAGCCATCTTTGAGGATGTACCATGACCGAGCCCGACTCAAAGCCGCCTCAAAAAGGCTGGACCCGACAAAGCAAGATCAACGCCTATATCATCGGCTCGCTTTTAGGCGGTGGCCTCTTGGGATTCAGCACGGCTCTCAATACCAGCAGCGCGCCGAATGGCCTGTTGGTTGGACTGGTGTGCATTGCCATGCTGGCTGTGTTGGCTGCCAATATTCATTACATCAGGCTGCTGGACGAACTGGCCCGTCAGACCCATGAGGTTGCATTCTTGTGGGCGGGTGTTGCCACCATGGCGTTCGGCATGATTCCGATTCTTGCCCTTCTGGGCTTTCCTGATTTTGAGTTGCCAGCCCTCGAAAGCTGGCTTGGCACCAAAACCCACGCCTTCGCCGCTGGCGTCGGCGCTACCATCGGCGTCCTCGTTGTGACCTATTTCGCAGTCTGGGCCCATCTCTGGCTCAAACGTCGGTAAGGACGCGGGCCACCAAACTGAGACTTACAGACACGTCTCCTCCCCCACTCCCCACCTTTCTTGGAGAAAATGATGAAAAAGACCCTTCTGGCATTTGCCTCTGCCATCACCCTTTTAACCTTCCAGGCCGCCCCTGCCTCGGCCCAAACCCCGGCTGCTGCACCAGCACCGGCAACCACAAAGGCAACACCAGCCTTGTGGGTGGTGAAGGACGCTGACACCACCATTTATCTATTCGGGACCTTCCACTTGATGCGCCCGGATGTAGATTGGAACCACGGCGCGGTGAAGGCAGCCTTTGACAAGTCCGACTCACTGCGTCTGGAGATTGCTAATCTGGAGGCCGAAGGCCCAGCAATCGCCCAATTGATGGCAACTCAGGGCCAATTGCCTGCCGGTCAGACGATTTATGATGGGCTGAGCGATTCTCAAAAGGCACGTTTGGACAAGATTATCGCCGCAACCGGGATTCCCCCTCAGGCAATGCAACCCATGAGACCTTGGCTGGCCAGTCTTGTTCTGTCGCTCAGCGTTTATGCCAAGCTGGGCTTGAACCCTGAGCAAGGTATCGACAAGACGCTCGATAGTTTAGCTCGTGCCGCCAACAAGCCTGTGGAAGGTTTCGAGACCGGCGCAGAGCAAGTGGGCTTCTTTGCCAGCATGAGCGAAGCCCAGCAGCGGCAAATGCTTGTCGCCACGATTGAAGACTGGGACCAGATCTCAACCATGATCGACCAGATGGTGGTGTCTTGGAAGACCGGGAACGAGCAGCAATTGGCCGATTTGATGAATGCCAGCCTGCGGACCCAGCCAGAGCTCGCTAAATTATTGCTGAGCGACCGCAATGAACGTTGGGCCAATTGGATTGCGGGGCGCATGGCACAGCCTGGCACCGTATTTGTTGCCGTTGGTGCCGGACACCTTGCTGGTACTGACAGCGTTCAATCTTTCCTAGAGCGCAAGGGCATTAAGAGCCAACGGGTTAACCCCAACGCACGATAATCCGCAGAGCGGCGCGCCGCGCGCCAAGAGCTTATGCCGCATAGAGCCCCTCTCCGCGAAGGAGAGGGGTTTTCCCTTGCCCGACCAACTGGTCCAAAAATGGCCGAGAACCCGCTTCACCATCCAGGATGGCGATGCGACAACAGTCACGGATTAGCGCGTGGGGACTGGCGTCTCGCCACGATAATCATAGAAGCCGCGATCGGTCTTACGACCCAGCCAACCAGCCTCGACATATTTCACCAACAGCGGACAAGGGCGATATTTGGTGTCGGCGAGACCTTCATTGAGGATTTGCATGATCGACAAGATCGTGTCCAAACCAATGAAATCGGCCAGTTCCAACGGGCCCATCGGGTGATTGGCCCCCAGCCGCATGGCCTTATCAATGCCCTCCACCGTACCGACACCCTCATACAAGGTGTAGACTGCCTCATTGATCATCGGAATCAAAACCCGATTGACGATGAAGGCTGGAAAATCTTCGGCATTGGTGATGGTCTTGCCCATCGTGCTGACCACTTGGGTCGCCGCCTCATAGGTCTCTTCATTGGTGGCCAAGCCACGAATGACCTCAACCAATTTCATCATCGGCACTGGATTCATGAAATGCAGGCCAATGAAGCGTTCGGGCCGATCAGTGGACGACCCCAAACGTGTGATCGATAATGAAGATGTGTTGGACGCCAAGATCGTCTGCGGTCCGACGACAGCACATAATGACTTGAAGATCGCGCGCTTAATGTCTTCCTTTTCGCTGGCAGCCTCGATCGCCAGATCAATCGAAGCCAGATCTTCGATCGCCGTCGTGGTGACGATGCGCGCCAAAGCCGGGGCCACTTCGTCATCACGGATCAGACCGCGCGCGGCCTGACGGGCCAGATTGCGCTCAATTTTGGCGCGACCTAGGTCGAGCCGATCCTGCGAGATATCGTTCAAAAGGACATCATATCCTGCCAAAGCAGCAACGTGGGCAATACCGTTGCCCATTTGGCCGGCGCCAATGACGCCAATTTTCTTAATTTGTGCCATGAGTTGGAAAGACCTGCCCTTTGTCATCAGACTGCTTTCTTCGCAGTTGCAGCAAGCTAAGCGCGAGGCGCGGTTACGGCAAGCACCTATTGCTGCAAACCCGACAAAACGCCTCGGCACAGTGCTTGCACTTGGCTGTCGGTAACCGCGTCAGCCGTCCCGAAACGGATCGATTCAGGGCAGGCGGCGTTTGTGATTGCGAGAACCAGGAGGACCTGATGGCCAATTCAATTGATCTGCACGTAGGACGCCGCTTGCGCCGCCGTCGCCGTCTGATGGGCATGACCCAGCAGCAACTGGCCGACGCTGTCGGCATCCGCTTCCAGCAGATCCAGAAATATGAGTGTGGGGCCAATCGCATCACCGCCAGCCGCTTATTTGAACTGGCCGGTGCTTTGTCGATTGCCGTGCAATACTTTTACGACGGGCTCAGCAATCTAGCCGCTGCCAACGAGCCCGCGGCCAATGATGACGAGATCGGGCCCGACGTCCTGCGTCAGAAGGAAACGCTGGAACTGATCCGCGCCTATTACCGTCTGGGCGAGCGCCCACGGCGGCGCCTTTTGGACCTTGCAAAGGCCCTAAAGGACGACGCCACAGACGCGGCATGATCAAGCAGACTATTTCTTCAAGACAGTGGGCCAATTGCGGTTGCCAGCAGCGATGTTGGCGGCCGTATTCTGCTGCCAGCGGGCTTGAACGTCTTTGTTGTAGTTGAGATAGAGCTTACCCCCGACAATCGCCCAGGCCTGAGGGTCGATCCCGGCGGTATAGCCTTGACTGACAGCCCAAGCACAATAGCCGCCAAATTGTGGTGCATAACGAGCCGGATTAGCTGAAAAGGCATCGCGATTGGCGGCGCTGGCAAAACGGAACTCGGCCCCCTGATAGGTTACCTTGAACTGGGCGGAACCTTCGACTGGCTTTCCAGCGGTAAAATAGGCCACCGGATCATAGCCGCGAATAGCAACATTGGAACCAAAACTGGTCCAAACCGGGGCCTTGTCAGCCAAAGCGGGGCTGGCAATCGCCAGAGGGGAAAGCGCAAGTGCGAGCATCAGGGCGGTGGATCGCTTTTTCATTGTTCGTCTCTGGTTTGAAAGATATTGGGGAGGGTAAGGGGCAGAAAGGTTCAGGCGCGTGCAGGCTTGCCCATGGGGGCCATGTCATCCGAAGGGGCTTGGATAAATGCCCGACTGAGATCGCCCAGCAGGCCGGCTATGTCGGGCAGGCGGATCAAGATCAGGATAGCTGACCCGGTCAGCAAGGTGGCCGCGGCCGCAAACAGGCCGCCACCGTCATGATTGGGGTCAATGCCCAGCGGGGTAAGCAGATGGAAGCTTACGGCCCCGCTCATCACGGCAAAGGCGATCAGCGCACCGAGGGCATTGAGGCGCTGTAATCGCGGCAACAGGCCGACCAGCAACAATATTGACGCGACCAACTCTGCCGAGCCGATCACATATTGGCTGAACAGACCGGTATGCGCAAACAGGCCCGGCAATCCCAGTGAGCTGGCCCAACCGTCCAATGCGCCAAAAATTACTTGGGTTTTTGGGTGATCGGTAAACTTGTAACGCAGGCTGTCGAGAAAAATGACAGCGCCGAACAGGGAAATGGCCGTGGCCGCAAGGTTCTTAAGTTTCATGGCCGTGGCCTCCTCATGTCGATAGAAGGAGGTACGCCTGATATTTGGCCGCGGTTACAGGAGATGCGTTGAAGACTACTCCGCCGCCACGTGCACCTGCTCGGTGACCTCCGTGACCGTGCCGCCTGCGACCAGCAGCGTACGGTCAGCCCCAGCAATCGCGGCTTCCCTGTGCGCAACAAAGATACGGGTGCAAGATAGTCCACGTAGGGTCTCGGCAACCCGTGCTTCAGTCTCGGGGTCGAGATTGGCGGTGCCTTCGTCTAGGAACAGAATTGTCGGTTCGCGGTAGAGCGCGCGGGCAAGAAGCACGCGCTGCTGCTGCCCACCAGACAGGGTGGAGCCCAGATCACCCACCAAAGTCATCGTGCCCATTGGCATCTTGAGAATATCATCCAACACGCATGCCTTGGCCAAGCATTCTTCCACTTTCGCCATATCGTGATCTGCATCGAAGAAAGAGACATTGTCGGCAATCGTGCCTGCCAGCAGGCGATCATCTTGTAAGACAGCGCCGATGCGATGCCGGAATGTGCGCACGCCAAAATTCTTGAGGCCCACCCCTTCAACCTTCACTTCCCCTTCGGTGGGATCAAGCAGGCCCAGAAGAACCTTCATCAAAGTCGTCTTGCCACCGCCGGACGGGCCAATGATGGCAACAAATTGGCCGGGGTCGATGGAGAAGCTGGCATCCTTGAACACCAAGGGCTCGTGAGTTGCATAACGGAAAGAGAGTTTGTCGGCCCCAATACGGCCTTCAAACAAGCGGCCTTCTTGAATGGGCTCATCCACGCCAACTTCTGGGTCCTCATGCACCACGTCGGCGAGGCGCTCGAGGTGAAGCTCCAACGTCTTCCACTGGAAATAGATGCCAATGAGGCCGGATAGTGCCCCAGAGAATTGCCCTGCATAGGATTGAAACGCCATCAGCATGCCAAGGCTCATGGTGCCATCAATTACTTGCTTGGCACCCAGCCACCAGACGGCAACCCCTTGCAGGCCTGTAACAATCCCAAGCCCCGCCCCGCCCCACAGGCCGACCCGCTGTATGGTAACGCTATTGTTAACGCTGGCTGCCATATCATTCTGCCATTGGCTGACCCGTTCGCGCTCTTTGCCGAATAGCTTAAATGTCCGCGCGCCGCGCAAAGTCTCCATGAACGTCGTCGACTCAACTGCCCCGAGCGAAATGCCCTCATCGGTCTTGCGCCGCACCCAAGGAAAGGTGACGGCTTGAACGATTACGGGGATGACCATACTGGCTATTACACAGCCAAACAGCAGTGGCGAATAGAGCACCGCCATTGTGCCACCGACCACCAGCATGATGACGTTCAAAGTTGCGCCAATTGGCACGCTGGTCAAGAAACTTTGTACTGGTCCGAGCGAGCCAAACCGGCTCATAATGTCGCCAATATGACGCTTCTCAAACCACGCCACGGGCAAGCGCAGGGCATGGCGCAACAGATTGCTCTGCATCTGAAAGTTAAGCTGCGTGCCCAGATACATGCCGACAAAGCCTTGCAAGAGGCCAATGCAGGTCTGGATCAGAAGCAAGATCACCATGCCCGTGCCAATGGTGGTCAGAAGGTCCATATCGCCTTTGGAAATGGCATCATCAATGATCAATTGGTTCAGCATCGGGCTGAATACGCCAATCACTTGCACGACAAGGGCTAGCAGGAAGAGCTGGATGACAGGGCCTTTGAGGCCCTTCAGCGTGCTCCAGAGATCAGACAGTCGAACCCGCTCGACGTGCTTCTTCTTGGTAAAAGCGGGTGTAGGTGTCAGTTCCAGCGCCACACCGGTGAAGGAACGCCCAATCTCTGCGGGGGCGACTTTGCGCACACCGCGCGCGGGGTCATGAATAACGGCCCAAATTCCGCCTGGCCCATTCCAAGCCTTTTTTAGCACGACATAGTGGGATAAATTCCAATGCAGCACACAAGGCGGCTTGAGGCTCGGTAATTCATCGACTTCTAACCGCAAGGGCCTACCCACCATGCCCAGCCCGTCGGCCATATCCATGACGCTTTTGAGGGTCGTGCCCTTCAGGCTGGCGCTGAATTTGCGGCGAAGATCAGAGAGCGTGTGACGTTGGCCATGGGCGGCGGCAACCATGGCAAGGCAGGTCAAGCCACACTCCGCCGCCTCTGCCTGCAGGATCATCGGCAGCTTGTCGGAGTGGAACAGACGGGTCAGCCACATGCGGCTTTCGTCGTGGGAGTTTATGCCGGAGTTTAGATCACTTACATTGTTGCGCAATAGATGTTCCGATTACTGGGTACTCCGCTTCAGCTGTACTTCGCAAAGCCGCAGCTGTACCTCACAAATTTGTGTCTGCGTGGTTAACGAACGCAACTTGACATACCCTCCCCGAGCCCGTCAACTTTACTCACGGTCGATTAGGCCGCGGAACACAGAGATGTGATATCCAATTTTAACATCTATGATGGAGCTGAAGTTATGCGCGTATTGACGGTCGATGAAGTTAGGTATGTTAGCGGCGGAAATAGTCCCCCTCCTGCCCCACCAGCTCCGAGCACACCCTCAAAGCCTGCTGAAAAACCCAAGGAAGAAGACCGGCAGGTCGAAACCGTGGTGGTCGTTGGAGTCCGTGGGCCAACTGGAGTAGGCGGCTTCGTCGGAGGCGGTTGGATTGGCGGATCAGTTGGTCGACCTGGCGTTGTGGTTCAGCCTGTGAAGCCAGCAGACCCTGAAAAGCCAGAAGTCAAAGTAGAAGTGCAGCCAGATGCGATTGATGTTATGGTGCCAGTCAACACGTCAAGGGAAGCACGGCAACGCTTCTGGGGCCGAGCCTTCGGAACTCCGCCTGCTGCAATCCCATAAAGCGTTTTGAAAAGCTAATGGACCTGTAGAGGCAACTTGGCGACCTACTTTCCGGAAATTTTTGGATAAGTAGGTCGTCGTACTGTGTCTAAACGCCTCAATTTTGCTGGCTAAGGGGAATTAAAAGTCTGTGAAAACAATACCAACATTTGCAGTGCGAATAGCTTGTTCGGTGTGTCTATGCTTCTCTTCAGGGTGTATGTCGCGACCCGTCATTGAGTATTCAGGACCCATTACGCAAACCAACATCAAACCAGTTTTGGAAGCGCTAGATCGCGACAGCCATTACACACTCCGTATACGTAGTTTGGGGGGTGATGGATCAGCAGGCATCGCTCTAGCCGAAAAAGTTCAGGAACGAAAGATACCGGTAGTAATATATGACTATTGTGGATCAGCATGTGCCTTGGTCTTTATTGCTTCGCCGGAAAAGAGGGTCGAGCCAAACACGGCGCTTTTATTTCATTGGAGTATGAACTCTCATGCAGATTTTCTTACGAGTCGACTCGGCAAACTGAATCCAGAAGTCGAAAAAGCTCGCGATCTAGCAACGCGCGAACTTCAAATTCTTGAGAGGGCTGGTATTTCGAATGATCTGCTGAAGGATTCCATCAAACTGGTCGAGCCGACCTGCGTGAGCGCTGAAATCGAGAACGGACAGTTAAACTACTTCGGTCGATCAAAATTGGGATTTGTAGTGTTTTCGAGGGACGCTCTGAAGCAGTATGGGTTTCAGATAAAGGCGGGCAGAAATCTCATTGATACTGCGGCTGACTTGGACAAGGTTGCATCAAAGCGGCCTGAATGGGGTCCGGTTGGGTTTGTTGCTTCTCGTGCTGTTTCTGATCAAATTGAGTACGCGCATACGATTGCCAACTGTGGCGCAGATGACAAATCCACTCTTCAGCTTCTGAAACAATAGTAGGCAATGACCCTCTTCCGCCCCGCCGTCATTGAAGCCCAGCGCCGCCGTGTTTACGGCAGCGTAACACTGCATCAGCCCGCCAGATTGGCAGCATTCACGGCAGTAGCGGTCATCAGCGTTGCCATTGGCACGGTCTATCTGGCACTTGGCCAATATGCACGCAAAGAGACCGTAGCAGGGTGGATTGCGCCAGAGGCGGGTTTATCGGCTGTCTATGCGCCGCGTGGCGGGGTGGCAGATGCCGTGCTGGTCCGCCAAGGGGATCTGGTGGCTGAGGGCCAGCCTTTGATGCGGCTTGCTTTGGATGTGTCAGGGGCTGACGGTGCCGTGGTACCACTGCAGCGAGCACAGACCCGGGCGCGGTTGACCGAGATTGAGCTGCAGGCCGCCGCCAGCGCCCAACGCTTTGCCGAAGAGAGCCGCAGGCTTGCAGAACGGGCGAGTGCCACGCTCGACCGCTTTGCAGCCGAAGATGCGCGCCTAATGGAGGCGGCACGCGGCAATGCCAATCGCTTTACCCAGGATGATGCGCGCTTAGCTGATCGTGCGATGGCCGCCCGCGCCGACGCCAGCCGCCTTGAGGCCAGCCGCGAGCTGGCTCAAGGCCAATTGGCCATCTCTGAACGCGCCGAAGCCCAAGCCCGAACCTTAGTATCCAAAGGCTATATGGCGAGCACCGAGGCTGATCGGCGGGCACAAGCCAGTATTGCTGCCCGCGCCCAATTGGGCGACCTTAACCGGCAAATCCAATCCCGCCTTGACGAGGCCAAGGATTATGACCGCCAGCGCCAATCCCTTCGCGCCACCCATCAAGCCGAACTGGCCGACATCGCTCGCCAACGTGCCACTCTTGCCGCGTCACGTTCTGGCGAGACCAAAGACCTGATGCGTCAACGTCAAGCCCTTGAGCCTGCGCGCGCTTCTGAAGCCAGTCAGCTGCGCAGTGCTAAGACACAATTGGAAACGGGGCTGACCGAGCTTTCGGTGCAGGACGGCTATGTCGTGCGTGCCCCCGTTGCGGGCCGGGTGGCGAGCCTCAATATCCGCCCCGGCGAAGCAGCCAACCCCAATGTGCCCTTGATCAATCTCTCGCCCAAGGGCAGCCCGATGGAAGCACAAATCTTGGTGCCTACGCGTGCGGCGGGCTTCATCACCGAAGGCCAGCGCGTGCGCCTGATGGTCGATGCCTTTCCGTTCCAGCAATTCGGGGCCATTCAAGGCGAAGTGCGCGAAATCGCCCGCTCAGCCCTACGCCCCGGCGAAATTGCAGCGCCTATCGAGTTCAAAGAACCCGTCTACCGCATCCGCGTGGCGCTGACTGGCCCCGGCATCCAAGCCTACGGCAAAGACCGCCCCCTCCAGCCCGGCATGACGTTGAAGGCCGATGTCATCACCGACAAACGCACTTTCATGAGCTGGCTGCTTGATCCACTTCTTGCGGCGCGGGCTAGGGCCGCGGCGGGATAATCACTTCCGGCGTCGCCAGTAGGTAAAGGGTTCTTGATAGATGTCTTGGTCCAATTCGGTGATCAGGCCTTGCAGGCGGGCTTGGGCGTCTTGGACGCCTTGATTGTAGAAAAGTGGGCCGAGGTCTTGGGCGATGAAGTCAAGCAGGGCTTCAATCGCCAAATTGCCGACGGGCTCATCAAGATTCTCGGCACAATATTGGCTGAGAGCTTTGATGGCATCCTGACGCTGATCCCGGGGCAAAGAAGGCATCAAATTAGGTCCTGTATTGTCGCCTAACCAGCAGTGGCCGAGGACTCGAGATTGCGATAGGGATGAGCCTTATAGACGCCAAGGATTTTCAACTCAGCAGAGAAAAACTTCAATTCCTGCAACGCCAGTTGCACATTGCGCTCATTTGGGTGGCCTTCAATATCGGCATAAAATTGGGTGGCATGGAAACTTCCGCCCACCTGATAACTTTCCAGCTTGGTCATGTTGACGCCATTGGTGGCAAACCCGCCCATGGCCTTATAGAGCGCGGCAGGAATATTTCGGACCTGAAAGACAAAACTTGTGATGTACTTACCATCTTCGAGATCGGCATCATCAGGAGTGGCCGAGAGAATGACAAAGCGGGTGGCATTGTGGGGCTCATCCTCCACATCGGCGCGCAGGATCGGTAGATCGTAAAAAGAGGCGGCCAAGGTTGATCCAAGAGCCGCCACGCTCTTGTCTCCCAGTTCAGCAATCTCGCGCACAGCACCCGCAGTGTCGGCGGTTTTGACGGCTTCAGCTCCCAGTTCTCTGATGATTTTGCGGCATTGGCCGAGCGCCATTGGGTGGGAACGGATTTTGCGGATATCGGCCAAAGCAGCCCCTTTGACACCGACAAGTTGGTGATGGATAGGGGCAAAATACTCCCCCACAATATAGAGGCCGGCTTCAGGCAAAAGATGGTGCACATCGCCCACCCGGCCAGCCAACGTGTTTTCAATCGCTATCATCGCCCGTTCAGCTTTGCCGCTGGCAACGGCGGCAAAAGCGTCTTCAAAGGTCTGACAAGGCAAAGGCTCCAGATCCGGACAGGCAGCCTTGGCCGCAGCATGGGAATTGGCCCCCAATTCACCCTGAAAGGCGATTTTTCCCGCAGATAGCGCGCTCACGTTGGGGTCTCCTGATTGTTGTTGTGATACCAAGCCCGGGCTGCTTCCAAATGCTCTGGTGTGTCCACACCTTTGGGGAAGACCGCTACTGCGCGGGCGGCAATCCCCATCCCCAGTTCCAAAGCACGCAATTGTTCCAGCTTTTCGCGCTTTTCAAGGGCGGAAGGCGGGGCAGCAACAAAGCGGGCCAAACTGTTTCGCCGCCAAACATAAAGGCCGACATGACGCATCACAGGCCCGGGCCCGCTCGGCGCATCGGCTCGGGTGAAGTAGAGACAGCGACCCGTTGTCGCAGGCAAAGTGCCCTGCCCGTCTTCTTCCTGCCCGTCTTCATCATCTGGCCAAGAAACGATTGCCTTAACCACATTGGGGTCCGCCCGCTCAACCGGATCATCACTCGGCGACACCAAAGTCGATAGGCCGGCCTCGGGGCTGTCTTCCAATGCGGCCAGCGCGGATTGCAGCAACGCGGGGTCCAAGGTCGGCATGTCGCCTTGCAGATTAATGATGGGATCAAACTGGCCTTCAGGATCCAGTGCCGCCAAAGCAGCATGAATCCGGTCTGATCCAGAGGGCAAATCGGGATTGGTGAGCACCGCCATGGCACCGGCGGTTTCTGCTGCAGCAACAATCTCGGGCTCGCCAGCAGCGACGGCAACCGGGCCTAGACCAGCCAGCAAGGCCCGCTCGATCACCCGCGCGATCATCGGCTTTCCAGCAATATCGGCCAAAGGCTTGCCGGGCAGACGGGTGGCAGCCATGCGTGCAGGAATGACAATCAAGGGTCGCGACATCGTGATAGTCCTCAGTCTGGGGCCGTTCTTAAAGAAGCGAGCACCAATTGGCGAGCCTCAGGGATAGCAGCGCCACAGCACTAACTGTTGAAAGCCGATAAGACGCATGCCATAGGACAGTTTGATCCGCAAAGCCGCCAGCCTAGCCCCTAAAATAACGGGGTAAGCCTTGTGGCAAAAGCGATGCAACAGGGATATCAGCACCGTTATGAGCAGCAATAATCTGTGGTTCAACATGGTTGCCGGCGCCATTCTGGCGACTGGCTTGGGCATTATGGGCCTCCGCACTTTAGGCGATATGGTCTATGCCAATAATCAAGAAGCCGTCGGGTTCCCCGTCGAAGTCGCCGAAGCCCCAGCCGGGGGTGCGGCTGCCGATGCCGGGCCGGAATTGATGCCAGATTGGGGAACGCTTCTGGCCGACCCTGCCAAGACCGCCGAGCTGGTGGCCCAAGGCGACAAGCTGCATAAAGTCTGCTCGTCCTGCCATAATGTCGAGCCTGGAAGCGCCAATAAGACCGGCCCATCGCTGTATGAAGTGTTCGGGCGCACGGCAGGGACCCATGGTGGGTTCGCCTATTCCGACGCCATGAAGGCCTATGGCAAGGCTTGGGACTATGATGGGCTATATAACTTCTTGAAAGCCCCAAAGACCTATATCAAAGGCACTGCCATGTCTTATGCAGGTATGGGCAAGTCGTCAGACCGTGTGGCTGTGGTGGCTTATCTGCGCTCGCTGGCACCATCACCGGCTGCTTTGCCAGCACCAGACCCAACACGGGATCCAGCCCAAGCGGCCGCCGCAGCAGCAGCGGCAGCGGCACCTGCAGATGGCGCGGCGGCACCTGCTGACGGGGCGGCACCGGCTGCGACAGATGCTGCAGCTGCCCCTGCCGCACCAAAATAGACTACATTCTTTCGGCGGGGCCATCGTTTAGAACTGGCCATGGCCCCGACCGAACCCATATACACAATCGTGGGGTAAGCTGGCGACCTTGCCCCAAACAGACAAACGCTCACTCAGTGGAGACGCCCCATGAAAATCCTCGTACCCGTCAAGCGGGTCATTGATTACAATGTGAAGGTCCGCGTGAAACCCGATCAGACCGGGGTGGACCTTGCCAATGTGAAAATGTCGATGAACCCCTTCTGCGAAATTGCCGTGGAAGAAGCTGTCCGCCTGAAGGAAAAAGGTGTGGCCAGCGAGATTGTTGCAGTCTCGATTGGGCCCCAGCAAGCTCAGGAAACCATTCGCACAGCCTTGGCCATGGGTGCAGATCGCGGCGTGCTGATCCAGACCGATGCCGATCTTGAACCTCTTGCTGTAGCCAAGCTGCTCAAGGCCGTTGTTGGCGAAGAAGCCCCCCAATTGGTGCTGATGGGCAAGCAAGCCATTGATGGCGACAACAATGCCACTGGCCAGATGCTCGCAGCGCTTTTGGGTTGGCCACAAGCTACATTTGCCTCCAAGGTCGAAATTGCCGATGGCAAGGCAGTGGTGACTCGTGAAATTGACGGGGGTCTGCAAACGCTGGAAGCCGCCCTTCCAGCCATTGTAACCGCAGACCTGCGCTTGAATGAGCCGCGCTATGCCTCGCTACCTAACATTATGAAGGCCAAGAAAAAGCCGATCGATGTAAAAGCCGTGGCTGATTACGGTGTTGATGTCGCATCGCGCCTCAAAGTGCTGAAAGTGACTGAGCCGCCTGTTCGCGCCGGTGGCATCAAGGTGGAAAGCGCTGAGCAATTGGTTGGCAAACTCAAGGAAGCAGGGGTCCTCTAATGGCAGTTCTCGTTGTTGCCGAACATGATAATGCGTCCGTAAAGGACGCAACCAACAAGACCATCACCGCCGCTTTAGCCTTGTCCAAAGACGTTGACGTTCTGGTCGCGGGACAAGGTGCGGGTGCTGCCGCCGGTGCAGCAGCCGGCATCGCAGGCGTGCGCAAGGTGCTCCATGCGGAAGGTGCGGCGTTCGAGCAAGGCATTGCCGAAGCCATTGAAGGCTTGGTGGTGCCGCTCATGGCCAATTATGATGCGGTGTTGTTTGCCGCTACGGCCACGGGCAAGAATGCCGCGCCCCGCATCGCCGCAGCTTTGGATGTTTCACCGATTTCAGACATTCAAGAAGTGGTCAGCGGCAACACTTTTGTTCGGCCAATCTATGCCGGCAATGCGCTTGAAACCATTGAAAGCTCGGATGCCAAGAAGGTCATCACCGTACGCACCACTGCCTTCGGGGCGGCTGGGGCAGGTGGTTCGGCTGCAGTGGAAAGCGTGGCAGCAGGCGCTGCAACCGCCGCAATCACTTTCAAGGGTGCTGAGATTGTTAAATCCGAGCGCCCTGAATTGGCCGGTGCCAAACGTGTGGTTTCTGGTGGCCGGGCCATGGGTTCTGCTGATGAGTTCCACAATGTGATCGAGCCTCTGGCAGATAAACTGGGTGCGGCTGTTGGTGCCTCTCGGGCGGCAGTGGATGCGGGCTATGCGCCCAATGACTATCAAGTTGGTCAGACTGGCAAAGTGGTCGCCCCAGAACTTTATGTCGCAGTCGGCATTTCAGGTGCCATCCAGCATTTGGCTGGTATGAAAGATTCCAAGGTGATCGTTGCGATCAATAAGGATGCTGACGCGCCGATTTTCGCCATTGCCGATTATGGGCTGGTTGCCGACTATAAGGCTGCTGTACCCGATTTGATGGGTGAGCTCACCAAAGCGGGCCTCTAAGCCCAATGTGATCATTGGATCGACGGGTCTTTAGACCCAAGCGCCTCTCAGCCACGCTGGGAGGCGCTTTTGTTTGGTCGACACGCGCCAAATCCATCTATGGCATCGTTGGTTGAGACCAAATCCGACAGGCAGATGCTTTCCCCTGTCTTCGGAAATTACCAAGGCCGACCCATTTGTGTTGAACACAAGCCAATTCTAAAGTTTAAATCGGCGGTCTTGGGCCGCCAGATACGCAAAGCGCTTCGCCTCGCGTCGACCACGCGTCACCGTGTCCAGTACGAAACCAGAGAATACCGAAATCACAGCCGTCACCATCATCGCACTTGCCAGAATGGCGGTCGGAAACCGGGAAACCAGACCGGTTTCCAAGAACTCAAGCACCACGGGTATACCCAAGCCGAAGGCTGCCAACGCCAAAAGCGCACCCAATGAGGTAAAAACAATCAAAGGCCGCTCCTCACGCACAAACAGGCCGATAATCGACAAAATGCGAATGCCATCTCGAATCGTATTGAGCTTGGAAACAGATCCTTCCGGCCGCTCGGCATAGGGGGTCGGCATCTCCTTGATCGTCATGCGTAGTTCCAAAGCATGCACCATCAATTCGGTTTCAATCTCAAACCCGCGCGAGTGGGCCGGGAACGACTTCACAAACCGTCGCGAAAAAATTTTGTAGCCCGACAGCATGTCAGTCGTCATGGTACCAAAGATGAGACCAACCAGACCGGTCAGCAGGCGATTGCCAAAGCGATGGCCCGGCCGATAAGCCTTAATCGCCGAATCTACCCGCGCGCCATTGACCAAGTCCGCCTGGCTTTCCACCATCAGATTGATCAGTTCCGGTGCAGATGGGGCGTGATAGGTCGCATCACCATCGATCATGACATAAATATCAGCCTCAATATCAGCGAACATACGCCGCACGACCTCGCCCTTACCCGGGCGATCTTCGCGTCTTACAATGGCACCGGCTGCTTGTGCGCGGGCGAATGTGTCATCGGTCGAGCGATTATCATAAACATAAATCTTGCACCCTGGCAGAGCAGCGGCAAAATCCTGCACGACTTGGGCAACAGTCGCGGCCTCATTATAGCACGGCACCAAGACCGCAATCGACAAATCTTGTGGCAACACCGCGATCTAACCCCCTCTCGACAATCGCAAGCCATACGGTGGATGGGATGGTTTGCGAAGTAGGTTTTGCATCGACAGCGCCCTCCATAAGCCAGCAATTGCCACCCTGCGCGGGAGTGGCTAGACCAGAGCTTTCAAAGTCATCGATCTGGAAGGATGTGCGCGTGTCGGAGCCTGCCCCTCAGCCGAACAGCCACAAGGCGCTGATACTTTTGGATTTGCTGTGTCAAAGCTGGCGGCCCTATGCCCTCATCGCCGCCTTGCTTCTTGCCTGCGCCTTGCCGGGTTTTATCAGCCTACAACCTTTGGACCGAGACGAGAGCCGCTTTGTACAGGCGACGACACAAATGTTCGAGAGCGGTGATTTCATTCGCATCAGCTTTCAGGATGAACCGCGCAACAAGAAGCCGATTGGGATCCACTGGCTGCAAGCAGCAACCGCCGGGCCGCTGGATGGAGCCGAGACGCGCACAATTCAAGCCTTTCGCCTGCCATCACTTCTGGGCGGGCTACTCGCCGCGCTGTGTGTTTTCCAGATCGGTGTGAGATTATTTGACCGTCGGGTTGGTCTCATTGCAGCCATCGCAATTGGCGGGGGGCTGTTATTGTCCACCGAAGCCGGCATTGCCAAGACTGATGCCGCTTTGGCTGGCTTTACTGCTTTAGCCTATCTGGGCATGGCTGGTTTGCGGTCAGCACCCGGCCAGGCCAACGTCCGCTGGGCCAGTTGGGCTCTATGGGGTGGCCTTGGTATGGCCGCGTTAATCAAGGGGCCGATTGGACCTCTCTTGATCATCCTGTCAGCGGTCATGCTGATCGCGTGGGAGCGGGACCTAAGTTGGGTACGTCGGGCCATGCATTGGCCAGCCATCCTGTTGGCCGCAACAATCGTGCTGCCATGGTATATTGCGATTTGGCATGCCACGAATGGGCAGTTCTTCATCGATGCTGTGGGCCAAGACCTCGCCCCGAAACTGGCAGGTCAATCAGAAAACAAAGCAGTGCCGCCCGGTGCCCATCTCTTGCTGTCACCGGTCATTTTCTGGCCTGGAAGTGTGCTGATCCCGCTGGGTTTCTGGATGGCATGGCATGGCAGGCGCGAAGCAGGCATCCGATTTCTATTGGCTTGGCTGATCCCTGGCTGGATCATGTTTGAGGCCGCCCCTGCCAAGCTGGCCCACTACACGCTGCCTGTCCATGGCGCGTTGCTGTTGCTCGGAGCAGCTGGCCTCGTCAAAGGCGCGTGGCAAACGGCGTGGGTGAGGTGGAGTGCGATCGGAATCCTCAGCCTTGGGACATTGGTCATGACGTTAGTGCCCATTCTCCTGGCCCAAGATGTGGCACCCGATGCCAAAGGTCGGGCGATTCAAACCAGCGCGATCATCGCAATTGTTGGGCTGGCTGGTTTGGGCCTTGTGATACGTCGCCATCATCTGGCCGCTGTCGGCCTGATCGCCGCTGCAGTCGTGACCAGCGTGATGATTAAGGGGGTATTTGTTCCAGCCCTGCCCCAATTAGATGTCAGCGCCCGTGTCTCCACTGCACTCGTGCGCGAAGGCTTGCACCCCCGTCTATCTCCCGGCCAACCTGGGCCTCTGGTTGGCGCAGGCTATCAGGAGCCAAGCCTGATCTTCCTGACCCGCTCGGATTCTGCTTTATCCAGTGTTGCAACCGCCACTGCGGCCGCGCGACTTGGGTCAGGGGTTGTGGTCAATCAATCAGACAACATGGACGCACAATTGTCTGAAGCCTTGAAAGCACGTGGCCTTGCCATTAGCTGGCGTGGCGAACCGATCACAGGGTTGAATTATTCCAAAGGAGATCCGGTTAGCTTGCGGATCGGCCAAGTGATTGCAGCAGACGCAGACGCCAAGCCACAATGACCGATGTGGTCACACCAGTTCGGCAGGACGTCCGCCAGCACCTGAGCGCGAGCCCTGTGCATTTGGGGGTGCGAATTCCAAATAAGACTCGCGAATATCTTGGGCGAGTTTGAGGAGCTTTGGCAGAAGCTCCGCCAAGACACGATCGTCGGTCAGAGCCGAGCGAATGAAGCGGACGGTCAATGCCGCCAAGACAGAACTACCCTCACTCCCCTCTGGTCGCATGACCGGGACAGCGAGATTAATCTCCCCTCCGGACGCCTTGACATCGAAGGCGTAACCGCGAGCGCGGATCGTTTCCAACTGAACTTTCAGCGTGGTCTGTCCGGAGCGTTGCAGGCCAATATCTTCCAAAAGGTTGCGCTTCAGATTGCTTTCAAAAGCTTGCATCACCAAGCCGGCTCCGGAGTCGAACAAATCTGCATGGGCTCCGCTGGTGAGCCGATTGAGCGCTAACGGGCTGGTCCGGTCTGTGGCTGCACGCAAGGTCAAGTCCGAGCCGCTTAAGGTCCAAATGCCTAATGGCCACAATATCTGCTTACCCAGCTTGGCAATCTGGGGCCATGCCCCTTCGCGGATCCAGGCTTCATTCTGTGCACCCTCAGCCAGGTCTGTCACCGCCAAAGTAGGCCGGTAACGATCGTCCATCGCATCGCGTACGACGAAGCCACCCTGACACAAGGTCTCGAGAATACGGTAAGCCGTGGTGCGGGGAACCCGTGCCCGCTCAGCAACTTCGGTGACGGTCATCCCGTCCTGGCCATTGAGTGCGCGCAGCGCCTCAAGACCTCGTAGTAATGCACGGATTGGGCGCACTGGTTCAGAATGATCATGTAACATCCGGTAACCCCTTATCTCCGTGCGCGCTGGTCGACTCCCACAGATTTATGTGACCATATTTGTTGACATGATCATGCGTCTAAATCGTTGGAATATCAAGCGCACGGCGGGAAGACCGCTGCGTTAACTATTTATTTCTTCAAGGCAAACCGAACAAAAAACCCTAGAATCAACAAAGGAGCAGCAAAGATCACCGCCAAATGACCGACAGGCGAACGGGCGTACTTCCAAAAATAGCGTAAGAAACTGTGAATCTTGGCAATTTCGACACGCCATGACGCAACCTGACTCGTTCCTCCAACGTGCTCAGCTTGTGCTTCAGGAACGAAAACAACCTTTCCACCGGCACGCCAATAGCGTTTGCACAGGTCAATATCCTCGACATGGAGGAAAAATCCCGGGTCAAAGCCACCGATGCGCTGAAACGCCGCAGCTTGCGTGACCATCAAAGCACCCGAAACGACTGGCATTTCGATGGCCGTCACAGGCAAGGGTTCACGGTTGCGATTCACATCCCGCCACACACCCGCCTCAACACCTGGCCTCGCCAAACCTGCAAAGCTGACCAGCGCTGCCCATAAAGTCATCTCACCGCGGCGGCCACCGCGCTGCTCTCGTCCTTGGGTGTCGCGAATACAGCCCCCGGCGAGTATCATTGGCGCTTCACGGGTTTGCCGCGCCATCAAAAGCAGAGTCTGCGGGCGAACCACGCAGTCAGGATTAACAAAGGCGAGGACGGGTTGCGTGGCGTGTTGTGCGCCGAGATTACAGCCGCGAGCAAAGCCGATATTGCCATGACCGCTCACAATCTGTAGCCGCGGCTCTCGCCCGGCCCAATCACGCAAATCTGCAAGCACTGTTGGATGATTGCCATTATCAACAAGGATCAATTCGGCACAAGCTTCAGCATCCAACAAAGCCTGCAGGCTGGCCGATAAAATCGGGCCGGTGTGATAGGTTACCACAATAGCGCTGATCATGGCGTCATCTGTCACCCCGCTACTGCCTGGCTTGACGCCAACGCCTTGGATTGCGCAACATGGCCGAGAAGGCGATCAAGGCGGCAAAGCTAACCCAGACCCATTCGCGCCAAGCCGCATGGCTAAAGCCCCAACTGATCGCCAGAAAAGTCAGACCACCTGCCAGCGCTGCGGCTGCAACCGGATATCGACCGTAAAGTCGGATGGCGACACCCCCACCCGTTACAATGGCTAAGGAGGCCAAGAGCGCACCAATTCCCCCAGTTTCCAGCCAAATATGTAGGGGCGCAGAATGGGGATGAAGCTGAATGATTGGCCAACTGATCCCGCCATAAGCTATTGGCGCATCGAAGGTACTGCCGGCACCCAGCCCCCAGCCTGTCAACGGCTTCTGCATGATCAAATGGGATGCGACCTCCCACATCTGGGCGCGACGACCATAGGACAGTGGCATAGCCTCCCCCGGCAAGGCTCTGTGGGCTAGATCGGCTAAGGTTGGATAAATCATCGGCGCAGCGGCTACCAGCACTGCGGTCCCAGCCGTCACAAGGGCCAGCATGAAGCGGGGAATCCGCAAGGTCAGAAGGGCAACCAATGTTCCAACAACCAGACCTAAGGCATTGAGGTCAGTTCCGAATTGGAAGGCGACAAAAAGAGCAAGGACAACCAACGCAAATCGCACGCGTGTATCACTTTGCTGCTGATGCAAACAGGCGAAAGCTACCCAGAAGAGAACCAAGGTCGCCGTTGCACCGCGCCCCATGTCACCCGCAATCTCCAAAGGCTCTTTGTAAGGGGTGGCGATGTAGGTCATCGCATAATGGCTTATGGCTTCACTTGTGAGAATAGCCAGAGCCGTGAAAACCCCAGCGACAATTGCCCGTTGGGCCAAAAGTCGATCTTGCCCTGTACAGGCGTGCACCGCCCAAACCACAATCGGCCCCAAAATGGCCAAAGTTGCCAACCGGCGCACAGTCTCTGCAGCCAATCCTTGGGCTGGTGACCAAAAGGACGTCATCAAGACCCAAAACACAAACAAGAATAGAAACAGCCAAGCCTCACCCGCCCGCTTGACTGTTTGGCCAAGCGAACGGTCCAAAGGGCGTCCGCGGGCAGTGAAGCCGAAAAACAACCCCCAGAGCCCCGCAAGGGCGAGTGCCATGGCAAGACCGGCTGTGCCGGTTCCCGCGAACAGGCCAAAAGCAATACCAAACGCGCCGGCGATGCGTGCGCGGGGGTCCGTTCGAACCTTGCGTTCGAGGTTAAGGGCTGTGCCGGTCAAGCAGCGACGTCTTTCAGGTCCGGGGGCAGGCATTCCTCTCGGAGAACACCAACGGCTTCGTCCAAGCCCATGAATTCCTGCGCCTGGCTACCGAATCGGCGCAAAGCCACTTTGCCCTCCTCAGCCTCGCGGCGGCCGACAATCGCCATCACCGGCACTTTGTCGAGGGAATGTTCGCGCACCTTGTAATTAATCTTCTCGTTGCGCAAATCCGTCTCAACCCGGATGCCCGCTTGGCGAAGCCGTGCAGCAACCGCCTCTGCATAAGCATCGGCTTCTGACGTAATCGTCGCGACGACAACTTGCACTGGGGCCAACCATGTCGGCAGAGCACCTGCATAATTCTCGATCATGATGCCGATAAAGCGCTCGAATGTCCCAAAGACCGCCCGGTGCAGCATCACAGGACGATGTTTCTGTCCATCCTCACCAGTGTACACCGCATCGAGACGTTCCGGCAGCACATAATCCAATTGGAAGGTGCCGCATTGCCATGTCCGACCGATCGCATCGGTAAGATGAAATTCTAGTTTTGGACCATAAAAGGCCCCATCACCCTCTGCGATGGAGAAGTCGACCCCAACGCTGCTCAATGCATCGGCTAGCGCCTTCTCGGCCTTATCCCAAGTCTTATCGCTGCCTGCGCGTTTTTCCGGCCGCGTTGCCAGTCGATACTCAATTTTGGTGAGGCCGCAGGCTTGATAGGTCCGATTGAACAAATTGAGGAAGCGTTTTGTCTCCTCACCAATTTGATCCTCTCGGCAGAAAATATGAGCATCATCCTGGGTCATCTGACGTACACGCATCAGGCCATGCAAAGCGCCGTTGGCCTCGTTGCGATGACAACACCCAAATTCGGCCATTCTAATTGGCAAGTCGCGATAGCTGCGCTGGTCGGATTTGAAGATCTGAATATGGGCCGGACAATTCATCGGTTTGAGGGCCAAAAGATCGGCGTCGCCGGAGAAGATTGGCGCATCATCCTCGATGGAGGGGGCTTCATCGGGGACCACAAACATGTTTTCGCGGAATTTCTCCCAATGGCCAGACTGTTCCCAGAATTTAGAGGCGAGCAATTGCGGCGTCTTGACCTCGACATAGCCATCTTGATCAAGCTGACGGCGAATGAAGGCCTCCAGCGTGCGCCAAATCATATAGCCCTTCGGATGCCAGAATACTGAGCCTTGAGCCTCTTCCTGAAAATGGAAGAGATCCAGGGCCCGGCCAATCTTGCGGTGATCGCGCTTTTCGGCCTCTTCCAACCGCATCAGGTGTTCGGCCAATTGCTTTTCATCAGCCCAGGCCGTGCCATAGATACGCTGGAGCTGTGGGTTCTTGGGATCACCGCGCCAATAGGCCCCTGCCAGCTTCATCAGTTTGAAGGCCTTACCCAGTCGGCCTGTCGAGGGCAGGTGCGGCCCGCGGCATAAATCCTTCCAAGTCTCGCCTTGACGATAAACGGTGATCACTTCTCCCGGCGGAATAATATCGTCAATGATGTTGGCTTTGAAGGTTTCACCAATGGCGTTGAAGTGACCGATCGCTTCATCGCGCGCCATCTCCTCGCGGATGATGGGCAAGTCGGCATCGACAATTTCACGCATACGCTTTTCGATTGCCTCGAAATCGTCGGTGGAGAATTTCTCAGCCCGGTAAAAGTCGTAGTAGAAGCCATCTTCAACCGTAGGGCCGATTGTGACTTGGGTACCGGGGAATAGCTCTTGGACTGCCTGAGCCAGCACGTGGGCGGCATCATGGCGCAACACTTCTAGTCCATCCGCGCTGTCACGCGTGACAAGTTCGAACTTGCCACCCCGGTCCAACGGACGGGTCAAATCCCACCAATCGCCATCGATTTTGGCTGCAACGACCTTTTTGGCAAGCGTTTTGGAGATGCCCTCAGCAATGGCCAAGGGTGTGGTGTTTAGATCGTAGGGACGGACTGCCCCGTCAGGAAATTGAAGCTGGATCATGGCCTTGTCTTTGTTGGTCTTTTGTCGTGGAAACGCTGTTTGGCTCACTCATCTGGGCATCAGCAGGTACATCCGGTGCAGGGCGAACGCCCCCTTGCCAGTCGCCATAGCGCCATGGCATCCAAGCTGGAACCGGACTACAGGTTAGAGGCACTGGATCATAACCCGCGCCCCCGCCGGGACGGCATCGGCAAACCCGCGCCAAACCCATCCAAGAGCCCCGCCACGCCCCATGCGCGGCGACGCAACCCGCTGCATAATCCGAACAGGTCGGCAGATAGCGACATTGCTGACCAATCAGCGGCGACAATGTCACCTTGTAAATCCGCTGTGCCACGAGCAAGGCGCGCGCCGCCAGAGACAGGCGCGACCTTGTGGATGGATTGTCGTCATAACGGCGCGTCGTGGATGAGAATTGCATCGTCATACCGCCGGGAACCAAAGCACGTGATCCCCAAGCCCTTCCTGTGACGGACCCTTCCTGTGACGGAATAGTGCGTTAATGCCAAATTACGAGACAGGTTCAACTCGCCGCCGCGAAGCGCCCTGCCACGCTTCGCCGGCGTTAACCGGTAGTCAATCCTGCACGTGCAAATCCATCAGTCATAGCGGCCCTTCTACCCTCATCACGGGGGGTTTGTCACCATCCATCGCGTCAGTTTTCGCCCGCCACCACCTGACGGGCTTGCAGCACAGCTTCTGCCAGATTTTTCCCAACAGATTTCTCGGCTTCATCAAGCGCATCGCAAGCCGCCTCAAAGGCCAGCAATGCAGAGGCGTGACGGGGTGGATAGTCACGCACAGCTTCGAGATACCGCAATTCCCAAAAGCGGCCGGTTGGCGGGGGGCCGGCTTCCTTCAACATCGCGCGAAAGCTGTCTCGCGCGTTACGGATTTCGTCAGGGCTCGCCCCCAAAATGTGCCGCATCAGAATGCTGGCGCTGGCTTGCCCCAAAGCACAGGCTTTGGGCTCGATACCTGCGGCAGACACGTGTCCCTCGTCGAGGGTGAGATCAAGGTCAATACGCGAACCGCACAAGCGCGACACCCGATGCGCCCGCCCATTAGGGCTTGCCAGCAGGCCGACATGGGGAATGTCAGCTGCCAGTTCGAGAACGCGGGGCGAGTAAAGATCGTGGCTCATTCGCCCTGATATAGGGCTAGCGCAGCCAGCATGAAAGCCGAAATCGGAAAATCGATACAATTTGAAACAACCTCTCATAAAGATGTGCGGATTTTGAGACTGGATGTTAATTGAGTTGGGCTATGGGCGATCGTGTAATTGTGAGTAACAGCCTTGATCCGTTCCTATGCCCTACAAAAGCACCTGATCCATGCGCGCCAGGAAATTCCGATCGTTATCATTATGATCGGGATTGCAGGGGCGTCATTTGCGCTGGCAATTCACCAGATCTGGCCCCTTATTTGGGTGGCTGGCTTTCTGACTGTATTTGCCTTTGACACATGGTTTAGCCACCGTTTGGCATCTTGGGAGCGCTCGCGCTTGATTGCGCCATGGACGTCTGTGCATTTGGGTGTGGTGTCATGTGTAACAATGTGCACCTTCATGATTGTACCCATTGCGATGCTGACAACCGGCGACATCGCGCTGGCTGTGGCAGCGATTGCCATGTTGGCGGCCTCAGCAACACGGGCAACCAATACCTTATCGGTCTCGCGCATTGCGGGCATCATGACCCTGACGCCTTTCGTCACCCTGCCGATCGCCAGCTTGCTTCTGCCCGTGGCCTCCCAAGAGGTTGAGGTAAGCTTCTCGCATCTTGTTGCCGTTCTCGCGACCATTTGTGGACTGGGCTATATTGTGATGGCTTGGCGTTATCGTGATATGGTGGAGCAGAAGCTTGAGCGGGCGCGGCGCGAGGCTCTTGTCCAAGGCCGCGCCGCAGCGCGCGACGCGATGATCTCCAAGTTAATGTTCCAACACACAAGCATGCGTGCCGCCCTGTTTGATACCAAAGGCCGCTTCCTTGCCGTCAATGCAGCCTGGCTGTCCGCGATCAACAAGTCCGAACAGGATCTTTTGGGCCGCACTATGGCTGACGCCATGCCCTCCGCCAAAGCAACTTGGCACGAAGCCATCGAGGCGGCGCTTCAGGGGCGTAGTACCCAGAAGTCTTTTGACCATCGGGTACGGGCCGATGGGGTTGAAGTCTATCTCGATTGGGAAGTTCACCCTTGGTACACGCCCGAGGGCCAGATCGGTGGGGCTATCGGCTACGCTCAAGATGTCACCGAAGTCTTCATGGTACGCGCCGATGAAAAGGCCAAACAAGCGCGCCTGACCGCAATGATGGCCCGAGCACAAGAGGCGCTGGATGAAAAGCGCAAGCTGCTGGAAGACCTTTGTGACGCGGAGGTTTTAAGCCTGAAATCTGCGTCAGCTAGTCAGGATGCTGAAACACTGGACGATCATGGCGCGACGCCAGCTGCCGATGATCCCAGCGGTCCCAGTGCAGGGCAATTGCTGGCTGGCTTTGAGCGAATCTTGCGCGACATTGACGAGCGCGACCATTTGCTTGCCACAGCTGTGCAACAATTGAGCGAAGCCCGGCATAAGGCTGAGATTGCCAGCCAAGCCAAATCTCAACTGATGGCCAATGTCAGTCATGAATTGCGCACACCTCTGCATGCCATTCTCGGCTATACTGAAATGCTGATTGAGGACGCAGAACATGATGGCCGGGGCGAAGCCGCGCGCGATGCCCGCAAGGTACAGAACTCGGCCCACCAATTGCTCAAGCTGATTAATGAAATACTCGATTTGGCCAAGATCGAGGCTGGTAAAATGGACCTAACCTATGAGCAGATCAATCTGCAGGAATTGGCAGAAGATGTGTTCCAGAGCCTTGGACCTCTGGCGCGAAACAGAGGCAATCAGCTGACTCTGACGGCGCCTGAAGACCCGATCCTGGTGCTTACCGACGGCTTCCGTTTGCGCCAGTGCTTGATGAATCTGATCTCCAACGCCATCAAATTCACCGAGAATGGCGATGTGGAGGTTTGTATTGCGCGCAAAAGCCCCCCGTCAGCGCAGCCCTATGTGGACATTTCGGTGCGTGACACAGGCATTGGCATGACAACTGAAGCTCTGTCCCGGCTGTTCCAGCCCTTTCAACAAGCCGATAACTCGGTCACTCGGACCTTCGGCGGGACGGGATTGGGGCTGACTTTGACCCGAGAGATGGTGCAATTGTTGGGCGGGACAGTGTCGGTGGAAAGCCAAGCAGGTGTGGGATCGACATTCACGCTGCGGGTGCCGGCGCGTGGCCTGTCGGCCAGCGATGTGGTGGTCAACATGATTGGCGATGAAACAACGCCACTTGTTCTCGTGATTGATGGCGATGATGTATCGGGTGCGCTGGCTCAACGCGCGGTCCAAGGCCTCGGTTTCAATTGCGCACTGGCTTGCACTGCCACATCCGCATCTGCCTATCTCGATTTCCGTACGGTTGATCTGATCATCCTAAATCTCGACATTCCTGACGGTGATGGCCTGACCAGCCTGCACAAATTACGCGAGCGCGATAGCCTGATTGACACACCGATTGTGGTGGTTGCCGACGACGATGATCAACGCAAATCGATTGCCGCAGGGGCGCAGGAACATCTTATGAAGCCTGTCACTGGAGCCGTTCTGGGCTCAGCTATTGCCAGATTGATCCGCCCTAAGGCCGATCACGTAGAAAATGACGTCATCAATTTGCCCGGGCTTAATCACTGGCGCGGCCTGAAAATGCGGGAGCGGGCCTAGTCGGCCTGTTGCAAATCATGCGACTTGTAAACGGCAAGTAAGTTCGGGGGAACGTCGTGCAAAGAATTTTGCTGGCAGAAGACCATGATGACAATCGCGAGATGCTGATGCGGCGTCTGACGCGGGCGGGGTTTGATGTGCGTGGAGCCTGCGACGGTCAGGATGCGGTGACCCAAGCTCTAAGCTGGAAGCCTGATCTGGTGCTGATGGATGTATCCATGCCGATCATGTCAGGCCTTGAGGCCACCCGGAAGATTCGTGAGAGTCTGGGCGCGAGTATCCGTGTCATCGCCTTGACGGCTCACGCCATGAATGAATCCCGTGAGGCCTGTCTTGAAGCCGGGTGCGATGCTTTCGCCACCAAGCCAGTCGATTGGCCTTTCTTGATGGATGAAATGAGCCGCCAGTTTCAGGCCAAAGCTTCATGATGGATGCAAAAGACAAAAGTTGGGCCAAGGTCAACATCTTGGTTGTCGACGACTTGCAAGACAATATCGATGTGATTGCGCGGCGTCTGCGCAACCGGGATGCGCAGGTCTATGAAGCCAGCGACGGACATGAAGCGCTGGACGTTTTGAGCGTATCGCCGGTCGACATCATATTGCTTGATGTCATGATGCCAGGTCTCAGCGGGGTTGATCTGGTCCGCCGCATCCGTTCCAAGCGCTGCGCCTCGGCCCTGCCGATCATCATGGTCTCAGCACGCAATGATCAAGCTATAATGCTGGAATGCCTGCAGGCCGGAGCCAATGATTATGTGACCAAGCCAGTCGATTTTCAGATGTTGTGTGCGCGCATTGAAACGCATTTGGGCATACGCGAAACCTATCGGGCCGTGCTGCGCGATAGGGCCAAACAGGTGAATATGGCCGAAGAAACGCGGCTCCGCCTCGCCGAGGCAGAGGCCCAGCTGGCCAATTTGGCGCTCAAGCGCTAGGCTTTAGCCCTTGTAATCTCGCCAAAGGCCATTGCCATCAAGGACTTGGATGCCGTCTGAATGAATGCGGACGGAAGCAGCGTCAAGCGGGGCCTTGTAGGCCCCACCGGGTACATCGAGGACATAGGTCGGTTGGGCCAGCCCACTGATGGATTGTCGCAAGCCACGCATTAATTCCTGGCCGTCTGCAACCGACGGCCGGAAGTGGCTGGTGCCGGGGGCGAGGTCTGGATGGTGGAGATAATAGGGCTTGATGCCCAAACTGATGAAGGCGCGCATCAAGTCAGTCAGAACTTCCAGCCGGTCATTGACCCCCTTCAACAAGACGGACTGGCTAATCAAGCTGATCCCAGCTTGGCGTAAGCGCGCGATGGCAGTACGTGCGTCTGGGGTCAATTCGCGGGGATGATTGGCGTGGATCGCCACCCAACTTGCCACCCCATCAGCCTGCAAGGCTGCGACAAAGTCGGGGCTGATCCGTTCGGGGGCAACCACTGGCACACGTGTATGCCAACGCACCACTTGAATATGCGGGATGTCAGCCAGCGCTTGGGTTAATTCATGGGCACGGCGGGCAGACAGCATGAACGGATCCCCGCCAGTCAAGATGACTTCATGGATCTGCGGTCGAGCTTCGATATAGTTTAGCGCTTGGTTGAGGACCGCGCCGGTCATGGCCTCACCACCAGGGCCAACCATTTCACGCCGAAAACAAAAGCGGCAATAAACAGGGCAGGCGGAGACGACTTTCAATAGGACACGGTCGGCATATCGATGCACCAAGCCCGGCACGGGCGAGAAGCCAGCATCATCAATCGGATCTGCGCTTTCCTCAGGCAAATACGTCAGCTCAGCTGCCTGTGGCACGAATTGAGCGGCAATA
Source organism: Candidatus Phycosocius bacilliformis (assembly GCF_003112735.1). Lineage (GTDB taxonomy): Bacteria > Pseudomonadota > Alphaproteobacteria > Caulobacterales > Aquidulcibacteraceae > Aquidulcibacter > Aquidulcibacter bacilliformis. The sequence continues at coordinate 443,219 of NZ_BFBR01000001.1, forward strand.
GGATCGGCCGGATCGCTTGGATCAATCAAATCCGCCATGGTGGATGTGAGAGCCACAGCATAGCGCCTGGCCACGGGAGCCAAGTGATCTGCCGTTTCTTTGGTGAGAAGCCCGGCGGCGACAAGATGGTCAAGTCGGGTCAGCGGCCGCCCATCCCTAGCGACTGCGACCTCACCCAACACCGGTTGACCCAAAGCCACCTGATCCGCGCTCGGTTTCGTCGAGCTCGTCGAATTCCATCCATCCAATCTGGGTAATCGGTGCAACAACCATTTGGGCGATACGATCCCCGCGGGCGATGCGGAAACCCTCCCAGCCATGATTGATCAGGATCACGCCCACTTCGCCGCGATAATCTGCATCAATCGTACCAGGACTGTTCAGGCACGTGATGCCATGCTTCAAAGCCAAACCCGACCGGGGGCGGACCTGTGCTTCATAGCCGGGGGGCAGTGCTATGCACAAACCAGTGGGAACCAAGGCGCGACGTCCCGGCAAGAGATCAATATGTTGACCGTCGGCTAAAGCTGCACGCAAATCCATGCCAGCAGATTGAGCTGTCTCATAAGTCGGCAGAGGCAAATCGCCGAAATGAGGCAGCTTGCGCACCGCGACCAAAGGGCGGACGGGCTCCGTACCAGCCGGGGACGCACCTGCCGTGCGATTGGCAAAGGGCTTCAACATCGCAAACTCCCTCAAAGCCGTACTTAACTGAGGCCGGTGGCCAAATTGGGCTGGACCGTCGGCTCAAAGCCGTAATGCTTCAGCCACCGTACATCGGCGGCAAACATGTCGCGCAAATCAGGAATACCATATTTCAGCATGGCCAAACGGTCGATCCCCATGCCGAAAGCAAAACCTTGGTACTGGGTTGGATCAATGCCGCAAGCACGCAAGACATTGGGGTGGACCATGCCGCAACCGAGGATTTCCAGCCAGTCTGTTCCTGTTCCGATCTTGAGGGCCCCACCGGACCGGTCACATCGCACATCCATTTCCGCCGAAGGTTCAGTGAAGGGGAAATGATGGGGCCGGAAGCGAACATCGACGTCATCGATCTCGAAAAAGGCGCGCATGAAATCCATCAACACACCTTTGAGATGACCCATATGGACGCCATCCTCAATCACGAGGCCTTCAATCTGGTGAAACATAGGTGTGTGGGTCTGGTCTGAATCGCATCGATAGGTGCGGCCAGGGGCAACAATGCGGATCGGCGGCTTCTGGCTCAACATTGTGCGCACCTGCACCGGGCTTGTGTGTGTGCGCAACAGCATGCGGCTGCCGTCTTCCTTTTCTTCAAAGAAGAAAGTGTCGTGCATGTCACGGGCCGGATGCTTGGGTGGGAAGTTCAGAGCGGTGAAGTTGTGAAAGTCGTCTTCGACGTCGGGACCTTCAGCGATTGCAAACCCCATATCGGCAAAAATCGTTTGGACCTCCTCAAACACCTGCATGATCGGATGAATGCGACCGCGCTGTTCCGGGCGTACCGGCAATGTCACGTCGATCCGTTCTGCCAAAAGTCGGGCGTCGAGTGCGGCTTGGGCGAGTGCTTCTTTCTTCTCAGCGATGGCATCGCTGAGTTGTTGTTTGAGACCATTGACCAGCGGGCCAAAAGTTTGCCGTTCTTCCGGACTCATCGCCCCCATGCCTTTGAGGAGTTCAGACACACTCCCCTTCTTGCCCAGCGCGTTGACGCGCAATTGTTCGACGGATGCCTCATCTTGGGCGGCATCCAATTGGGCAAAAAGTTCTTGGGAAAGGGCGTTGATGTCAGTCATGGCCATGGTCCTAGCCGATCAGCCCGGTTCTGGGGAGGGGGTAGGCGCAGGTGTGTGGCCGTGTGCTCACAGAAATGTGCTTAGTCAGCCCGCTGACAGTCCTGCCCTCGGCCCCTAATGAGGCGGGCATGAAATCAGGGGGGTTGAGCCCCATACGGGAGACTTTGATGAAATCTGTCGCCTTGGCCGCTGTCTGCGCGGCTTTATTGCCCACGAGCTTCCTACCAGTTGCAGCTCTGGCCAATCCGACGGCCAATCCAGATTTTGTCCAAAGCCTGTCCAACCCATTTTTCGAGCCTTCCACGGCCCGCCATGGGGCGCCCGCGTTCGACCGCATCAAGCCCGAACATTTTCGCCCTGCTTTTTATGAAGGCATGCGCCAGCAAAAGGCTGAGATGAACGCCATCGCCAATCAAAAGGCCGCTCCCACGTTCGACAATACGATTCTGGCTATGGAGCGTTCGGGCCAATTGCTGGATCGGGTCTCGGCTGTTTTCTTCAACATGACATCGGCCAATTCCAGCCCACAAATTCGCACAATCCAGCGCGAAATAGGCCCTGTGTTGGCCGCCCATAGCGATTCAATCAGCCTGGACCCGAAGTTGTTTGCCCGCGTCGAAGCGATTTATGCCAAGCGCGCCCAATTGCGCACGCCGGAACAACGCCGTCTTGTTGAGCGAGTCTATCGCGGCTTTGTACGCTCTGGGGCGCGACTGGATGAGGCGCAAAAGACCCGCATTGGCCAAATCAACCAGCGGCTGTCGAGCTTAAGTACGGATTTCAGTCAGAAAGTGCTGGCCGACACCAATCAGTTTACGCTTGTATTGGAAACTGAGGCCGACCGCGCGGGCTTGCCCGCCTTCTTCCTTGATGCAGCACTGGAAGCGGGCCGCGCCCGCGGCATGCCTGGCAAGCATGTCGTCACGCTCAGCCGTTCCTCGGTTGAGACATTCTTGCAATTATCGCCTAACCGAGCGCTCCGCGAACAGGCTTGGCGCGGCTGGATTTTGCGTGGCGACAATAATGACGGGGAAGATACCAAGGCGATCACCAGCGAAATCGTTTCGCTGCGGCAAGAGCGCGCCGCCATTCTGGGTTACGCCCATCACGCCGCGTTCACGTTGGACGATACCATGGCCAAGACACCCGACAATGTGGCCAAACTGCTCAACGGTGTCTGGGAACCCGCTAAGGCGGCGGTCGAACGCGATGCGCGTGACTATCTCGCACTGGCCAAGTCGCAAGGTTTTGCCGGCGATCGGCTGGAGCCTTGGGACTGGCGCTATTATGCCGAACAAATGCGGCGCAGCCGCTATTCCCTCAATGAAGATGAAGTGAAGCCCTATTTCTCGCTTGACGCCATGTTGAACGCTCAATTCTGGGTGGCCAATCAATTATTCGGGCTGACATTCAAAGAGATCACTGGCCAAGTGCCAGTTTACCACCCCGATGTGCGGGTATGGGAAGTCGCCGAAGCTGATGGACGCTTGATCGGCCTATTCTATGGCGACTTCTTCTCACGCGAGAGCAAGCAAGGCGGGGCCTGGATGTCGAGCTATCAGATCCAAGACCGGGTCAATGGCAATCAGAAGCCGATGGTGGTCAATGTCTTGAACTACACCAAGGCACCTGCCGGCAAGCCGACACTTTTATCTTATGATGATGCTGAGACATTATTCCATGAGTTTGGCCATGGCCTGCATGGCCTATTATCGAATGTGACGTATCCAAGCTTGGCGGGCACCTCGGTGTCACGCGATTTCGTTGAGTTTCCAGCTCAGGTTTATGAGCATTGGTTGGGTCAGCGTCAGGTCTTGGAGAAGTTCGCGCGTCACAGCGAGACCGGGGCCGCCATGCCCAAGGATTTGCTGGATAAACTGATGGCCGCCCGCAACCATGATCAGGGCTTTGCCACCGTCGAATTCCTCGCCTCGGCCTTGGTCGACATGGATGTTCACAGCCGCCCCGATCTGCCACGCGGCTTTGATATGGGGGCATTCGAGAAGGAAAGCTTGGCACGTGTCGGCATGCCGCGCGAGATCGTCATGCGCCACCGCCCCACCCATTTCGGCCATATTTTCGCGGGCGGCTATTCGGCTGGCTATTATTCTTACATGTGGTCGGAAGTGCTGGATGCGGATGGCTTCCGTGCCTTTACCGAGACCGGCAATATCTTCGACAAGGCTACCGCCCAGCGTCTGAGGACATTCGTTTATGGTGGGGGTAATTCGCGCGATCCAGCAGACGCCTATCGGCAATTCCGCGGCCGCGACCCGGACCCTAAGGCCCTTCTCGAACTGCGCGGCCTTGCCGATGGGACAAGCCAGAACGACGGCCTTTGACCATACCTTCCTACCCTCTCTGCTGGATAGGGCGGAATGACGGCGGGGGTTAGCGACCAGCCTTGTCGACTGCCCGCGCGTGGGCGATGATCAAGTCGGCCATTTGTGGCATGCGACTAGGCGGTAAATCATGCGCCATCGCCTCAATCACTTCAAAGCGCGCACCGGGGATTCGGCGGGCGGTATCCTGCCCACAGGCCAAAGGTACCAGCTGATCATGACGACCATGGATTACCAAGGTCGGGGCCTGGATGCGGGATAATGCGTCGGCCCGACCCGTGTCAGCCAAGACCGCCATCAATTGGCGCAAACTGGCTTTGGGATCGAAGGCACGGTCATAAGCTGCAGCCACGTGATTGGCGAAAGCGTCAGCCAGACGGGCCGGATCGGGATAGGAAATCAACTCCAGCGTGCGTACGCCGGCCTTAATCGCCGCATCGCGATCCATCTGCCCAGACCGGCGCTGGAGGAGCGCCCGGCGCAGACGCGGGGGTGCGCCAGGCAGACCGCGCGCCCCGCTGGTTGACATAATTGAGATCAGGCTGCGCACCCGTGCGGGATGGTGGATTGCCATATTCTGCGCGATCATGCCGCCCATCGACACGCCCACAATATGGGCCGCATCAATCCCCAAATGATCCAGCAATGCCACCCCGTCTCGGGCCATATCCTGCAAACTATAGGCAGTGGGAAACCCCAAGCCGAAAACAAGTCCGACCATTGCCCGCAGTGGACTGGCTACCCGCGCGTGGGGGAAGTGCGTCGACAGACCCACATCGCGATTGTCGTACAGGATGACGCGATAGCCCGCCGCTACCAATTGCGCCATGAAATCTTCTGGCCACGCGATCAATTGCCGCCCCAGCCCCATGATCAGCAATAGCGGCACACCGGACGCCTCGCCCCGCTCTTCATAATACAGCTCAATCCCATTGGCTTGGATGGTCGGCATGCGGTTCCCCTAAAGTCGCGTTTTATCGTCTCGGACTCACGGGATAAACAAAAACGGCCCCGAGGTCACCTCGGGGCCGCTTCGTGTCAGAATTTATCTGGAAGGATCAGGCGGCCAGTGCGGCCTTGGCCTTTTCCACCACAGCCGCGAAAGCTGCGGGTTCGCGGATGGCGATGTCGCTCAACACCTTGCGGTCAACTTCGATCCCAGCCTTGAGCAGGCCATTGATGAAGACCGAATAGGTCATGTTATGCTCACGCACGGCGGCGTTGATGCGCTGGATCCACAAAGCACGGAAATTGCGCTTCTTGGCCTTACGGTCGCGGTAGGCATATTGCCCGGCGCGCCAAACAGCGGCGGTAGCGGTGCGGATGGTGTTCTTGCGACGGCCTTGGAAGCCCTTGGCGGCGGCGAGAATGTTTTTGCGGCGGGCGCGGGTTTGTTGCCCAGCTTTAATACGTGCCATTATCTATATCCTCACAGGCCGTAGGGGGTCCACAGTTTCACCCGGGTTGCATCGCCCGAAGCGAGCACCGAGGTTCCACGGTTTTGACGGATATATTTGGACTTGTGCGAAATCAGGCGGTGGCGCTTGCCCACCACGCCATGCATGACTTTGCCGGTCGCAGTGATTTTGAAGCGTTTTTTCACGCCGCTCTTGGTCTTCAGTTTCGGCATTTTGCTCTCCTGTGCTGGGATGCACGGACTTGATTTCAATAAGAATTCAAGTCAGCTAGAATGACCGCCACGGCATGCCGTTGCGCCGGACGATCAGATGGGAGCGGCGATCTAAGCCAAGAGCGGGCAAAAAACAAGGGATTGGACTGAGTCTGCCACCCATGCCGCCGTCAGCCATACCTTGCCAGACGCATCTCGTGGCCAAGCCTCCCTGCAATCATATAAAGACATGTTTATATCTTTCTTGCTTTTTTCCGGGCACTCGGATAGAAGCCGCGCTCAAGAACCTGTGCGCGAAGGTCGCTGGCGCAGGCGTGCTTTCTTCGAGGACTTCTCATGACTGACTATATCGTGGCCGACATCGGTCTGGCCGACTGGGGCCGCAAGGAATTGGCGATCGCCGAAACCGAAATGCCGGGCCTGATGGCCACGCGCGCCGAGTTTGGCCCACAACAAATTCTCAAAGGTGCACGCATCGCCGGTTGTCTGCATATGACGATCCAGACCGGCGTGCTGATCGAGACGCTGACCGCTTTGGGTGCAGATGTGCGTTGGGCGTCATGCAATATCTACTCGACCCAAGATCAGGCCGCTGCCGCGATTGCAGCAGCCGGGGTTCCTGTGTTCGCCGTCAAGGGCGAGACGCTGGTGGAATATTGGGAATATGTTCACAAGATTTTCGAATGGTCGGATGGCGGCTATCCCAATCTCATCCTTGATGACGGCGGCGATGCGACCCTGTTGTGCGTATTGGGTCCTAAAGCGGAGAAGGATGCCAGCATCCTGAACAACCCGCAGAATGAAGAAGAAGAGGCACTCTACACCGTCATGAAGCGCTATTTGGCAGAAAAGCCAGGCTTCTATTCGGCCATCCGGGATGCCGTTAAGGGCGTGTCGGAAGAGACAACCACCGGCGTGCACCGCCTGTATCAAATGGCCGAGCGTGGCGACCTGCCCTTCCCCGGCATCAATGTGAATGACAGCGTCACCAAGTCGAAATTCGACAATCTGTATGGCTGTAAGGAGTCACTGGTTGATGGTATTCGCCGCGGCACCGACGTGATGATGGCTGGCAAGGTCGCCATGGTGGCAGGCTTTGGCGATGTGGGCAAAGGCTCCGCTGCTTCGCTGCGCAATGCCGGTTGCCGGGTGATGGTGTCGGAAATCGACCCGATCTGTGCCCTGCAGGCCGCAATGGAAGGCTATGAAGTGGTGACCATGGAAGATGCGGCACCAAAGGCCGATATCTTTGTCACCGCAACCGGCAATGTCGACGTGCTGACCTTGGACCACATGCGCCAAATGAAGGACCGCGCCATCGTTTGCAATATCGGCCATTTTGACAGCGAAATCCAAGTCGCCGCTTTGCGGAACTATAAGTGGCACAATGTGAAGCCGCAGGTCGATGAAGTCGAATTCCCCGACGGCAAGCGCATCATCGTTCTGTCCGAAGGCCGCTTGGTCAATTTGGGCAATGGCACTGGCCACCCCAGCTTCGTGATGTCGGCCTCTTTCACCAATCAAACCTTGGCGCAAATTGAGTTGCACACCAACCGCGCCAAATATGAAAACAAGGTCTATGTTCTGCCCAAGCACCTGGATGAAAAAGTCGCCATGCTGCATCTGGAGAAGGTGGGCGCGAAGCTGACCAAATTGACGAAGCCGCAGGCCGACTATATCAGTGTGTCTGAAGCGGGTCCGTTTAAGCCGGACACCTATCGTTATTGATCCAGTGGCCGGGTCTCGGCCCAGCACGGATCAGGGGCAATCGGGGGATTGCAAGGCGGCGGCACAGGTCCTGTGCCGCCGTTTTCTTATGCGTGGTATTAATGTCCTACCACGTCATCCGCACGGGCGGCGGGCCCTTGTAATTGGGATCGGATGCCACTGGCGGCGGGGGGAGCGCCGGCGCCGTGCCGGGGGCTGGAGCCGCTGGAGCCGGCGGTTGAACTTCTGCTCGCAGCGTCGCGAGTGCATTGATTGAGGCATAGCCATCAGCAATCAGGCCACGGCTTTTCTGATAGGCTTGCAAGGCCGCCCGCGTGCGGGGGCCAGCTTGGCCATCTGGTGTGCCGACATCAAATCCCAAAGTGTTCAGTAAGACCTGCATCTCGCTGGCACCTGAACGGCTAACTGGGGGATTGTCAGTTGGCCAACGGGTCGGCAGACGACCGCGTCCGGCGATCAGATCACCCAGCATGGCCACAGATAGGGCATAGGCATCGGCTGCATTATAGGCGCGGATCGCCTGATAATTCACACCCACCAGAAAAGCGGCCCCTTGCGCTCCCGCCGGAGCCAAAAGGCGAACCTGCCAAGCTGGATCCAGCGTTTGTGCGGCACTTCCAGCGCCAATCTCCAGCGGTACAACCGAAATGCCCAATGCCTGCCAGAAAGACAAGGGACGCAATGTACCGTCCATCAGGCTCCAATCGAAGCCGTCGGGCACTTGGACTTCCACACCCCAGCCTTCGTTGGCTCTCCATCCTGCTTGGGCAAGATAATTCAGGGTTGAGGCCAAAGCATCAACAGGATTGTTCCAAATGTCACGCTTGCCGTCGCCATCGCCGTCAATCGCGCGACTTAGAAAAGATGTGGGCATGAATTGGGTATGGCCCATTGCCCCAGCCCATGAGCCAACCAGATCGGAGCGGCTGGCCTCACCACGCTGAAGAATGTCAAACACAGCCAAAAGCTCTGCCTCGCCCAAAGCAGTCCGCCGCCCCGTATAGGCCAAGGTTGCCAGCGACCGGACCACATCAGAAGATCCTTTGTTGCCGCCGAAACTGCTTTCCACCCCCCAGATTGCGACAGCATATTCAACTGGCACCCCCGTCTGGGAAGCGATCGCGGTCAATGCGTCCTTGCGGGACTGGTAGGCAGCACGACCTAATGCAATACGGCTATCAGAGACCGCGCTGGCCATATAGGCCCAGATCGGGCGCACAAACTCTGGCTGGCTTTCATTCAGCCGCTTGACCTCGCTATTGGGGGACAGATTGGCCAAGGTCGCGTCAACAATCTCTGCCGACTTTCCCTGCTTCAGCACCGCACGATTGGCAAAATCAATGCGCCAAGCATCAAATTCGGGAGAACCAGAACTGCCGAAATTGGGTGGGACATAGGATAATGGCTCTTGCGCGCCTGCCAATGTGGCAGCGGCGAGCATCAAGGTAGCCAAACTGAGGGTGCGAACCTTCATACCCATCACTCTAAAATGCTGCGGGTGAAGCTGCAATGAACAAGATGCGGCCGATGACATTCGGCCCTGTGCACCCGTGCGTTATCAGACTAAGTTAGGGTAACAAAAATGTGAGCTAGGCCGGACAGACGTGACAGAAACAACAAGTCAAGCCGACACACCCCCCGCGGCGGCCCGTCCTGGTGCCATGATCTTCATTTTGGCCACCGTTGTGCTCGATATGTTGTCGATCGGGCTCATTGTGCCGATTATGCCGCGTCTGGTTGAAAGCTATTTCACCGATGTTAGCGCTGCAGCCCATGCCTTTGGGGCCAGCATGACGATGTGGGCCACCCTGCAGTTTTTCATGTCACCAATTCTCGGCGCGCTTTCAGATCAGTTTGGACGTCGGCCAATCATCCTCCTGTCCTGCGTCGGTTTGGGTGTGTCCTATTTCTTTACCGCACTGGCACCGACCTTTCTCGCTTTCCTAGCTGCGCGGGTAATCTCGGGGGCGACAGCCGGCAATATCTCTGCCGCCAATGCCTATGTCGCCGATGTCACCCCTCCTGAAGGTCGGGCAAAGGCTTTTGGCATGCTGGGGGCGGCCTTTGGTGTCGGCTTTACCTTTGGGCCGGCCATGGGCGGGCTCTTAGGTGCCATTGATGTGCGTTTGCCACTCTATGTGGCGGGCTGCCTATGCTTTCTCAATGCAATTTACGGCTTTTTTGTCCTGCCAGAATCGCTGAAGCCCGAGAACCGCAGCAAGTTCAGTTGGGCCAAAGCCAATCCCATAGGGGCGCTGGCTGTGTTTAAGGGCCAGCCGATGCTTTATGCCCTAATCCCTGTCTACGCCCTGTTTGCACTAGCCCAAAACGTGTTTCCCTCAACTTTTGTGCTCTATGCCGAGCACCGCTATCATTTTAATACGATGCAAACAGGGGCAACGATGGCAGCGTCTTCGACCCTGATGATTATCGCCCAGATTTTCATCGTTCAGCGGGTGGTGAGCCGATTGGGCGAACGGCGTTCGTTGATGGTGGCATTGATGTTCGGCATGATGGGCTTTGCGCTCTATGGCCTCGCTCCCACACCGATTTTGTTCTGGGCGTCCATGCCGGTGATGACCTTGTGGGCATTGTTTACACCCTCTATCCAGAGCCTTATGACCCAGCGCGTCTCGCCCAGCGCTCAAGGACGACTGCAAGGTGGCCTTGCGTCCATCATGGCGATGATGGGGATTTTCGCGCCCACACTCTACACCACCTTATTTGCGCTCGGCACAACCCAGAAGCTGCCCGGTGGGCTTGATCTACCCGGCGCACCGTTCCTAACTGCCTCATGCTTTTTGGCCACAGGTTTGGTCATTGCAGTTCTAGCAGTCCGTCGCAGTCCCGGCAGTGGCAAACCAAGTTAAGCGCCATGCGCAGCAAAAAAGATGACATGTGCGTCATCTTTTGCTAGCCCTTTGAAGACATCAAGCTGCGGCTCCAAAAGAGGAAGTGTGTTTCATGGTCATTCAGGCGCGCAAATCTCCCCTAAGACATTGTTTCCTCACCGTGATCCGGGCTGGGCTTTTTGCCCTGGCGCTCACCAGTTCTTGCCTCACCCCCTCTTATGCCCACCCAGGTCATGATCGAAACACGCCGACCCTGGCACCTTGGCAGCAAGCGTCAGCTTGGCCTGACCGCGTCATTACGACCTTTGAAACCGACCCTACCACCAGCTTCGCTGTGACCTGGCGCACGGACGCCAGCGTGACCCGAGCCGTCGCGGAGATTGTTAGGGCCACACCGGATGCGCAATTTGACATCGGCGCAGTGCGTAAGGCTGCTGATTCCGAACCGCTTGATCTTGAGACCATTCGCACAGCCACCCAAGAATTGAAAATGCCGTGGAATGCGGGATTGAGCCCCGTTACCTATCATTCAATCAATTTTGATGGGCTTGAGCCGGACACGCTCTATGCCTATCGCGTCGGCGGTGGGGAGGGAAAATGGAGTGAATGGTTCCAGCTTCGCACCGCACCCGCTCAAGGCCCGATCAAATTCATCTATGTCGGAGACGCCCAGAATGGCCTGATGTCACATTGGTCGCGTGTGATCCGCGCGGGCTTCCAGAAAATGCCCGATGCGCGCTTTATCATTCATGCCGGGGACTTGGTGAACAGGGGCTCGCGCGATCTGGAATGGGCAGAATGGTTCAAGGCTGTTGGCTTCATCCATGGCATGATTCCGGCCATTCCAGTGGCGGGCAATCACGAATATGACAGCTTCGGTCTGATTCCGACCACCAACCGCCTGTTGTCAGCTTTGTGGCGCCCCCAGTTCCGCCTGCCCTCTGTCGACAGCCTACCTGCGACCGTGCGTGAAACCGCCTATCAGATTCATTATGGTCCCAACCTCGATATCTTCGTGCTGGACACCACGTCCGATACGCTCAAAGTCCAAGCCGCTTGGCTGGACGAAGCATTGAGCAAATCAACAGCACGCTGGCGGATTGTAACCATGCACCATCCGGTCTTCTCATCCACGCAAGGCCGCGACGGCGATGCCCGGCGTGAGATCATCTTACCGGTTCTGTCCAAACACAAGGTGGATCTCGTACTGCAAGGCCATGATCATACCTATGCACGGGGGCCGATTTTGGAGACCCAAAGGCCGGAGAGGGAAGTGGTTGGCGACGGCGAAGATGTCGCCATGATGTTCGTCAATTCTGTATCAGGGCCGAAACAATACAGGTTCAAAAACTCCCGCTGGGATGATTATGCGCCATCGGGTGTCCGGCTTGACCGCTTTGCTGAAGGCACACCCTTTTTCCAAACCATCGAAATTGTGGATGGCAAATTGTCCTACCGCGCTTATGCGGCGACAGGCGATCTTTATGATAGCTTTGACATGACCAAGGATGAGCAAGGTCGCAAACGCGTAACCAAGGGACCGCCAGCCACACTGACGCAACGCGCCTATGGCCCACTTAATCCCTATCGCGACTTTAAGGATCCCGACTAAGTCTGCCGGACTACTTACAAACCAATACGGACAAATTGTAGGATCAAGGTCCAGGCCATCAGCGAAAAGATAACTGCAATCGCTAGCCCAAGAAGCCGAAGGTCCTTGCGACTTTCAAGCTCATCCTCATGATGGGCCGCAAACGCCTGTTCCAGCCGATCTTGAATAGTTTGCACAGGCGATGGGCCCGGCACAGGATTGGCAGATAATGCTGCTTGGGCGGTATCAACATCCACAGGTACAATCCGGGCCGTGGCGTCGGAATCTGTCTGTGGCGCAGGGTTTAAGTCGCGCGCCTTATCGGCTTCGCGCGATCCCAGAATATTTTGCTGCCGCTTAGGTGTGGCCATCCCCATAACTCCCCCAACCACCGACCTTATACTGTTGGCTCATTTCAGCGCCTTTAAGCACAATCGATAAATTTGAGTGATTGCAACAGGGTAAAGGAAAGCACGGTCGACCAGCATCAACAGCGCCCTACTTGATTCTCTAACCGGGCTCGCCCACTTGAAAGCGGTCGGCAAAAATGTGGTTTGCCGAAGAAAGGTCTGTCAAGGCACACTGGGATCAGTGCGACCTGATAATCAGACCCGAAATCGAATGTTTAGACGTGCAGGCGGGGCCATTTTAGCCCGATGTGCACAAGGAGAGACATCATGGGTCCGGTCGAGTGGTTACTTCAGACAGTGCTGGGGCTCTATCTTTGGGTCGTGATTGCCAGCGCGGTCTTGAGCTGGCTGGTCGCGTTCGACGTGATCAATCTTCGCAACCGGCTCGTTGCGACCATTTACGACACATGCGAGCGGCTCACGACACCGGCGCTCAACCCAATTCGCCGCGTAATCCCTAATCTGGGTGGGGTGGACCTGTCACCTGTAGTATTGATTATCGCCATCCAATTCTTGCAGATTTTCGCGGTACCCCTCATCCCAATCTGAGGCCCACGAGGTTGTCAGTGAGCCTTACAGCGCCATGCGCTTGTTTGCTGCCCGCCACACAGGCTAGACAGGCCGCGCTTGCCTGCCGGCTGCAGGATAGGCGGATGCAGGGCGGATTCCATGAGTGCACGGATCATTGACGGCAAAGCCGTCGCCACAGCAATTGATGCCGAGGTCAAACAGACCGTCGCCGCGCTGAACCAGAGCTATGGCCAGGTGCCATGCCTGTGCGTGGTGCTGGTCGGAGATGATCCGGCCAGCCAAGTCTATGTGCGCAACAAGGGTCGACGCACCATTGCTGCGGGCATGACGTCACGTGAAATTCGCCTGCCGGCCCATGTCAGCCAGGATGCGTTAGAGTCCCAAATCTGCGCCTTGTCGGCAGATCCGGACGTCGATGGCATTTTGGTGCAATTGCCTTTACCCACGGGGCTAAACGCCGATGCCGTCATTGCCTGCATTGATCCTGACAAGGATGTCGATGGTCTCACCGAAACTTCTGCGGGTCGTCTTGTCCTGGGCCGTCCAGGCTTGAGACCCTGCACCCCCGTGGGATGCGTAGACCTGGCGAAGCGCACACTTGGGAATCTGTCGGGTGCACATGTCGTTGTCGTCGGCCGGTCCATCCTTGTGGGAAAGCCTGCCGGGCTGTTGTTTCTTGCTGAGAATTGCACGGTCAGTCTGGCGCATTCGCGGACCCGCGATCTGGCGGCGGTCTGTCGCAGCGCCGATATCCTTGTACCTGCTGTCGGCCGTCCTGAGATGATCAAAGGCGACTGGATCCGCCCGGGAGCCACTGTGATTGATGTCGGCATCAACCGGATCGCAAATCCCGCCGCCGGGCCAGATGCGACGCGGTTGGTTGGCGATGTGGCCTATGAAGAAGCGATCCACATAGCCGGGGCCATCACCCCGGTGCCAGGTGGTGTGGGGCCGATGACCATCGCATGCTTGTTACAAAACACCGTGCAAGCCGCCTGTGCTCGACGCGGTTGGTCGCTGGGCTGACCCATCCTCTTGCCAGTTTGCGACTCTATGCGACAACGCGTGCATAAGGCCGTGTTGGAGACCCATTATGTTGCGCATTTTACTTGCTTGTTTCTGCTTGATCCTTGGCATGGGATTATCTGGACCCAGCCGCGCCGATGCGGCCTACCAGGTCAGCTCGCCTGATGGTCGCCTCACGGTGGAGGTTGGCAGTTCTTTCGGGGAAGCCACTTATCAGGTCAGCCGCGACGGCAAGCCCGTCATCACGCGGTCTAAACTGGGTTTTCTCTTCACCAACGCGCCAAAGTTCGACCGATCCCTGCGTGCGATCGCACAGGAAACGGCCAGTTTCGATGAGAATTGGGACCTTCCCTGGGGCGAAGTAAAAACAATCCGCAACCATTACAATGAACTAACCGTAACCTTTGAAGATGGTCGCGGTGCCCCACGCCGCTTTTCTGTGACATTCCGGGTTTTTGATGACGGCATTGGCTTTCGATACAATTTCCCCGATCAGCCGACATTGAAAGAGGTTCGCATCGGGGAAGAACTAACACAATTCAATCTTGCCGAAGATGGCACCGCTTGGTGGCAGCCAGCTGGCGAGTGGAATCGCTATGAATATCTTTATCATCGCACCGCGATCCGCGAGATTGGGCAAGCCCATACGCCGATGACTGTCCGGCTTAACAGCGGGCTTCATCTGTCTTTCCATGAAGCAGCCCTTGTCGATTATGCATCTATGTGGCTGCGCCATGCCGGGGGGACACAATTCGTAGCCTCGCTTGCTCCCAGCTCGCGAGGGGCAAAAGTTGTGCGTACCGCCCCTTTCTCTACCCCTTGGCGCACAATCCAGATCAGCGAGAAGGCCACCGGCTTGATTGAAAGTCACCTCATCCTCAATCTCAACGAGCCCAATAGGCTGGGTGATGTATCTTGGGTAAAGCCTTACAAATATGTTGGCATCTGGTGGGAGATGCATATCAATAAGTCGACCTGGGGCAGCGGTCCCAAGCATGGTGCAACCACTGAAAATGCCAAACGCTATATTGATTTTGCTGCTGCAAATGGGTTCCGGGGCGTCCTGATCGAGGGTTGGAATGTCGGATGGGATGGAGATTGGTTTGGCGGTGAAACCGGATTTGACTTCACCAAGCCTTATCCCGATTTTGATCTTGCGGCGGTGGCAGCCTATGCCAAGCAAAAGGGCGTTCGGTTGGTTGGGCACCACGAAACCGCAGCCAATATTGCCAATTATGAGCCGCAAATGGAGGCGGCCTTCAAGCTCTATGAAAGCCTTGGGGTGGATAGTGTGAAGACCGGCTATGTGGCCGACGCCGGCGGCGCACGCTTCTCTGACGGCAAGGGTGGGATTGTGTTTGACTGGCACGATGGGCAGGAAATGGTGCGCCATCATCTGCGTGTGGTTGAAGCCGCAGCCCGGCACCGCATTGCCATCAACACCCATGAACCAATCAAGGATACCGGGCTACGGCGCACCTATCCCAATTGGGTGGCGCGCGAGGGTGCTCGCGGTCAGGAGTATAATGCATGGGGCAATCCCGAGAACCCACCAGAACATGAAGTCAATCTTGTCTTTACCCGCATGCTCAGCGGGCCGATGGACTTCACACCCGGCATTTTTGCAATCAACCCAACACAGCCAGGTCACCGTGCCAACACAACTTTGGCCAAGCAATTGGCGCTTTATGTGACACTCTATAGCCCGGTCCAAATGGCGGCTGATCTACCGGAAGTCTATGCGGCCAATCCAGGTCCGTTCCAGTTTATCAAGGATGTGCCGGTCGATTGGTCACAGACCATCGCCCTGAATGGCGAAGTCGGCGATTATGTCACAATAGCTCGCAAGGACCGGGCAAGCTCGGACTGGTATCTTGGGGCGATGACTGATGAGAACCCGCGAGACTTTTCTGTCCGTCTGGATTTTCTCGATGCTGGGCGAGCCTATCGGGCCGAAATCTATCGCGATGGCCCCCAAGCGGATTGGAAGACCCAACCAAACAATGTGGTGATTGAGCAGAAGGTTGTACAACGCGGCGATGTCTTGCGCGTTAAACTCGCCCCTGGTGGTGGACAAGCCATCCGCTTTAAGGCGCAATAAGCACCACGCAGGTCAGGCCGACAAACAGGCCTTCATCCAATGCGCGGCCTCGGCGATGGCGATGCGTGCAGCGGTCACTTGTGGCCACATATAGTGGAAGACATGAGGCATGTGCGGCACAATCTTGAGCTCGACATCCAGCTTGGCCAATCCTGCAACCTCAGCGAGGCGCACGGAGTCCGCCAGCAACACTTCTTCTGAGCCGACATGAATCAGGAGGGGCGGGAGGCCCGATAAATCACCGAGAACGGGAGAGGCCAGCGGATCATTGGCCGAGGCACCAGCCAAATAGGCTTCTGCCCAGTGATTGAGGCTACCGACATCGACGATGAAGTCAGATGTGGCTTTGGCCGCATAACTGGACCCTTCTTGTTTCAGATTGGCCCAGGGCGAAATCACGAACAGTCCAGCCGGTTGGGCGATGCCTTTTGCCTTAAGGCACAGAGCTGTTGCGATTGTCAGGCCACCACCTGCCGAATCCCCGGCAATGATGATGTTGCCGGGTGCATAGCCTTGATCCAAAAGCGCTTGATAAACTGCGACTGCATCGTCAACGGCCGCGGGAAAACCATGTTCGGGGGCCAGGCGATAATTGGGAACAAAGGCGGTCATTCCGGTTGCCGCGACAAATTGGGCAACCATATGCCGGTGGCTAATGGGCGAACCGATGCCATAACCACCACCATGCAGATAAAGCAGCGCCCCCTGGCCCGCTTTGGATGGCGTCTGCTGCTCTAACGCCACTCCGGCGAGCTGTGACGGGGTCACACTGACACCGTCGGCCACGGGATAGGCTTGGCCCATCGCCTCATAGTCAGCGCGCAATTTCTCTAGGCTCGGAGGGTCACGCAAACTGTCCGTCATCGCCTGCAAAAGGGCGCGCACGCCCGCCACTTCGGCCTGACTGATGTCGTCGGAAACGCGCTTACTCATGGCGACCCCCTTAATGTATGTGCTCAGGCATTTATCGGCAGAACGCGGCGCGAGGCAAGCTCCGTCAAACGAAGGGATTGATCACCATGGCTTTCAAAGTCTCATCTTGTGGGCCACGCCAGTCACCCAGACCAATGGCTTGCGCACCCTTGGGGGACGGCGCGCGATAGGTGCCAAAAATCCGATCCCAGATCGAAAAATTGAAGCCATAATTGCTATCAGTCTCACTCGGATTGGGGCTGTGATGGATCAGATGAACCGCCGGGGTGACGATAACTAGGCGCAAAACCCGGTCAATTGCCGGGGGAATGGCGATATTGGCATGGGTGAACAGAGCGCTTGCCCCCAGCACAAGTTCAAACGCGAACACCACTTCAGGCGGGGCACCGAGCAAACAGACAATCGCTGCTTTATAGAATAACGAACCCAGAATTTCCAACGGGTGAAAACGCAGAGCCGTGGTCACATCCATCACCACATCACCATGATGTACTCGATGCAACCGCCACAAAATCGGAATCTTATGCGTCAGGAGATGTTGAAACCACACTGAAAAATCGAGCAAAACGAAGCACAGCACCACAGCCCAAAAACCCTGCAGGCCAAACCAGTTTAACAGGCCGAAATCCAAGTCTTGGGAAAAGGTGGCAACAGAAGCAAGTCCGCCGGCCAAAGCCAAGCGCGACAGACCTGACCCAATCAATGCCAACACGCCATGGCGCGCCAAACGTGGCACACTCAGGCGTGAATCACGGGCCGGCACCATCCATTCGAGAATCGCAAACAGGGCCAACAGCCCCAAGGTGAGGGCTAAGCGAAGCATCGCATCTGTCATGCTGATTTCAATATCCCTGCGAGTGCCTTGATTTCAATCAGTCGTCCTGAACTGCGCCGCCACGCCAGTCCGATCTGTCGTCCGATCACCGGGGGTGTAAAGGGCCGTACGACAAGCCCTTCCGATGGAATGCCGGCTTCGGCTGCGATCTTGGGCAGAAGTGAAATGCCAAGTCCGCCTGCCGCCATCTGCACCAAGGTGAAAAGCGAGGTCGCGCGCACTTCCTCCTGACCAGGCCGAGTCATGCCGCAGACCCCAATCGCATGGTCGCGCAAACAATGGCCGTCTTCCAAAAGCAACACTGGCTCGCCCTCAAGGTCGCTCGGACGGAGTTCCGATTTGGTTGACAAGGGGTGGTCTGGCGGGCCGACGAACAGGAACTCATCGTCGAACAGAGCCATGGTGTCGATACCTTGCGCTTCGTATGGCAAAGCGATCAACGCTGCGTCTAAAGTATGGGCGCGCAGACCTTCGATCAGACGACTTGTTAGATCCTCACGCAGATAAAGCTTCAGGCGCGGAAAGGCAGCCTTTGCCTTCGATAGGGCCCGTGGCAAAAAGAAAGGAGCGATCGTAGGAATAACGCCTAAGCGAAAGGGCCCGGTCAAGGGCTCTGCCGCCCCTTGTACAGCCTCACTCAGTTCATCGACCGCCGAAAGAATGGCCCGCGCTTTGACTGCTGCGATTTCCCCAGCAGGCGTCAGTGTGGCCCCCGTACGACCTCGCTCGATCAATTTGGTGCCAAGAATGGCCTCGAGTTCCTTGATGGCAGCCGATAGGGACGGTTGCGTGACCAGCGCCTGCTCTGCAGCGGCGACGAATGAGCCATGCTCCGCAATCGCAGTTAAGAAGGATAATTGACGCAAAGTCGGTTGAGACATGGAAAGTATATATCCTGATCCGGCGTCTTGTCATTAGTCGCAACAAGATGAACAAGTTGCAACTTGACGGCCACCAAGTCCTATCGCATGGCCAATCTGTAAGCTTCCAATTGAACCTGAAGGGATCGCCATGCAACAGGCCATTGACCGCCGCGCCATTCTGCTCGCAGGTGCCGCTATGACTGCTTCGACCGCACTGCCCGCTTTCGCTCAATCATCCAGCCCGCGTCGTGGGGCACCACAGGGGCCAGTCGCCCGCAAGGTCGCCCATGAGATTACCCAGCACGGCCAAAAGCGGGTCGACAATTATCACTGGCTGCGCGACCCAAACTGGCAAGCCGTTATCGACGAGCCGACCAAATTGTCTGAGGAGATCCGCGTCCATATCGAAGCGGAGAATGCCTATACCAAGTCAGTCCTGCTTGACCCAACCGCCAAGCTACGCGCGGACTTGTTTGAGGAACTCAAAGGCAAAATCAAACAGGATGATTCAAGTGTGCCGGCGCGCGATGGCGATTGGGCTTATGCCATCCGCTTCCGGGCTGGCGGGCAATATCCAATCGTCTACCGCCGCTCGATTGATGCTGTTACCGGCCAGCCCACCGGCCCTGAGCAAATTCTGATCGATGGAGACAAGGAGTCCAAAGGCGAAAAATTCTGGCGACTGCAGGATTGGGCTCAAAATCCAGCCCAAGACATTCTGGCTTATTTTGTCGATTATGAGGGCGGTAACAAAGTTACATTGCGCTTCCGTGCAATGGCGACGGGCTCGGACCTGCCATATAAAATCGAAGGGGCCTCGGCGGGCCTCGTCTGGGCAAAAGATGGCCGCACCTGCTTCTACTGCCTCTTGGACGACAATTTCCGCGTCGCACGCGTGATGCGCCATATCGTGGGCGAAGACCCCAAGACAGACGTACTGGTGTTTGAGGAAAAGGATCCGTCTTTCCAAAGCGGCATCGTGAAGAGCTCCTCTGGCGACTATATGATCATTTATCGGTCGCAAAGCGAAAGCACCGACATTCTGACGGTGCCGCTGGCCAAGCCGACGAGCAAGCCCAAGCGCTTCACGGCTTTCCGGCAAGGGGTAGAATATTTCCCCGACCATCATGGTGGCCATTTCTATATTCGCACGAATGCTGGCGGTGCGATTGACTTCAAGATTGCTCGTACGCCGGTCAACAAAACGGCGGCGGCCAATTGGACCGATTTCATCCCCCATGAGGCTGGCCGCTTTATTGAAAATGTAAACCTTTATGCCGGTCACATGGTTCTGGAAGAAACCGTGGATGCGCTGCCGCGGCTGACTGTGCGCGACATGACGAGCGGCGACACCCATCAGATTGCGTTTCCTGAAGAAGCTTATGATCTGTCGGTCTTACGTGGGTTTGAATGGAATACGAAGATTCTGCGCTTTACTTACAACTCACCGTCGACCCCGACCGAGACATGGGATTATGATCTGGTAAGCCGTGAACGCTCTTTACGCAAAACCCAAGAAATTCCATCTGGCCATAACAAGGCTGATTATGTCGTCCGCCGCACGATTGCTGTGGCCACGGATGGCGCACGCATCCCGCTGACGATTCTGTATCACAAGAATACGCCGATTGATGGCACGGCTCCGGCCTTGCTCTATGGTTATGGCTCTTATGGGATTTCGATGCCGGCCAGCTTCTCAACCGCACGTCTGCCCTTGGTGGATCGCGGGATGGTTTATTGCATCGCCCACATTCGGGGTGGGCAGGAACGGGGCTATCAATGGTATCTTGATGGCAAACTGATGAAGAAACAAAACACATTCTCTGACTTTGCCCGTGCCGCAGAGGCGCTGGTTGAGCAGAAGTTTGCCGCACCCAAGAAGATCGTCATCGAGGGTCGCTCGGCAGGTGGCCTGCTGGTCGGCGCCGTGATGAACCAGCGCCCGGAATTGTTTGCTGGCGTCATCGGCGGGGTTGCCTTCGTCGATGTGATCAATACGATTTCGGACGGTGAATTGCCGCTGACACCACCTGAATGGACCGAATGGGGCAATCCGATCACCTCAAAAGAGGCCTTCGACTATATGATGGCGTACAGCCCTTATGATCAGGTGGGCACCAAGCCATATCCACCACTGTTTGCCCAAACCGCATTGTCTGATAGCCAGGTGACCTATTGGGAGCCAACTAAATGGGTGGCAAAGTTACGGGAATTAAGCCCCGATGCGGGCCCCTTCCTGCTCGACGTCAATATGTCGGCGGGCCACGGCGGTGCCTCCGGACGGTTTGATCGCCTCAAAGAAGTTGCCGACAGCCATGCCTTTGCCCTGTGGTGTGTCGGCAAGGCGTGAAGCCCACCATCAGCTCAGCGCACAGCCCTCAATGGTGATACGGTGCATCAGTCGAAAGTCGCCGTGATAATCATTGAGGGCATAATGCCAGGTCGCCCGATTGTCCCAGAAGGCGACTGAGCCCTTCTGCCAGACAAAGCGGGTGGTGAAAGCATCCTGAATTGCATGCTGGTAGAGATAGCTCAAAAGAGGCCAGCTCTCAGCTTGGGTCCAGCCATCAAAGTGCAAGGTGAAGGCAGGATTGACATAAAGCGCTTTGCGACCACTCAAAGGATGGGTAATGATCACCGGGTGAATCGCATCCTGGGTCGCGGCCTCCGCATTGCCGATCCGGTTTTCTGCATCGCCCTTGTATGCACCTTGTGCACCGAAGACATGCCTGCTGGAATGCACCGCGCGCAATCCTTCCAGCGTCTGCTTCAAACCCGCCGAAAGCGCGTCATAGGCCGCATACATCGAGGCAAATAACGTGTCGCCACCCGTGGCAGGCAAGTCGCGGGCAACCAACACCGATCCAAGTGCAGGTTCCTGGTCATAGGAATGGTCGGTGTGCCAAGCCCCACCTATATTGGTGGTTTGATGCTTTTCCTTACGCACTTCAGCAATCTCAGGATGGGTGGGTGTCGCCTTGAAAAAGCGGTTGATGTTGATCGGACCGAAGCGGCGCGCAAAGGCGATGTGGTCGTCAGGCGATAAATCCTGATCGCGAAAGAATAAGACGCCATGATCTGCAAAGGCCTGTTTAAGCTCAACCTCTGCCCGGTCCGTTAAGCGCCGCAAGTCGACTCCGGTCACTTCCGCGCCGACACCGTTCAAAGCTGTAATCTGCATAAGCCCTCCGCAAACGGCCACAGGGGGTTAGTCTGTGGCTTCGAGATTGCTTGGTCAAGAACGATGTCTGCTGCACCGAGATCACATCACCATCCCCACGCAATCGTGACCGGCAAGGACTTGCAGGCAAGGTTGAATGATATAACCTTTCTGCGCTCTGTCACAAAAGGAATGGCCCATGAACGATTCTGCCGCATCTGGTCTGTCGATTGATTTGTCACGCCGCAGTTTGTTTCAACTGGCCGCCGCGGGGCTTGTTGGCGTCGGTGGTGGGGCCTTAGCCCCAGACGTGGTTCAGGCCGCT
This sequence comes from Candidatus Phycosocius bacilliformis, assembly GCF_003112735.1. Taxonomy (GTDB): domain Bacteria; phylum Pseudomonadota; class Alphaproteobacteria; order Caulobacterales; family Aquidulcibacteraceae; genus Aquidulcibacter; species Aquidulcibacter bacilliformis. The sequence goes on from NZ_BFBR01000001.1 coordinate 465,327, forward strand.
GCACAGAAGCTGCCGTTGCAATACAATCCAGATGGCACCTATGCCACGGTTCCGCTGGCCAAGGACGCTTTCACTCTGGCGGTGATCCAATCGCGTGTGCGGCAAGTCGATCTAAGCCGTGCCAATGCCAGCCGAAAAGAAAACCTTGACCACATGGTCGACCTAATCGATGCAGCTCAAGGCTGGGGCGGAGTGAAGGAGGTTCTGTTCTTCCATGAGTTCCCCATCACAGGCTGGTCGGATAAATGGAGCCGCGTGGACAGCTTAAAGGCCGCTATCGAAATCCCAGGGGAAGAAACCGAAGCCCTGGGCAAAAAGGCCAAGCAGTATGGCTGCTATATCGTGTTTGGTTCCTATGTCCGCGATCGAGACTGGGCCAATCACCTTTTGTCTATCACCACCATTATCGGTCCGGATGGCAGCATCGTCGACAAACACTGGAAGGCCCGCAACATCAAGGGCGTGTTTGGCGGTAGCAATTATGAGATCTACACGTCCACCATTCATGACTGCCTCGATGCCTATGTGGAAATGTATGGCCGCGATGCCGTTATCCCTGTCACCAAGACACCTTTGGGAAATTTCATTACAAGTTCGGTCCAGCGCGAACCCGAATTGTTCCGGGCGTTTGCGATGAAAGGTGGCGAAGTGTTTCTGCGCACCGCCACAGGCGGTTTCACGCGGGAAGATATTCAGGCCACCGCACTCTATAACCGGGTCTATGTCGCAGCATCTAACAATGCAGTCTCGCCAAATAATCCTGGCTTTTTTGACGATTCAGGCGCGGCGGGTGGTTCATGCATCTTTGGTCCCGATGGCAGGCTCATTGATGAGGCCAATTCAGTGAACGAAACCATCGTGACGGCCCGCATCCCGATCGCCCAGTTTCGGCGCACCCATCGCCAGCCCGTTGTGCATATGTCCCTCTACCGGGATTTGTTCGACGCCTATCAAGAGCGCTATCCCCCCAACCTCTTTACCGCTTACCAGCCCAAAGATGGCCGCGACGCCTATGAGTATCTGAAGAATAAAGCGACCTGGAAATAAGCTGAACTTCAAGGTGCGATCCAAAGGCGCGATGCGGGATTGTGCTGCGGCAGCGTTGAGATGTGAGGGTGGATGGGCCGCCAGCAAATCAGGGCTTATTGCTGCCAATCAGCCCTGATTAGAAGGTTTGACGTTCCGCTAAGACCACTATTGGCTAGGCAGCGCGGACCTGATGGAGGAAGTTGTCGACTTCATCGCGCAATCGCGTGGCCTGAACGCCCAATTCACGGGCCGCCGACAAGGATTGTTCAGAAGCTGCACCGGTTTCAGCTGAACCAGCCTGCACCAGACCAATCGACTGGGTGACCTCTGCGGTGCCATTGGCGACGTCGATCGTGTTGCGCGTGATCTCATTGACGACGGCGAGCTGCTCCTCGACAGCCGCACTTATTGAAGCCGAGATCTGATTGATTTCACCAATGGTGGAACTAATGCCACCGATCGCAGCCACAGCCTCATTGGTCGCAATTTGTACTTCATTGATCTGAACAGAAATTTCGTCTGTTGCGCGTGAGGTCTGTTCGGCGAGGCTTTTCACTTCAGACGCCACTACCGCAAAACCCTTGCCGGCAGCCCCAGCGCGGGCTGCCTCAATAGTCGCGTTCAGGGCCAGCAGATTGGTCTGCGAGGCAATGTCGGAGATCAGCGATACGACCTGACCGATCTTCTCGGCAGCCCGCGACAAAGCGTGAACCGTGTCATTGGTCGTCGCTGCCCGGGTTTCAGCCTGACGGGCGATATCGGCAGCAGAGGTGACTTGCTGGGCAATTTCACGGATCGAGGCGCTCAACTCTTCTGTTGCAGAGGCGACCGTCTGAACATTAGCAGACGACGTTGCAGCGGTTTGGGCCACAGTGTCAGAATGGACGCTGGTTTCACGTGCCGTACGGGCGAGTGATTCTGAGGTTGCGGTCAGCTCGGAAGCCGACGCAGCAACGATTTCAACCACTTGGCCCACTGAGCGCTCTAGGTCTTCGGCGAGAGCGTTCATCATCGCCTTCTTCTCGGCATCCGCCTGTTCGCGTTGAACGGCCTCACGCTCACTCATGGCCTTGACCGCACGTGCATTAACTTGGAACACCTTCAAGGCCTCTACCATGGTGCCAATCTCATCCTTGGATGACAGTCGATCAATATTGCCATCAAGATGTCCATTGGCGAGAGCTTGCATTTCGCCCGAGATTTCAACGACTCGGGCGGCCACGCGACGGTTGATAAACCACGTGAGGAAGCCAACCATTGCCAGTGAGACGACCAGTTGGATAATGGTGAAGATGAGGGCGTTTTGGGCGTTTTGAGCCAATTGCGCCGTCTGCTCATCCAAATCACTGCCGGCCACATTAACCAATTCCTCGGTTGTGGCGAGGGCGGCGGAAGATTCGCCGAAGAAGCTGTTGAGATCCGTGCCATAATTGCCGGTCGCCGCATTGGCCAAAAGCCGCTTGCGGGTCTGATCATACGTGCCAAAATATGCCGCATCAGCCTTTGCAATGGCTTGGCGTACATTGTCGGGTACATCTGGATGGGCTGCACGTTGCTTGATTTCAGCCATGGCAGACACGGTCGCGGCGGCGTAAATTTTGCCTTGGCCGAGCTGGTCCGCCGGAATCGGCGCGCCGGTGGCTGTTGCAATGGCCAGAATGGTGCGCTCACGGCCACCAAACTCCCGGATTTCCCAAGCCAGTCGCTGAATCGCCTGCAAATTGATTACAGAACTGGTTGCAATCGCCTTTGACGGCATGATTTCTGAATCAAGTGATCGGATTGTTTCGACCGTCGCCTTGATCGAACTTGGGATAGTGGTGACAGCCTCTGGCTGGCGCGAAACCAAGTCTACCTTTAGCCCGGCATCAGCCTTGGTTCGTAAGTCGCGAATTGTGCCGAGATGTCCATCCAAAGAGGCGGTAAAGGCATCAACCTTTTCAAGGTCTTTTTCACCACGGGCGAGATCCTTCAACTCACCAAAGGACTTGTCGACTTGGGTGCGTTGTTGGGTCAGCAAATCCTGCAAGGGTGCTGGCATGACAGTGGGAAGATTAAGTCCGACTTGGGTTAAGGACCGTTCGAGCGACAGTTTGGTTGTTGATTCATACAGTTTATCAGTCACAAGTACCGAAGCCATCAGGGACTTAGTGGCCCCTATCTTCTCCCAAGTCTGCGACAAAGCAAACGCAGAACACACAATAGTCGTCAGGGTAATGCCGCCGCAGGCGATCATGGAAACCAACTTGATGGACATGTACTTCTCCGCCGTTACATGAACGTGGACCTGCGGCTACATGCGTGAGTATTTAAGAGGCTTTAATGTCGTATCTTTTTGTCCTGACAATACTAAGTTTCACGGAAAAGTGAGAAGATTAGTCTATTACTAGACGTTTACAGTCGTCCAAATTTTTCGACGCGGGCCTCCAACCCCCGATCAGCGGAAGGTACGGTCGGGCCCTGCCAAGGTGCAGCTTGCCTGCAACCAGCGCAAGTTTATCCCAACACGTGTGGCGTCTTGATCAGCCCAAGCATAAGATAGTGCGCGTGGATTTCCCTTTTCATGCACATAGAGGGTCAAGGATGGCCGGTTTGTGCCATAAGGCCATTCCGCCAATCTGAGGCGCAAATAGAAGTCTCGCGGTGTCGATTCATCGGTGCGGATCGCGAGTTCACCACCTTGGTCGTGGATCCAGCCACGTTCAAATGTCCAGCTGTCTTGCCCGACACCAGACTCCCCGTGCTTGGCCCCGCGCAAAACTGATGTCCAGCATGTAAATGGGCGGGCCTTGTTGAGCATATGAGGTACATTGGCTCGGTTGCCATAAACATAGGCACCGGCCTCATCGACAGCCTGATCGAGGATGGATAAGCTACGATCACTCAACACGAGTTGATCGGTAATTATCAACGTCTTGCCGCTGCGCTGCGATTTCACTTTGCACGCACCGGGCTTCATCGTGCCGATGAATTGCTGGCTTTGCCGACGCCAATAGACTTCACAGCCCGGATAGAGTGTCATGTTTGACGGGCTCAAATCGGCAAGCTTGCTGGGATCAGCATAGGCACCGCGTATGGCCAAAGCTTGTTCGGTACTTGGGGCAAAAATCTCCAGCTTGATGGCGCGCTCACTCTCATCAACGGAGAATCTGTACAGGCGCTGACGATAGATTTTTGTGGGATCATTATCGCTATATTGCTCAACATAAAAGATGTTAGAGCCAAAAGCAGGTAGGTTTACAGGGGCAAAGATGGAATGGATTCGCCCGTTCCGCTCAATTTCTGGCGTTTTCAACTCACCATCAAAATAGACCTGCAAATCATTATCATAGCGTCCTGGGAAGTAATCCAACAATGTGCGCAAATCTTTGTTGAGCACATCCTTGAGACCAGGGGCCGCTTCCTGCGAGGCCACCGGAGAGCTAAGGCATAAGCAGGCAGCGAACATCAATCCGGGCAGTGTCATCAGAGAAAATGGCTTTACCATCGCAATCGCTCCTCTCGTATCCAATCAAAAGTCGGCCGACGCACAAAAAAGCCCGGCGCGAACGCCGGGCTTCCCCACAACACCATAGCGTCGCGATCAATATGTGACCTTCAACTCCAAACCAACACTCCGCCCGCGGCGAGGCATGAAGAAGAAAGCCCGTGGGCTGCCGGTATCAATACCCGAAGCGGCTGCCCCCGACAGACCCGCTGCTGCTGCAGAGCCTTGGAAGACGTCAAACCACCGGGTGGCGATGGGGATGGAATCTTCATCGGTCAGGTTCTTACCCCAAAGCGCCAGCTGCCAGCGATCCCCGGAGACGCCGACCCGGCCACCGACCAAAGTGGTCTCACCGGTCTCAGCCCCGCCATGGACCTGAATGAACTTGCTGCCTTCGTAGGAAACGTCTGCAGAGGCAAACAATTCCATATTGGCTCCCAATTGACGGCTATAGTCGATGTTGAAGCTAGCTTGGTCAGCAGGAACCAGCGGGATTTTTGCCCCAACGATGGACCCATTGGCACCAGGCAGGGGCACAACTGAGCCGTTAGGCAAAGGTGGTGGGTTGGGCGAGCCGGCCACCCGGCGCGTGCTGGTACAGGTGGTGCCGATCTGATAGCCGCCCGAGGTCAGGGTGTACTGGAATTCATCACACCCCTCGGTGAACTCGGTATCAATGTGGGAATAATTGAAGCTGACACCCAAATTGTCGGTCACACGGAGGCGGAAATCGAGTTCGATCCCTTTGATCTCAGCATTACCTTGGTTGGTCACAATCGAGGTCAAGTTACCGCTCGAGCCCGACACCGCTGTGGTCAATTGCATCTTGTCAGCTTTGGTATCATAGGCCGACAGCGCCAAAGTTGCCCGACCATCAAGCAAGCGGGCCTTATAGCCCAACTCGTAATTGGTCGACGTTTCAGGCTCAAACTGCGGGAAGCCGTTAGCAATCCCCAGCGTGCCGTTCAGACCACCGGGCTTGGTGCCTTCAGCATAGATGGCATAGATCGTCTGGTTCTCATTCGGCTTCCAGGTCAGGGTGGCCCGTGGCGTGAAGGAGTCGAAGCTGCGCGTATCGTCATAGGTCAAGCCGCCAACAGCCACCCCGGTAACATTGGCTCCGCCAACAAAGCCGGTGCAGGTTGGGGTCACGACCGGGCTAGAACGGACGGCTGCACAGAAGTTTTGTGTTGACCGCTTTTCAGCCTGTTGACGGGCTTCAAGATCGACCGACAAGGTCTCAGTGATGTCAAAGCCAAGTCGACCGAAAATGGCCCCGTTTGAGGTTGAGTTGGTGAGGTTCTTCTGCGTCATGATCACGCCATTGACCGGCGTGGCAGCTGCCCCGGCGTCAACAGCAAAATCAATCGAGAAGCCGGTCTGATCGAGGCTATAGCCATACAGACCCAGCATCCACCGGACCCGCTTGTCTTGTGGCGAGGAGAATTTCACCTCCAGCGACTGGTCTTGCGACTCGGTAATGCCAGAGCTCCCGAACAAGGAGTTTGAGGCTGTGATCCCATTGGCACCGACGATTTGCGGGAAAGAGGCCCCATTGAGGAAGTCTGAGTCGGAGCCCGTCTTCAACGTCTCATCGCGGAAACCATAGCTGATATTGACCGTGTAGTCGTTGGGCAGGTCGATGTCTGCAATCAACGAGCCAAAGGTCAAGTCGCGGTCGACACCCAGGAATGGGGCGGCAGGGCGTGTGTTATTCGCGCCTGTGTTCTGGAAGTAGACGCCCGAATCCTTAATCACCCCGCAGAACCACTGATTGGGGTTGTTGTCTGTGGTGGCAGCTGCCCCGCGATAGGCATTCGAACGATAACCGGGGAAGCAATTATTCTTGCTAGATGCTTGGAAACCAAAGGCGCGAGGTCCATCTTCATCTTGAGCATGCACCACACGCGCACGAAGATTGAGGCCTTGGACGGGGCGTGCCTCCAAAACACCGCTTACCGACTTGGTCTCTTCAGCACCCAGTGTATCATTTAGCGCCGCTGAATTACCCCATTCCCCGTCATAGGTGTAATAGCGGGCGGCTAAGGCCCCCGTGAGCCAGGAATTGATTGGGCCAGAAAGGCGCACATTGGCGGTCCGTTCGTTGTGCGAACCAATCGACAACGTGGCACCAGCCTTCAACGTCTGGCTAGGGCTGTTGGTGATGAAATTGATCGCACCAGAGTAGGTGTTGCGGCCATAAAGCGCCGATTGCGGGCCCTTGATGACTTCAACCCGCGTGACGTCAGCGAGGTCGATCGAGGAAATGTCGCCCTGATAATATACACCATCGACGAAATAGGCCGTGCCTGCTTCCACGCCTGGCTGGGTACCAGCGAGGATCGACGCTGCCCCACGAACGACAGGACGGTCGGTTGCCCGTCCGAAAGCCTTCGAGAAAGACAAACCGGGGGTGAAGCGCGCTAAATCGTCAATGGCTTGGATGTTAAGGCGCGACACATCAGAGGCACCAACAGCCGTTACCGCCACAGGCGTTGCAATCAAGGTTTCCTGGGTTTTGCGGGCAGTCACCACAATCGTCTCCACTTTGGAGCGATCGGCTTCGGTATCCGATGTGGCTTGGGCGAAGGAAGCACCAGGCATCGCCAAGGCAATGGCCGCCAGGGCCGCAGAACCAGTCAGAATCAAGCGCTGTGTCATATGGTCTTCCTCTTTGGAATTCATGCCCGCCGCATCTAGATGCGACCGGATCACGGATGATGACATTTGTGTAAAGAGTATATCAAACTCTGGAAAGATGTGTTCTGAGAAAAATTGGCGTGTTCTGCGCATGCAGTTGCCATTTCGCAACACTTAGTGAGCAAATCGACCCATCAATCTCAAAACAAACCCAGGCTAGACTTACCTTAAGTCACCCAGCCGAAACTAAAGTGCGGCGACAATCGCCTTTCCCATCTCAGTCGTCGGCAAACTGCCACCCAAATCAGCCGTGCGGGCACCAGAATCGAGCGCATGTGTAACCGCTTGAGCCAGCAGATCGGCCAATTGGGTTTCTTGAAGCGACCAGCGCAGCATCATTTCCAACGACAGAATAGCCGCGATTGGATTGGCGAGGCCGCGTCCGGCAATATCGGGTGCAGAACCATGGATCGGTTCATAGAGGCCGGGCTTACCAGCATCCCCCAAAGCTGCCGATGGCAACAGCCCAATGGAGCCAGTACACGCCGCCGCCAGATCCGACAGCACGTCGCCAAACAAATTGTCGGTCAAAAGCACATCAAACTGGCGGGGCGCACGAACTAATTGCATCGCGGCATTGTCGGCGTACATGTGTTCGAGTTCAACATCTGGATAATCGCTGGCGTGCAATGCGGTAACTTCCTGCCGCCATAGCAAGCCCGATTCCATCACATTGGATTTCTCCAGACTTGTGACTTTGTTGGAGCGCTTACGGGCCAATTCAAAGGCGACCCTGGCAACCCTTACGATCTCGTCGGTAGTATAGACTTGGTTGTCGAACCCACGACGTGTCCCATCTGGCAAAGTCTCAATCCCACGCGGGGTACCAAAATAAACCCCGCCGGTTAATTCACGCACGAAAACAATGTCCAACCCCTCAACAAGCGCCCGCTTAAGCCCCGACGCATCTGCGAGCGCAGGAAAGCACAGGGCCGGTCGAAGATTGGCATAGACATCCATGGCCTTTCTCAGCCGCAGCAAGCCCATCTCCGGGCGGAGGTCGCGCGGCACGTTGGCCCATGCCGGCCCCCCAACTGCCCCCATCAAGACGCCATCCGCAGCTTTCGCCTTTGAAATCGTGGCTTCAGATATCGGCACACCGTCAATGTCAAAGCTTGCCCCCCCAAACAAGGCGGTCTCAACTGAGACTTGCAGGCCATGCCGGGCGACCAACACGTCAAGCACACGCTCAACCTCCGCCATAACCTCAGGGCCGATACCGTCACCGGGCAAAAGCAGAAGTTGATTAGTCATGGCGGCCTCGCAATTGGGTGGGATCACAACCCAAGGCCATGACCGCTCAGACAAGCAGAATCAAGGGGTCTTTGTAGACATCAGCGAACGCGGATGCAGATAGAAAAGGCGGCTTGCGGCGCAGGCAGTCTGGATTCAAGACTTGCTAAGACTTAGGCGGCGTCCCGATGGCTCAGCGGCCCAGGGCCATCTTCATTGGCGATCTCCACAGTGTCGATCACCACCTCTTCTTCGACTTCCGCACCATAGCCGTCGAAAATCATCGCCTCAATCTCTTCGGTCGGGGCAATCAGCACCGCAATCGGCCCTAAAAAGGCGGCAAGCCCCTGCAAGAAGCCTGGATCGAGGAAATGCTCGAGCATCAATCTGCCCTTCTCCGCTACCATTAAGAGTTTGGTAACGGATGTTAAGCAGATATGAATGGAATTGAAAAGTATTTTAATCGAAGTTTTTTGAAGCCCCTAGCCCAACCAGGGGGTCATTAACTTTCTTTTGTGTTCATAGTCAGAAATCTGATGCTGCTGCACAAGCGACTGGCCAATCTCGTCCAAGCCTTCCAGCAACGCCTTTTTGCGGCCGGGATCAATCTCAAAATGGTAAACATGGCCCGCAGGGCTCGTTAGGGTTTGCCGCGCCAGATCAATATCAAACTTGGCATTCTGGCCATTGGCTTGAGCCATCAAATCATCCACCACAGCCGGATCAAGCACCAGCGGCAGAACCCCATTCTTGAAGCAATTATTGAAAAAAATGTCGGCAAAAGACGCTGAAATCACGCATTCGATGCCATAGTCTAACAGGGCCCAGGGCGCATGCTCGCGCGATGAACCACAACCGAAATTAGGCCCGGCGATGAGGATCCTCGCCCCCTGATAGGCCGGTTGGTTCAAAACAAAATCAGGATTGGGGGATCCGTCTGCCTGAAACCGCATATCGAAGAACAGCCCGCGCGACAGACCTGTGCGCTCAACCGTCGACAAAAACTGCTTGGGAATGATTTGATCGGTGTCAATATTGGCCACGGGCAGTGGCGCTGCATGGCCGGTCAGTTGGGTAAATTTCTTCATGGTGTCAGGTCCTGTCGAGGGATCAGAATTGCGCTGTGGTTATGGGTTATCGGTCCGTATCGTAAAGGAGCCACTGGATTTTTCGATCACAACTGTCTGACCGGCAGGGTCTTTGACTTCTAATCGACCATTGCCATCAGGGTCAAAACTGCCGGTCACGACCGCACCTTCCTTATCGGTGCAGGTTACATCCTCTAATTCCCGCACCTGGTCCTTTGTCAGCGTCCCCAGCACAGGGCTGCAATTGAGGCTCCCGTTTGCCTGTTCTTGTTGAAGCGCCTTGACGACAGTAGCGCGAAACTCACCCAGCACGCTGGACATGATCGCTTTCATCCAAGGCGCGTCGCTTACTTTGACCGATATCGTCTGATCCTCGCTGTCAGTCGCCCCAGCCTCGGCTGCAAGTTGGGCCGCGTCCTTCCCCGCGTCCGGCAGAGGCGGAGCCTGCAACGTGCGCGGATTTTCAGGCGCAGTGAAAGTCGGATTAACCTCAGCTGGCTTAGGTTTGAGCGCTTGCCATGTGCCAAGGCCGAACAGGGTAGCCCCGATAATGATGAACGGCACCAACATGCCCGAACCTTGTTGTCTTGCCATGGCTCCTAAACCTCAAATGCCGCCACCACGGGTACGTGATCACTGGGCTTTTCCCAAGCCCGCGCAGATTTGTGAATAACAAAAGTCTCGGGAACAAAGCAGGGTGCAAATGCGCGGTTGGCCCAAATATGATCCAGACGGCGCCCGCGATCATTCTTCGTCCAGTCAGGTGACCGATAACTCCACCATGAGAAAAGCTTCTCAGAAGCCGGGACTGCCACACGTCCCAGGTCAACCAAATCGCCTGCCGCGATGATCCGGCCCAAGGCTTCGGTCTCCACTGGAGTATGGCTGACCACATTCAATAACTGCTTATGTCCCCAAACATCATGCTCACCCGGTGCCACGTTGAGGTCACCAACCACCACCAGGGGATCAGCCGCGTTCCGGGCGCGGTAATGGGCCTCCATTCGATCAAGGAAAGATAGCTTGTGATCAAATTTAGGATTGATGGCCGTATCGGGTTCATCACCGCCGGCTGGCACATAGAGGTTGTGAATGGTCACACCGGCTACACGCACGGCCGCCACACGTGCCTCGCCATGACGACAGAAATTCGGCTCTTCGACCGATTCCAACGGCAAGCGGGAGGCAATCGCCACCCCATGCCAGCCCTTCTGGCCACGAATATGCAGATGCGGCAGCCCCATCTCGGCAAAGATGGCGCTGGGAAATTCCCCGTCGCGGCATTTGATTTCCTGAAGGCAGACAACGTCAGGGCGGTGCTCTTCAACAAAGCGCTTTACCAGCCCCGCGCGCAGGCGAACCGAATTAATGTTCCAAGTGGCTACTGAAAGTCGTGTCATAGCACTGGCTTAAGCGACTTGGGCCAAATGGGAAAGTGCGCTAAGCCGCAGAATATGGGCAAGACACTGTATGACAAAATCTGGGATAGCCACGTTGTAGCCACGGATGCCGACGGGGTCAGCCTCCTCTATATCGATTTGCACCTGATCCATGAGGTGACCACGCCGCAGGCTTTTGCCGGACTGAAAGCTGCTGGCCGCAAGGTGCGTCGGCCCGATTTGACATTGGCCGTCGCCGATCACAACACGCCCACAGAAAACCAAGCCGCGGGCGTGGATGCCGTTGCTGATCCTGAAGCCCGTCTGCAATTACAAACCCTATCCCGAAATGTCGCCGAGCATGGAATCACGTTCTTCCCGATGGGGGAAATCCGCAACGGCATTGTCCATGTCGTTGGTCCCGAACAGGGCCGGACACAGCCGGGCATGACGATTGTGTGCGGCGACAGCCATACCTCCACCCATGGGGCCTTTGGGGCGTTGGCTCATGGCATTGGCACCAGCGAAGTTGAACATGTTCTGGCAACCCAAACTTTGCGCGCACGCAAAATGAAGAATATGGCGGTGCGGGTTGAGGGGAAGCTGGCTCCGGGTGTTGGGGCAAAGGATATCGCATTAGCCATTTGTGCCCGCATCGGCACGGCTGGGGGTACCGGCCACGTCATTGAGTATCAGGGCTCTGCCATCCAGAGTCTATCGGCCGAAGGGCGCATGACCCTTTGCAATATGGCGATTGAGGCTGGGGCTCGCGCGGGTTTGATTGCCCCAGACGAGGTGACATTTCATTATCTAAAGGGGCGGCCATCAGCACCCAAAGCAGGCGCTTGGGACCAAGCGGTGGCTTATTGGCGGACGCTGTTTAGTGACCCTGATGCGGTATTTGATCAGATCGTGGAGATTCCCGCAGAATCGATCGCCCCACTGGTCACATGGGGCACAAGTCCCGAACAGGTTGTGGCAATTGATGGTGTGGCCCCGGACCCCGATGATGTTGCCGACCCGATCGAGAGGGACACAGCACGTCGCTCTTTGACCTATATGGGTATCTCCCCAGGCCAGAAAATGACCGATCTGGCTATCCAGCGCGTCTTCATCGGCTCTTGTACGAATTCCCGGATCGAAGATTTGCGCGTGGTTGCCCAATTGGTGAAGGGAAAAAAGGTCGCCCAAGGGGTACGGGCCATGATTGTACCCGGCTCTGGCCTTGTTCGCCATCAGGCCGAAGATGAAGGGCTCGACACGATCTTTTTGGAAGCAGGGTTTGAATGGCGGGAACCGGGCTGTTCCATGTGTCTTGGGATGAACCCCGATCGTTTGGCACCGTTTGAGCGCTGCGCGTCGACATCAAACCGCAATTTTGAGGGACGCCAAGGCCGCGACGGACGCACGCATCTGGTTTCCCCGGCCATGGCGGCTGTGGCTGCTTTGACGGGCCGTCTCACAGACGTACGTGATTTCCTATAAGGCTCTATGCTGCTTGACGCGCCAGCGCAGTGCATTGGGCCACCCAGTTTTCCCGGTAAACCCGACTGCCAAACGCAGGCAAATTATTGGCAAGCCACGCAATTTCCGGAGCCGTCATGGTGGCAATCTGGTAGTAGTAATAGATACCCTGCTCATTAAGCCAAGCTTGGTTTTTCGGCCCCACCCCATCAATCGCCAGCAAATCATCAGGGTTGGCCCGACGCCGTGAGCGCGCAGGCGGTTTACCTGGACCAGCTTCAGCTACCAGTCGTTCAAGGGCTTCTGGGCTTAGATCGGCCAAGCTGGAAGGAACGAAATGAGCATTGCTCAAACGAACCTTACGGGCAGGCTTGACCTGATGCTCGGCGGCAACCTCTCTTTGAGCAGGCGCAGCAGTCGCCCCGGCTTGATCTTCATCATCCAAGCGAGCCAGCAGCTCTTCTGCATGATCATCCACGCTGCGGGTCAGCCGGGTCGTGGTCATGGTTTCGGGCATGGGCGGCACGTCAACGGTCGCATCGCCATCGCGACCTTCAAAGAACAAAACCCGCGCCTCAAGATACTTGTTACGCCACTTGAGTGCCGCAATATCCTCATCAACGGGCTCGACGTCACGCAGTTTGGCATTCGCCGCAGCGAGCTCATCGGCACGCATCCGCAATTCGGCTAGTTCAGCCTCTAAGGCAGCATTTTTGCGGGTAAGAATGGCATCATTCAGCGCCTGGCTTGCCCCATTGGCCAATTGTCGTTTCAATTCGTCACGTTCTTGGCGCAGAGCGACCAACGCATCGTCTTGGTCAGCCCCACCAGCGCGGCCCATCATAAACACGCGCATCAAAAAGGCACCAATGGCCGCCGCGATCAGAACGATCAGAATGCTTTGGCTCAACACAAACATGGTTTCAGTCCTTGACTTGCCGACCTGACGGGGCCGACCGGAGGGGGTGATGATTGTTAGTTATCTGCGATAATCCGAAACTCAATCCGGCGGTTTTTCTGGCGCAACGGGGTGTCAGGCTGACCTGGAACATCACCTTTGCCGTCTGGAAAGTCATTAACGAGGGGCTGGCTCTCGCCATAGCCCTTAGCGGTGACCTGGTTGGCGGGAACCCCTTTGGCAATCAACGCCTGACGGACAGCCGCTGCACGGGTTTCAGACAGGGCTTGATTCAAATTTGCCGGACCACCTGTATCGGTATGGCTACCAATTTCGATCTGATAGTCGCCGCAGGATTTCGCAGCTTCAGCAACCCGGTCCAGGACAGATTGGCCAGCCGAGACCACGCTTTTACCCTTTTCAAACTGGATTATTCCGCTTTTGCCAGCTGCATCCAATCGGCTCTGACAATTGGCTTGCGCGGCATCCAACGGCTTGGCGTTTGTCGTCGACACCCCGCCTATTGAACCGGCTGGGTAGCGGATCAGCGCGCAATCGACACTGGCAAACGCGCCGGGCAACCCAATGCGACCAACAATCGCCCCGACGGCGGCATCACAGGCGGCCTGCGCCGTGGCAGCATCAACCGCAAATCCCTGCACCACCAAGCGGCTATCGCGTGTCTCGGCGGAAATATAATCATAGCCAGATGTCGCCAATCCCTTTTGGGCCAGAATCCGGCTTTCTTCCTGCAAGCGGTCGAGCTTTTGATAGGTCACCCACATCAAAATAGCCAAACACAGACTCCCAAGCAGATAAACTGGTAAGCTATTGCGGTGGTTCACCATGGATGACATGCCATTTCAATGATCCTGAAGGTTTTCTCATGCCCATGACAGCAACAGCACCTTCAGAAAGTCTGATTTTTGAGCCAATACTTTGGTTTTCCTGACCCGACAAAGCAAGCCAACTCGCGCCTGACGTGCAAAAAACGCAGCAGATTGCCGTGTTCACACTCCCGTTGGGGCAATTGTGCGCTAAGAGGGGCCATGATCCTCGACGTCACAAGTCCGCAAAACGCGCTGGTCAAGCTTGCCAAGTCGCTTGACCGCAAAAAGGCACGCACCGAAACCGGCCTTTTTCTGGCAGAAGGTGCCCGTCATGTGGGCGAAGGGCTGGCATTGGGCTGGCATCTGGATGCCTTATTGTTTTCCGCGGCGGCCGAAACGCGCCCAGCGGTACAGGCCCTGGCTAATCAAGCATTGAGTATTGGGGCGCGGGTTGCCAGAGTTTCGGATCGCGTGCTGGAGGCCGTGGCCAAACGCGACAATGCTCAATCAGTTATCGGGCTGTTCCGGCAACGACTAACCAATTTGGAAGATTTGGCGCAGGCCAGCCTGATCATCGCGCTCGAACGTATTCGCGATCCCGGCAATCTCGGAACGATTCTGCGTACACTGGATTCAGTCGGAGGAGGTGGCGTGGTCTTGTTGGAAGAAAGCTGTGATCCCTTCTCTGTTGAGGCGGTGCGCGCCAGCATGGGCTCGATTTTTTCTGCGCCGGTGGCAAAGGCCGGGTTTGATGCATTTGACGCTTGGCGCAAAGCCCATGGCTTTACGATGGCCGGCACCTCTCTGAAGGGTTCGACACGCCATACTGATACCGACTTCGGCGCGCGCACAGTGCTTTTAATGGGCAATGAACAGTCTGGTATTCCCGATAATTGGGCCGAAGCGTGCGATGTGCTGGTGCGATTGCCCATGGCAGGCCGGGCAGACAGCCTCAATCTGGCCATTGCTACAGCCGTGACAACGTATGAGATTTGGCGACAAAAGGGCTTCAAGGGCGCACGGGACTGATATGGTCAAGAAACCACATGCTTCATCCGAAACAGCTATCGCGCCCGCTGGTACACGTCTGGCACCGGTCCTGCTGGCTGATGACTGGACCGATTATGCGCTTTTGGACTCTGGTGATGGCCATAAGTTGGAGCGCCTGGGCCCTTATGTTTTCATGCGGCCGGACAGTCAGGCCCTGTGGCCCCGCCGCCTGCACGACAAAGAATGGGTCTATGACGCAGCATTTTCTGGTCAAGACAGTGAGGAATTGGGCCGCTGGCGCTTCGTGCGCCGCGTACCAGAGACTTGGCCCGTGTCTTGGGGCGGGATCCGCTTCCATGCCCGTTGCACCCCGTTTCGCCATTTGGGTCTGTTCCCAGAACAATCGGTGCATTGGCGTTGGTGCCGAGACCTAATTGGCCAACGTGTAACAGGAGGAGGAACGGCACCGAAAATCTTGAACCTGTTCGGCTACACTGGCGTTGCCAGTCTGGTTTGCGCAGCTGCAGGAGCACAAGTCACCCATGTGGATGCGTCAAAAAAGGCGGTAGGGTTTGCCCGTGAAAATCAGGCGCTGGCCGGACTGGACGATCGGCCAATCCGGTGGATCGTCGATGATGCGCTGAAATTTGTGGAGCGTGAGATTCGGCGCGGTAATCGCTATCATGGCATTATCTTGGATCCCCCCAAACATGGGCGAGGCCCCAACGGCGAAATCTGGAAGTTGGAAGAGGGGCTTGATCGCCTCCTCACCGCCTGTGCTGAGCTGCTAGAAGATGACGCACTGTTTCTGGTGGCAACAGTCTATGCGGTGCGCCTGAGCTTCTTGGCGCTCGAAAACGGTTTGGCTGCAGCCCTAGACCAGCGGCCAGGCCAAATCGAAGCGGGGGAAATGGCCTTGGTCGAACAAAATTCAGGCCGACTGCTGCCCACAGCGATTTTCGCTCGTTGGTCTGGACCACCAAGTCGTCAAAAATGAATGCAACATTCTGAAAAATCCAATTGGGCGTTTCAGAATCGTTAACCGAAGCAAGTCAGGGAATCAGGTCCAACTGGACCGATTGTGACCATGGCCGCGACACAAACCTTAACTGCCAAACCTCTTGCTGTCGGTCTCAAGCATGCTGGCTTGAGTCTGGCGACATTATGTCTTTCCCTCGGCCTGGGCGCGGGCGCGATTCAGGCATTTGGCAACGCCCAAGATGCCGGTCCCAGCGCCGTGCTGGAGGTGCCACGTGCTGCAGCTGCCACAGCCAAGCCGCCTGAAACAGTCGCGACACAAACTGGTGATGAGGGTCTGCCTGAGAATTTGATGGCTTGGCGGATGCCAGGAGGGGGCATGACGCCCTGGTTGCCAGGAACCCCACCTCCAACAACACCGGGTGAGACCAACCAAGCTTTGAGCGAAGCCGAGGCTGCACGTTTGGCTGAAGAGGCGCGTGCACGGGGAGAACCTGTGGTGACCGGCGCTGCCGCAGCTGCCGCAGCCCCACAAATCCCACCAGTAAGCGGCTCGGCCAGGATCATGGCAGCCCAATTCGGACCAGGATCAGCCGAAAATGGGGTGCAAGTTTATCGCGGACAGCGGGCTGCAGCCCTCACGCCCGCCCCAGCAGCGGGGGTACATCAACAAGGGCCGAATGGTTTGTTGCCGATTATCGGCAGTGGCAATCGCACGGTGTTTGATGTCTATCGCAAACCGTTTTCAGATCCGGGCAAGCCAAAAGTCGCTTTGGTTGTCGGCGGGCTTGGTCTCAATGCTCGGGTGACGCAGCGCGCCATTGACGAACTGCCGGCCGAAGTCACGCTATCCTTTGTTCCTTATGCCGACAATCTACAGGGCTGGATCAATAAGGCACGCGCCAATGGCCATGAGGTGCTGATCGAAATTCCGATGGAACCTTACGATTATCCTGATAACGACCCCGGCCCGCATACGTTGTTGACCACAGCCTCGGCCGAGGAAAATCAAAGGCGTCTTGAATATTTGCTGTCGCGCGCGACTGGCTATTTTGGCGTCACCAATTATCTCGGGGCGAAGTTTGCATCTGCGGGCGATGCAAGCGGGTCAGTCATGCGACAATTGCGCGGACGGGGTCTGGCATTCATCGCTGACGGTTCTGCCAACCAGCTCGACGCTGTGGCCAATTCCGCCGGCCTCCGCAATGCCCAAGCAGACCGCTTAATCGATCAAAGACCATCCAGTGACGACATTGCAGCCCAATTGGGGGCCTTGGAAGCCATGGCCAATCAACGTGGGTCGGCCTTGGGATTTGGCGTGGCTTACAGTGTAACGATTGACCAGATTGCGCGTTGGGCCAAGGATGCCACCAGGCGTGGGCTTGTCCTCGCCCCGGCATCTGCGGTTACGTCATGAGTACTGAATCCATTCCGGCACCCCCTGAAGGCTATCGGCCCAATGTTGGCATTCTGCTGTTCGATATGCGGGGGCTGGTCTGGATCGGAAAGCGCAAGGGCTTCAACGGCCAGCATGCGTGGCAAGCACCTCAGGGCGGAATTGACCGACATGAAGATATCGAAGCAGCCGCACTGCGGGAATTGAGCGAAGAGACCGGCATTGGTCCAGCTCTCGTCTCCATCATTGGCCATACACAAGCCTGGTTGACCTATGACTTCCCACCCGAAATGCAACGCGGCAAATACCGCCGCAACAAGGGTCAGGCCCAAATCTGGTACGCCCTGCGCTTCCTTGGTTCTGACCGGGACGTCAAGCTCAATGCTCATAAGCAGGTTGAATTTGATGCGTGGCGCTGGGAGCGGCTAGAAACTCTGCCCGATCTGGTGGTGCCATTCAAACGCGATGTCTATCGGCAGATTGTGCAGGATTTCGGTCATCTGGCCGCGGGCTAAGACCTTTTCCTAGCCTCGGGCTTGATCTAGTCTTCTGCAAATTATGCGAACGGCGTAAAGGAGATGCCCGTTGGAAAAGCCGGTCTTGATGATCCATGGCGTCGGCTGTGGTGGGGATGCTTGGTCTGTCGTGGCACCCTTGATGCAAGCACGTGGCTGGACGCCCTATACACCTACGCTTTTTCCTCAATTTCGGGTCAAGGAAAATCCAACCGGTCAACTGGCGACCTTGGGCCTACATGATTATGTCGAAGCCGCCAAAGCCGAGGCCTTGGCAATTGAACGCGCAACGGGGGAAGAGCCAGTACTAATGGGCCATTCGATGGGCGGTTTGATCGTCCAGAAACTGGCTGAACAGGGTGTCGGCAAGGCTGCAGTGCTGGTAACCCCAGCTCAGCCGGTTGATTGTCAGGTGCAAGACCTGCGCGTTTTGTTCACCTTTGCAAATATCGTCCTGAAGGGCGATCCGCGTCAAACCTACAAGGTCTGGAAGACGGGTTTCCGCTGGGGGGTGCTTAATCAGGTACCTGCCGCTCGCCATCACGACATCTATGCCAGTGCCTTGTACGATTCAGGTCTGGTCTATCAACATCTGGGTAAGCCAATGACTGACCCGCACCGCATCGCCGTGATTGATGAGCAAGCCATTGCGTGTCCGATACTCACCATCGGCGCAGTCCAAGACCGGGCCACCGTCATACAAGCCGTGCGCAAAGTGGCGCAAAAATATGCCCGAATTGGTGGCGACTACCGCGAGTATGACGGAGCGGCCCATTGGATTATCGATGAACCCAGAACCGTCGATATGGTGGGCGACGTTTGTGACTGGCTGCACCGCAAGGGCTTGTGAGGCGACGCTCATGGGGGGTTCCACCAGATAGGCGGCCCGTTCGGCATGCAGCTCGATAGGCAGTGATGGGCAAATCACGTGCTGCATCATGTGCAGAAATTCATCAAATGAAGCGATTTCCGTAACCGCCTATTCACCTTGTTCACGTCATGATGCTGGGACAAACAAATCTGACCCGGATCCTTCCTGCCTATGGCTTACCAAGACGCCGCACTGATTGCTGAACCTGACCTAGATCTGGACCTCATTCGTGATTTCCTGATGCAAAATCCGGGCTTTGTCCGTGAAGATTCAGAGCTTCTGAACCGGATTGCGGCCGAACCCAGTACGGGTAATGTCATCGCGATTGCTGATTTGGCGCGCGAGCGTATGCTGCGGGAAACCCGGGCTGCCCGATCTCGTTTTGCCGCCATCGTAGAGACAGCGCGCGCCAATTATGAAGCCCAGATTCGTGTCCAAGAGGCCATTCTCGCAGTCTTGGATTCCCAAGATCCCGAAGATTTAAACGAGCGTCTATCGGGTCATGTCGCCTTTGCTTTGGCCTCGGATGTGTGCGTGTTGGCTGTTTCAGAATCAAGTGCTGCCAGTCAAGCGCTGGACAAAGTAGGCGCTGCCATCGAGCGACTGGTGCCGACCCATCAGCCCACCGTACTCGGTCCCATCGATCGGCCTCGGGCATGGCTTTATGGTGATCGCAGCGAGTTGGTCCATTCTGAAGCTCTGGCGCGCTTGGAGTTTGGTCCCAGCAGGAGGCTGGCCATCCTCGCGATCGCAAGCCGCGATCTTGATGCGTTCCGACCCGACCATGGTGGCGAATTGGTGACTTTCTTTGCCCGCGTCTTGGAGCGTGTGCTGGGCCGGTTCGCAGCTGAAGGTTTGCTGTGACCCAGCCAGCCAGCATGGCTGAACCGTCCACGGAATGCGCAGACGGGCTGACCCAAGCCCGGTGCGCGTGGCACGCATGGCTCGCCCACGAACGTCGGTTGGCAGACCATACGCTGGAAGCCTATGGCCGCGATGTCGATGCCTTTCTAGGTTTTCTGGTACAACATCGCGGCGAGGACCTAACTTTGGCGGATCTGGCGGACCTGTCTGCCAGCGATTTGCGGGCATATCTGGCCCGCCGTCGACAAGCCAATACGCCATTTGGGGATCGGTCAGTGGCGCGGGCCTTGGCCGGGATACGTTCATTCTTCAGCTATCTTGAACGCAGGCGTGGCTTGAACAATTCAGGCCTTAGCATGGTGCGAGGACCGCGTCTCAAGCCAACGCCACCCAGACCCGTAAGTGCGGCAGCGGCCTTTGATCTGATTGATTTGGCCGAAACGGCAAGCCAGGCTTGGATCGGCGCGCGCGATACCGCTGTTTTGACTTTACTCTATGGCTGTGGCTTGCGGATCTCTGAGGCCCTGTCCTTGACCGGAAAAGACCATCCTCTGCCGCGAACACTGCGCATCACTGGCAAGGGGCAAAAGACCCGATTGGTCCCAACCTTGCCGGCGGCCCGCGACGCAATTGCCGACTATGTCCGGCTATGCCCCTATCCCATCACACATGACGGACCCTTGTTTCGTGGCGCACGGGGTGGCCCGCTGAAAGCACGCCTGGTCCAAGCAGCCATGGCCAATCTCCGCGGACAATTGGGTCTTCCCGAAACGGCAACACCGCATGCCTTGCGTCACGCCTTTGCCACCCATCTTCTTCAAGCGGGCGGGGACTTGCGCGCGATCCAAGAGCTTTTGGGGCATGCCTCACTGTCCACGACCCAGCGCTATATGGAAATTGACCCCGCCCAAATGATGGCAGTGTTTTCCCGCGCCCATCCACGCGCCTGAACGTGCCCACCAGCCCAAGTGATGAAAATCCGAGCACAGAGTCTGCCCTGATTCCGGGCAAGGGCGAAATACAGTGCTCAAAAAATGGGCTAAAGCGCATGATCTTGCGGCACAGGCAGGCCGACACTTGCCCGTTTATGACCAATTTCTAACCCTGCAGGTCGGATGGAGACTGGGCACTTCACAGGCTCAAGCTCGCTAACCTTGTGGGGAGCACGACGAACGTGACACGTATCGCAACACTTTCACGATCGGAGCTTGGCTTCGATGTGCTGGTTAGGACGGCCCTTGCTGTTCTAGCCGCGTTGATTTTCATGCTGGCGAGTGGCTTGTTCTCGCCCGCGCATGCTCAAGAAGCTGCCAATGCGGTCGCTGCTGCTGCAGCCCCGGCCGCAGAAGCAGCACCTGCTGCAGCCAAACTGACAGCAACACTGCCGGAAAAGGTGGTGGACAAGGCAGATATCGCTTGGATGATGGTGTCGACACTTTTGGTGTTGCTCATGATTATTCCTGGTCTGGCGCTTTTCTATGGCGGTCTGGTACGGGCCAAGAATATGCTGTCTATGCTGATGCAGGTCTCCACCGTGATGGTGATCGGGATGATCGCTTGGATGCTGTGGGGCTATAGCTTGGCATTCAGCTCGGGCGGTGCCTATGACAGCTTCATTGGCGGTTTTGACCGGTTGTTCCTGAAAGGGGCAGGTTTGGACGGTGACGGCAATCCGGTGCTCGTTGCGACCTTCTCAACGGGTGTGTATCTGCCTGAATTGGTTTTCGTCGTGTTCCAAATGACCTTCGCAGCCATCACAGCTGCGCTGGTTTTGGGTGGTGTGGCTGAGCGGATGAAATTTGCCGCTGTGGTCGTCTTTGCCGTGTTGTGGCCGCTTCTGTCCTATTATCCGATCGCGCACATGGTTTGGTGGTGGCCCGGGCCTGACAGCTTGGCTGCAGCGTCAGCACAAGGTGACAGCTATACCAACGGTCTCATCTGGGGCTTTAGTGCACTCGATTTTGCAGGCGGTACCGTCGTGCATATCAATGCCGGGATTGCGGCTTTGGTGGGTTGTATCATCCTGGGTGCCCGCGCTGGCTATCGTAACGAGCCTATGCCACCCCACTCGCTGGTCATGACCTATATTGGCGCAGGCCTTCTTTGGGTCGGCTGGTTCGGCTTCAATGCTGGGTCTAACCTCGAGTCGAACTACTTTGCCGTACTGGCGATGGCCAACACCTTCATTGCGACAGCTGCGGCTGGATTTAGCTGGGTGGTCTATGAGTGGGTGACGCGCAAGCGGCCATCTATGCTGGGCTTGGCTTCAGGTATTGTGGCCGGTCTGGTTGCGGTTACCCCAGCTGCAGGCTTTGCTGGGCCAATGGGCGCGCTGATCCTAGGCTTGGTGGTCTCACCTGCCTGTATCTTCTTCTGTTCGGTGGTGAAGTCGGCTTTGAAATATGACGACAGCCTTGACGCCTTTGGCATCCACGGCATCGGGGGCATCATCGGGGCCATTGGTACCGGGATCGTTGTCTCACCAGCTTTGGGTGGAGCCGGGATCGTCGACTATACCAAGTGCTTTGATGAGGCCGGCAAAATCCTCGCCGTCTGCCCTGCGCTGCCCTACGAAATGGGAACCCAAGTCATGAACCAGGTGAAAGGTGTGCTGGTGACAATTGCTTGGTCAGGTGTGGCTTCAGCCATCGTCTTCTTCATCATCAAATACACGATTGGCCTTAAAGCATCTGTTGACGACCAAGAAGAAGGTCTCGACATTGCTGAGCATGGCGAGCGTGCCTACCACCTCTAAGGCCTGAAGCGCCTTCATCGTGACAAAGGCCAGCCCCCCGTGGCTGGCCTTTTTGTTAGCCCTAGAGTCGCCTTATTGTCAGAATCGGGCCGTAGGCAGACCCAATCCGGTCCACTGCTGCGGCCAACGGTTCGCGTGCAACAGCCATATGATGACCATTGGCATGTAACAGATGCACGGGGTCCGTCATGAGGCCAACATGGCCCTTCCAGCAAACAATGTCTCCGCGCTGAAGCCCACTGAGGGAGGCATCGACGTGAATCGGTGCCCCAATCTCGCGCTGCATATAAGAATCGCGTGGCACGCGCAGGCCAGCTGCCTTATAGGCAGTTTGGACCAGCCCGGAACAATCGAGACCCAGACTTTCCACACCACCCCATTGATAGGGCGCATGCAGGAATTGTTCGGCCACCGCCACGGCATCTGTGGCGAAGTCTTCAAGGCCGGAGAGATGGGCTTCATACACCCAGCCTGCCCGCTCGGTTGCCACAAAGCCATTCTCGCGCTGCCCGGTTGCAACCACGTGTGCGCCGAGGCTCAGAAGAAAGTGAGGGGCAGCCCGTGCACTGGGTGCGGAAAATGCATATGTGCGCAGAACGCTGACCTTGTGCGTTGTCGCCAGAACCGGGGCCGACAGCGCTGCCATATCGAACCAACCGACATAGGAATCGCTGCGCATCTGGCCCCAGCCAAAGCCATCAACTTCTTCATAAATGTCGATGACATCACCGTGCAGGGCCTGGCTCAATTGTTCCCCGTCTGGGGCTGCTGTCTTGCGCAGGGAGGCAACCCCGGCACTGACCTGATAGGTGGTAGCCTGAACAAAGCGATCTGACACGACTTGCCCGCGAAGCGATTCAGCGGCCAAATCAGGCCGATAGGGGTGGAGGTTTGGGTCGAGCATGATTTGCTTAGGCTGACTTTAAGGCCAATTCAGCACCAATGGCCGAAGAAGCGGCCTGGTCGGCTTGGGTGATTTGGGCAATACCACGGGCCATGGCTGCCGCGAAGGTTGATAAATGGGCAGCGCCCGCCTCAGTCCCCACCACGAAAATGTTACGCCGATCCTTGGGGTCCGGGGCGCGCCCGACAAGGCCCGCATCTTGCAATGTGTCAATCGCGCGAACAATTGCTGGTTTGCCCACGTTAAGGCGTTGAGCCAATCCACGCACAGTATGAGGCCCGGGCTCAAGATAGACGATCAGCATCAGCGCGGTCTGCCGGGCCGTCAAGTCTGGACCATTCGCCTGTACAGAGCGCGAGGTGACATCCAACCATAGGCTGAGGGCTTGTCTGTCCAGCCCTGCAAAATGATCTGCGCCCATGTTCACCACCTTGGCTTATCAGACCAGACTAAGCTGTGATCACATCACGTCCACAGGCGTCTGGCGACCGACCTATCCCTCATGGTCTGGTTCACTTTGAGCCAGACACGTCCTAGGTGAATCGATTTGCTGAACCAGAAAAGAGTCCGCGAACCAAAAGCTTATGCATAACTGCCTCGGACGCGTCGAGAGAGTCTAATTAGTTGAATCTTTTCCGCAACATGGTCTCAATGGCCCGAACTGCATGAACCTCCCCGCCTTGGGGGCGACCGGGCTTTTCTTTTGGGTTCCAACAATAGACGTCAAAATGGGCCCAGATAGGCTTGTGGTCGCCATGATTGATAAACTTGGAAATGAATAGAGCACCATTGATTGCGCCAGCGAACGGACCGCCGGAATTTTTGAGGTCGGCAATCGGACTTTCTAGGTCGTCTTCATAGGCCCGCCACAATGGCATTCGCCAGAGATGATCTCCGGTCTGGCGCGCCGCATCAGCCAAATCGGATGCCAATTCCTCGTCCTCAGTAAAGAAGGGCGGCAGTTCAGGGCCAAGCGCCACACGCGCTGCGCCCGTCAAAGTTGCCATGTCCAGTATCATTGCATTGCCATCTTCGCTGGCCCGATGCACCGCATCAGCCAGAATGAGGCGGCCTTCCGCGTCGGTATTATCGATCTCAACGCTCAAGCCATTGCGGGCCCGGATCACATCGCTGGGGCGGAATGAGTTGCCGTCCATAGAATTTTCTACAATAGGCAAATACACCGACAAACGCACATCCAAGCGTGCTTCTGCGAGGCTCGAAAACAATGCGAGCGCACAGGCTGCGCCACCCATGTCCTTTTTCATCAGCGCCATGCCTGCGCTGGGCTTTAGATTAAGTCCACCAGTGTCAAAGGTTACTCCCTTGCCAACCAAGGCTAGAGGGTAAGCGTCAGGGCGTCCGATCCGCAGGATCACAAGGCGCGGTGCATGCACCGCACCCCGGCCGACGGCATGAATCAGCGGGTAATTCTGAGCCAAAAGCGCTTCGCCTGTAATCACCTCGATCTCTGCACCATGTTGCTCACCCAGCGCACGCGCGACAGCTTCGAGCGCATCAGGGCCCATGTCATTGGGCGGGGTGTTGACCAGATCTCGGCCCAACTTCACCGCCAATGCGGTCCGGCTGGCCGCTTCCACATCGGCACCAACGGGGGGTATCAATCGGGCTGCGCGAGGCTCCTTGGCCTTGTAGCGATCAAAGACATATGTGCCGAGCAGAAAGGCAACCAAAACTCCATGTCCTATCTCGCGCGCCAAGGGCGACACGATGCGATAATCCCCAGCGGGGAGCTTCGCTGGCAGGGCTCCATAGACAGCGGCATCTTGGCTGGTACCGAGACCGAACAAAACCCGCTCGAGTGAACCATCTGGGGCAGGAACCAGCAGGACACGGCCAGCCTGAGCTTTAAAGTCATAATGTGCGGCTAGGGCTGCCTGCACACTCGATTTGCCCTGCAGATAGGCCGGCCATTCAGCGGCAGAGATTGCGTGGATCGGGGTAAAGGTGGCCTCAGCAGGCGCAATGTTTGGATGCATAGGCGGGTGTTTAAGCTGAAAGATTCACGCTGAAAAGAGGCTTGCCGCGCATTCGCGGGACCTTGAGCCTTTGTTAACTAAGATTGACGAATACTTAGGGTCATTGATTCGTGAGGTCGTGCCGATGCGCCTAAAGTTCCCTGTCCGCTCTATTGGTCTAACGCTGACTGGATTGGTCGCTGCCGCTGCGGTCGTCGGACTCTCAACACCGGCAGGCGCATTGCCTTTGTTTGGCAAAAAGCCGGAAACGACCAGCACAACCAATCCCGGCGCGCCACCAACCCGCGCCAAGGGCCGCACGTCGCGCCCTGCTCCGGCCATAGACACAGCCAAACCTGAGACAGCCAATCCTGACGCGGCGGCGGCCTTGCCCGCCACACCAGAACAACGGCGCGCGGCGCGTAACCTCGACCTCGTCAACCAGGCCGCCTTCTGGCTCGGCGAAGTGGAAAAAAACCCAAAGGATGATGTAGCAGCTCTGGAAGGCTCAATTGCGCTGCGCAAGATCGGCTCGGCTGAACGGGCTGCCCAACTTGCTGCTATGGGCATTCAGGTTAAAGCTGAAAGTCCAGAATTGTGGGCTGCTTTAGGCATGGCGTTGGTGGCGAGCGGTCAAAATGAACCCGCCGTTCAAGCGCTTCAAAAGGCAATCAGCCTCAACCCAAAAGATCCAAGCCTGCACAATGGCTTGGGTGTGGCTTATGACAAACTCGACCGAGCCGATTTGGCCGCGACGGCTTATGAAGCTGCGCTCAAGATTGCCCCAGACGATGCTTTGACGCTGACCAATTATGGGCTGTCAGTTGCCATGACCGGTGACTTATCAAAGGCCGAGACACTTTTACGCAGAGCCAATCAAAACCCGTTGGCCCCGCCACAGACGCGTCAAAACCTCGCACTTGTTGTGGGTCTACAAGGCCGGTTCGACGAGAGCGAGCGCATCGCCAGTCGCGACCTGACCCCGGAAGTGGCCTCTGAAAATGTGGCTTATTTGAAGGCCATGCTCAATGGTGGCGAAAGCCGCTGGGCCGAAGCCCGCAAGGAAACTGGCAATTAATCAGATCAAACAGGGCGGTGTGTCAGCCCTAACGCACATGAGCCGCCCACCCCAAAGGATGAGCGGCTCAAGCCGGCGCATGTATGCCAGGTGCACGCATCTGCCATGAAGCTCAAGGCAAATGCGGAAAAGGCCTCTTAAATCATAAAGCCAAGATTGGGACGGGAAAAATTCCGTAAATTCGGGAAGATGACGCCCAGATCTGTATTGGATACGCCAAACCAGCTGCCAAGTGTCGCCGCATATTGATCCACTGATGTGGTCGGAATGTGGGCGTTGCCGGTTTGGTCTGGATTGCGGAAGCTGCCTAGATCCGTCCCGACAGTCGGGAACTGACCATATATATCCCCGCCATTCACGGCCCCACCCATGATCAGGTGATGGCCACCCCACGCATGGTCAGTGCCGTCTCCATTG
Organism: Candidatus Phycosocius bacilliformis; assembly: GCF_003112735.1. Lineage (GTDB taxonomy): Bacteria > Pseudomonadota > Alphaproteobacteria > Caulobacterales > Aquidulcibacteraceae > Aquidulcibacter > Aquidulcibacter bacilliformis. The sequence goes on from NZ_BFBR01000001.1 coordinate 492,182, forward strand.
GTGTTGAACGTCCGCGAAAAGTCAGAAGCGGTAAATGTGGTCACCGCGCTGCGCATATCCACCCCACCGATATTCGCAAGGGTCGCATCGAATGTTGCCATCGCAGTCGCCAGCTTACTCAGATTATTTGGCTGGGCGGTGTTTTGGAAATCATGGCTATCATGACCGCCAATTGCGACGAAGAACACCTGACGACGCAGCCCTAAAGCGGGTGCTGCGGCAATCATTCGTGCCACAGTTTGTAGCTGAACCGATAGGGAATTGGTTTCCACATTGTTGGTGATCGGGTTACGATAAACCGGTGGCGCGGGAATCGCAGTAACAATGGTGCCGGCAGCTGCAGCATTCAATGTTACTGAGGCATCGAGCGATCGCCCCACGATCGTGGCGTGGTCTGCCCCCATATTGGCGACAAAGCCTGTATCGCGAATGATTTCACGCATCTTGGCCGGCCCTTGCGAGGAGCCAAACAGGCTGGCCCCACCCACGGCATTTACCGCCACGGCCGGGGTTGCCCCGGTAGATACTTGGTATTGCACCACTGATCGACCCGATAGGAACACCGCGTTTCCGGCAGTCGACATGGCAGTATAGAGACTGTTGGCACCATTGCCGGAGGCCATTAAGTCGCCAAACTGACCACCCCATCCAGTCCGCACCCCCTCGGTCAGACCCGCCTGCCACACTGCCTGCTGATCATTGTGTGAGAAAAGATTGGCCGGCACCTTCTTGGCTCGAGCCGAATATTCAGTCTTGGTCACCGGCTCAACCAATGTGCCGACGTTTGCGATCACTGCAAGACGACCTGCGGTATAGACCGGGATCAGGGGTGCCAACATTGGGTGGAAGGCAAAGGTGCGTGAGGTGGCATTGGTACCAGCCGGGATTGGCTGTGCGGTGCGGGGCGTGATCGGAAGAACGCCCCCCCAAGCTTCTGGTGAAGCGGCGGTCACGGTCCGGCCGGTCACGGGCGACGTTGAACCAACAGCGGCGGCTGCCGTCCCCGGCGGCATCAGCGCAATCGGATCAGCACCCGTGTTGCGGGCCGCCCAATAGCGGTTCCAGGAATCGGTATCCGTGGCCAATACGGTGTTATTGGCATCATTGCCGCCCAGCTGGAAGATGCAGACCAAAGCCTTGTAACCTGTCGCCGATTGACTGGCAGCAGAGTTGAAGGCGGCCAATTGCATGCCGAACGCCGTCACCACAGGTGCAGCAAGACCGACAGCCCCGGATGTAGCGAGAAATTGACGACGCGTGTGGGGTAGATCCTTCATGGTCGCCTCCTTAGCGCTGCAGGATGTAGTCGGGAGAAACCACGGTCAGATAGACCGCCAGTTTCGACCGGTTAAGTAAGGCGGCATCAATCTGGGCCTGCGTGACGTTTGTGCCGGATGGAATAGCCACGGCCGTAACGGCGTCGATGATTTGCTGACGGCGGGCAGAGGTCATATTGCCGTAGGTCAGGAGGTAATTCACCCGGTCGACCAGAGCGGCAGGATCACTGGCCACAGCCATCTCTTTTGTCAGGTTCAATCTCACATCGCTGGAGGTGCCGATCCCCGTATTGATCGCGGTCTGCATGGTGTTCATGTAGCCAGCGACGGTGACTTCATCGACAATCTGCATCTCGGGAGCCACCAAGCCCAGCGCTCCAATCTTGGTGTTGGGCGGGGAATATCCGGGCCGGAAGAAGTTGAATACAGATGGCGAAGCCATGGGCGATTGGCCAAGCGAGGTTGAGGCGCTGGTAGAATTGATGGGCCACAAGCCATTGGTCGAGGTCGCACCAAAGGCCCGCATCACCCCTGTCATACGGATGATCGGTTCGCGGATCTTGCCAAAATTGGCATCAACGCCGGCTGACATATTGCGGGCTTCACTATCCATCAGGACAGCACGGACAACCGCTCCCAGATCACCGCGAACGCCAGAGCCATTGTTGTTAAAGACGTTGGCCACCCGGTTAACGTAAGCCGGACTTGGATTCGACGTCACCATCCGTTGGATTAGCTGACGGCTGATAAAGGGGCCGACATTGGGATGGTTAAAGATCGTATCGAGCGCAAACCGCAGATCCCCTGCTGGATCGGGTGTGGTGGTCGCAGGAATGACCTTACCCAAAAAGCGCTTTTCCGAAATAGAGTGGAAGTTCGGATAAGCGATCATCGGGGTCACGAATGACGCATCATTGCGTCCGCTACCAGCAAATGTTGAATTGGTTGGTGTCGCCGCATACCAGCTGAAGCCTGTGAACACCTTGGCCAGTGCTGAAATATCCGCCGCTGTATAGGTTGGGATCGGATTTCCCGATGCATCGAGTTTCAGCGTGCCGTCATTATTGAGTTCAAACAGGCCGATCGACATCAGCTGCATGACTTCGCGCGCATAATTTTCGTCTGGAGACCGGCCAGTATTGGGGTCTTCCTTCTGGTTGGCCATATGGGTCAGATAGACACCCATCATCGGATGCAATGTCACATCTTCCAGCAGTTGCCGGTAATTGCCAAACGCGTTACGGCCCAACATGTCATAATAAGACGCCAGACCCCGCGCATTCATTTGCGGGTCCGCAAATGAGATGACAAAGATTTGCGACAGAGCAAACCGGGTCCGCTGACGCAATTGGTCAGGGGCTGTAACAGCCTCACGCCAGAAATACTCATAGAACTGATTGGCACTCACATCGGCCTGGGGATTAGCCGCACGGATTTCGGTGCGCCGTGTGTTGAGATAGTCGAGGGCTAATGGTCCGAGCGGTAAAGCCTGCTGCGCTGTGATCCAGGCATTAAAGCTTGAGGTGCGTAAGGCTTCAATTTCGGTCTCGTTCGGCCCGAATGTGGACTGAATCAAAAAGCGCGAAGTTTCGGCAGCCGAGGCTTGTGACGGTGTTGTAACACCACCTCCACCACCGCCAGCATCCCCGCCACCGCCGCCGCCACCACAGGCACTCAAAAGACCCAAACAAAGGGCGGCACTGGCCACCTTCATAAACCGAATCTGCATCACAAACCCCGCAACCCGGAGCGAGCTTGGGCGCGCAAAAACACCCGCATAGACAGCCCACCCCTGCTACCAGACGCCTGTATTACTCAGGAGGCAATAAAAAAGCGTAACAATGAGGTCAGGATTTTTACATGTCAGGCGATTTTGTGTGAGGTGGGACCCCAAAATCCATTGCTTTCAGCGCAGCAGACGGATTTCACGGACCTGCCGCCGGCCTTGGGTCCGCTCCAGTTGGACGATGACGTCCACCACGCTACGCACATAGGCAAGGATGTCAGCATGAGTCATCGCCGTACCAGTTTGCAATGCCATCAGGGCGAGCTGCTCGAGAGCACCGTCAGGGGTGTCAGCATGCAAAGTGGTGACTGATCCAGGATGACCGGTATTGATGGCCCGCAGAAAGGTGAATGCTTCTTTGCCACGCAATTCGCCAACGATGATGCGGTCTGGACGCATCCGCAAGGCCGCCTGCAACAGGTCATCGACATCAACCCGTGCCTCGCCAGTCTGCCCCTTTACGGCTACCAGGCCCACGGCATTCTGATGCAAGAGACGAATTTCGGCTGCATCCTCGATCAAAACCAAACGCTCTTCTAGGTCGATCTCTTTGAGAAGCGCGTTCAGAAATGTTGTTTTACCTGTACCCGTCCCGCCCGACACAACGATGTTGCGACGCTGGCGCACGGCAAGTCGCAGAAAAGCTGTTACGTTGCCAGACGCCAAACAGGCCTTCAACTCGGCATGTGGGTCCGGGGCAGCCTGCGTGCCCCCTGCCCCGACGATATGCGCCAGAGCCCCTGTTGAGACATAGTCGTCCAAGGTTAGATCGGTGAGCACATGTTTCCGGATTGCCAGTGCTACCTCCCCCCGCGTAGCTGGTGGCAGGACAATTTGGATCCGCTCACCCGTTGGCAAACTGGCCGACAAGAGTGGATGTTCTCGACTGACGCCCTGCTTCGATATGCGAGCAATTTGGGCTGCAAGCCGCGTCAGGTTCAATTGGGTAACATCTGGTGCTTCATGGCGAACAATACCCCCGGTCACGCTTTCAACCCAGACTTCTCCGGGCCGATTGACCAGAATGTCGGTTACGTCCGGTCGGCGCAACCAAACGGCCAAGGGCTCAAGAAATGCTGAAAGATACACACCGCCGAGAGCCTGGGGTGCACCAGCTGGCGCGGTCATGGCTTGTTGCCAGCTGGGGCTGGGCTATCAACAGCCGGGGGAGCCAGTGCCGCAACCGGGTTCAGCGAGAAATCAAGGTCGCGCGCAACAAACACCTGTATCGCTGTGCCCTGCTTGACTGTGACAGTCGGTTTGATGGCTTCACCTGAACTCATCGCACCAGGCAGGGTCTGAGCGGTGCCAATGACCAACTGGTTGGATGTCGTCCGGCTCAAACCAGCGCTGATGGCAGTTGACAACAGGCCAGGGCCGTAACGTTGCAAATAATGGCGATCGACTTTGCCATCCAGACCTGCGCGCCCCAACGTATCGGTTCCCGGCGAGGCAAGCTGGATAGAAACCCCATCGGGGCGCAACAAACGGGTCCAAACCACAAAAGCACGTGACTGGCCCAAAGCCACTTCGGAACGATATTGTCCGACCAATCGCGAGCCGCGCGGGATCAATACACGCGAGCCGTCGAAACTGAGCACATCCCGACTAACCACGGCTCGCACAAATCCGGGAAGATCAGAATTAATCGCGGTCTCCAAAACTGCTGCGATCAGTGCGCCTTGCGGCACGGTTGTTTTGGGGTTGCGCAACGTTCCAGCGCGTGCGGTCGGTGCTTCGCCTGAGCTGACACGGGCGGCAAAAGCATCATTGTCGCCGCTACCACTGGCCATAGCCGCCCCCGGCGCAGCGTCTGGGGCCGGAGCGGGGGTCAAGTCAACGATCAATGCAGGCGACCGCATCCGCTGGGCCAAATCAGGTCCTGTCCGTGCTGGAACCGGGGGGGGTGGCGGCGCAACAGGCAATGGCCGATAATAATCCCTGATCGGTGCTGGCGGCGGCAAAGGTGGCGGTGGCGGTGGCGGAGATGGTGGCACCACCTCGTTCGCCGCCGGATTTTCCGGCACTGTCTCCGCAGGAGGCATCACGGGAGTGGGGGCGTATTGGGCAAACAGATTAGGGGCTTCTGGCACGGCCTGACCTGCCATCCCATCATTACGCGGATCACGCGTGGGCGAGACATCATCTGCGCCAGCCCTCTTTTGGGCCGAGACCATGGTAGTAAAGACGATTGCACCAAGTGCCAGGGCCCCAATCGCGCCTGCCATCACAACCCAAGGACGATCAGGATAGGCGACGGAAGGTGTGGCATCAACAAGCACGCTGGAGACTTCTGGCAGGGGTGCAGTGCCGTCTTCGGCCTGTATGGTGTCATCAGCAGGGTCCTGTGGGGCTTGTCCGGGTCCGATCACGGTCATTGACGGCCCTCCGTCGGACGCCCAAAGCTGAATAGACCGCGCTTCTGCGCCTTGGACTTCACAACAGGCGCATCAGGACCCGGATCAGGTTCACGCCACGCATCATTTGCGACCAGAGTCTGATCGGCTCCATTGCGCAGCACAAAGGCAGGGCCGACGCGCTCGACAACCATCACATTGCCGCGCATCACAAAATTCACCAATGATTCAGAACCATCTGGGCCCAAAGCAAAGACCGCAGGCGTCGCTGCGCCCGGTGCCCATTCCAGATAGGTGCGCTGGCCGTCATCGTAAATCCGCGCCGGGATATTGCGGGTGCTGCCGGACACCGAATAGCGCATATTGGCATTGGCTGCCGGGATCGGGGCGGGATTGGGTGTCTCAATATTCCCTGGTTCGGCCGGATAGGTGAATTTGACCCGATAGATGATGTTCGGGTCACCAGGACCTGTCGGCTCCTCCGCGCTCAATTGAAACGTGTAGCGGCGTTTAGAAGTAATCACCGACATATTGGTTGCCGCATCAAACTCGATTGGTTTGATGAATAAAGTATCCGCCCGCCGGTTCGGTGTGACTTGCCACGCCAATGAATCCCCGATCGACACATTTTCGATCCGTTCGTCACTGCCAAACTCAACCATCATCTGATAGCCGTAATGACCGCGCAGAGACACAACACTGTCTTCAATAAAGGGTACGGTCTGGACACGCGGGTCGGTCGCGCCCGGAATTGGTACTTGACGCATCTGCCCCAGCGCCGGACCCGCGACAGAGCCAGCCACAACCATGGCTGCTGCGACACGGACAAGCCAAGGTGCGACCTGTATCGTCATTGGGCTGGGAACTCCTCACCATTGGGGTTGCCGGTGCGCGATGGAGCCACGCCATTGACGGTTGCCGGTGCAGGCGTCGCTGGGCTCGCGGTGCCCGAGACCGGGGCGGCCGGCAAAGCAGTTACTGGATTGGCGGTGCTGGCTTGGCCGGTCTGCCCGGGAGCCGCCACGCCAGGCATAAGTCCCGGCATAATTTGGGTCGCTGCTGGTGGGCTGGTTGCAGGCAGCGGAACGGGCTGGGTGGTTTCGGCATCACGGCGATAGCTGGAAATCTGGAAGCCCAAGGGGTTGAGATAGCGATCTTGTTCATTGATCGGCTTGCCCGAGAAACTGTATTTCACCGTGGCTACCCATGGCTGCCGCATACCGGCGGCCCCACCGCCTTCAGACCGTTCGGTGTCGAAGCGAATAAGCGCTGACGTTGGGCTCAATATGTTGACGCTTTTGACCGTAACCTGAATGCGCGTATTCGGCGTCACCCGATTACGGATCCCATTCGGATTGGCTGCATCCCACTCACGCAAATATTCGGCCTCAGCCGCGCCTTGCGACCATGCCAGCGTCTTGCGATAGAGCTCGCGATAATCAGCGGTATCGAAGGTTTCCCGAGCGAGGACATATTGCACGACAAAGGATTGGGCGACGGCCTGACTTTCACTCAGATTGCCGAGATTAACGCCGCGCGTCGTTTGTACATAACCCGTCTCACGATCTACCGTAATCGTGTAAGGCATGGTCTGCTTTAGGGGCACCAACACCACCAGTGCAACAGCTTGTATGGCAGCAATTCCAACCGCGATACTTGCGATGATCCACGCCGTCCGACGCGACCGCCGCAACGTGGCGTGGGTGTCATAGGCCCACGAACTCGCTGCCTCATAATATTGGGCACGCGCGGCCACACCAGGCGGGGGACTGCCAGCAGGATTAAAGGGTTGATCCGCGTGCGGGACGGTCATCGTGTCTTTCCTGTCGCCGAAAGGCTCAGTTTAGAGGAAGGTTGCGCAAACAGACTTTCCTGTCGGCGTTGAGGCCGAGTTGGGTTGCTGCGCTTGCGGCCGTTCTGCCCCAGACGCACAGATGTTTCGCTACGTGCGCCCTCACCGGGACCTCCAGCGACAAGCTCTGTACGTCGGTCGAAGACGGTTGTTGACTGACTTGCCCCAGCCAATGCTGCAGCTGCAAGGCGCGCATCACGCCGATCGGCCGCCGCCGGAGCCGCAGAGACGACCGCAGCCAGACGGGTGGCACGGCTGGCCTCTGCCATAGGATCGCTCATGCCGGCTGCTGACGGAAATGGTGTTTCAACCGCAGCCGAAGGTCCTGGTTCACGTGGCTTGGCTGAAGGAAGTCGGAAGCCAGCAACAAGACGGGTGCAAAGTCCGATTACGCTGCCAAAGACAGCGGTAAAGGTCAGGACGATCACCATAACCGTCAGAATTGGTTGCAAATCATAGCGGCTTTCTTGCCGTGCGACCGCTAACCCTTGTAGACTTGGCTCCAAGGATGCCAACAGTCCCGCCATAAACACAACTGTTGCCAGAGGCACCAAAGCAAAGCCCAGAGATGTGCGCAGCCAGCCTTCAAAAAAGCCCTTGGTGCTCTCAAACAAAAGCATGCCAACAAAGAACGGGCCAATGGCCAGCAAGAGACCCAGCATCAACTTGGCCAAGATAAGTAAGCCCAAAGTGGACACCAACAGCACAATCGCAGAAAGCCACAAAGCGGTTGCGCCAAAAGCTGGCCCACCTTGCAAGGCTGACCGCATTTGAATGACCGGGGCTAGACCTTTCAGGCTTTCTGGGTCAGTTCCGGGCGCTGCTTGAAGCACGAAACTGCCCGCGTCCAAGGTCGCACCTGCCACATTGGGACCTTGGCCTGGCAAATCACTCACCAATGCCATCGCGCTGGCAGACTGGGTTAGCTGGTCAAAGGTGAATTGAAGACGGGCGAAGATATCACTCGGCCCCATAGACTGAGGCATGGGCATATTAGCAAGGAGACTATTGGCAATCTCTGCCGGCCCATCAAACAAAAGCGCAAAAACAAGGCTCTGATAGCTCGCCCAGGAAGTGGTCAGCATCACCACGGCGCCAAGCTTGATTGCAATCATCGGCAAATCGCCGACCCGCAGGTCCGTGCGCCCAGTCAAAAGCCGGAAGCCCAAAAGTGCGACATAAATCGTCAACAGCACGGTGATAACGGCACCCAGAGTCGAGCCCGGCCCAAAGAAGGCGTTATAGCCGCCTTGAACACCCTCGCGGATATTGCAATCGACCGTATCGAGCAGGCCGCGCACCAAGCCGAGATCGGCACGGGGGGCCGAACATTGACCAATCATCGCCGCCCTCCTTTCATGGGAATGCGCGCCGTCTGTGTGCTGGCAGCCAAGAGCGGCAACCAGACATCAGGATCATCGCCATGCTCTGCTCGCAACGCATCAAGCCGACGCACGGTTGATTCACGGCCTGACAATACTGTCAATATGTTGGGCATGCCATCCAGATTTAAGCGCGCAACCACTGAATCTGTACCGTGCTTGATCACAAAACAGCGCGAGGTATCCGGCAAGGCTCGCACAAGGTCGAGCTCATGCAACGTCAAGCCAAAACCGCGACAATACTCGTCTTCTTGCGCCTTGGGATTGGGCATGAATATCTGGGTGGCCGCCTGTTCGATGATTGCCGATGCAATCTGGCTCGACAGCGCGTCTGACGCACTCTGAGTCGCAAAGCCGACGATGCCATTGCGTTTGCGGATCGTCTTTTCCCAATCGCGAATGCGAGCGACAAAAATCGGATCATCCAGCGCTTTCCAGCCCTCATCGACCACCAGAATTGTCGGATTGCCGTCCAAGCGCTGCTCAACACAATGGAAAAGATACATCATTGCCGGGGTGCGCAAGATGGGATCGTCGAGGATGGCGGTCATGTCAACGCCCAGGGTCTGAGTCGACAGATCGAGGCGATCTTCCTCATTGTCAAACAACCAAGCACGCGGACCATCGAGGATCCAAGGTTCCAGCCGAGACGCAAGATCGCCAGGGACAGGGCGACGTACACCAGCCAGAAGCTCGGCCACGTAACGCAAACGCCGATACTGCGGGGACTGGTCGAAATTGGCCGCAACAGCATCGGCAATCTGTGCCTGTTCATCGACACTGAGCTTCTCGCCATCCACGCTGAGAAGACGCGACAGCCATTCGGTCACGAATGCGCGGTTTGAAGGGGTGTCAGGCAGCGCCAATGGGTTGAGTCCCGAGGCATCGCCATGACGCAATGTCTCGTAACGTCCGCCGATCGCACGAATGAAGATTTCAGCCCCGCGATCCTTGTCAAACAGGACAATGCGTGGATCAAACTTGCGCGCTTGTGCCAACAAGAAGTTCAGCACGACAGTCTTACCAGATCCCGAAGGACCGATAATGGTAAAGTTGCCTAGATCATTCTTGTGGAAGTTAAAGTAATAAGGCGTAGCCGATGTGGTTTCCAGCACCGTGACGGCTTGACCCCACGCATTATTGTCTTCCTGTCCAATGGGGAAGTTATGGAAGCTGGCCAGTCCGGCAAAATTGCCTGTCGAAACCAAGGCGCGCCGGGCAATATCTTTGAAATTCCCGGGAAACTGCGCCCAGAAGGCGGGCTCGAGGTTCACATCTTCGCGGACTGAAATAATGCCCTCTTCTGTGAAGGCGGCTTGCACATCGGCTGCAGCTTGATCGAGTTGCGGCAGGCTGGCAGCCTTGATGCACACACTCATATGGTGCTCGCCAAAGGCAGAGCGACCGGCCGCGACATCATCCTTGGCCAAACTCAGATCGCGCCGCAAGCTGATCGCATCATCATCGGCTGCCCGCATGCGCCGCAGTGCCAGGTTCATCCGGTCGAGCGCGACTTGCCGGTCGACAAAAGCAAAGCTCTCAGTCACCGTCATCTCAATCGGTAGACGCATCAAGTCATCCAGCATGCCTGGCGCCGTGTGGGGCGGGTAATCCTTGATCGAGATCATCGTCCCGAACTGGCGCGCCAAGCCGGGTGCTGCATGCAGTTCGAAAGCTTCCAGACCGAAGCTGATCCGGCGATAGGGAATGTGATAGCCTAGGTCGCTGTCAGGCAGGAGAACCGGACGCAACTCCCCGTTGTACAGCCCCGACAGAAACTCCAACGGCTCTGAGCATGGCCCATGGCGACTGTCATAAACCGACAGAACACGCGCACCATAGGGGGCCAGCGAGGCCATAAGGGCATCGCGAGCCGTGTCCAGCTCGCGCATGTCGCGGGCGCGCTCAGCTGCCAGTGCCTGGGCGGATGTGCCGCGCAATATATCCATCGCACGATCAAAAATCCCGGTTCGGCCTGATGCTGGGCGGCGCACCAAGGTCAAAAAAAGATCATTGATAAACATCGATCGGCTATCGAGACGGGTCGACCATTGGCTGTCGACCTCGCGCGAGAAAGCGTCTGGAAATTCCGCATCAAGCGACGGCTTGACCGGGCTGCGCACGACGTGGTGCAGCAAAGCAAATCGCGCATGCGCAATCGAGCGCAACATGGTGTCACGAATGGCCTTACGATAATTCAAGTCCTCGGTATCGGCGGTCTCAAATGCCAAACCATCCAATTTGATGAATTGCATCAACATGCCGTCGCGGGTTTCGATGGTCATGTCATCAACATGACGGGCATAGGGCAGCCGTGCCCCGGCAGGGGCCTCCCGATGGGCGATCTCGGCCAATGTGGCCAGTCGCTTTTCCTGGGCGCGGGGGCTGGCCATCAACCTGTCCTTACCCCCTACGGCCGATAGGAATTGCAGCGCCAGAAGGCGAAGTTCGGCACGCGCGGCGCGCTGGTCATGCGGGTAATCCACAAGTCGAGAAAGCGCGGTTCATCGCGTGCGGCGATTACGCCGACCCCATGCAAGATCAAAGCAGCGACCAAGGCCCAAACAGATTTGGTAACCAAGAAGACCTCAGCCGTGATGATCCCATTGAGAATGAACCAAGTGTAGGTCACGCCAGCAAACATTTGCGGGCGTGTCAGGGCAGCAAACACAGGGTCACGTTCGAGCTGGGCCATACTGGGTCCTTAGAATCCCTGTGCAGCGCTGCGAATGCCACCAACAATAGCAGCCGAGCCAAACAGGATGAAGCAGCCCAAAATGACCATGCCGCCATGGCGCCAATTCATTCGCCCAGTCAGCATCATGAACCCACAGCCTGCCACCGCGATAACCGCGACAGTTGTTGCAACAGCACCCAGAAGCGTGCCTTGGATCCAATTGACAGCCCCCAAGATGACACCCGAACCCGCTGGGTCGAGATTGGCGGACTGGGCCAAAGCGGGGCCGGCAAAGCTGGTGGCCCAGATTAGGATGAGCGCCAGCAGCGCTTTGCGTGTTTCGAGCATCCTTGTCTTCCTCAAACTCTCATTCAGGGGGGCGGATTGCGAGCCGCTCTGAAATGGCCTTCACATAGTTTTTCGTTTCGCGATAGGGCGGAATACCACCGTAGCGCGCGACAGCTTCTGGTCCAGCGTTATAAGCCGCCAGCGCCAACACAATATCCCCGTCAAAACGCTGCAGAAGCGACGCCAAATAAGCCACGCCCCCAAAAATATTGCCACGTGGGTCATAGGGATCAACGCCGAGGCCCGCTGCTGTTGCGGGCATTAATTGCATCAGTCCAATGGCCCCTTTGGGTGACAAGGCTGCAGGGCTGAACCGGGATTCCTGCCAGGCCACAGCACGCACAAGAACAGGGTCGACACCATAAAGCTGAGCCGCTTCACTGACATAGGCATCTAGCACCGGATGCAATCGCAACGGATAGGCCGGCTCAACCAACTTTAGGGCTGCGGGTTGGGTTTTCGTGGCCAAATTGGCCTGCGGCGCGGTCGGTCTGACAAGTGGTTGTGCCCGATTGCCGACAAATAAAGTGGGACCGGAATAGACGATAGCGGTCCCATTGCTGCCCACCTCAATGACATCAGCCATAGCGGAGCTGCCAGCCAATAGAGATGCGCCTAGCGACAGCCTGAAAAGGACCTGCCACAATCGCAGTCTTGCACCCAATTTCGCGTTACAGATCATGTGCATGCCAAGCGCCCGAAGCAGCCACTCTTGTCTAAATCGGCAGGTTTGTCGAGAGTAACACCCGCGTCTAGCCACAATCTCAGCCTGCTTTTCCCATTCCCCACAGCACCTCTTCGCCCGCAAGAGGATCAAGTCCTACCCGAGGTCACAACTGGAGCTGTATGCTCGGCCCGCAACCCCAGATAAACGCCCACAGCGACCGAATCACCGTCGCAGCGTTAGGCTGATCGAAATTGAACGTCCACGCTTGTAGGTGTTAGCTTCAGTCCGACCAAGTTTGGACATTTGGAATTCCTGATTGTCTTCTGCCAACAGGTTCCGACCGCTGATTCCAAAAGTATAGTCAGTTTTGCCAATGGTGAAGTCGCGCTTGTAAACCAAATCAACATTAGTGCCGGGTTGTTCGATGACCGAGGGCACAGATCCAAGCCCACGGCGGGCAATACGTTCATCCACCCAGCCAACCAGCAAGGTCAGTTGTTGATCGTCAGTCTCGTAACCCAATTGCAGATTGGCGATGTTCTTGGGCGTGCCTTGCAATTCGCTGCCATCCAAACCGAATTGGGCAGCAGAGATTGAACGGAAATCAATTGGACTAATCACATTGCTGCCCGCCGGAGCGGTCACTTCAGAGTGTGTATATGTGTAATTGGCGGCAAAGTTCCACTTTGCATCCTGCAACACCGGCAGCTTAAACGGCAACTCGAAATTGGCACGATACTCCAATTCGAGGCCATAGAGCGTTGCTTCAGGTGCATTGATGAAGCGTGTGTATGAGCGCTCAAGCCGCACAATCACTTCTTCAATCGGGTTGTCGATTTTTTTATAGAAAGCCCCGGCGGTGACAAATTGTCCGCGTCCGAAGTAATATTCCAATCGCGCGTCATAATTCTCAAACTCGCTGTCCTTCAGGAAAGGATTTCCCTGGTAGATGCGGTTTGATTCCGGGTCGATATAGGGTGTGAAGGCCAGTTCGCGGAATTGAGGGCGGGCAATCGTCCGCGAATAACCCAAACGCATCTGCAGCTCATCGGCAAAATTCCAGGTAAGCGTGGCTGCAGGCAGGATGTAATCATTGGCAATCTCGACCGGAGCGGTCGGGGTATCACCAAACCGATTGGTGGTGCGGACCTTTTGGGTTGCATCTTCATAGCGCAATCCGGCCGATGCCCGAATGAATGACGTCAACTCAAACGCACTGGCCAGATAGAATGCTGTGTTATCGAGCTTGCCGACATAAGCATCATCCTTGCCAGTTTGTTCGCTGATTACGAAGCGAGCCGGATCGATGTTGTCGGGGGAGAAGAGAAAGTCCACGCGTGAGCGCAGCACATTTTGGGAAGTTGGTCCGCGCGGGCCCGTGAAGGCAAAACTCAGCAGTTCGTAATTGCGGTCTGTTGAGGCGGTCACACCCCCAGCAGTCAGTTCAATCTCGCGACCTGCCGCCAGCTTCAGCACATATTTGGCGTCAAAGCCAAAGCTTGCCACCTGATCTTTCAATTCCGAGAAGCGGATAGCATTTCCCAATGAAGCACCATTGAAGGCGGTGATGCCATTGACGACAGTATAAGAAATGTCGCGCTCATAGGGAGCCTTGCGGGTCGATTGGCCAATTGAACCGCGCCATTGCAGTTCAACCCCACCGAAATTGTGCTCGCCCGAGACTTGCGCCGAAGCCAATTCACGCTCGTACCAAGCTGTGCCCTCGGTGCGATAGGATTGGCCGGTTGGCAGATTGGTGTCGGTGCCAACTTCAACTTGCGCCTTTTTCGATGTGCTGCGAACAAGCAGGCCTGTCACGCCGATCCGATTGTCACCCCAACTGGCGCTGGCACTGCCAAAGCCGTTGAGAACGATATCCCAAGTTGACGATAAATTGGTGCCCTCTGCCTCTATTGTGTCCGACACCACATCCTGACGGAACGCTTCTTGGGTTTTAAAGCCACTCTTATAGCCGAACACGCCGACCAGACCGACTGTGACATCCTTGACATCGAGGCTTCGCCCAGCAGTCACTTCAGCTTCAAAATCTGGCCGCGTGCGCTCGCTTTGAATCACCGTCAAAGGTGCGTTGATAAAGCTCTCCCCGATGAATTCGAGCTGTCGCGGCGTGAAATTGGTGTCATTGATCCGCCGCCCCGTTGATACCGCATCGCGCACCGGCTGAGGTAGACGGCGCAGATCGGTGTCAATGCCCGTCCAATCCATCTTATGGCCTTCATAGACCAGGCCACGCTTAAAGGTCGTCTCGCTGTTGAAGCCGGTTCCAGCCTTGACTGTCAGGAAGTTTTCATTCGGCGTCTTCAGGGTTCGCAAATCAATAATGCCGCCGCCGAATTCGCCCGGATAATTAGGCGAAAACGTTTTCTGCACCGTCGCGCCGTTGAGAATGTTGGACGGGAACAGATCCAATGGCACTTGGCGGCGAAGTGGCTCTGGGCTGGGCAGGGGCGAGCCGTTGAGCAAGGCAGATGAATAGCGGTCACCCAAACCGCGTACATATACGAAACGTCCTGAGACGACGGACAAACCCGTCAAACGTGTCAGTGCTGAGGCGGCAGTGTCATCACCCGTGCGCGCCAGATCCGCCGCTGATAAAAAGTTAGCGACTTCTGAGGTGACACGCTGGGGCTCCGGAATGAATCGGCCCCGCACAACAACGACTTCAACCTCCTGTTCGGGCGGTTCTTCGCTGGTCGAGGCGGGCTCGCTTGGTGTGGTCTGGGCAGATGCCAAGCTTGGCAACAGAGCCGGCGCGGCAAGCACGCTGGTCAGCCACAGGATTGGGCGCAGGCGGGCTGGAATGGTCATGACGGACAGGCCTTTATCAAACAGGAAAAGGCGGCCCCCTTGGCCGCCGGAAAACGACCGGCGCGACAGCAGTCTGCCGCACCGGCCAAACAAGATCAGCACGTTGAGCCAGCAGCCAGGCCGCAGGTCCAAGACGCCCACCACAGGTCCGCCGCATCGCGAACAGCCCCGATATAGCTGGTGGTCACAAAGAAGGTGTCGATCGAACGGGCGTTCACGGCAGGGCGTGCGGCTTCGGCAGAGCCATTAATGAAGCGATTAGCCAAAGTTGCCGTGGTGCCAGTGCTGTTGTTCGATCCGGCATTCAGGCGCGCGGTAGCCACTGCCCCATACCCCCCGGCGCAGCTCGACAGAATTGAGTCAAGTTGCGGAGCCGGACTGGTATTGGCGGTCTCGAAGTTGAGACAGGTTGTCGAACCGGTGACAACACCGTTCAACAAGCGGGCAGATCCGCCCGGTGTACCGCCCGTATTGTTGAGGATGATGCCCGTCAGACCAGCCGACGCATCATTTTGCGGCACGCCAACGAATGTGAAGTTGGCGATGATCGGATTGGTGTTGAGGGTACCCGCCAAGCTGGCCACAGTCCGGTTGCTGCCTTCGATCATCCGGTCAGGGCCGCCGCTGGCCGTCAAAGCCTGCAGGACGATGCCGAATTGGGCCTTGCCGGTCCAGCCTTCGTCAAAGTCGAGCGAGTCATCCAAAGCGCCGGTAACCACCCAATTGCGCAGATTGACTGTGCCGCCGAAAATTTCGATGCCATCATCGCCGGAATTATGGACCTGCACATTGCTGATCTCGGTGGCAGAGCCCACCCCGCCCAGCGTCAGACCATTGAGGTCATCACCAGCGGCTGCCGAGGTCAAGAAGGCACCTGGATAGCGAATCTGGAGAAAGGTAATGCGGCCACTATTGTCAGCCGGTGTGGCCCCGCCATAAAGCGCCTGGCGGCCGGTGGCTGCTGTAATGCCCTCCACAGCATTTTGACAATCGGCACTACCTTGGGCGACTGCGGTCGAACAGCCACGGATTGGGGCCGCCCCCAACACAATCAGGCCGGCCCATTCGCGGCTCGCCCGGGCCTTATCTGTCTGTGTCCCAGCAATGTCATTGCGTGAGGTGAAAATGACAGGAGCTTGAGCTGTACCATTGATAAAGATTTGCGAACCGCGGTTAACGATCAGCACATCGGCGGAGCTTGAGCCGTAAACGCGCACGCCGGGATCAATCGTCAAACTCGCAGCAGTCCCGGCATTCAGAGCAGCACCCCGATCAAAACCAACATCGACGCGACCTGAGATCTGATACACATTGCCTGCTGTTAGGCGCAAATTGGTCGGAACGGTGCCGCTGCCAATCACCCCTGTAATGACGCAATTGCGCTGTCCCGCAAGTGTGCCCTGCTCGCTGGTTCCAACGGGGCAGGCTGCAGGCGGCAACAATTGGATAGTCCAGCCAGAAGCCCAGTTAGATGTGGCCGTCGCTGCTGGCGAAAATGCACCCACATAATCGGTTGCCTCAAAGAAAC
Source organism: Candidatus Phycosocius bacilliformis (assembly GCF_003112735.1). Classification (GTDB taxonomy): domain Bacteria; phylum Pseudomonadota; class Alphaproteobacteria; order Caulobacterales; family Aquidulcibacteraceae; genus Aquidulcibacter; species Aquidulcibacter bacilliformis. The sequence goes on from NZ_BFBR01000001.1 coordinate 508,885, forward strand.
TGTTGATCGGTGCTGGATTGGTGGCGGTGCGAGCCAATTCGTTCGGGCCCGGCAAGAGCGATGCGCTCAAGCTTGTCGCCACCGCCGAAACGTTGTTGGACCCTGCGCTGAAAGCGGCAGCCGCCACGCTGTCGAGGCTGCCCGGACAGTCGAACATCAAGGAATCATAACGCACGCCTGGCGATGTGTTCGCGGTACTGGCCACCGCACACGTATTCGTGCCAGTCACCACACCGTTTACAAAGCGACCCGCAGCACCAGGGGTGCCCCCGGTATTGTTGAGCACAATACCTTGGAGATTGGCACCAGCCGAATTGGTGCGCACACCCACCGCGGTGAAATTGGCAATCACAGGATTGGTGTTCAGCGTACCAGCCAAGCTGGCCACGGCACGATTGCTGCCTTCAAAAAGCCGGTCTGGGCCTCCCGCATTGGCCGTCTGCTTAATGACGAGGAATTGCACCGCGCCCGTCCAGCCCTCGTCGAAGTCGAGACCGTCATCCAGTGCGCCAGTGATGACGATATTCTTCAAATTGGTGGTACCACCAAACACTTCGATTCCGTCGTCACCAGAATTGTGCACCTGCAGGAAGCTGATGTCGGTACCTGAACCTATGCCACCCAAGGTCAAGCCATTGAGGTCGTCACCAGCCGCTGCTGAGGATAGAAATTCACCTGGATAGCGGATTTGCACATAGCGCATGGTCCCGCTGGAATCCGTGGTCGTCGCCCCGCCATAAAGCGCCTGCCGACCAGTGGCCGCGGTAATGCCCTCCACAGCATTCTGGCAATCCACGCTGCCTTGGGCGACAGCTGTCGAGCAGCCGCGAATTGGCGCTCGGCCCAACAAGATTACCCCGCCCCATAAGCGGTTTGTGGTCTCTGGAATGGCAGTTCCGGCAATGTCTTCCTTCCCGGTGAAGACAATAGGTTGGCTTGGGGTGCCGACAGCATTGATGCGACTGCCGCGGTTTACGATAAGAACGTCTGTGGCCTCGTCGCCAAAAACCGTCACGCCTGGCTCAATCGTCAAGGTCGCGGCCACGCCAGTTGCGGCATTGCCAGTCGCACCGAGGTCACGCCCGACATCAACCCGCCCGGAAAGACGATATGCAACACCAGCGATGCGTGGCAGGGTCAAGTTTGTCAGGATTTCACCGGTCACATTGCAGACCGTCGTGGTACCAATGGCCGTGCCAATCACGGTACCTTGCGGGCACGTCGCGCCACTGCCCGAGCCCCCCGTCCCGCCGCCACCGGTGCCGCCGGGGGGGTCACCCACAAAAGTTGCACCTGGAGACTGGATGCTGCCGCCTTGTGAACAAGCAGCCAATGCGAGTGCAAGTGCGGCGACCATCGCACCGCGAGCCTTCAAGAATGTCATCCTAATCCCCTCACTGACCGGGGGCATCTGATGCTCAAACCAGGCCGGAACAGGCCAATGCTGAAGGGTTTGATCAAACAGAAGCCCGACGGACTATCGGGGCCTCCCTAGAGCTTGGATGTGACAGTCTCACAAAGTCCGCGTGACACTATCATCAATTCGTGATGACGCTTTTGTGGCAAATCGTCTGTATACAGACTTCATAAAACACAGGACGATTGTCGCTCTGCCCGATCGATCACATAGATTGAATTCTGCCGATAATGTGCTTGGGTTGTGAATCGACCAAAAATCAATCGGCAACCGATTGGGAAGGCACTGCCTTATTGGCCCCCAAGAAAACGCCTAAATATTTGATGTCAAATCATTTATTTTTGCTTGCTGTTTCCTGTAAACACACCAGAGCCAAGACTGAGGTATTGTTAACAGATTCACAAATAATCCCTGTCCAGACTCATCGCCGCAACATGTGAACATCCAAGAATTCACAGAACGGGCTGGAAACCAACACCATGTCGAACCGACTGCTGCGCCGCCACCATGATTATATGACTTTGGTCCATTGCCGGGATAAAGCCTGGGGTGGGCATGCTTCTACCCGGATACTATCGATCCTGATTTCGGCTATTTCGGTCGGCGTCGCGGTTCCTGGACCTTGGTGGATTGCATGTGTTACCGCCATGTCCATCGGATGGGGTCTTGAGACTGCCTTTTATCGCTGGCTCAGCAGTAAAATCGACAATCCCGACAGTCTTGCCATTGCCGACCTGGCTTGGATCAAGGAACGGACGATCTGGGCGATTACAGGATTGGTGGTTATCTACGCTTTGCCATTCTTAGGCTTGGCTATTGCCCCGCATCCAGGCCCAGTTTTGGGACTGATTTTTGCCTGTGGCAGTCTGTTGGTGATTTGTGGACAGCATGTGCTGGACCGCAAGATGGTCTATTGGACCCTGCCTGTCATTATGATTGCCGCCATTCTCTGTGCCTATCGACTCGCTGATGGATGGGTGGCTTATCTTTTGGGATTTCTGGCATTTCTGCTCGGGGTCAACACAGTGGTGCTATCGGGGGCGTCAGTGCGCTCGGCGGAAGAATTGATCGAGGCACAGGGCCAGGCTTTAAGGCTGGCCGATGAGCTTGATGAGCGGGTTGTGCAGCGCACACGCGAACTTGAGGCCGCTGCCAAGGCCGCAGAAGAAGCCAATAAGGCCAAATCGCGCTTTCTGGCCAATATGAGCCATGAGTTGCGCACACCTCTTAACGCTGTGATCGGTTATGCCGAAATGGTTGGCGAGGACGTGCGCTCTGGCGACATGGGTTCTGTTGCCTCGGATATCGACAAAATCCGAAATGCCGCCCGTCACCTCCTCGGCCTGATCAATGAAGTGCTGGATATCTCCAAAATGGAGGCCAATGAGCAAGTGTGCAGGCCAAGCCAATTTGATATACGTACCCTCGCTCAAGAAGCTTTGGACGCGATCATTCCGCAAGCTGCTGCCCAAGAAACCAACTGTCATATTGTGTTCGCCGAAGGACTGCACACCCAAGCCTACAATGATGAGGGCAAGCTGCGGCAATGCCTCTTAAACTTGTTGTCAAATGCGGTGAAATTCACCTCCAAAGGGACGATCACCTTGGCCTGCCGCACCATTGGTGACAGAGACGAATTCATCGCCTTCGAGGTCGCTGATACGGGCGTGGGCATCGACCCGCAGGATTTGTCGCGCATTTTTATGCCCTTTTACCAAGGCGACAATAGTCTAACCCGCACGGTGGAGGGAACCGGCCTTGGCCTGGCAATCAGTCAGCGACTGGCTCGGCTGATGGGCGGCGATTTGACGGCCCAAAGTCTGCCCGGCGAAGGGTCGGTCTTCACCCTGACAATTGCGCAAACGATTGATGCTTCAAAGACAGAGGCTCACGCAGCTTAAGCCACGTGAGCCCCAACATTGGGATTTGGTGATCCGGCGAGCTTTGTCGACAGCGTTAATGCCACCCGGGGGTGTCAGTGAGATTGGATCAAAATGAGCCCGATTTCTGGTCCTGACCTATGGTCGGGTCGCAGCTATGTTATCGCCTCGGGACGATCACAAGAAGTTTGTGACACGCTCGATAACAATGGCCGGAGCCATGCCGCCGGCTGCACACATGGTGATCAAACCATAGCGCCCGCCGGAACGTTCCAATTCATCCAATGCCGTCCCAATTAAGATAGAGCCAGTTGCCCCGATGGGATGGCCCAAAGCCATCGCCCCGCCATTGATATTGACCTTGGTACGATCAAGTTTCAGATCACGGATGAATTTTTCTGCCACCACAGCAAAAGCTTCATTGATTTCCCAGACATCAATATCCTCGACGCGCAGGCCCGCCTTGGCAAGCACCTTGCGGGCTGCCGGCACTGGGGCATTGAGCATCAAAGTCGGGCAGTCGCCCACATTAGCCGTGGCGACAATGCGACCGCGCGGCACCCAACCTTGTGCCTTGGCATAGGTTTGCGAAGACAATAAAAGCGCTGCAGCCCCATCCACGACACCCGATGAGTTCCCAGCGTGATGAACGTGACTGATTGCGCCCTTCAGCTGCGGATAGCGCCGGGTAATGAGGTCGCCATACGTCTGTCCACTATCATCCACTTTAATGCCAGCCCACATGTCAAAAACGGTCTTCAGAGCACCGAGGCTTTCCATCGTGGTCTGCGGACGGGGAAATTCGTCGTGGTCAAGCGCCAAAGATCCATCGAGATTATGAACCGGCACCACCGACTTTTTGAAGCGGCCCTCGGCGATGGCTTGAGCAGCGCGCTGCTGGCTGGTGACGGCCAGCTGATCGACAGCCTGCCGGTCGATGCCTTCCAATGTCGCGATGGCATCTGCGCAAACACCCTGTTGGGACTGGGGATGCTTGGCACGTAAGCTGAGATTGCCGGCATCAAGCATCGGCGGGGTAGTAGGGTCAGCCGTGGCGGCGGTATAGCTCATCATCTCGGTCCCACCGGCGATGACGCAATCTTCCATACCTGACATGATCTGAGCAGCAGCCAAATTGACCGTGGTGATGCCGGAGCCGCAGAACCGGTCCAAAGTCACACCCGAGGCCTTGATATCATATCCGGCATCAAGGGCAGCCATGCGGCCCAAGTCGCAACTTTGCGCGCCACGCTGCGAACTGGTACCCCAGATAATATCATCAACAGTGGCAGTATCGAGCTGGTTGCGGTCAGCGAGTGCTTTCAGCACGGTGGCGGCCAAATGTTGGGGATGCAAATGGGCCAAGCCCCCTTTGCCAACTTTGCCAAGGCCGCGCGGCGTACGGCAGGCGTCGATAATATAGGCGTTTGTCATGATCACTCCCTTGGCGTCGCGACCAGATCTTGTCGTCTGGCTTTAATCATCCTTAACCGGACGCTTCAGCGAGGGCAAACAAAAAGGGGCATCTTCCCAGATGCCCCTTACATGGTGAGATTATGGTCTAACCAGATCAGGCCGCGCGCACCCGCGTCATCGCGGCTTCAAAGGCCTGAGTAATGGCCGAACCCGCATATTTCCCATATTCACACTTAGCCATGATGTCGGCTGGCGGGAAAATCGTCGGGTTGTTCTTGTAAGTATCATCCATCAAGGCCTTAGCGGCCGCATTGGGTGTTGGATACAGGATGGTCTTGGTGATGTTGGCCCCGTTTTGACCATCCAGAAGGAAGTTGATGAAGGCATGGGCATTGTTCGGATTGGGCGCACCAACCGGGATACACATGCAGTCCGAGTTTAACAGCGAGCCTTCCTTCGGCACCACAAAGGCAAGGTCGGGATCTTCGGTCTCTTTCTGCGCAATATCGCCATTATACTCGAGCACGATATCGACTTCTCGTGACATCAAGAGATCCTGGCCATTGTCCTCATGGAAGTTCTTGATATTCGGCTTTTGCTTGATCAGCATGTCTTCGACCTGCTTGATCAATTCAGGCGTCGCATCATTGACACTCTTCCCTAAATATTTGAAGCCAAGGCGGAATACGTCCGCACTTTCGGCCAAGAGCGACAAGCGCCCTTTGTATTCAGCGCTGTCATAGAGATATTTCCAGCTGTCGGGGATCACGCCCCCCTTCATGGCCGACTTGCGATAGCCAATTCCCAAGACGAGCCACGTGTAAGGCATGGAATACTTCCGGCCGGGGTCGAAATCAGCGTCTTGGAACTCAGGCAAAAGGTTTTTCTTATTGGGGATTTTGGCATGGTCGAGCGGTGCCAACATCTTGGCCTCAACCATGCGGGCAACATATTCGTTCGAGGGCATGATAACGTCAAAGCCTGGATTGCCCGCGCGGAATTTAGCAAACAGCTCGTCATTATTGGCAAACAAGGTCATATTGACCTCGACGCCGCTAGCAGCCTTGAAATCCGCCAATGTGGTTTCGCCGATATAGGTGTCCCAATTATAAAAGGCGAGTTTGTTGCCTTCCGAGCCTTCGATCACCAGTTTACCATCCGCTTTGGCTTCAGGTTTGGAGGGTGAACAGGCCGACAGGGTCAAGGCGGCCGCCGTCGCCCCAAAGGCTGCCATGAAGGCGCGCCGAGAATGGGGCCGCAGGCGGAGGAACAAATCAACTTCTTCACGTGTCAATGGGCGTTCATTCATTCTCGTTTCTCCTCTTTCTGTCACTTCGGAGGCTAGGCGTTGCGGAAGCACCAATCATAATCTGCCAATGGGATGTGGGCGAAGTAGCGATCCTGCTCTGTGCGCTTCACAATTGCGTACATGGCTTGGAAACGAGCACCCAAATAGTCTTTCAGCACATCAGATGCTGCAAAACTATCCACCGCAGCAAACCAATTCTTGGGTAAGTCAACGGGTGCCTTGTCAGCCTGGGAATAGCCATCGCCCTGAATGGCGCGACCAGGATCGAGTTTGTTGGTCAGGCCGTAATGTACCCCTGCCAGCATGGTTGCCAGCGCCAGATAGGGATTGGCATCGGCCCCAGACACCCGATGTTCCACATGGCGGCTAGCCGCGGGACCGGCTGTCACCCGCAGACCAACCGTGCGGTTGTTCACCCCCCAAGTCGCCGCAACTGGGGCATAGGAATTGCCAACAAAGCGACGATAGGAATTCTGATTGGGGGCGAAGATCGCCATCCCGGCAGGCAGAAGGTGTTGCATGCCCGCTATCGCATGGCGCAATTCCGGAGTGCCCTCTGGATCCTCGGCTCCAAAAATATTGCGACCCTCGCGATCGAGGACCGACACATGCAAATGCTGACCATTGCCAGCACGTCCCTCAAAAGGCTTGGCCATAAAGGTGGCGTCCATACCGTGCTTGACCGCACAGCCCTTGACCAGACGCTTGAACATCATCGCTTCATCGGCCACCCTTAAAGCATCCGCACGATGCTCCAATCCGATCTCTAGCTGTCCAGGAGCAAATTCGCTGATCGCCGCCTCAATAGGCAGGCCTTGTATCTCGGCGGCCGCATAAAGATCGCGCAGATACGGCATGTGATCATCGAGTTCCCGCAAGCCATAGACTTCATTTCCGACTGGCACATGCCCGCTGATGGGCGACGCCGGCAAAGTCGGGGCCTCGCCGCCAAAGCGCTGGTCGCACAGATAAAATTCCAGCTCGCACGCCACATCTGGCGTCAGACCGTCCGCAGCGAACCGGTCGAGTACACGTTGGAGTACGTGGCGGGGATCAAGATCGCTGGCTCGCCCGTCCAATTCATAAAGCGACAAAACACATTGGGCGACATCATCACCCAGCCAGGGGGCCTTCACCAATGTGTTGGGGGCAGGCTTGGCCAGACGATCCGCATCGCCATCCTCCCAAACAAGGCCCGTTGCCTCACAATCGGCGCCCGTTATGTCCACCACTGTGATGGATCCAGGAAGATAACGACCATGGCCATAGACGGTCAAAAGTTCATGCGCACGTATACGCTTACCGCGTGGTGGGCCACTCATTGGATTATACAAGATGTCGATGAAGGCAATGCTGGGATTAGCAGCTAGAAACGCCTCTGCGTCGGCGCGGCTGGCAATACCGCGGGTATGCTGGGTGGATTTTTCAGACAAGACAGGACCTCAGACTTTCAAGAGCAGATGTTCGCGTTCCCACGCTGACACGACGCCTTCGAAAGCATCGAGTTCATCCAGTTTCACATGCGCAAAGACGCGACAGAATTCCTCGCCAAAGACTTCTCGCATGGGTTCGCAATTTTGGAAACGACCCAGCGCCTCGTCCAACGTACGCGGCAGCGAGCGTGGCATGCGATAGGCCGACGTGGTAATCAAAGGTCCGGGCTCTAAACCTTGCACCATTCCGACATAGCCGCACGCAAGCGACGACGCGATCGCCAAATAAGGATTGGCATCAGCGCCGGGCAAGCGGTTTTCCACCCGCCGGTTGCGTCCGTCACTGATCGGGGTTCGCAATCCGCATGAGCGGTTATCCAGACCCCATTGCACATTGATCGGGGCATCAAATTGCGGCCGCATGCGACGAAACGAGTTGACGTTCGGGGCAAACAGCGGCGCGACTTCAGGCAGATAGGTCTGCAGTCCGCCAACAAACGACCGGAACAGCTTGGAGTCGGTGCCATTGGCATTGGCAAACAAATTACGGCCGGTTGCCTTATCCACGAGCGACTGGTGAATATGCATGGCGCTACCGGGCTGGTTATCCATTGGTTTGGCCATGAATGTTGCATAGACATTTTGCGACAACGCAACTTGGCGCACGATGCGTTTGAACATCAAAACCTGATCAGCCAATTCTAGCGCGTTGCCATGGTTGAAATTGACTTCGAGCTGGGCCGCGCCGGCTTCGTGGATCATCGTCTCAATATCGAGGTCGGCGATTTCGCAATATTCATAAATCTGCTCGATCAGATCTTCATATTCATTGATGGCTTCCAGACCATAGGGTTGAGAGACGGTCTCGGCCCGACCCGAACGGCCCACCGGGGTCTCCAATGGCAAATCGGGGTCGATGTTGCGGGCAGTCAGGAAGAATTCCACTTCCGGGGCAACAACCGGCTCCCAACCCCGCTCGGCATAAAGGTCAAGGACCCTGCGCAAGACCTGACGCGGCGCAATATCAATCAGCTTACCCGCATGAGAATAGGCGTCGGTCACCACATAGGCCGTTGGTGTGCGATAGCCCGGTGCCACGCAGATCGAGGTCGGATCGGGCACCAGCACGCAATCGGGGTCGAGGGTGTCAGAAAAGCCATCTTCGTCATCGGTTTCCAGGTCCGGATATTCCCCGGTCACGGTCACTCGCAAGATTGACGACGCTATTCGTAAGGTGTGATTGGAAACGCCTTTCAAAAAACGTGGTGCGGGCACAACCTTGCCCCGGATAATCCCATTCATATCCGGCAGGATCAGCTCAATTTCTGCAACGCCTTTTTCCTTGATCCAGGCCTCGAGGCGCTTGTGAATGCTTGGATCTGTTTCGAACGACATGGGTCACCAATGGCTGCTAGAGGATTTCGTCAAGAATAGAGTCCAAAGCCGATACATAGGCTTGAGGGACCGACTGAGGCAGGCCCGGACCCGCCAGAAGCATATTGTGGAAAGGGGTGACGAGAAAGCCCCGGTTCAACAAACCCAAATGAATGGCCGCTTCCAAATCATGATCGAAGCTGGCCCGCATTTCCACCGCATTGGTCGGCAAATCTGGGGCAAAGACGGTTTCAAGACGCGCGCCCAAACGAATAACGGACCAAGGCAGGCCCCGGACTTTGATCAATGTGTTAAGAGCGTCTTCCAGCCCAATCGCTGAGGCGATCATGCCCGCATAAGTGGTCTCGGTCATCACCTCGCCCAAACAGGCGCGCAACGCCGCCATTTGCAGCGGAGACCCCGACAAAGTTGTTCCGACACCGGAATGACCAGGGGGTATGTCGCGGCGAATCCGCTCAATTCCAGCCTTTACCGCCTCGTTAAAGCCCCAAATGCCGGTGGGAATGCCCCCAGCCACAGCCTTGCCAGCAACAAAGATGTCAGGTTCAAGGCCAAACGTACCCGTCCAACCGCCCGGACCCGTCGACAAAGTATGTGTCTCATCAATCAAAAGGAGACTGCCATGGCTACGTGTCAGGCGGCGAACATCCTCCAAGAAGCCCGGCTGTGGCGCAACAATACCGCAATTGGTCAAGGCAGGCTCAGTAATGACACAGGCGATGTCTTCGCGCGCGAGCGCTTTGGCCAAAGCGTCCACATCATTGAAGGGCACACAAACACTGACATCGGCCAAATCATAGGCCTGACCCCACAGACTGGGTTTGGCCTCGGTCCGGCCATTGATGAGATTAACGGCCGTTTCGTCGACTGCACCGTGGTAACAGCCGTCAAAAACCAGGATACGCTTCCGGCCTGTGATGGCACGTGCGGCGCGCAAGGCAAAACGGTTAGCATCAGAAGCTGTCAGCGTGATCTGCCAATAAGGCAATCCAAAGCGGCTGCGCAGCAAATCTCCAACGGCCTCAACATCGGCTGATGGCAGCATGGCGGTCAGGCCATGGGCAGCTTGGGCGGCGACAGCTTTTGCAACGGGTGCGGGATTGTGACCAAACATCGCCCCAGTATCGCCCAGACACAAGTCGGTTAGTTCATGACCATCAAGATCTAAAAGCGTCGTCCCGCTCGCAGAGGCGACAACCAGAGGGAATGGCATCGGCCAGTCGAGCATCCAGTGCTGGGGAACACCGCCGAAAAAGCCGTTATCGTGACGGGCCCGCGCGGCACTTAAGGGACGGGAGCGCCTAAAGGCGTCGCTCTCGCGCGCCTTGAACTCAGCCAGCTTCTCCCGGTCGATCGACACATGTCACCTCGTTATTTGTTATAACGGGGCGAGGGTGGGGTTGGTCAAGTCGGTCAGCGCATTAAATGCGCTTGATCATCCAATCGAGACCATCTTGCACATCTGCGGCAATGGCGGCGCGCAAACCGGCCTCGTCGCCAGCCTCAATTGCCCGCAGCGCATCACCGTGACGATCAGAGAGGTCAAGTTCATTGACCGCGTCAGGATACATCAAACGCATGAATGGACCAAAACGCACCCACAGGCTTTCAATCATTGGGACGATTACATCTGACGGACAGGCTCGGTAAAGCCCAAAGTGGAACGCATGATTGCTGGCCATGTAGCCGGCCATATCACCTTGTCGCAGGGCATCATTCATCGTGTCATTCGCCTTTTTCATTGCTTGGCGATGGCGACCACGCACATAGGGTAATGCGCGGGCAGCGGCCTCAGGTTCAAGCAATGTGCGGGCTTGCAGCAATTCCAGCATCCCTTTTCGATCAATCAAGGGCACCGTGATCCGGCGGGTTGCCCCGACGCAGAGAGCATGTTCAGCTGTCAAGCGCCAGACAGCGTCGCGGACCGGGGTGACACTGCCACCCAATTCCGTTGCCAGTGTGCGCAAACTCAGGCTTTCACCAGGTGCAAAAGCCCCGCGAGAAAGACGGGCCCGCAATTCCTGATAAATTGCCTCGTGCAGCGGTTCGGATCGGTCGGCGACATCCAACAGGGCGCTCGGGGTTTCGGCCATAGATCAAAGCACCTGGCAAGCAGTTTCAAAGGACAGACGGGGCAGACGCGGGAACAGATCCTTATCCGTTCCATGACCAAGATTCACGAGAAAATTGGACTTCCAGCCTGTCTCGGCAAAGAAGGCCTGATCGACACCGGCATTATCAAAACCGCTCATCGGCCCGCAGTCCAGCCCCAAGGCACGTGCAGCCATCATCAGATAGGCCCCTTGAAGCGTGCCATTTCGGAAAGCCGCCTCGGCCCCACCATCCGGCATGCCTGAATACCACGTCGCCGCGTCGGGATTGTGCGGGAATAGCTCCGGGATTTTGTCGTAGAATTTGGGATCAGTCGCGACGATCACCGTCCAAGGCGCAGCCATGGTTTTGTCGACATTTCCGGGAGCAAGGTAGGGTTTGAGCTTGGCTTTGGCCTCTGGCGAGCCGATGAAGGCAAAGCGGGCTGGTGAGCAATTGGCGCTGGTTGGCCCCCATTTGGTCAGATCATATACAGCCCTCATCAGGCTTTCAGGCAAGTCTTCATTGACCCAGCCATTGCGAGTGCGCGCGGTGACAAAGAGTTGGTCAAGCATATCCTCAGGCAAAGCTGGCATGGGCGAATCTCACAATATTCTCTGTTTTGGGGGAGGCGCGATCAGAGGGCTTGCTCAACCCTAAGCACTTCGGGAACATAGTGCTTGAGCATGTTCTCAATGCCTTGCTTGAGTGTGATGGTGGAGGATGGGCAACCCGCGCATGATCCGCGTAGGCGCAAATAAACTGTGCCGCTTTCCGGCTCAAAGCGGTCGAAGTCGATGTCACCACCGTCTTGGGCAACTGCTGGCCGCACCCGGGTGGCGAGCAATTCTTCAATCTCACGCACAATCTGCGCCGCATCCCCACTGTATTCCCCGGCTGACGAGGCGGGGCCAACTTGTGGAGACTCCGTCATCACAGGCTGGCCCGAGACGAATGTGTCCATAATCGCCCCCAGAAGCGAGGGCTTTATATGGGGCCAATCTATGGCCCCATCCTTGGTGACGGTAATAAAATCAGGACCGAAAAACACCCGGCGCACGCCCTCAATTCGGAATAATGCCGCCGCCAAGGGCGAGACGGCAGCAGCAGCAGCATCGTTAAATTCTATGGCACCAGCCGGATGGACATCGCGTCCAGGCAAGAATTTCAACGTAGCGGGGTTCGGGGTGGCTTCGGTCTGGATAAACATGCCCTAGACATGGACCTTCTGAGCTGAAAATTCAACGCCTTTGCCAAAAGCTCAGCGATCAAGACCGTGCGACTCTGAGAACATCAACTAGCCAACTCTGCCAATTCCTCATCGCTCAGGCCTGCTGGCACAATCATAATGGCCACCGCCCGCGCCCCAAAGCCGAAGCCGCCACGCATTGCCGCCGCCACAAGCGGACCCGGCCCCCCACGCCCGGCCGCGGCAGCCAATAACAAGGTCTTCACACTCGGGGTAGCATCAATAAAGCTGCGGATCTGATGATCCAGCGTACCTTCATGCACCACAAGCTCGGGCACAAGACCACCCGCCTGCCAAGCAACATCGGACAGCGCCTGCAATTCATCCAGCGCTTCAAGGCGCATACGCTCACGCATGGCTTCGCCCATGGCAGACCACAGGCCCGGATCCAAAGGTTCGACCACCCGCAGAATAACCAAACTAGCCTGTGTGCTGGCCGCCCGCTTAGCCCCGAAATAGACTGCCGCCCGGCATTCTGGGCTGTCGTCGGCAATGCAGAGAAGTTTGCGCTCAGCCATCAGAGATCAGCGTTGCAGAATGTCTGTGATTTCGCGCAATTTGGCCCGCGCGCGCAACAGATAGAAGCCCTCGGTCGACAAATGATTGGGCATGAACAGCGCGCTTGGCGAAGCATTTTGCACCACCAGCGGCTGCAAACTGGCGGCAGTGGCTAAATCGGCGAGCATGGCATCATAAAGCCCTGCGACCCGGCGCTCGACCAAGACATCCTTAAAGTCCTCGCGCACAGCCCGCAGCGTGATGAAGTAGGCATAGGACTGGCCTTTGACAAAGTAGAATAACTTGTCGGCCCGGCGGTCGATAAAGACTTTTCGACCCGCCCCGATTTGCTTTTCCAAAGCATCGGAGGAAGACCCCAGATCAAGCGCGGATCGTGACAACAAAGCCTGGAGATTATCGGCACGGACATCGAAAACTGCGCGGCCTTCTGCGACCCGGGCATTATAAGCAATCAAGGCTGTCCGCGCCTTGCGATATTCTTGATCTGCGGAAGATGTGGGCCAAGGATCCAACAACCAAGTATCCGGCTGGCGCGACAAGCCCTGGCGGGCCTTGCCCAGATCAGGATCAGCAGCTGACGTGCCCCGTGTGCGGCCAATATAGCTCTCAATCTCGACCGTAATATTCGATAGCGCCTTGACCATGCCAGACTGGAAATTGGCCATATTGCCGCCGTAGCGCAGTAGGGCCGCTGGCTGGAAGGGTTGGGTATTGGGGGCCCAAGCGGTCTGGTTGATTTCCCGATCAATCAAGCCGGCGATCACCGCGACGGTCTTGGAAGCACCCGGCCCGGGGTCCTCAGCCTTGAAGTTCAAGTCATCATTTATGCGATGGGTCAAAATCGACCCCATCACGTAATAGATAGGTATCACAACCAAGACCGCGGCAATAACCCAACCACGCCAACCGCGCGCTGGTTTAACGGCTGGCGGGGGAACAGGGCTGGCATTCTGGGCGGCGGCAAACGGATCAGCCGGCGGTGACGGTCGTACCAACCGTTTCAGCCCAGCCCATGAATGGCGCACGCGTTGACCAAAATCCATCTGAACTCTCCGCCTCGTCCCGCATCGGGCACCATCTGGAAGATGGATCCCATCAAGGTTCAATCACGAACGGGGCTTCACTGGCAAGTCATTCTCAAGGAATTCGTGGTGATCGGTGGCTTCGAAGACCTCAAAAGCCATGGCTGACAGGCTTTTCCCCAAACCAACTAGTGGATTCTGCGCCGATCACAGATGCGTGACTCTGGACCTGATTCAGATTCGCACTATAGTCCTTCCCATCTTTTTGGCTTGGATGCCGACTTGGAGAGGAAAAACGATGAAAAGACACGTTTTGGGTTCTGGAATTGCTGTCTCGCTCGCGGCCTTGGCTCTGGTGGCTGGCTGCGGCCAACAAAGCCATCAAAAGGCGGAAGCACCTGCCCCAGCTGCGGAAGCTGCGGCTCCAGCAGCAACCGAAACCGCTGCTGCACCTGCCGCTGAAGCGGCTGCACCCGCAACCGAAGCTGCCGCACCTGCTGCTGAAGCTGCTGCTCCGGCTGCTGCTGCTGCCGCACCCGCCGCAGGTGCGATGGTACTGGCGATCAAGGACAAGGCTGGTGCCACCCTCTCTGGCGATCCTGCAAAGGGCGAAACGGTGTTCCGGCAGTGCCAAACCTGCCATGTGGTAACCCCTGGCGTGAACAAGGTTGGTCCCTCGCTGCATAACATCATTGGCCGTCCGGCCGGCCAAGTTGCTGGCTTCCGTTACTCTGACGCCAACAAGAAGTCTGGCATCACCTGGACTGAACAGGAAATCTACACCTATTTGGAAAACCCAAAGGCCCGCGTGCCAGGCACGATTATGGCCTTCGCCGGCATCAAGGATTCTCAGAAGCGCGCCGATTTGGTGGCTTATCTGAAAACACATACCAACTGATCATCTCCCAGCTTCCATCTGGTGAGACGCACATTGATGGCGGGGGGCTTTGTCCCCCGCCTTTTTTGTGCCTGAAGCCCACTATCCCACTAAATTTGCAGGAAAATATAAGAGCCTAATTCTGCGGAAGTAAAACCTGGTCTAGGAAATGCGGCGACGTTGCAAGTCCATGAGGTGCAAGGGTAGCGAGAGGGTGAGAAAGAGGATCACCCAGATCAAACCAGAATCAGTCAGAGCTGCACGCAACGCCAACATCAGGCAGGCACCCGGACCCAAAGCCAAAACAAGGGTGATGATGCGCGTCATCAGGCCTTCCCGTCCACCGCGTGCAGCCAAGATCGCAAACTCAAGGCCGATTACGGCGAGTGCCAGATCAACCGCACGACCTGATTGGAACAGACCCACGATGCTGGCCGGCAAAAGCTCACTCATTGCGGACAATTGGGGATTGGGTCGGTCGGGGCGATCATGAGGGCGACAGGCCGAGGAGATGGCCCATATCTTTGAGGAAGATCCGGGCATGGGCAGCCGGGCGTGCGCGCACCAATTCTTTATTCATATAGGCCTGCCACGTCAGATATTGCACATCAGGATCAGCGCATATCTGGACAAAACGCTCACGCCGCTTGTCGTTGCGATACCAAAAATGCTGCATGATCCCCAGTACCCAGAAGACTTTACCATGCGCCTTCATGAAACGCTTACGGGCCAACTTCAGTGCTGAGGCCTGCCCAGTGGCCAAAGCCTCACGCACCGCACTGGCCGCCTCCCGGCCACAGACCATCGCATAATAAATGCCTTCCCCAGAGGACGGGGCAACCACGCCAGCAGCGTCCCCGGCAAGGACGACATTGTGGCCATTATCCCATCGTTTCAACGGCTTGAGTGGAATGGGAGCGCCTTCTGTCCGCACGGTGTCACAATGATCAAGCCCGGTCGCGGCGCGCAAGTCCTTGATCGCACCGCGCAATGAGAAGCCTTTTTGCGCGCTTCCCACCCCGATACTGGCCGTCCCACCATGCGGAAAGACCCAGGCATAGAAGTCAGGAGACAGATGGCCCTGATAATAGACATCACAACGAACCGGATCGAAGTCTTCCGGTGCAGTTTCGGGCACGGCGATAATTTCGTGATAGGCAAAAACGCAGGGGATTTTTTCAGCCCCCTTAATCGTTTGCTTTCCAACCTTTGAACGTGCGCCATCAGCCCCAATGATGTAGCGTGCCGTCACGCTGCGGGCTTGGCCTGTTTCATCGGAAAAGTGAACGACGCTGGGTTGACCAGGATTGTTTTCAAGTCGCTCAAACTCACCGGTCTGACGCACGGCCCCCGATGCAGCGGCACGTTCACGCAGGAATTCATCAAACGTATCCCGATTGACCATGCCCACGTAGCCGCCGTCAATCGGCATATCGACCGTCTTGCCACTGGGCGCGATCATCCGGGCTGCCTTGGCATGGGCGCACAGCAGGCTTTGGGGAATGTCAAAATCGCGGATCAAGCGTGGCGGAATTGCCCCACCGCATGGCTTGATGCGGCCCGCTTTGTCGAGCAACAGAACCCGATGGCCCTGCACCGCCAAATCATTGGCGGCCGTGGCTCCAGCCGGGCCGCCACCCACCACCACGATGTCGAAATCAGCTGAACCTGTCATGGATCTATCCTTGTGCAAGCGGGCCGCGTGTTATGGCCGAGGCACCGCCCAAGAGTGGGTTTGACGCGACTGATGCGTCGGCAACATCAGTCAAGACCGCGCTTTTGCGACGGTCGAGTTGGCGGGCCAATTGAGCTGAAATCAGAAAAAGGCCGGCCTCGATGACAAAAACAACGAGGAAAGCGTGCCCCGTATTGGGCAACAGCAGGCGCAATCCGTCCACACCCATCGCGCCAAAAAAGCCGCCTAAGCCAAAGGCAATAGCCTGAGCCGCGCCCCAAACACCCATGCGGATCCCCACGCGTGAGGTTTCACCAGCCCCTGCTAGACCCATCATCGAGCCGATGGCTGCCACGGCAAAGACGCCATTGGCAAAACCCAGGGCGAAAACATTTGGCTTGATCGGCCAGCCCGGCCCGATTTCAGCCGCACATGCCAAACCGAGAAGCGCCAGAGCCGAACCAAAGCATCCGGCGATCGCCCAAGCAGCCATCCAGCTCTTGCCTGCTCGTGCAGAGCGCCCGCCAATCGCCCCGGTCAACACCATACCCAGCAAAACACCCATGTTCTGGATGCCGGACATCTGGGTTGATTGGGCGGGCGTCATGTCAAAAACAAGACCGGCGAAGGGCTCAAGGATCAGGTCCTGCATGCTATAGGCCAGCATGGAAACAAAGACGAAGATCGAGAAATTACGTGCGAGCGGATCGGCCCAGATCTCTCGCAGCGCCTCTTGAAAATGGGTCTTTTGGGGAGCCGAAGCGGCGGGGGATGCGGTTTCCCCCGCCGCCCCGTTCTGCGCCTCGGCGAGGGGTTCAACCCCGTGAACCGCGGCAACAGTCAGGATAAAGGCCACCAGCGCCACGCCCGTGGCGGCAAAGGCCAGTTTCTGCGGGCTAAATGGCTCAATCAAAATGCTGACCGCAATCGAGGAAGCGACAATTCCAACAATCATCATGATCCATGTGATTGAGGCAGCTGCCGGGCGACGCTCCGGCGCGGTACGACTTGCCAGAAGAGCGAGTAACGAAGTTCCAGATGCCCCAATCCCCATGCCAATCATGCCATAGGCAAGAATGGACAGGATGAGGCCCAATGCAGGCAAGCTGCCCATCATCAAAGCCGCATCAGTGGCAAGCAGCGCCCCCAAACAGAGGCAAGCCATGCCACCGATGATCCAAGGGGTGCGTCGGCTGCCTTGGTCTGAACCATGCCCCCAATGGGGTCGGGTTATTTGTACGGCAAAATGCAGGCCGACGAGGGCGGCCGGCACCATGGCTGGCAAAGCCATTTCCACCACCATGACGCGATTAAGCGTCGATGTCGTCAAGGCAGCACAGGCTCCCAGCGCACTTTGAACAAGGCCAAGTCGAATAATGCTCAACCAACCCAAGGGCCTGATATTTGAGGCCATTATGACGCCCCTCCCAAGATCGAACCGACCCCGATGGCGCTGATCAACATGCCCAACACATACAGGCTGGTGCCAGTCGCATTATACCAAGGTGTGTGTTTCAATGGATCGCTGAGCAGGCGACGCATCAGCGCAAATTGTGCCAGTAAGGCAATCAGAACCCCAGCAGCATAGATCATCAGGCCCCAACTGATGAGCAGCCCAATAACAATCGCCTGTGGCATGGCCATTACCAAACAGGCCAGACGCGCGGCATTGTCGACACCCATAACGACCGGCAAGGATTTCAGGCCCAGCTGCCGGTCCCCCTCAACCGCCTTGAAATCATTCAAGGTCATGATGCCATGCGCGCCTGCGGCATAGAGTCCAGCAAGCCATAGGATCTGGGGGTTAGGCAGGGCCTGGGTCACAACTGCTGCCCCAGTAAACCAGGTCAGGCCTTCATAAGAAAAGGCAACCGCTAAAGGCCCCCACCACCCACTTTGCTTTAAGCGAAAAGGCGGTGCGCTATAGGCCCAAGCCAACACAATACCCAAGCTTGCCGCCACCAACACCCAAAGTCCCAATGTCGCTGCAAAGGCCAATGAGGCGATTGTCCAGATGATCGCGATCCATAGACCCCATCGTCCAGGAATCCGGCCAGATGGAATAGGGCGGTTGGGTTCGTTAATTGCATCGACGTGGCGGTCAAACCAGTCATTGACAGCCTGACTTGTGGCACAAATCATCGGCCCGGCAAGCACTGCCCCAGCCAAAGCCAAAGGCCATTTCTGCGAAAACGGGGCACCTGAGGAAACCACCCCACACATAAAGGCCCACATCGGCGCAAACCAAGTAATTGGCTTCAAAAGCTCCAGAACCGCTCTTGGGGCGGGAAGATGGGGCCTCGCCAAAGGGGCAGCAGTCTCAGTCATAGGTCGAGCCTATGTTGGACACTAAAAAGTGTCAATTAAATTCGACAAGCACGATCAGGATATGGACTGGAGAAAAATCGAGTTAATTCAATTCGAAGATTCAGGTGTAAAGTAAGCTCGGCCAGCTACAGCCACTTGGGCGCTTCACTTTGTCCCAGGCATTTTGCGCGGCGGGTAACCCCAAAAGCGGGTTTTCACATCTGGATCTGTCGGTTTGCGACCTGTCGTACAGAGTCAGGAGGCGTCGTCTTCAAAATTGCCTAAGCCGAAACGATGCAGCTTGGAATAAAGGCTTTGGCGGCTGACACCCAGAATTTCGGCGGCTGAGGCACGATTATTGCCCGTCATTTCCAAAGCGGCCTCGATACACAATCGTTCGACAAAATCGGTTGTGTCGCGCACGATTTCCTTGAGTGAAACCCGCCCGACAAGTTCACTCATGTCGGCTGGTGATCGGGCCAACTCAAGAGGTTGTTGGGTTCGGTCCATATCACGGCGTGTGACGCGGCGGATGGAGAAGCCATAAAAATTATCTAAAAATTATCATCGCCTTCGGCCACCGACACCGCACATACTTCCACATCTTCCAATTCACCATATTGGGTCTGCAAGACGGTGGGAAAATTGCGTACGACGCCATATTTGACGAGGTTTTCAAGCAGGATGTTACGATCAACCCCCGGCCGGCCCAAGAAGCGGGTTAAGGACTCACCCTGCGCTTGCTCGGATGTGGGCAAATGGACGAGATCAAGGAAAGCGGCATTTTCCGTTATGATTTTCAGGTCCTTATCGGTGACAACCATACCGTCAGGCAATTGATTGACGGCCGTCAGCATCCGATGATGTGTGTCCACAATAATGGGCTCAGCGCGCTCCGCCGGCAAAAGCCGCACAAGGAAATGCATGGTCCGATCCTGGCGGAACAGGGCAGCCGTGGCATGAAGTTGGCGACCATTGACCGTCAAGGTCACTTGGGGCGCGGTCCGACTTGAAGAAGCTTGAGCCACCGATAAGAGTGACGCGGCTTCTTCCTGACTTTGGGCAGCAAACAGGCGGGAGAAAGGCTTGCCGATCAGGCTCGCATCGCCTCCAATCAAACGGTCCGCTGCGGGATTGGCCTCAGCAACCCGGCGATTGGCACCATCAACGATCACAACAGCTTCGCTGGTTGACTGGAACAGCATACGATAACGCGATTCCGACATCCGCATGCGCGCATAGTCGCGCTCCATCGACTGCTGGGCGTGCAACAGACGCTGCTGAAGTGCAGAGGCATGACGATGATCGCGGCCAATCGCAATAATCCGCCCATCTTCACCGGCACCAACAGCCACGTAACGCAAAGCCACTGAATCGCCGCGGCGAGAGGGGTGGTTCAACTCACGCCAGCGGATTGCCTTGTCCGAGGATGCATCGCGCAGCATTTCCTCGACTTTCGAGCGGCTTTCCTGAGTGACCGTATCCAGCCAAGGTTTGTTCACCCAGCTTTCAAAGTCGTCCAAAGGAAGATCAGAATTGCCCACAGCGAGGTCGCAGATAATGCCATCTCGGTCCAGAACAATGGCAACATCGCCTCCGGCCGCCAACACTTTGACCGCAATCGATGCCTCTAGGTCACCAAGCGCCGCAGGTTGCAGCAAGGGACCGACATTTTGATTGGGTGGCCGTTGTTCCATGAGTGCGATGAATACCTTTCAAAGACCGCGGGAAATACTCGGTGCTGGACATGAAGGATCAGTGGCTGTGGGCGTGCTCGTATAGGACTGTTTCGGCAATGGCGATAGCCTGTCTACCGTCAGACGCAGTGAAATCGGCACCCATGCTTAAAGCTTCCTCAGGATGTGCAATAATCAAACTTCCACCAACAAGAACAAGGATGTGGGGATTACAGGAAGCAATGCGGACTTGCCGTATAAGTTCTTTCGCGAAAGACACTTGCGTCTGGGTTGTCAGCCCAATTCCCAATAAATGAAAGCTTTCGCGGCTGACCAAAGCGAGGACGTCGTGTATCTGCGAATTTGGCTCACACAAGGTGCGCCAGCCTGAACGACGAAACAATTCGTCCACCATGTGGATACCAAAACTGTGGGCTTCCCCAGCTGGCGTGACAAACAGGCCCGACGGAGAATCACCACGGACCTCATTCTCCTGATAAGGCATTTCACTAAAGCGGTGCAGCAGAGTCTGGAGGCGTCCAAGACCGATGGTGACATCCGCGAAAGAAGCGGTGTCATGCTCCCACATCTCACCCAGATAGCGGGCAGCTGGGGCCATCAGATCGACGAAGACTTGTTCGATGCGTAATCCAGATCTCAAATGGCCATGCAGGATCGTCTCAACATCATCCACATCATGGGTGAGAAGAACCATCGCCAGATCGGCAATTGCAGTCGGAGCCACACGGCTTTTTGTCACGGGACCCTGTTCCAGTTCTGCCAGGGGTGAGCGATCACGAAAAGCATCATAGCGCACCTTGTGCGCCAGTAATAGCCTCGGAATGATATCTCCTTCGACAATTTGGGTCAGAAGAGCCATTTCGCGCGGGTTGCGTGGGGTGGCATTGTCGGCTTGACCATCTCCACTGTTCACTCGCCAATTGCCGTCGGCCCGCGCTTCGGGCGTTTCGGTGCTGCAATCAATGGGATCGAAATGGTCCATCAATCGTTGATTGGGCATTTGATTCTCCACAGGCAAGCCACCAGTCTATCGTTGGCGGCAAACCGTCTCTTGCGCGCCAAGCTGCGCGCTGCCCCCACCATCAGGCCTGTGCCGCACCACCTGTTCAGCTACCTCCCAAAAAGACGGCCGTCCCCTTGGGTCCAACTGCAGAAAGAGGTCTGACACATGTCATCTGCCAGGTCACCCATGATCAGAAATGTGCGCCCCTTGACCGGGACATCGTCTGAAACAGGCATCCGACCGACAGACCAAAACACCTGAAACCACTTCTGATAATCATAGCAGCAGCAATGATCTTGCCACGGCTGAAAGCGAGTTGATGCCCTTTTTGACAAGTTGTCAACCTGTGTCATCTCAATTAGGCGTCCAGTCAACTTGACAATCAAGGTCGGCGTGCGAAACTGTGACATGGAGCGGGCTCTTATCGCTGCATTCGGCAGGAAAACTTGGATGCAACCCTTGCATACCTCAATAAAAACAGAGACTTCGCATGCTTTCTGCGAGGACTTTGCCGCGCCTGCTCTTGCACATCTGACCCCAGCTGAAACCGGGACTGGTGGAGGGTTATTCCAGGCAAACGACTTGGGACACGTCTGTTCCACGATCGACCAACCAGAAAATTTTGACCGCCTAGCGCCCAAAAGCGAAACCGCAAATCGGTCAAAACCTCTGTATACAGATGAACAAAGAGCCCGTCGCGATGCCTCTGTTTGGACTTTGGTTCAAGCCATTTTGGCCCCTATACAATTTGTGGTTTTCCTGATCAGTCTTGGTCTGGTTGGCTATTATTTGAGCACGGGCAAGGGTTATGAGGCGGCCACAATCTCCATTCTGATCAAGACCTTCTTGCTTTACACCATCATGATCACTGGCTCGATTTGGGAAAAAGTGGTGTTTGATGAATGGCTATTTGTGGAGGCGTTTTTCTGGGAAGACGTCTTCTCGATGTTGGTCCTCGCACTCCAGACACTTTATGTCGCTGCCCTGCTCAATGGCTGGTGGACTCCCGAACAGCAGGTTTATATCGCGGTCGCCGCCTACGCGACCTATGTCATCAATGCAGGCCAATTCTTGTGGAAGCTGCGGCAGGCTCGACGAGAAGTCCAAGGGGTGAGCCCCATGGGAGGCTCACGGGCGGATGATCAAAGTTCGTCAGCCAAACACACGGCCAATCGCTGGGCGGGGCAAGAATCATGAGGCCCGGCAATAACCCTCGTCCTGTCAGTGCCGGGGGATCTTCGGCCCAAGAGGCGCGTGCTGCCCGCAATGCCGCGGCTTGGCGGCAATTGTTGGTTGCGATGTTACCCTTCGCCGATTCAGCAAGCGTGGATCTTCCCATCAGCCGCCTTCTGCGCCTGTCGCTGTTTCAGATTTCAACGGGCATGGCTGCGGTCTTGCTGACCGGCACGCTAAATCGAGTCATGATTATCGAATTGGGCGTCAGCGGTAGCCTCGTGGCAGCCATGGTATCCTTGCCGCTTCTGTTCGCCCCCTTGCGCGCTGTGATCGGGCACAAGTCCGACACGTATAAATCCTATCTTGGTTGGCGGCGGTCGCCCTTTATCTTCATGGGAACTTTGGCCCAGTTCGGCGGGTTGGCCATCATGCCCTTTGCCTTGCTGATCCTGTCAGGTGATGGCCAAGGTCCTGTCTTCATTGGCCATATTGGGGCCGCGCTTGCATTCTTGCTGGTTGGGGTCGGCATGCACACAACCCAGACTGCCGGTCTGGCACTGGCAACAGATCTCGCCACGGACGAGACACGGCCAAGAGTTGTTGCACTCCTGTATGTCATGCTGCTTGTGGGCATGCTGATCGCCTCGCTGGTTTTTGGCAGCCTGCTGATGGACTTCGGGCCAATCCGCCTGATCCAGGTTATTCAGGGGGCAGCGCTTGTATCCTTGGTGCTGAACACAATAGCCGTGTGGAAGCAGGAGGTGCGTAACCCCGCCTTAACGGCTCATGATGTGGTCCGGCCAGCCTTTAAGGAGCAATGGACCCTTTTAATCCAACAGGGGCGGACGGTGCGGCTCTTGGTCGCCACCGGACTTGGGGCAGGTGCCTTTGCTATGCAGGACGTCTTGCTAGAGCCTTATGGGGCCGAAGTATTGGGGATGAACGTCGGTTCAACCACCTCTCTCACCGCACTTTGGGCAACCGGAACATTGATCGGCTTTGCTTTGGCAGCCCAGCAATTGAGCCGGGATGGCGAGGCACACCGGCTGGCTGGCTTTGGTGCACTCATCGGGATTGGGGCTTTTGCATGCGTCATCCTCGGTGGCGCGATCGCACTGACACCGCTTTTCTGCCTCGGTGTGATGGCCATTGGTCTGGGTGGCGGTCTGTTTTCCGTGGGGACCTTGACCGCTGCCATGGCGCTGGCCCGGAGAGGACACCAATCAGGCATAGCACTTGGCGCCTGGGGCGGAGTTCAGGCCACAGCGGCGGGCATTGGCATTGCGCTGGGCGGGGGCATCCGCGACCTTGGGAGCCAATTGACAGCTTCCGGCGCACTCGGTCCAGCTTTCAGCGGGCCGGCGACCAGCTATGGCATCGTCTATCACCTTGAAATCGGGCTTTTGTTCGCTGCTTTGGTGGCGATTGGCCCGCTCGCCAAACACGCCGCCAGCGCCCTGCAAAGCGGCCAATCCGAACACGCCTCAGACCCCAGCGAGCGCCGATTCGGCCTTGCTGAATTCCCAACCCTTTAACCCCGACCCTTCAACAACGACGGAGAAGTGACATGTATAACCATTATTTCGCGGGGACCGTGGATGTCACAGAGATAGTTCTCTATGTCTTCTTTGGTTTTTTCCTCATGCTGGTACTTTATCTCTTGCGCGAAGGCCGGCGCGAGGGATTTCCACTGGAACATGATGTTACCGGTGAGCTGGAACCGACCCCCGGGGTCTTTTTCCGCGCTCTGCCCAAAACCTATCTGCTGCCCGGTGGCGGCAAGCTGGTGAAGCCTGATGATTCACGTGATACCCACGCCACCCAGTTCAAGCGCACGGCGGCGTGGTCTGGATCACCGATCGAGCCTGATGGCAATCCGCTGACCTCGGGCATCGGTCCTGGCTCTTATGCAATGCGGGCAGACAAGCCCGATATGACCAATCATGGCACCACACGTTTGGCACCCTTGCGGATCGCCACTGATTACTACACCGACAAGCGCGATCCAGAGCTACGTGGCTTTGCCCTTGTCGGTCTTGATGGCGCACATGCGGGCACAATTACAGATATTTGGGTGGATCGGGCCGAATTCTTGATCCGCTATCTGGAAGTCGATGTAACCGCTGAGGGTGGGCCGACCAAGCATGTGCTTGTGCCAATGACCATGTGTGTGGTGCAAAAGGGCTTGAAGCGCGTGCGCCTCGATGCCGTCCTCGGCAGCCAAGTTGCCGGTGCGCCGACATTGGCCAATCCTGACCAGATCACCCTGCTCGAAGAGGAAAAGATTGTTGGCTATTTCGGTGCCGGCTATCTTTATGCAACCCCTGCCCGGTCGGAGCCTGCCATATGAGCCAGGAGCACGACTTCGAGCCCATTCGTGGGCTTCCCAGCGACTTGCCGGAGGGTGAAACCATCCTCTGGCAAGGCGAGCCGGACTGGATAATGATGGCACGGCGGGTGTTCCGCGTTGATTGGGTAGCTCTATACTTCGTGTTGTTGATGGTTTGGCGGGTGTTTGATGCCGTTAATGGCGGACAAAGCATCGGCCAAGCAGTGACGGCAGCCCTTTGGGTAGCTCCAATCGGAATCGTCGGCCTGGCAATCCTGGGAGGGTTGGCTTTTCTCAATAGCCGAACAACCGTCTATACATTGACCAATCATCGCTTGGTCATGCGTTTTGGCGCTGCTCTCACCAAGGCCATCAATATTCCGTTCAAGATCATTGAAAGTGCGGCGGTCAACCAAAAGGCCGATGGTAGCGGCGACATTGCCATCCAATTGGTCAAGCCCAACAAGATTTCGGTGATCCTGTTGTGGCCGCATGCGCGGCCGGGCTTCATTTCCCAGCCACAGCCCTCACTCCGCTGTCTTAAGGACGCCGGTCAAGCGGCGGCGATCCTGGGAGAAGCCTTGCGGGCGGCACATGATCAAGCCTCAGCCCAAGTCACGGCAAGCCGGACTGAGGAAACCGTCACCTCGGCGACTAAGCCCGCAAAAGATAAGGCTGCCGCCAAACGTGGCAAAACTGCGGGTGTGGGACCAAGTCCAGCACTGGCGTAAACCAGTCTGATCGGGCCCGCGATGCTCTCCGTCCGTCGCAGGCCCGCCCAGTCCTCACACGATTCAGCCCATTTGCGGCTTTGAATCGACAAGTTCGACGGACCTTGCAGATCGCGCTGGATATGGGCGCTGAGCCGGGGTCCGCTGCCACGTTTGTGGCACCACGTTTTCAGGCCCTGCATTCATGGGCCAGATCGCAACTGAGACAATTTCTTGGCTCAGGGTACCCATGCCCAGGTGCCAAGCCGGAAGACGAAATTGGGTTTCAAGCAAGCCCGATGTGAGTGAAAGATGCTTCCGGTCGTTCCGGGGGCCAGCAGAAGGAATGCAGCATGAGTGCGATCGATCATGAGCCATTTCCCAAAGGTGCCCTCTACGCCGCGGGCAGCTTAATCTTGCTGTCGTTGGTGGCGGCCGGTGTGGGCCGCTATCAAAATCTAAATCCGCCGATTGATGCGGTGGTGGCGGCCCCCGTCCCCACTCAAATTTTGCGGATGCGCTTTTCCGATCAGGCCGATGGCTCAGTCATTGTGTTCAATGCAGATACCGGGAGCCGTATCGAATTGCTTAAACCGGGCGAGGATGCCTTTGTTCGGGCGGTGATGCGCGGCTTCGTGCGTGATCGGAAGCTACGCCATATCGGACCGGAGACCCCATTCGCGTTGAGCCTTTATGCCAATAAAAGATTGACCGTTTCAGATCCGACCACGGGCAAAGAGATTGATCTGCGGGCCTTTGGCCCAACCAACGAAGCCGCCTTTGCCCGCTTCCTGCCCCTGTCGGACACGCCTTAATGCCTGAGACGGTTCGTTCCATGTGTCAGATCAGGGTCCCATGATGGATTTGGCAAGCCTGACCATACCGATCGCGACCACGGTTTTTGCCTGGTGGTTTAGTACCGGCATCATCCTGTTGCTGGTGCGGCTGCCGCCTGCAACCTATGGCACAGCATTGGGATTGTTTGCGCTTGTGCTGGCCTTGGCTACTGGGGGAGTAATCGTGACAGCGCGCTTAGATACGCCCCTATCGGCGTATCTTGCCGCGGGATGTGCGTTGTGCATCTGGGGGTGGCATGAGGCGAGCTTCCTGATGGGCAAAATCACAGGACCGCGACCAGCCGCCTGCCCGACCAATGCGACGGGTTGGCGTCGGTTCAAATATGCAACTCTGACAGTTATCCATCATGAGGTCGCGATTTTTCTCACGCTTTTGGCCCTGATTGGATTGACTTGGGGACAGCCCAATCCTGTTGCCGCCTGGACATTTGGGGTCCTGTTCACGATGCGGATCAGCGCGAAACTCAATATCTTCCTTGGTGTGCCCAATCTGACAGATGAGTTTTTCCCACCCCATCTTGCTCATCTGAAAACCTATCTCCCCAAACGGCCGATGAATGCCCTCATGCCGATTTCGGTGATCGGCTCGCTGATCTTATGTGCATGGCTGATGGGTCAGGCCGACCGAGCCCCCGAAGGCTCTGCTATGGCCACTGGCTTTGTTTTGCTGTTTACCTTGACGGCCTTGGCCTTGCTTGAGCACTTCTTCATGATGTTGCCGGTTCAGGATGCGGCCCTTTGGCGATGGGCGGCACCGGGCAAGCCCGCTGCCAAGTCCGCTGCGGTCAAGCCAAAGCCGGACACGCCGGGAACACAAGCCTAGACCGAAAACAGGCGAGATCGCCTTGACGCAGCTTCCTCGAACATGACGATGATTTCAGTTTCTCTTGTTTCTATCCCAGCAAACACCGCCTTAGGAGATGCCACCATGTATGCAGAAGCAGCATCTGTGTGTGACCCACTGCGACCGGCAGTCCCAGACGAGCCGATCATTCCGGCTATTGGCGCGGATGGAACATTGTTTCCGATCGGCAAGCTCAAGGCCCATCAGGACGGAACACTACATCTGGCGATTTCGGTGTTTGTATTCTGTGGCAGCAGGCTACTGATCCAACAGCGCGCTGCATCTAAATACCATTGCGGCGGCCAATGGGCCAACACATGCTGTACCCACCCGCATTGGAACGAAAGCCTGGATGCGAGCGCGGCGCGACGTTTGCAAGAGGAATTGGGCTTGAACCTGACTTTGGTTCCCACCCAGGTTCTCGACTACCGCGCAGCGGTATCCGATGGCCTGATCGAGCATGAGCGCGTGCAAGTTTATCGGGCTGATGTGCCACAGCCCGATTTACCATTCCGCCTTGATCCCGACGAAGTTGCCGCTGTAGCCTGGGTTGAAGTTGAGGCCTTAAAGGCCGACGCGCGTACCAATCCCGATCGTTATGCGCCTTGGTTTATGATCTATTTGTCACGCTGGGACGAACTTAACCTTTAGACGCTGCCAAGCCCGCTGGCAGCGCCCTTAATCACCCAGATTGGCCAGTATTGCTGCCAAAGATTGCCGCACGACTTGCCGGGATTCAGTAACCGACAATTCCTGATCCATGCGCAGACCGCACCAATTCTGAAAACTAAGCATCATTTTTATGCTGCGACTTGCCAAGGCATCTTCAAGCACATGCGGCGGCAGAAGGTTTTCAATGGTGGCAAATTCCAGCTGCAAAGTCCGCCTATATTCCTCTGTCAAAAAGGCGGATCGGAAACGCTTGAAGCTAGCAGACAGCCTGAAAGGGCGAATCCGCTCAAAAATCGTTGTCCGGCGCTCAATGACATTGTCCAGCCGCTCTTTCCAGGTCGCCCCAAGCACGGGCTCACGCAACATCGGCATGACTTCGGCCACAACCCGCGCACTCACCTCCCGATACAGTGTATCCATATCGTCGAAATGGCGGAAAACCGATCGCAAACCAACACCGGCCACTTCCGCAACCCGCGCAGCACTGGGTGACAAATCGCCATCATTGACCAATTGCAGCACAGCCGCCACGATCTTGTCGCGGCTGGTTTGGCTGCGGGCTCGCCGTCCGTCTCCGGGCGCGTCAGAAACCAGCGCGACTATGGGTGGTGAAGCCTGTGACATGATCCCTGTGTTGCCGGAAAGTGATGAAATGGCAAGGCGCACCTCCAGTTAGACGTCTTGTCCGCCAGATATTGGCTTGATAAGTGTCAATTCCTGCAGCCAATAATCATTGTGCGGACAACCTGCGGAAGGATCGCGGATCGGGAGGTGGCATGTTGATATGGATGATTTGGGGTGTCGCTTTGGGCCTCTATCTCTCATTTCTCTTCTGGTATGAAAATTGGCGTGGACCTCTGAAGCCACAAGAGATCGACCGCTTTCTCGAAGCGGTTGGCCCTCGGCTGGAGGAATCAGGCAACAGCCGGGCTGTCTTGCGCGCCTTTCTGGAACAGGATGACGGTCGCGAATTCCACATGCTCAACGTGGTCAAGGCTGAGATGGGGCACGTTATCGATCCCCGGTCAGGCCGATCTGTCAAAGGTGTTACCTTATTGAACCGATACAGTCGGCGATTTCTGCCGATCCTGATCTCGCGCGGGGGCCTGCCTGCCATTGTTGGACGCAAAGTCGGCGGTTACATTGATGCTTGGAAGACGCCGAATGACCCAGGCTGGACCTTGTTTGGCCTGATGCGCTATCGCAGCCGCCGAGATCTTGTGGCTTTGGCAACCCATCCCGACTTCCTCGCTGCCCATCCAGAAAAGCAATTGGGAACCGCGGTGACCTTCTCTTTCCCGACCCAATCGATCCTTAGTCTCTATGCCGGACCGCGGGTGACGGCCTTTTTGGTCCTCGCCCTTGCAGCGGCTCTGACCCAAATCGGTCTTGGCGTTTAGGCCCGACTGCGCTTCGATAGACACGCCAGCGCCGACGGCACCTAAATTGAGATGAGAGTATTCAGGGAGGGCTTGAAGAGAGCCTGCGCCAAAACAACCCCATCTTAATCCTCAGCAGGAAAGTCCAACGCGCCGCCGTCCATCAGATCGAGATAGGCGACTTCGGGACCAACCACATGCGAACCATTCAGGCGTATGGCTTCGTCGGAACCGCGTCGGGTGATTTGCAGCGTTCGGCGGTGTGGCAAATGTAGGCGCGCCGACGCAACCAAAGGCCGACCTAACGTGAACCTACCGCTTGCCGGTTCAACTGGATAAAAGCCGAGTGTTGCGAACACATACCACGCACTCATTTGGCCACAATCATCATTGCCAATGATGCCGTTTGGTTGGTCAGAATAAAATTCACGCGCGATCCGCGCAACCATCGCCGGTCCCTTACGGGGTCGGTCGGAATAGGCATAAAGCCATGCGATGTGATGGCTGGGCTCGTTTCCATGGGCATATTGACCAATCATCGCCTCTTGCCCCAAATGCTTGTTATCACCGAGGGATGGCAACGAAAAGAACACGTCCAGCCAATCACCCAATTCCGTCGGCCCACCAAGCAAAGCGGCAAATCCATCCGCATCATGCAGGGCCGGTGTGGCGGTATATTGCCAAGCATTGGCTTCGGTATAATCACCAGGATTATTCATCGGCGATGTTGGCACCAAGGGGTCAAAGGGCGTGCGCCATGCTCCGGCCTGATCCTTGGCACGCATGGTCCGCGTGACGGGGTCAAACAACAAGCGATAGCCTTGGGAACGCTTAGCGAAACGTGCCGCGATATCCTCTTGTCCCAGCAACCGGGCCACCCGAACCACGGCATCATCGCCAATGCCGTATTCAAGGCTCTTGGACACAGCTTCGCCTGGGGCCAAATCGAACGGCACATAACCCAATCGCTCGTAAGCCGTCCAATCACGCTGCGCCCATGCCGGCGCGTCGGGACGCGGCCGGGTCGAGGTCTCGACCATGGCCCTCAAGGCTTGCTGGTGATCAAATCCCTTGAAGCCCTTGACCATTGCATCAGCAATCACGGGCAAAGCAGGATTGCCAATCATCGTCCAGGTTTCCTGCCCCCAAGCAGTCCATAGCGGCAAATAGCCCTGCTGGTCATGATGCTCGAGTAAGGTTTGAACCATGCCATCCACGCGTTCCGGCGCGACAAGGGTTAGCAATGGGTGCACCCCGCGAAATGTGTCCCAGAGCGACAAAGTGCTATAATAATGTCCTGTTTTGGTGGCGATAATCTGTCCGCGCGGACCTCTAACCCGCCCATCTACGTCCGCAATATCGCTGGGATGAATTAAGGTGCGATAGAGAGCGGAGTAAAAGATCCGCTTCTGACGCGCTCCCGCGCTGATCTCCACCCGGTCCAACAATTCTGACCAAGCCCGTCGCGCCGCTTGATGGACCGCCTCGAACCGCGGCGTGCCAAAAGCGGCCAGATTGGCCTTCGCCCCTGCGACATCAATTGTGGATAAAGCAATCCGAGCTTCCAAGGTTCGCGATGCGCCAAGGCCAAATTCCAACAATAGGCGGGGTGCCTTATCCCCTGGGCGAGGTGGCAGAGTTGTGATGCGACGAATGGGCCGATCAAACTGAACCACAAACGATGCTTGCCGCGTGACCCAATTCTTAGACCATATTGTGCCGCTAATCTCACCTCGGTCTGCTGCTTGTGCAACCTCGGAACGTTCAACGCGCGGCCCTTCGCCAAACAAGATGCCATGCTGGAGGTCCAGCAAAACTTGAGCACGTGTGCCTTTGAGGAAGCGGTAGCGTTGGATGGCTACGCGGGGCCCGGCGGTCAACTCCACCCGTACCTGATGGTCGGTCAATGTCACCGCATAATAGCCCGGACTGGCTTGTTCGCTTGCCTTGTCAAAGCCGCTGCGAAACTGAGTTGAACTTGAGGTCCAGCTTGTCCCGGCGCGGGGTTGCAGCAGCACATCGCCCAGCTCACCAATGCCTGCCCCGCTGATATGGGTATTTGAAAAGCCCATGATCGAGCGCGCTTGATACTGATAGCCGCTGGAATAGCTCCAGCCCCTGTCTGCCATATCAGGACCAGGCGCTACCATCCCAAATGGCACAACTGCGCCCGGAAACACATGCCCTGTGCCATCAGTGCCAATAAAGGGGTCAACAAAATCAACCGGCTTGAGCGTACGGGCTTGAACTGTTGATCCCAGCGCGTGGAGGAGAAGGAGAAGCATGGACAAGGACCACGCACTGGCACGATGGATCATGTTCAGTCTCTCCCCAAGAAAAACAAGAGTGACCTTTCAAGATTGGTACGCCAATAATCCCAATCATGCCCACCGGGAAGTTCTTCATAGACATGGGAAATACCCGCGTCCTGAAGCGCCATATGCAACGCCCGATTGGCTGAGATAAAGATATCGTCGACACCACAATCAAAACGCAGGCGCGGCAAGGGTCCTGTGGCCATGCGAATGGCTGTCAAAACATCAAGATCGACGGGGGCTTGGCTCCAACCCGTTGCCGTTTCTTCGATAATCGCGGTGAGATGATGTTGATGGGTGGCAGAGGAATGACCACTCACTGCGGCAAAACGGTCTGGATATTTGGCTCCAAGCCGCAGCGCTGCAAAGCCGCCCATGGAAAGACCTGCCAGGAAATGTGGGGAGGTCGCTGTACAAGCCGACGTTAGCCGGGCAGCTAAAGCAGGCATTTCGTCGACAATCCAAGCCTCTGGATTGTGGTCTTGATGTGGAAGATAGCCCGAGCCGTCGCCCCACAAGCCATCAGAAGGCATTAAAACCAGACAGGGTGGAATAGCCCCAACAGCGATCAGCCGTCTGATCGTGAGATGAGCCTGCCCTTTGGACGCCCAGGCCCAATGCGATCCATAGACGCCGTGCAGCAAAGTGACGATGGGTGCCTCGGAACATCCAGCGAGCTCGTCGGGAATATAGGCCGTAATGTCGCCACGGCGGCCCAGGGCCGAGCTTTTCACCGTGACCTGTACGAGCCCCTCGGTCTGCACAGGCATGGCGGCCTGCTCAAAGGTAGGGAACAAGATGCGCCCCCTCTTCGAAGACGACGACGCCTTTAGCAGTCCGCCCGCTTAACATATCGGAGATGGCCTCCCCAAGTTCGTCAAGAGCATAGGTGCGGGAAATCATGGCTGGCAAGTCGATGTCACCACAGGCGGCCCAGTCCATGAGGCGGGGGAAGTCGCGATCGGGATCGCAGCCTCCATAGAGCGGGGTGATATAGCGCTTATCCCACCAGAAATGCGGCATAATGGCTTCAACCGGACCATGCGCGCCGCTAACCTGAATGGCCGTACCGCCATTGCGAACAAGTCGTAACGGCACAAAGGCAAGGGCTGCCACACCCGTGGCTTCAAACGCAAAGTCCACACCGCGCCCGAGAGTCAGGGTTTTGACCGCTTCGATTTTCTCATGATGGTCGACATCATCGGGATTGACCAAAATGGCGTCCGTCGCGCCGAACTGAACCGCGCGCGCAAGACTTTCAGGCCGAATGTCGAGGGCAATAATGCGCCCAGCGCGCGCAAGGCGCGCACCCTGAATTACTGACAAACCAACCCCGCCGCACCCAAGCACAGCCACGCTGTCGCCTGGCTTTGGTTGGGCAATATTGAGTACAGAACCGACCCCGGTCATCACGCCACAGCCCAGAATACAGGCCTGCTGCAAGGGAATGTCATGACGAATCTTGGTCACGGCCGCGCGCCGAACCAGCGTATAATCAGCGAAAGTACCCAGATTGAAGGCACGCTCAATGGATTTGCCACGCCACAGCGTGTGCCCAATACCCGCACGGCTACTTCCATGAGCCACTGGATCAACCCCATGTGTGCGCTCACAGATATTGGCCTGACCTGCCTCGCAGCGGACACATTGGCCACAAGGTATAGCCCAGTTGAGAAGGACCGGGGTGCCCGGTGCCAAATCAGCCACCAGCGGCCCCACCGCTTCAACCCAACCCGCACCTTCATGCCCAGCTACCAACGGACCATCCCAAGACAAAGAAGCATGATCGGTATGGCAGATGCCAGCCGCCCCCATGACGATGCGAACTTCATCGCCGATCGGCGGACGCACCTCGATCTGGTCCAAGACAAAGCCACCCTTGCCGTCGGTAATCGCTGCACGACCGATCCGGGGTTCAATGGACGCTCTTTCCGTCATGTGGCGCGCTCAAAGATGATCGGATTTTTAGGTGTTGAGATCGGCTTCCCAATTTCTGCACCGGGGCACCAATGAGCCCAATCCGCCTCCTGCATGCCATTGGTTGGGGCTTGCAGCACCATATCGATATCCATGTAGATGATCGTCATCACGCTGCGCGGGGTTAAGGACGTATTGGCCCCGGCCTTGTGGAAGGTCCATCCGAGATGAAAGCTGACATCACCCAGATCGAATGGCTTTTGAATGAAGTCAAATTGCCGGGCCTCCATCATGGCAGTGATGGCCGCCTCGCTCTCGTCCGAGATGCCAAGGTCGCGACCAAAAGCCTCATGCTGACTGCCCGCGTAAAAGCTTAGCGGTCCCATGTCGAGCGGAACCGCCTGCAGGGGAACCCATGCCGTGACCGTGCGATCACTCGCCAAGGGCCAGTAGTATTGATCTGCGTGGGCGGGCGTTATGCCACCGCCGGGCTCTTTGTAGAGAGATTGGTCGTGATAGAGGCGCACGCCCCGCACATTTAGCAAATCCGCTGCCAGTCTTCCCAAGGTTTTGCCCAGGACAAAAGCCTTTACGCGCTCACTTTGCTCCCAGAGGTTCATGACTTGGAGGAAAGCTCTGTCATAGGTGGTGCGATCTTCCAAAGGCTTGGTCTGGGTCGACAATTCAATGGTCAATCTCGTGATGTCGCGACCATAGTCAGCCAAGACATCTGGAGGGAGCACGGACTTAAGATGGATGTACCCATCCTGCCCAAATTGTCGCTTTTGCGCTGCGGTCAAAGCATAGGGTCGATCCAAAACGGATACGGGCTCGAGCAATGTCGTCATGACAGGTGTCCTTATAGAGGTGAAACCGGCAGAGAGAGGATGAAAGCTGACACAGGCCCAAGACTGATGGCATGAGGCGTGATGCGGACTGCCCCGACGCTGATTTGAGGCTGTATGTCCGCTGGCAGCGACATATCGAGGCGATGCAATACCCCCGAGAAATTAAAGCCCGCCAGACAAGCACCATCCCCATGCACGCGCCGGAAAATCAGGCAAGCATCGTCCTCGTAAACCAGAGTGAAGTCGCCCAAACGCAGCGCCGGGCTAGCTTGCCGAAAGGCGATGACCCTGCGGGCATGGGATAAAACAGATCCTTGACGGCTATCTTGCTGATCACGGCTGAGATCACGATGGGCTGGAATTACTGGCAGCCAAGGTGTTTGAGTCGAAAAGCCCTGGTAGGGATCGTCACGGGTCCAGGGCATGATGGTCCGGCAGCCATCGCGGCCGGGGTTAGCGGGCCAATTGGCTTTCCCAAGGGGGTCAACTATGTCCTCAAATGCCAGATCGGCTTGGGTTAAGCCTAATTCTTCCCCTTGATAGAGGAAAATTGTTCCCCGTAGTGCGGCCAGTAAGGTCAACCCAAACCGAGCAATCTGGTCGGGCGGGGCGCTTAGCGCCCATCGGCTTGCTACCCGGATACAGTCGTGATTGCTCAAAGCCCATGATGGCCAAGCCGCTGTGCCGACCCCTTCGCACCAAGCCTGCATGGCCTGACGAAAGTGCGCCGGATCGCACCGGTCACTCAGAAGCTCAAACGAGTAAGCGGTATGGAGCCGCTGATCCCCGGCTGTATAGTCAATCATACGGGCTAGGTTATCGTCAGAGCCAATCTCCCCAACTGCGAACCGTCCTGGATATTGGTTCAACACGTCACGGATACGGCCCAAGAAAGCTAAATTCTCGGGCTGGCAGATATTGTAAATATGACGTTGCATGGTCGCTGGCGTATCACCCGGCTTGGGTGGATTGTCGCGCAGGGCTTTGTCGTGGAAATAATAATTCACGGTGTCGAGCCGAAAACCATCCACGCCGCGATCCAACCAGAAGCGGGCAATATCAAGAATTGCACTTTGAACCTGGGGGCAATGAAAATTGAGGTCCGGCATCTGCGGCAGGAAGTTATGCAGATAATACTGCCCGCGCCGGGGTTCCCATGTCCAAGTTCCACCGCCCATCCAGCTTTGCCAATTGGTCGGGCATGATCCATCTGGTCGGGGGTCGGCCCAGACATACCAGTCCGCACGCGGATTGGTGCGATCCTGGCGGCTTTCTTGAAACCAGGCGTGCTCAATCGCTGTATGGGACCACACTTGGTCGATGATAACTTTCAGGCCCAAATCATGGGCGCGCCGGACCAGGGCATCAAAGTCATTGAGTGTGCCGAACAAGGGATCAATCGCACAGTGATCGCTGACATCATAGCCGAAATCGCGCTGAGGCGAGGCAAACACAGGTGATAACCAAATCCCGTCGACGCCCAGTCCGGCGATATAATCCAAGCGGGCGGTTATGCCAGGCAAGTCACCGACACCATCGCCGTTGGAATCGGCAAAGCTGCGCGGGTAAATCTGATACAGGGTAGCCCCGCGCCACCACTGTGTTGCCGAAGATTCCATGACTCGCCGTCGTTTGGCTGGCTGAAACTCAATAATTGATTGGTCTGTAGTCTATCGAGCCAAGGCCATGGTCGGGATAGTTGATGCCATCACAAAGCTTGCGAAAAACTATCGTGATCTTACACGCCAAAGCTAAGGCCGCCCGTCGTTGGGCACCCCCTTCCCTGAAAGCATGCCCATTTTTTAGGCCCAAGCGCCCAAAGTTGCGCATGTTTTCGCACCAATGGCAGGGACAAAGCGAAAAGTTAATTTCACTAACGATTGTTATACGATTTCTACATCTTTCTATGGTGTGAACGTGGGAGCTATTGAAAAATTGGTTAGGAATTGCCGTGATTTGGCAGCGCAAGCATCACAATCGTCAGGCTGAGCGGGGAAATCTTGCCCTGATCACCGGGCTTGCGGCCATTCCTTTGTCTGTAATTGTCGTCATTGTTGTGGAAATGGCCGCTTTGGCCAATGAAAAAGCGTTGATGCAAGCGGCAGTGGATTCGGCTGCGCTGGCAGGGGCCCGCGAACTCTCTATCGCCGGCAGCAGCGCTCGTAATCCGTCTGAATTTGCTGCAAACTTTGCTTTCGAACAGGTGGCCGAACTGTCGCCGCGTATCCGCATGCGCTTTTCAGCCAGGCAAAATCCGAATGGTACGTTCGAAGTTATTGGGGAAGGCGTTCGCGGCTCATTCTTTGGAAATCTGGTGCCGCCAGGCGGCTTTGTCATCAATGTGCGCG
This sequence comes from Candidatus Phycosocius bacilliformis, assembly GCF_003112735.1. Classification (GTDB taxonomy): domain Bacteria; phylum Pseudomonadota; class Alphaproteobacteria; order Caulobacterales; family Aquidulcibacteraceae; genus Aquidulcibacter; species Aquidulcibacter bacilliformis. The sequence continues at coordinate 545,570 of NZ_BFBR01000001.1, forward strand.
CTATTGCCGAGACATTGAACCAGCAACCAATGTGCGTGTTGGCCATGCCAAAGATGAATGGCGACCTTCTTCGCGGTCTCCGCGCCCAATCAAACAGCAATATCGTTGCCAACAATTGTTTGGTCCACGCCAATGGCAATATAGTGACAGCAGGCGCAGCCCGGATTGTCGCCGGGACTATTCAAGCGACGCAAACGGCAAGTGGAACCGGCTACTCGCCAACTGCAAACAGCGGCGCGTTGGCGATCGGTGACCCATTCAGCAGCCGCCGAATTGAACGGGAAGATGCCTGCGAGAACAGCGAGGCCGACAAAACCTATAGCGGCACGACCACTGCAACGCTGACCGCCGGGGTGCATGAGGGTGGCATTACAGTAACCGGGAATGCCAAACTGGTTCTGGCACCGGGCGAACATTATTTCTGTGAGGATCTGGTTCTGAGCGGCTCTGGCATCCTAACCGGTGATAATGTCGTTTTGATCTTTGATGATGACTCGCTTCAAGCGACAGGCAATTCGCAAATTTCGCTTACCGGCCGAACCACGGGAGATTGGGCGGGCTTCTTGATGGTCGCTACGCGCGACACTGACGACACCATGCTGATTTCGTCGGCATTTGTCGACAAACTCTTGGGCACAATCTACCTGCCCAATGCGCCATTGGTCGTAAATGCAACCGGCACGGTTGCTGAAGACTCAAAATGGAGCGTGATTGTCGCCCGCAGGATCGAAATGGATCGCAACGCGCGCCTGGTAATCAACACTGATTATGCCGGATCGGGTGTGCCAGTGCCGATGGGCGTTGGCAATAATCTTCCCAATAACTCACCAACCCGACTACGGCAGTAGCGTCCACCCATTAAAGGTGGCTTTTCAGCTTTTTTACAAGCTGAGCGAGGTGCGAGATAAAGGTGCGCCTTGGTATGGGGGTCGACTGAATACATTCGATTTAAACGCCAAATTTTGTAGTGAAAAAACATTAACTTTGATCGTCCGATTCTTTGCTTTTTGCGGCGCAATACTCAGCTTATAGGGACATTCTCCCTGAATTCATTTCAATTTTAGCAAATCGCTTAGGCGGAACTTTATGCTCTCTCCTTAAAAAAGCACGGTCGGAATTGCGGCGCGCGTGTGGGGAAAGTCTATCCATGTCGGGGATCAGGAATCTGGCTGCGCTAGCCACGACAGGATCGACAAGCCGTGTGCTGAACCTGAATCTGGTCGCTAAGCGCTATCGCGACGACCCGATGCGCAAACAAGCCCCCCTATTCGTCGATGATCTGTTGAACCGATCGATTTTGGTAAAGCACCGTCTGCGGCGGGATGAAGCATATCTGTTGCCCGGTTCGACCACAGTGGCCACTAAAATCATCTTCCCACTCGATTTTGATGATCTCGAGCTGGGCGGTCGATCGATCTTTGTGAATCAGAAGGGCTATCGACAGGCCATTTGCGACCTTGTCGGTTATCGCGAGTTGGAACTAGAGCGGGATTTTGCGGTCCTGAGCATGCTCAACGATTTGCCATCGCTGGACCCTTTTCTGGTTCGCGAGCAATTGCGCCGCAATCACCACCAACCGGCTGAATGCTATTTTACCATCTCGCCGGCTGATACGTCGCGCATGCAGAGCTTCACCACAGCCGAGATGGCTCCGCTGATCCGCATGGCATTTGACAATGGTGGACGTGGTGGCGGGGCCGGTATGGTGTCGAAACTGGCAGATGCACTTCTGTCTGCCAATGCCGATACACGTTTGGACCCGCTGCGCGAAACCTTGGGCCTTCATGGCGACCAGTTCACCCAAGGCATCTTCAGCTGGAAGGGCTTTATCTATTACAAATGGCAATTCTCCGAAATGGTCCAAGGCCTGATCCGCGTCACGCAGGAAATGGACCAGATCAAGCCGGCTGGTCGGGGAGACCAGACCTCGCGGGAGGAAATCCGCCAGCTAAAGACCTCAATCCGCAAACGAATCCGAGAAGCTGCCCGCAATTGTAGCCGGGTTCTGGCCTTGTATGATGATGCGTTTGCCGATCTGGTACAGCGCGGCAATACAGCAGCTTTTCGCCGCTTTCTCTTGGAAGCGCCGTTGTTTTTCCTCGATCTTGGCCACTCTATGGGTGTGATTTCACATATCATCTCGTTCTGGAATTATCGCTTCAGACGGGGCGCAGACGAGACGCCATCGGCCGATGAATTGCGCGATATTCTGATCGAGTTTGAAACCGGCCTGGCCCCACGCCAAATATCAGGTCAGGCTTGGTAGCCAAAGATTGGACCGTTTCAGCGTTTGACCGGGTTAACAGGATTGACGTCGTAAGCCGCCAAAGTGGCCAAGGTAACAATCTCGGACACAGGCGCTGAGAGCGAACAAATTTGCACCGGATGACGCAAGCCAACCATCATCGGACCCAACACCGTAGCTCCGCCCAGGAATTCCACCAAATCTGTAGAAATCCGTGCCGAGTGAATAGCCGGCATAACCAGCACATTGGCCGGCCCGGACAAGCGTGAGAAGGGATAGAGGCGATGGGAATCGGTGCTCAGCGCCACACCCACTGACATTTCGCCCTCATATTCAAAATCAATCTCTTCCATCCGGTCGAGAATGGCAGCTGCCTCGCGGCATTTTTCCGAACGCTCCCCCATGGGTCGGCCAAATGTCGAATAAGCAACAAAAGCCACGCGCGGGGTAAAGCCCAGGCGCTTGGCTGCCCCAGCCGCCTGAATGGCAATGCGCGCAAGGTCTTCGGCATTGGGCATTTCGGTGACGCTGGTATCGGCAACAAATATGGTGCGGCCTTTAGAAATTAGGACTGACAGGCCGATCGGTTTCGTTCGCGCGACCGCATCAATGGCCAGCATAACCTCACCCAAGGCTTGATTGGTGGTCCGGGTTGTCCCCGTCACCATGCCATCCGCGTCCCCCATCGCCACCATTGTGGCGGCAAACACGTTGCGATCCTGATTGATCAGGCGCTGACAATCGCGCAACAAATAGCCGCGCCTTTGTAGGCGCTTATAGAGGTAGTCGGTATAATCGACATTACGATCCGACAGCCGCGCATTAAAGATCTGCAAGCCTGAATCCTCAGGCACACCCACCAGTGCTTTATTGCGACGAACCTGCTCTTCCCGCCCGATCAGGATGGCCTTGCCCATTTCCAACTGTTCAAACTGATAGGCTGCCCGGATCACGGCAGGGTCTTCGCCTTCGGCAAACACGATGGTTTTCGGGTTTGCGCGGACATTTTCCTGCAGGCTTTGCAGCAGGGAGGCGGTCGGGTCTAGGCGCTGGGCCAGACGGTCCCGATAAGCCCCCATATCCTCAATTGGCTTGCGCGCCACGCCCGTATCCATCGCGGCCTGCGCCACCGCTGGTGGAATGGCTGCAATCAAGCGGGGGTCAAAGGGGGTGGGAATAATATAGCCCGGGCCAAACTTTAGCTGGCGACCATGATAAGCCGCCATCACTTCGTCGGGCACATCTTCGCGTGCCAATTCGGCAAGGGCCCGCGCAGCTGCCAGCTTCATTTCTTCATTGATTGTCCGGGCGCGCACATCCAAAGCACCACGGAAGATATAGGGAAAGCCCAGAACATTGTTGACCTGATTGGCATAGTCGGACCGACCAGTCGCAATAATGGCATCGCCACGGACTTCAATGATTTCCTCTGGGCGGATCTCAGGATCTGGGTTCGCCATCGCGAAGATAATCGGATTGGGAGCCATGCTGGCCACCATGGCTTGGGTCACCGCGCCCTTGGCCGACAAACCGAGGAAGCAATCTGCCCCCTTCATTGCTTCTTCCAATGTCCGAAGCGGCGTATCAACCGCATGGGCGGACTTGAATTGGTCCATACCCTTTTCCCGTCCGCGATAGACCACACCATCACGGTCACAGACGATGACATTCTGATGGGGAACACCCATGGTCTTGATCAGCGAGATGCAGGACAGCCCTGCCGCACCAGCCCCCGAGACCACCACTTTTAAGTCCTTGAAGTCACGCCCCGTGATGGCGCATGCATTGATCAAGCCTGCTGCCGCAATGATCGCCGTCCCATGCTGATCATCATGGAAGACCGGAATGTCGCACAATTCCTTCAATCGGCTTTCGATGATGAAACATTCCGGACTCTTGATATCTTCCAGATTAATGCCGCCAAAGCTGGGCGAAATATTGCGGACAGTTTGAATGATGTCTTCAGAATCTGTGGAATCAAGCTCAATGTCGATCGAATCAATATCGGCAAATCGCTTGAACAAGACCGACTTGCCTTCCATGACCGGCTTGGATGCCAATGCGCCCAGATTGCCCAGACCGAGGATCGCAGTGCCGTTGGAGATAACAGCAACCAGATTGCCCTTTGACGTGTAGTCATAGGCAGTGTCAGGCTCTTTCGCGATGGCCAACACAGGCACCGCAACGCCTGGCGAATAGGCCAGCGATAAATCCCGCTGGGTTGCCATCGGCTTGGATGCAACAACCGATATTTTCCCCGGCGTCGGCAAGCTGTGGAAATCAAGGGCTTCCTGGTCCGTGAAGGTCTTGCGTTCGCTGCTCATCAGAAAAACTGTCCCTCGCTGTGCGATTTCTTCCTTGCTAGACCGGGCCGGGAGCCGGATCAACGTGTGTCTACTTTGAAATTCGGCTTTGAGACTTTGCCAGCCACAGAATCCGCAGCTAAAGCCATTCCATGATCGCCACTGGCACCACCCCCGTCATGGCCCAATATCTGGCCGCCAAAGAGCAGCATCGCGATGCGTTGCTGTTCTTCCGCATGGGGGATTTCTTCGAACTGTTTTTTGATGATGCGCGGATCGCAGCTGAGGCCCTCGACATTGCATTAACAAAACGGGGTCAGCATCAGGGCGAAGATATCGCTATGGCAGGCGTCCCAGCCCATTCTGCCGACGCCTATATCGCCAAATTGGTCAAAAAGGGCTTCAAAATCGCCATTTGCGATCAGACCGAAGACGCCGCGGAAGCCCGCAAGCGTGGCTCCAAAGCCGTGGTCCGGCGCGATGTTGTGCGTATCATCACGCCTGGGACATTGACTGAAGAGGCTTTGCTCGACCCCCGTGCCGCCAACCGATTGGCGGGTCTGGCTTTTGCTGCTGGCGGGCTGGAAGCGGCCTTGGCATGGGCTGATGTGTCCACTGGTGAATTTGCTGTGATGTCAGCCCCCATCCAGCGCCTGATCGATGAAGCTGCTGCATTGTCAATCGGAGAACTGGTCATCATCGACAGCGATTTTGACAAGGCGAGCGTGAAGGCGATGGCAGCAGTGTCGGGTACGTTGACGCCACGACCGGCCAAGACTGCTGATGCCCGGTCGGCTGCGCGCAGTCTGGAGCAGGGTTTCGCTGTTCAAACACTCGACGGATTTGGCAGCTTCGCCAAGGCCGAGCTGATCGCGCTCGGCCTGGTCTATGAGTATATCATCCTGACCCAAGCCGGGGCTGCCCCCCGTTTGACCCCGCCACGGCGACTGGAGACGGCGGGCATTATGGCCATCGATGCCACCACACGGTTGAGCCTGGAACTAGACCGGACCCAGCGGGGCACCCGGGAAGGGTCACTTTTGGCCGCCATCGATCGCACACGGACGGCAGCGGGCGGCAGACTTTTGGCAGAGCGCATCGGCCGACCCTTGCTGGATCTCACCGCCATTGGCCAACGCCTCGATTCAGTAGCCTTTCTGGTGGCGGCCAGCGACCAGCGCGACATGATACGCGACAGCTTGAGCCGGATTCCCGATGTCAGTCGCGCTTTGTCACGACTTGAACTGGGGCGGGGTGGCCCACGGGACTTGCGCGCCTTGGCCATCGCTTTGACAGAAGGTGATCAGATTGCCGCCCGCATGGCCCCTGACTTGCCGGCGGAATTGCATGGCGCCCAACAGGCCATCAGTCTGATCCATCAGCCAGACTTAGCCACCTTGGCCCACAAACTGATGGCGATGATCGTACCGGAGCCCGGTTTGTTGACCCGCGACGGCGGCTTCATTGCTGCGGGGTTTGACCCAGTACTGGATGAGATCCGGTTGCTTTCGACCAATGCGCGCCAAGTTGTGGCCAATTTGCAGGCGGAAGTGTCTGAAACCGCTGGCCTGCCACTGAAGATCCGAAACAATGCCGTGCTGGGCTTTTTCATCGAAGCCACACCGAAACAGGCTGAGGCCTTGATGAGCCCGCCGCTCAACGCGCTGTTCATTCACAGACAAACCACTGCAAGTGCCATTCGCTTTACCAATCCACGGCTGATGGAATTGGATGGCCAAATTGCGCGCGCATCGGAACGAGCTTTGGCGCGCGAATTGGAACTTTGGCAGAGTGCGGTGGAAGATGTGGTCGCCCAAAGCGGCGGGTTGCGTGCCGCTGCTGACGCTTTGGCGACCTTGGATGTGGCAGCTGGCCTTGCTGCCTGGGCGGTGGAAGTGGATGCGGTGCGACCCGTTCTGGATGACAGTCTGGCCTTTGAGGTGGTTGGCGGTCGTCACCCGGTCGTAGAGGCCGCTTTGCGCAAAGCCGGTGAGGTTTTTACCGCCAACAGCTGCCGATTGGATGCAGAAGGAATCGGCGCGTCACGCCTAACCTTGATTACCGGACCTAATATGGCCGGTAAATCAACTTTCCTGCGTCAGAATGCGCTTCTGGCTATCCTGGCCCAAGCAGGCTCTTTCGTGCCGGCCGAATCCGCGCGCATCGGCTTGGTCGACCGGATTTTTTCTCGAGTTGGAGCCTCGGACGATTTGTCCAAGGGCCGTTCGACCTTCATGGTGGAGATGGTCGAAACAGCCACCATTTTGAACCGTGCCGGGCCGCGCGCCTTTGTCATTCTTGATGAGATTGGGCGGGGTACCTCAACTTATGACGGATTAGCCATCGCGTGGGCGGTGGCCGAACATCTCCACGAGTCCAACCAATGTCGGGCGCTGTTTGCCACCCACTACCATGAACTCACCAGCTTAAGTGGCCGCTTGTCGGCGTGCGGAAATGCCAGTTTGCGGGCGCGGGAATGGAAAGGTGATCTGGTTTTCCTGCACGAAGTGGTCGAGGGTCCCGCGGATCGATCCTATGGTGTGCAGGTGGCCAAGCTGGCTGGGCTACCGCCCAGTGCCGTCGCACGCGCCAAATCTGTTTTGGCGCGGCTGGAGAAAAATCAGGGCCAGGGCCGGGAAGCTTTGGATGATCTGCCCTTGTTTGCAACTGCCAACCCTGAGCCGATCGCCAGCCCACCCAGCGCCGTGGAACAAGCTTTGGCTGAGTTAGACCCAGATGCCCTCAGCCCGCGTGAGGCCTTGGATTATCTCTATGCGCTGAAGAAGATGCTCTAGCAGCACCGACGCAGGATGATCCTGTTTGTCGTCAATTTGTCACATTATTGAAGCGTGGATGTCATAAGCTGCGACTAGAGCGAGCCGCAACAGGGGCGTGGACACTTTTGGGGCTGATCCTGGCCATTCTGCCTGCTTTGACCTTATGCTGGCCGTCGTGGCCCGATAGTTCCGGAATTCCATCATGACACGCATGCATCTTGGCCTGTCGATCCTTGCTTTGGGGGCGATTGCTCTGTCTGGTTGCCAAGGCAGCGATGGCCGCGATCGGGTGGCGGTCGTGGGCTCGTCGACATTGTTTCCGTTTTCGGCGGCAGCGGCGGAACAATTTTCAGCCCGTGGCCGGTTTAAGACCCCGCGGGTGGAATCAACGGGTACGGGCGGAGGGTTCTCAATCTTCTGTCGGGGGCTCGGCCCAAGCTTTCCCGATATCTCCAACGCCTCACGCCGGATCAAAAAGGGTGAGTATGAGACCTGCCAGAAAAATGGCGTGACCGACATTGTGGAAGTCAAAATTGGCTATGATGGAATTGTGATTGCCAATTCAAAGGCTGCAACCCCGGTTAATCTGACCAAGCTGGAAATCTATCAAGCCTTGGCTAAGGACATTTACGACCCGGTCAAAAAGGCTTTTGTGCCAAACCCTTACACACGTTGGAGCCAGATCAATCCCAATCTGCCAGACATCAGAATCGATGTGATGGGCCCGCCGCCAACATCAGGAACGCGGGATGCTTTTGCTGAATTGGTGATGGCCAAAGGTGCCCAAGAAGTGCCTGAACTCAAGGCCTTGAAGGAAGAGGATGATAAGGCATTCCAAAAGCGCGCCCAGACCTTGCGCGAAGATGGCGCGTGGAAGGATTCCGGCGAAAATGACAGCTTGATCGTCCAAGCCTTAACGCGCTCGCCTGAGCAGTTTGGCGTTTTTGGCTTTTCGTCGTTTGAAGAAAACATGGACCGCCTTCAAGCAGCCCCGATTGGTGGGGTTATTCCAACCGCCGAGGCGATCATCAGTGGCGATTATGGCGCGTCACGCTCGCTCTATTTTTATGTGAAGAAGGCCAATGTTGGCGTGGTGCCGGGCCTGCAGGAATTTGCGATGGAACTTCTGTCGGATCATGCGGCCGGACTGCGCGGCTATCTGCGCGCGCGTGGCATGGTGCCACTGCATCCAGAGGAGCGGGCAGCGAATTTCGAGGTCACGCGCACTTTGCCGGTGATGAAGCCACCCGAAAAGTAGGGCTTACCTCCGTGGATCAGCGCAGAGCCGCTTTTGGGGCCGGTGATGAAGCCACCCGAAAAGTAGGACTTGCCTCTGGCACCAAAGGTAAGGCAGATGGGGGGATGCGCCTTCCTGTTCTGTCGTCCTTCGCACTTGGGCTTGCCCTGATGACCCCGTTTTCCGCACAAGCTGCCAGTTTTGAAGATGCCACAGGCCGCTTTGCAGCTCTGGCATTGGCCTGCGTGCATACCGAATATCCCAATAAGATTGCTCATGTGCTGAACGGGCCGGACGACGCCCGCACACCCAGCCAGCTAACACCCGCATTTTATGGCTGTTTTGACCATCATTCCTCGGTTCATGGCCACTGGTTGCTGGCGCGTTTGGCAAGGCTCTATCCAACAGCCAGCTATAGTCCAGCAGCCCGTGCGGCATTGGGTAAAAGTCTGACCAAGGCCAATCTGGAGGCTGAACTTGCTTATATGAATGGGCCGGGTCGGGCGAGTTTTGAGCGCCCTTATGGTCTGGCGTGGATGCTGCAATTGGGGGCGGAATTGCGCCAATGGGCCAAGCAGGATGCCAGCATTGCCCCTTGGGTGGCCGATTATGCTCCGCTTGAGCAGCGAGCGGCAGGCCAGCTTAAGAGCTGGTTGCCGAAATTGCGCACACCGATGCGCGTGGGGGAACATTCCCAGACGGCTTTTGCCTTGGGGCTGGCGCGTGATTGGGCCGTGGAGGCAGGCGATACTGCATTCATTGCCCTGATTGATGAACGCGCCATGACCTATTTTGGCCAAGACAAGGATTGTCCGCTGCGGTTTGAACCGGGCGGAGAGGATTTTGTGTCGGCTTGCTTGGGCGAAGCGGATTTGATGCGACGTGTACTGGCCCCCAAGGCCTATGCGCGGTGGCTTCGGACCGCCTTGCCGGGCATCCCGACCCAAGCACGCCCGGATTGGTTGCCTGTTGGCATCGTGACTGATCGCACCGATGGCAAGTTGGCCCATACCGATGGTTTGAACCTGTCACGTGCGTGGATGCTGGAAGGGATGGCCAGTGGTCTGCCTGCCACTGATCCACGCCGACTTGCTTTGCTGGCAGCCGCCAAAGCTCATCGTGATGTGGCGCTGCCTGCTGTGACGGGTGAACATTATGAGGGCGGGCACTGGCTGGGAACTTTCGCCACTTATCTGGTGACCCAACGCGGTCTGCATCCAGGCCACTAGCGCTTATCGGATCGGACGCGATAATTCAAAGACACCAATATGATTGGCGACTGGTCGCTCGCGGCCGGGAACGCCGCCTTGGATTGGGCGGTTGAGTTGGCGGGGTTTGCCACTGCCATCGCGGGCGACAAGGGCCGTAGATCCGCCACCATCGAGATTAAGGGCCTCTGTTGCCCCCAAGGCCACGAGGATGCGGGCGGTCTCTTCAAAACTTGCCCCCTCGCTATAGCCTGGTTGGCGGCCATCAATGGTGATGAGCCAAAGCCTGTCACCACGCGCATTCATGCCTATGGCGGACCGGGGATGGCGCGTGGTGTTTTTGACATCGGTCACCACCTTGCCGGCCGCCACCAATATCGGCCCCGCAGCAAGCCCATCTGTGAAACGATCAGGACACGAAAAAGTTGCGAGAATGGCAATTTCGCGCCGTTTGAAACATACCACAGCCGTGGCCATACCCGCAGTTTGTGCCGTGTTGGGCGGGGATTGCAACAAGCCGCCTGATTTGGAAAAGCCAATCGCGTCCAGGGCTTGACCCTCGGCATTTACGACCGGGCTGAAATAGCCGCCATTAATGGCAACCACCGCCCCCGTGTCACGCACAAAGCTGGAAGTGGTGCGCGACAAATACTCACCCTTGGCATCTGCGGCTATACCGCCCACAACAAGACCAAGATCGCGCGTGGTCAAATCAACCTCAACGATGCTAACCTGCATCGGCACGGGGCCGGGCCACAGGCGTTGGCTGAATTGAATGCCCGGAGCTAACCGCTGTTGGGGCGGCGTCAAGTCAAAGGGCTTGCCCTTGGACAAGGGTGGGCCACCTGCACAGCTGGCAAGGACAAGGCTGGCACTCATGGCCAGAGAGGACATGGCTCTGTTCATCGGATTGGCAACCCCCGCAAAGGTGATACGGCCCGCATTGCAATCGCGGTATTGACCCTGACGACGCTGGGTAGACGGGTGAGAACCTCGCGGTGGATACGCTCCAAGTCTGCCACATCGCGAGCTGCCACTCGCAATAGATAGTCTGAATCCCCGGTCATGAGCCAGCACTCCAAAACTTCCGGAGCCGCCCGAACAGCTGTTTCAAAGGCCGCCAAATCCTTGTCCGTCTGAGCACCCAACGCGATGGAGACGAAGACGGTAAGGCTGAACCCAAGTCGGGATGCATTAAGTTCTGCCCGATAGCCCTCAAGCACACCCGCCTTCTCCAACATGTCGATCCGGCGACGGCACGCGCTCTCTGACAAGGCAATTTTGTCTGCCAGCGCGGCAATACTGGCGCGCCCATCACGCTGCAGAAAGCGAAGCAATGCGCGGTCCTTATCATCAAGCTCAACGGTTTCCATCAAAAATCACCTTATTTGCCGGGTTTTCCTCTAACAAATGTCGATAGCCCCGGCAAGATTGCGCAGAACCGCCACTCAAATCGTGTTAGCGTGTCATAACACAGGAGATAGCTATGAAGATTGGTGTGCCCAAGGAAATCAAGCCGCAGGAAAACCGCGTTGGCGCAACCCCGGGTACTGTTGCCCAATTGGTAAGTGCTGGGCATGAGGTCTTTGTGGAATCCAACGCCGGGGCCGGTATTGGCGTTGCCAATGCCGCCTATGAGAAAGTGGGGGCCAAGATCCTGCCCGACGCCGATGCGGTGTTTGAGGCTGCCACCATGATCGTCAAGGTCAAGGAACCCCAGCCAATCGAGTGCGCCCGATTGAAGCCACACCATATTCTGTTCACCTATCTGCATTTGGCCCCCGATCCAGATCAAGCCAAGGCCTTGATGGCATCGGGATGCACGGCCATCGCCTATGAAACAGTGGTCGGCCGTGACGGTGGTCTGCCTTTGCTTGCCCCAATGTCGGAAGTCGCCGGACGCATGGCGACCCAAGTTGGTGCCCATTGTCTGCTCAAACCTCAGGGCGGGCTGGGTAAGTTGATGGGTGGGGTGCCAGGCGTGGCCCCGGCCAAGGTTGTCATTCTGGGCGGCGGTGTTGCAGGCCTCAATGCGTGCGAGATTGCCCATGGTATGCGCGCAGATGTAACGGTATTTGACCGCTCCAAAGCTGCCCTGGTCGCCATTGACCGTCAGTTTGGTGGCATGGTCACCACATTAATGTCGACCCCAGACGCCGTGGAAGAAGCCTGTATTGAGGCTGATCTGGTAATTGGTGCGGTGCTGATCCCAGGGGCCTCGGCTCCTAAACTCGTCACACGCGACATGCTCTCACGCATGAAGGATGGGTCGGTGTTGGTCGATATCTCCATCGACCAAGGCGGCTGCTTTGAGACCTCGCGTGCCACCACCCATGCTGACCCGACCTATGTGGTGGACGGGGTTGTGCATTATTGCGTTGCCAACATGCCGGGTGCGGCACCCCTTACCTCGACCTATGCCCTCAATGGCGTGACCGCGCCTTATATGCTGGCCTTGGCCAATAAGGGTGTGGATCAGGCCTTGGCCGAAGACCCAGGTTTTGCGCTGGGCCTTAATGTCCGCGAAGGCAAGATCATGCATGACGCGGTTAAAGAAGCCCTTGGCCTCTAGGGTCGGATAGGATGACTTGAAGGGCCTGTGGTGCCTGATTGTCGTGGGTGACACCAGCGATCAAGGCGCAGCTTATGCTGCGCCTTTTTTGGAACTCGTGAATTAAAGCGCGCTTTGACCCAGCCTTTGGGCAACTTCCTCGCCAATCGCGAAGGATGAGGTCAGGCCCGGTGAATCAATCCCGAACAGGCAGACGAGACCCTCGAGCCCATGGACAGTGTGGTCGAGAATACGGAAGTCTTCAAACTGGGTCAGCGCATTGCCAATCTTTGGCCGGATGCCGGTATAGTCTGGCTGCATCAGGCTTTCATCGAGCTTGGGCCAATAGGCACGGATCGAAGCCGCAAATATCGATTTTCGGGTCTCATCAACGCGGTAGTCCAATGTCTCGACTGGCTGAACGTCCGGCCCGAAGCGGGCATGGCCCGCCATGTCTGGTGTCACGTGGATGCCAAGTCCTCCGACTGACGGCATCGGATAAATCAAATGCTTGAAGGGGGCTTTGCCGCCATAGGTGAAATAATTGCCTTTGGCGAATTTGGTTTCGGGCACCAAGGCCGGGTCAAGTCCATCAACCGCACGACCTGCTTGGGTAGACCATAGGCCTGCCGACAGAACGAGCTGGCGGGTTGTCAACGTCATAGGCTCGTTACCGCCGACCCGCACCTCAAAGCCGCCCTTGATCGGCACAGCACTCAAGAAGGGGGCATTCCTGGCCAATGCCCCGCCATGATCTTCAATCACACCCAGCAAAGCCAACATATAGGAATGGCTGTCGACAATGCCGCTGGAAGGCGACCAGATGGCTGCAGCGGCAACAATTTCAGGCTCCATCTGGGCAATTCGCTCTGGGCCGATAATCTCCAGGTCTGGAATATCATTGGCGTGGCCACGATCATGGATGACCTTAAGAGCTGGCAAATCCTCTGGCCGTGGGGCAACGATCAATTTGCCTAATGCCCGCGCCGAAATACCCCGCTCAGCGCAGAACTGATACATGGCATGCTTGCCAGCTACACATAGGCGGGCCTTCAAACTGCCCGTGGGATAATACATGCCAGCATGGATTACCTCGGAATTGCGCGCGGAGGTTTCCTCGCCAAAGCGGTCATTTTTTTCCAGCACAATCACCTGCTGGCCGCGGCTGGCTAATGCCCGGCCAACCGCAAGACCCACCGCACCGGCACCGACGATGATCACATCGGTGTCGGTCATTTAGACATCATCCAATCAAGCGGTAACGCCTGTACCGATGGGACAAACCACACCGGTGCCGCCCAAACCGCAATAGCCATCGGGGTTCTTGGCCAGATATTGCTGGTGATAGTCTTCAGCATAATAGAATTCCGGGGCCAGCATGATTTCAGTGGTGATCGGGCCATAGCCCGACTTTGCCAAGGCTGCTGAATACTGGGCACGGGCGGCTTCGGCAACCTGCAAATCATGCCCGTCGTTCACATAAATGCCAGACCGATACTGCGTGCCGACATCATTGCCCTGGCGCATCCCTTGGGTTGGGTCGTGATTCTCGAAGAACACTTTCAACAATGCTTCAAGCGTCAACTCTGCGGGGTCATAAACCACCAAAACCACCTCATTATGACCCGTCATTCCGGTGCAGACTTCCTCATAGGTGGGATTGGGGGTTAGACCTGCACTATAACCAACAGCCGTGGAATATACCCCGGCGGTTTGCCAGAACTTGCGCTCTGCCCCCCAGAAACATCCAAGTCCCAAAGTCACGGTCTTTAAGTGCTCTGGCCAAGGACCCTTCAACGGACGGCCGTTGACGAAATGGCGCGCCGGAACCGGCATAGGTGTAGCACGGCCTTTCAAAGCTTCGTGAGCCGCTGGCAATTGTAATTTCTTCTTTACCGAAAACAGCATAGGGTCACTCCTGAGCTTTCCTAGATATAGGTATCATGATCGTTTACGCAAAATGCGTCTTTCAGGTTGCGTATCAGGCTTTGATTAAGCACAATCTGACAAACCGACTAGGATGCGAATGACAGCCGAACTTGCCACCTCAAGATTGCTGCCCCGCCGGTTTGGTTTGCACAAGCCGAGACTGCATGTGCACGAAGGTGATCTGGCAAGGGCCGATGCGATCCTTCTGCGCGCAACCTATTGCGATCCTCAGGCCAATGCCGCTTTGGTCGGAGATAAACGCTTATTGTTTTCTGCGTCCGGTCGCAGTTTCATCACTTATGCCGCCAAAGGACGTACGTGGCTGGCGCTGGGCGCACCGGTTGGTCAAGCCGAAGAGGCATTAGCACTGGCCCAACGCTTTATCAGCCTCGCACACAAGCGCCGCGCCAAGCCCGCATTTTATGGAGTGGGACCGGCTTTTGACCCGATTGCCGAGGCCCTAAACTTGACCCGTGTGAAGACAGGCGAGCGGGCAATCCTTGACCTGACCCATTTCTCGCTAGAGGGCAAACAGCGTCAAGTAATCCGGACCCATCGCAACCGTCACATCAAGAACCAGTTTTCAGTGCGGATCGAAGGCCCTGGCGCGGTGCGGGCTAATCTGGCGCGCCTCCAGCAAATTTCCGACCAGTGGCTCTCCCACCAAGTTGGTGGCGAAAAAGGCTTTGGCCTCGGACGGTTTGATGTGCACTATATCGACCGGTTGCCTTTGGCCACGGTGCGCGCCGCCGATGGTCATATTGTTGCGTTTGCCTGTTTGTGGCCGACAGCAGACAAGTCCCGTCTCGGCGTTGATCTGATGCGCTATGGCAGCGATGCGCCCAATGGCGTGATGGATTATTTGTTCGCGGAGCTCTTCTTGTGGGCCAAGGCTCAGGGCTTTCAGGCGTTTGACCTCAACACCTCCCCACTGGCGGGTGTCGAGCCGTGCAGCAGTTCACCAGTGGTCACCAATCTGGCCAAACTCATGTTTGAGCATGGTGAGAAACTGTATAATTTTCAGGGTGTTCGTCGCTTTAAGAACAAGTTCCATCCTGAGTGGGAAGACGTCTATCTGGCCGCGCCAAAGGGTGTCTCCCATTTCGTGGCGCTGGCACGAGCGACCCTGTTGATTAATAGGCCGATGTAACGGCGGTTCTTGCTATTTCGCCGGCCTCTGCTGCAACTGATTGCCGGGTGGCAGACATGGGGTAAGCTCTACCAATGCGCCGTTTACTTTTTGCCCTCGTCGTCGGTTTGACCCTGTTTCAACCGCTTTTCCACAATCAAGCAGTGGCGGCTTCGCCAAGACTGGTTTCTGCTGAAGCCCGCCAAGGCTACCAGCCCGAAATTGGCAAGGGCTGGCAGGAAGCCGTGGTCCATGTGGCCGATCCCAAACCATGGATTGCATTTTTCACCGAGGATGCTGGCTGGAAGGTCGCTTCCCAAGGGCCAATTGACCCTGCCATCTTGCAAGCTTGGCAATTGCCATCCGGCGTGACGGGCCAAGAAGTTCTATTGGTCAATCCGGGCGATGGCAAAGGCTGGGTTCGGCTGATCAGCCTGAAGGGCATTGCCTCCGAGCCCATACGTCCGGCCGCTCAGGCTTGGGATCCTGGCGGCTATTTCTCGCTGATGACGCGCTCGCGCCAAGCCAAGGCCATTTATGACAAAGCGATCGCACGAGGCTGGACGGCCTATAATAGCCCGCAGGAATTCACTTTTGGCGGGGTTAAGCTCGCCAATGTGGTGATCCGTGGCCCCGACGGGGTCAATGTCTCAATCTATGAGCGCCTAGAGCCAAAGCTGGAAGGTTGGGAAACCACCCGCGGGATCAGCCGCGTCTTCAATGTGATGACGATGGTCAAGGATTTTGAAGCTGAGCGTGCCTTTTTTCAAGAAGGCCTCGGATTTGGTGCCTGGTTTATCGGCAATTATGAAGACAAAGTGCCGGTGGCAACCAACTTTGGACTGCCTGTCAATTTGTCCGTCCAGATTCCTCGCCGTTCTGGCATATTATGGGAAAGTCAGAGCGAAGACGGTCGTGTTGAATTGATGCGCTTTGTTGGGCTTGAAGGCGTCGATCATGCGAGCCGGGCCCGCTATGCCAATCGTGGCATTGTTGCGCTGCGTTTGCCGGTCACCGATCTCGATGCGTGGATTGGCCGGGTACGTGCACGCCAGATTGAGGTCCATACCAGCGCAAACCCTGTTGATCTTGCCCCCTATGGTAAGGTGCGATTGGCTTGGGTTCAGTCACCAAATGGCGGGATCGTTGAGGCGTTTGAAGTATTGCCCGTCTCGCCGCGATAAGGGGTCGCAGGACCAAACGTGGCCTCTAGCCGGGCCAAGGCAGCTTGTTTCATCTCCGCCATTGTGGCTCCGGCTGATTTCAAGGCCTGCCGCTCAGCTGCGAGGCTTTCAAGCATTTCGGCCCATTCTTTTGGAAAGCTTGCCGCCAAACGTTCGCGCACAAAGCTTGCAGCGGCTGGGCTTGCGCCACCAGTGCCGGCACTTAAGACCAGACGACCGCGTCGCAGGATCGACGGGGTATGAAAATCACATAGCGGCAACACATCTTCTGTGTTGAGCAGAACTTTGGCCGCCCGTGCTTGCGCACCCAACGCTTCGGACTCCTCGGGCGTGAGATCTGCAACCCAAATCACCTGCATTTCCGAAAGGTCGCTGGTTGTCGGCAAGCGTGCGATCAACGCGGTGCCGGCCGCCTCGCGCAAAATCGCGTCAGGCTGATCAGAATAAACCAGCGGATTGCCACCTAAAGCTCGCAACCACGCCAGCCGCCGCACGGTCAGCTCGGCCCGACCGACCAAGCCGATGCGCGTTTGGGCTGGATCGAGATGTATCGGGATCATGTTTCCAACCTCATATCGGGTCCTATTTTGATCTGTGCCAAACACGGCGAACCCATGACGATTTGTCGCGGTAATTCAAGTCCGCCGACAGCCAAGCAAACTCGACGCCGCCGAAAAATTGCCGCACAGTTTGGTTCAAAGCTCGACAGCGGGGGAAGTTGGTTATGTCGCGTCATCTCAGCCATGCAGAACGTCACGCGATTTCCAAAGTAGGCTGGTTGCGAGCCGCGGTCTTAGGGGCCAATGACGGGATCGTTTCAACGGCCAGCTTGATCGTGGGGGTTGCTGCGGCGGCCGCAACACGCGAATCCATCCTTCTGACCGGAGTTGCAGGCCTGGTTGCTGGAGCCATGTCGATGGCAGCAGGCGAATATGTCTCAGTCAGCTCTCAAGCCGATAGCGAGGCCGCTGATATAAAGCGCGAGCGTCAGGAATTAGCTGAAACGCCCGAACATGAATTAGAGGAATTGACCGCGATTTATATGGCGCGGGGTTTGGACCGCGAACTTGCCCACAAAGTCGCGGTTCAAATGACAGCTCATGATGCATTGGCCGCCCATACGAGAGACGAACTGGGCATTGTCGATCACACAGCCGCCAAGCCGATCCAAGCAGCCCTAACTTCGGCAGCGACCTTTAGCGTTGGCGCGGCATTGCCTCTGATGACTGTTTTGGTGGTGCCGGCGACTCTGATCATTCCCGCAGTCTGCTTAGCGGCTTTACTCTTTTTGGCCGTCTTGGGCGGCCTGGGTGCACAAACCGGAGGTGCCAAGCTTAGCCCGGCAATTCTGCGAGTAACCTTTTGGGGGGCGCTGGCGATGGGTTTGACGGCCGGGATTGGCCATTTGATCGGCGCGGCAATCTGACCGCCTTGGATAACCTGCCCAAAATGAAGGCGGTTGAGGTGTGACTTTTTAGCCATGCCATTTGGGAAATTGCCCGATTTCCGATCACATTGGCGTGGAAATGGCCATTCTACGGTCGATTTGAGCGACCTGAGCCGCCGCAAAGACCGACCGTGCGCTTGCACGCCATCACCGGACAAGATTAGTATATCATTTCTGATGGGGGCACCGGAGGGCTTGTCGTAAGGCGAAGCCGGAAGCGGACCCGCAAATTGAGTCATTCGCGCAGCGCTTTAGGAGACGACACCATGAAACTTCGCAACTGGGCACAGGTCGGTCTGGCCACCTGTTTGGCTGGTCCAGCCTTAGCTCAAAACGCGCCGGCCCCGGCTGACACCGAGGTCAAATCTGTCGAGACCATTATTGTGACGGGCTCGAGCATTCGCCGACAGGTGGAGACCAGCGCCCTGCCGCTGCAGATTATCAATCGCGACGACCTCAAGCGCGAAGGTATTTCTAGCCCTGAGCAATTGATCTCCTATCTGACAGCAAATGTGGCCGGGATCGACAATCTGGCGGCCAATGCCGATGTGACCGAAAACCGTGGTGCCCGGGGCGGCTCGTTCGCAAACTTGCGCGGCCAAGGTTCGGCTGGGACGCTTATCCTCCTCAACGGTCGGCGTGTGGCAGCGCACGGGATCAATGGCGGCGCGGTCGACATCAACCAATTGCCAATTGCGGCCATGCAGCGCATCGACGTGCTGAAGGATGGGGCATCGGCAATTTATGGTACTGACGCCATCGGTGGGGTGATTAACTTCATCACTCGAACCGACTTCCAAGGCCTGAAGGCCAATGCCTTCACAGATGTGACCGAGCAAGGCGGTGGTAACATTTATCAGGCCTCGCTGCTGGCGGGCTATGGGGACATCTCCACCCAGAATTTCAACATTATGGCCACGGTCTCTTACCGCAAAAATGAAGAATTGCTGGCTAGTGAGCGCGATTTTATCGATACGTTCCAGATCAATCGCGGTTTGTCGGTTGATACGCGCGGGACACCATTCGGTACAATTTTCCCGCTCGCCACCTCGGCAACTTCCCCTTTCACACCCAATGGAACTCTTTGGGGCACAACCACGACGGCACCCTTGGTGCCAGGTTCGACCACGCTGAGATACACCGGTGGTGTAAACCCGCTGGCCTTGCCCGGCGGTCTGGGTTGCACAGCCATTAAAGATATGGATGACTATGCTGAGCAATTGTGGTTCTCGCCGACCAATTCAGTAACCGCCAGCCTTGCCTGTTCTTGGGATACGGGTGAGCAGGCCAGCATCCAGCAAGAACAGGAAACGCTGAATGGTCTGGTACGGGCTGTCTATCGGTTTGGCGAACACCAAATCGTTGGTGAATTTACCGCCTCTGAAGCCACCGCAGACAATCGCTTCTCGCATATTCAGCTGACACCCAATGCATCGGCCATCACCGGGCCTGATTCAACGTCGCTCAACTTTGCTTATTTCCGCATTCCAGGCGTGAATGACGCGATCTATGACCGTATCGCAAATGCGCTGGTGGCAGCTTTCCCGACCGACACAGCTCTTGCCGGTCGTCGCGCTTTGAACCTGCCTATCGCCATGCGTTGGCGCTGTATTGAATGCGGACGCCGTGAAATCAGCACCACCACCACGACCAATCGCTTCTTCCTTGGCGCGGACGGTCCGTTGCCACTGGACGGCTGGAGCTATCGGGTTGGGGCCTCGCAGGCAACCAGCGAAGCAGAATCGGTTCTGGGCAGCGGTTATTATTATCGCAACGCACTGACAGTGAACGGTGTTCAAAAGAACAACGGTATCGTGAATGTGTTCAACAGCGGCGTAATCAACCCATTCCTGCGTCCAGGTGAGACCCAGACAGCGGCAGGTTTGGCCGCTTTGGAGACCGCATCGGCCCGGGGCGTCAGGTTGTTTGGCGGCAAGTTCACCGTCACCCAATATGACGGGTCGCTGTCGGGGCCTTTGTTCGAACTGCCTGCTGGCAAGGTTTACGCTGCTGTGGGCGTGGATTTCCGCACCGAGGAGTATGAGTTCAATGGCGACCGCCGGGTTGCCGCCGAGCGCGCCAATATTTTGGGTGCACCATTCGATGATGCCAATGCCTTGAACGCGGTTAGCCGAGATGTGAAGGCCGTATTTGCCGAAGTTGTGGTTCCAGTCTTGGATAATCTGGAAATCACGGTTGCAGGCCGCGTGGATGAATATGATGGATTTGGTCGCACGACCAATCCGAAATATGCTTTCAAATATCGCCCGCTTGAAATGCTGTTATTCCGCGGTTCGTATAGCACTGGCTTCCGTGTTCCCTCGTTCAACCAGATTTATAACGGCACAACCTCGGTTGATCTGGCCTTGGGTTCGGCCGTGGTTGATCCCAAGACCTGTCCAACTCTGGTGGTTTCAACACTGCCTGGTTGCGGCAATATTCTTGATCTGGGGCCGGTGCGGGAAACCACGGGCGGAAACCGTGGTCTGGGCCCCGAAGAGGCCGAAAATCTGTCACTTGGCTTTGTGCTGAACTTTGCTGGAAATGCCACTGCATCGGTTGATTGGTGGCGGATTGAGCGGACAGGCACGATCGCCACCCTGACCCGCACCCAATTGCAGCAAAACTACAATGACTTTGCTGACAAATTCGTGCGCGACCCGGCCAGCGGCCGGATTGTCGAGATTGACCGCCGCATTCTCAATGCCGGTGGCAGTCTGATGGAAGGCATGGAAATCAGCTTGCGTAACAGCGGTGAATTCATGGGAACCAAGTGGGTCGCCGCTTTGGATGGTACCCATATCATCAACCGTCAATCCAAGCTTTTGCCATCGGCGGCCTACGGCCCCAACGAAGTCGATAAGTGGACGCGTTTCCAGGATCTCACACTGTCCTGGCGGCATAATGCCTATGTGACACTGACACGTGGCGATTGGAGCGCGACCTTCTCGCAATCCTATCGTCCGAGCTACCTGGATAATGCCAGCTATCTGGGGATTGCTTCTGGCGTCTTTGTACCCGCCGACTATCAGCAGCGGGTGAAAAGCTACACCACCTACAACACGACCGTGACCTATCGCGGGATTAAGAACATGGTGGTGACTGGAGGTATCAAGAATATCTTCAATACCGATCCGCCCTTCACGCTCAGCTATGATTCTGATCTGGGAAGCGGCAGCTCTTGGGACCCACGGGTGACCGACCCACGCGGCCGCGCCTTCACCTTGAGCGTCGAGTACGACTTCTAGGCCAATCGCCAAAAGTTAGGGCCGCCTGTCGGGGCGGCCCATTCATATTTGGCATTAAACAGAAGCCAGACATGAGAACGGGGCCTTTCGGCCCCGTTTTTGTCCCTCTGCGACCCCTGCCGGCCGCGTCGGAAATATATTTAGCGCGAACCGATTGTTGTACCGATCGTGGTGTAACGGTTCTTCATATTGTTGCCCAGAGTCTGGAGCGAACCGATCAAGACAACGGCGATAAGTGCCGCAATCAGACCATATTCAATAGCCGTTGCACCCGACTCACTATTGCGCAGCTTTTTCATGAATTTTTTCACTGGACTTTCCCTTCATACATGCACCCGCGAGCTAAAACTTATGGTGTTTTTGTCGTCCCGCGTTGGGTGTACATTAGCCAACAAGTCTGAATTTGGCGTAAAAAGATTGATCCAAATTTTTCAATTTCGGGAATAGTTTTGTCTTTCTGGAATAAGAATCAGGTAATCAAAGAGTATATTCTTAGTATATTTAGATCGCCAAGAATGCGGTCAAAGCACTGAATATAGATCGGATTTCTGAAATCGATAACCTAAATTCCTCGAACCAGCAGAAATTCACCTTGGGCTTATCGTCCCAGTTCAAATATTCTCACACGGTTTTGATGATATAACAAGTATGTTATAAATACGATGTAATCGATCGGCATTGGTGAAATCGGTTGCGTCAGGCATGCCGCGTCGCAAGCCCTTGACCCCGTCGAGAACTGAATGACCTCACCCATATCCTCTGGGTCAGAAGTTGATCAAGCTCTCACTGATCCAGCTCCAGGCAAGGCGTCGGATTGATCAAGGCCAAGAGCCAACAGTGCCGTTGCCATGATGCCGTCAGCGTCAAGGCCGGCTTCTGCGAGCATAGCAGCAGGGCTGGCCTGATCTTGGAATCGATCCGGCAGGGTCAGACACCTGATCTTCAGACCCTGGTCAAGCCCGCCAGAGATTGCCAGATGATGCAGAACGAAGGAACCAAAGCCACCCACGGCTCCCTCTTCAATCGTGATCAGCACTTCATGATGGCGGGCCAGACGACTGACAAGCTCGGTATCCAGAGGCTTGGCGAAGCGGGCATCGGCCACTGTGGTCGACAGTCCCATAGCAGCCAACCGGTCAGCGGCCCGCAGACTGTCAGCTAGGCGTGATCCGAAGGAAAGCAGCGCAATCTTGCTGCCTTCGCGCATGATCCGGCCACGACCGATCTCAAGGGGTTGAGGGTCGGCGGGAACATCAAGTCCGGTAGCCTCCCCTCGAGGATAGCGCACACCACTTGGACCCTCATCATAGGCCGCACACGTCGCGACCATGCGAGCAAGCTCCACCTCATCCGCAGCGCCCATCAGGACAAAGCCCGGTAGAGCTCCCAAGAAGCCAATATCGAACGATCCTGCGTGGGTTGCCCCGTCGGCCCCAACCAGGCCTGCCCGATCAATGCCGAAGCGGACTGGCAACTTCTGAATGGCAACATCATGAACAACTTGATCATAGCCACGCTGCAGGAAGGTCGAATAAATCGCGGCAAAGGGCTTCATGCCATCGGCGGCCAGGCCTGCGGCAAAGGTGACTGCATGTTGCTCAGCAATGCCGACATCAAACATGCGATCGGGGAAAGCTGTCTCAAAAATATCGAGGCCTGTACCGGTCGGCATGGCTGCTGTGATGGCGACGATGCGATCATCCTTGCGCGCTTCGTGGACAAGGCTTTCGCCAAACACTTGGGTAAAAGTGGGCGGTCCGTTGCTGCCCTTTTGCTGTTCGCCGGTGATCACATTGAACTTGGAAACACCGTGATATTTGTCTGCAGCGTTTTCTGCAGGGGCGTAGCCTTTGCCTTTTTGAGTGCGGACGTGGACCAAGACCGGCTTATGATCAATTTCACGGGCATTGTGCAGAATCGGAACCAGAGTTTCGAGGTCATGACCATCGACAACCCCGATATAATGAAAGCCCAGTTCTTCGAAAAATGTCCCGCCTTGCACCATGCCACGGGCATATTCATCGGCTTTTCGCGCCGCATCAGCCAAGGGGAGGGGCCACACCTCGATCATCTTCTTGGCAGCCTTGCGTAAGGACAAGAAGGAACGGCTGGACAAAAGTCGGGCAAAATAATTGCTCATCGCGCCGACCGGAGGTGCAATCGACATGTCGTTGTCGTTCAAAATGACGATCAGACGCTTGGTCGATGAAGCCGCAATATTCATGGCCTCATAGGCCATGCCAGCTGTCATGGAGCCATCGCCAATGACGGCAATCACATGATTGTTGTCACCTTTGAGGTCGCGGGCCACGCAAAAGCCCAAAGCTGCCGAAATAGAAGTGGCCGCATGCGCAGCCCCGAAGGGGTCATAGGTGCTTTCGCTTCGCTTGGTGAATCCCGACAAACCACCCGCTTGGCGCAACGTGCGAATGCGGCTCCGCCGACCGGTGAGGATCTTGTGAGGATAGGCCTGATGGCCAACATCCCAGATCAGAATGTCCTCAGGCGTGTCGAACACATGATGGAGCGCGACGGTAAGTTCCACCACACCCAAACCCGCTCCCAGATGGCCGCCAGTCACAGAGACAGCGTCAATCATGGTGTCGCGAACCTCGTCAGCGAGTTGGGGAAGCTGGTCGCGATCCAATGTTCGGATATCGGCGGGCGATTGGAGGGTATCAAGGAGGGGGGTGTCGCGCATGCGTCGTCTCCTGGTGTTGAAGCGGTGACAGCAGTCTTACGCTGCACCCTGCTTCGCGCGCCCGCCTCTGAGGCCAAAGCGCACATCTCGTGGCCCGCCAAATAGCCGGTGAGACCGGCAGATCCTGACCGTTCTTGGGCCCATGGGGCCAGACCGGGCAGGAGAAGATTGGGCCAATTTGATTTCTTATGATCAGCACGTCAGGCTTTGACGGGCAAAGATGGCAGCGGGGGCCGGATTGAGCATCCAGCCCCCGTCATCCAATTGTTTAGCGAGGTGGGGCGTAGTGATGGACTTCCGCCCAACCATACCAGTCGCTGACGACTGTACCGGTCAGCAGGATACCGATCCCGCCGGTCAGTGTGGTCAGCACCGCAAACCACCAGGCCCAGCGGTGGATGGATTCCATCGAGGCGTTAAAGCCCATGGTCCAGCGCCAGAACAAAGCCGCCCGTTCCGAAGCCGTTCCCCGGTCGGTAATCTGTTCGATCTCGCGCTCACCACCATAGCGGCTGACAGCGAGAATGGTCGCACCGTGCATCGCAAACAAGAGCGCCGATCCATACAGGAAGACGATCGAGAGGCAGTGGAACGGATTGTAGAACAGATTGCCATAAGTGATGGAGAAGGCACCGGTCCAATCAAGATGGGTGAAGATGCCAAATGGCACGGCTTCACTCCAGCTCCCCATCAAGGCTGGGCGGATGAAGCCCAGAACGAGGAAGAGCCAGATGGCGGATGCAAACGCCCAAGCCACATGTGTGCCCAAGCCCAGTGCCTTCGCCCGGTTATAGGTACGGACCCACCAGAGGATCAGGGACGTGGTCAAGAAGAACCCAGCCATAACCCACCATCCGCCCTGGTCTAGTGGCGGAAACAGGTTGAAGCCCTGTTCAGGAGGCGGCGGATTCAATGTCAGCCACGGTAGACGGCGAATGAACTCAATCGGATCCCAGTTCACCGAAGCGAACATGTTGAGACCAATGATCTCGAACGCGAGGAAACCAAAGAAGAGTGACGCGACACCGGTCCATCCCAGATAGATTGGTCCCAGCTGGGCGTTGCCGATCTTGCCCAGAAGCCGGGAAATGCCGATAAAGCCTTCCCCATCGCGTTGCAGACTGCCCTTTGGCAGGGGCACACCCAACTCTGCGGGACCGCGGACTTGGACTTGCGTAAAGATGTTTTGATAGCCAGCCATTGTGCTTGCTCCTGCCTATTGGCCCCAGATGGGAAGTTTCAGCCACAGGTCCCACCACTCGGGCCAACCCAGAGACCAGACGGGACCGCTGATGACGATACAGATCGCACTCCAGAAGCCGGCCGACAAAGCCAGGAACAGGCCGAGACGGTGGATGCCCAAAGTCCCGATGGAATAGCCCAAGACGTCGCGGAAGAAGGTGTCTTCATGCTCAGGCGTCTTCACCACTTCACCCTTGCCGGGATTGGTCGCCGACAGAATGAGTGAGCCGTGCAATGCCAAGGCAAAGCAGTTCACAAAGAAGAAGCTGACCGCGACCATATGGGCGGGATTGTAGTGGAAGTTGATGTACTTATAGCCCGTATTGGACACCCAATCGAGGTGGGTGAAAATCCCATAAGGGAAGCCGTGATGCCAAGCGCCCATCAGAACCGGGCGGATCACCACCAGCGTGACATAGGCAAAGATCGCCATGCCGAACGCGAAAGGCACATGCAGGCCGATCCCCAGCTTGCGTGAGATTTCAACCTCGCGCAGCGCCCAAGAGGTAAAGGCCCCGATGGCACACATGGTTACCACTTGCCAGATGCCACCCTCTTTCAAGGGGGCGAGTGCGAGTCCGTAGGATTCGGCCGGCGGCTGGATGTCGATCAGCCATGGGTTCCATGTTGGCCCCAAGGCCGCGCCATACAGGATCAAGGCCGTGCCCAGCACGGCAAAGAAGATGGTTGTTACTCCAAAGAAGCCCACATAAAAGGGCCCCACCCAAAAGTCGAAGAGGTCGCCGCCAATCAGCGTCCCACCCCGAACACGGTATTTGCGTTCAAAACTCAGCAAGGCCATGATCCGCGTCCTCCTTGGCTCTGCGAAGCCGCAACTTCACAGAATTCATGAGATGATTGAGAGGTGGGGCAGACGTACAAGACAGGGGGGCCTTGCACATCTGCCGCCAAGGACGCGTCCGAAAGTGCTTTCAGACGCGGTAGTGTGGTCGCGCTCAGCCGTTGGCCGAGCCATCATGCAGCAGTGCAGCGGCAGGAGCGGGGGCTTTTGGCCCTTCGATCCAGTTAAACCGGTTGGTGCTGAGCAAGATGAAGTGGATGAAGATCGCCAAGGTGAACAGGAAGACCGTGAGGGCCACCAGGACACGACGGGGATCAAACAGAAGCCAAATCCGATACATGAGTTATCTCCCTTAACCGAAAAAGGTCTGTGCCAGTTGCGATGCGTGCTCCACCGCGCCTTGGAGTTCAGCGTATCCGCCAACACCAGGGAACCATGGACGCCACGACCACACCAGGAAGTGGGCGATGATTGCGATCACAGTGAATCCGATGAAGCCCAGCATGAACAGGCGGTGGAATTCCTTCGCCTCTTGTGCTGTCAGACCGGACAATGTGTCTGTACTTGGGTCTCTAGCCATTAATTACCCTCCATTTTGTTTGGGACGGCTAATGCTGTGGCAATCCCCACAGCTGGACCGGTCGTGGCGGATCCCGTCACGGCGGCTCTTGAGGCCCGGTCTGTCCGGGCCAAACGGTTTGGATCAAGGTCCGTTGACCAGATCGCATTGATATGTCGGGTGAAGAAGGTGAGCTGCATCGCCATCTCCTCACGCCATTTCTTGCTGGGTGCGGATCACCCGCAACAGTTTGACTTCGGTTTCCCCGGCCAGCCGGGCGGCCCGCTCTGCGCTGTCACGCAGCCGCTTGGCCGCTGAGATGCGCACCAGAACCGGCTCGCGCTCTACAATGGCATCAAGCGCGGCCTTGGCATCGTCATCCCACATTAATTCAACATGACGACGGGCTGGCGTCGGCTCGACCCGGTCCATCTGGCCAGCCAGCGGCAGGATGTGGAACAAAGCATCAAACAGCGCGTTACACACTTCTTGGATCAGATACGTTGCCCCGGCATAGCCCATGAAAGGCGTGCCTGTATGACGGCGGATGATCGCACCAGGAAAGCTCGCCGGAATGAAGCACGCGCGCGAGCCCAGTTCGGCCATATACATGCGCTCATTAATGCTGCCGAACATGATCAAGGGGGGCGACGCTTTTAACGCCTCACACACCGCCTGATTATCCGGCTTCACGCCTGCCTTGCGCCCAAAGGCAAAGGTGCAGGGCAGACCCATGTCGGTCTCAAGAAAGTTGCGGACACCACGCGCATAGGTTTCATTCGCGACGATGGCAAAACTGGCTGTGCCGAAGAAGTCCTGCGTCACCGACCGCCACAAATCCCAAATTGGTTTGATCGTGGTGTGCTTTTCCCGCTCAATGAATGGTTCAGGGTCAAGCCCGGTCATGTCACCAAGCTTGCGTAAGAACAGAGTGGTTGATTCCAGGCCGATCGGGGCCTGCAAATAGGGCCGCTCCAAAGTTTCGCACAAATTGCGACCAAACTCTCGATAGAGACAGACATTGACCTCTGCCTCGGCCAGTCGCTTCACGTCCGCCAAATGCGAGCCGAGCGGGAAGACCATTCCCACTTCTGCGCCGATACCCTCGATGAGACGACGGATTTCAGCCAGATCAGATGGCAGGTTGAACATGCCATAGGTGGGGCCAATGATATTGACCTTGGGCTTGACCCCTTCGGCGCGGGGTTTGAGCTTTGGCACTTTTTTGGTGCCAAAATTTGTCCAGAGCCATGTCAAAGCGCGATCGGCACTTTGCCATTGATCTTCATCAATTGTGCGCGGCAGGAAACGCTGAATATTGGTGCCTTCTGGTGTCACCCCGCCGCCAATCATCTCGGCAATTGAACCCGTGACCACCACAGCCGGCAGATGCGGATCCAACACTTTCCAAGCGCGCTTCATAGCTGCCTCAGTGCCGGTCTGACCCAATTCCTCTTCGCCCAAGCCGGTAACGACAATGGGTAATTCATGCGGCGGCAGTGCGTCGGTATAATGGAGGACCGAGGTGACGGGCAGATTTTCACATCCAACCGGACCATCAATGATGACTTGCAAGCCCTTGATGGCGGTGAAGGCGTAAACTGCACCCCAATAGCCGCCCGCCCGGTCGTGATCGAGGATCAGCGTCATGTTCCCACCGCCTCTTCTGCTGCGCGCGCGGCGGCCAATGTCTTCGCATAGCGGGCCTTGAATTCGGGACGCGGTACGGGGGTGTCAGCCCACACACCGGCATTATCTTCCTGTCCAACGCCTTCAAAGAAGGCTGTCATCCGGTCAAAACGGGCGCGATTGGCCAGTGCCGCATTGATGACTTGTGCCAAAGAACCAGCCCCGGCAGGCCCCATGAGAGGTCGCGCCGAAATCAGATTGGTGAAGTAAAGCGCCGGTATCGACATTTGCTTGGCATGTTGGACCACCGGGGTCGTGCCGATGGCCAGATCCGGACGGATTGCCTCCACCGCGGCAATATCCTGCTCAAGCGAGGCGCGATATTGCACGTGTACGCCCTTGCTTTCGAGCCAGTCGCGGTCAGGGTCCGACCACGTAGTGCGTGGACATGCGGTGCCGACATAAGCCACCTCTGCCCCGCTCTCGATTAAGAGGCGGGCCACCAAAAGCTCACTGCCCTCATAGCCTGATACTGTGAGCCGGCCTTTTATTGGCGCGGTGGCGAGAGCCGCCTTAATCGCAGGAAGGAAGCGGTTTTTGGCAAAATCAACCTTGGCCTGAGCCACACCCACCGCCTGGCCGATGGCATCCAGCCAAGCGGCCGTGCCTTCGCGCCCGACCGGGGCCGAGCCAACGATGCTGCGCCCGGCAGTCTGAAATTCGCGGATGCTGGCTGTATAGAAGGGATGGATGGCGGCAACGGCGGCGCAATCAAGGGCGGCATAAAGCTCACGCCATTCGCGGGTAGGCACGACAGGGCCTGCTGCCAAGCCCAAGGGCTCCAGCATCATGCCGATTCCGACCGGATCAGCCGGGAACATTTCGCCCAAAAGCGTGATGGTCGGCCGATCGGTTGTCAGATTTTGGGGGGCCTGAACGGGTCCTGCTTCGGCTTCGGTTCGCGCATAGCGCAACATGGCCCCGGCAAGCACATCCTTGGCCTCAGCATGGGTGGGGATGCCAAAGCCAGGCACATCGATGCCGATGATGCGCACCCCATTGATTTCTTTTGGTAATAGTTGGAGCGGCACACCTGACGCAGTCGGCACACACAGATTGGTCACCACCACCGTGTCATAGAGTGCGGGGTCGGCGAGCTGATAGACCGCCTCCCGGATATCCTCGAACAATTTACCCGTAACGAGGGTTTCCGAATTGAACGGCACATAGCCAACACTGCGCCGCGCACCATAGAAGTGCGACGTGAAGGTCAAGCCATACACGCAACAGGCAGAGCCCGACAACACGGTCGCGGTTCGCCGCATCCGCAGGCCAACGCGCAGACTGCCAAAGGCGGGGCACATGCTTTGAGGCTGATCATGAGGCCCTTTGGGGTAATCCACGGCATAGAGATCAAGAATCTCTGACTTGCCCGCTGCCTTGGCCGCTGCGGACATGGTTTCTGCACCTGCATGGCAACCCTGCCCTGCCTGAGGAGGATCAGCAGGAACACCATCCAGCGGAGGTTGGAAGGAGGCGTTATAGTCGGTCATGGGCGATCACACTGTGTCATAGATCACCTCAAGGGTTGGCTTTTCGACGAAGACGCCGCCGCGCATGTCGGCTTGCGTGGCCGGACGCAACACAAAGTCGCCCCCGGTCTGATCCGGCGCAAACAGGCCGAGAAGGCCATCCT
The DNA here is from genome assembly GCF_003112735.1 of Candidatus Phycosocius bacilliformis. Lineage (GTDB taxonomy): Bacteria > Pseudomonadota > Alphaproteobacteria > Caulobacterales > Aquidulcibacteraceae > Aquidulcibacter > Aquidulcibacter bacilliformis. The sequence goes on from NZ_BFBR01000001.1 coordinate 575,457, forward strand.
GGCTCAAAGGTGTTGGGCGCATGGGCGGGGCCGAGGCCACATTAAGCGCCAATTCCTCAAACAAGGGGCCCCAGGTGTCACCCGGCGTGCCAATGATCTGATAATTTGCCGATTTCCGGCGGATATCTTCATCGGCTGGAATGGCAGAAAGGACAGGGATCCCGACTGCTTTGGCGAAGGCCTGCGCCTCACCCGTGCCGTCATCCTTATTGATGAGCATGCCGGCCACACCGACATTGCCGCCGAGCTTGCGGAAATATTCCACCGCCGAGCACACATTATTGGCAACATAGAGCGATTGCAGGTCGTTTGAGCCGACCACAATCACTTTCTGGCACATGTCACGGGCAATCGGCAGACCAAAGCCGCCACAAACGACGTCGCCGAGAAAGTCGAGCAGCACATAGTCAAAGCCCCAATCATGAAAGCCGAGCTTCTCGAGCAATTCAAAGCCGTGGATGATGCCGCGCCCGCCACAGCCGCGACCGACTTCAGGCCCGCCCAATTCCATGGCGAATACGCCGTCGCGGACGAAGCACACATCTTCGATGCGCACCTCTTCTCCAGCGAGCTTTTTCTTGGCCGATGTTTCGATGATCGTGGGGCAAGATTTGCCACCAAACAGCAATGAGGTGGTATCAGACTTGGGATCGCAGCCGATCAACAGGACGCGCTTGCCCTGTTGGGCCATCATATAGCTAAGGTTAGAGAGGGCAAAGCTCTTGCCACTACCGCCTTTGCCGTAAATGGCGATGATTTGAGTTTCCTTGGTGACTTCCCCGGTGTGGACCGGATCAGGTTCTTGCGAGGCTTCGTTCACCAGAGCACGTCTATCCAACAGCGTTACGGTCATGCACAACCTCTCCAGTCCAGGATCATTTTGAGACAAGCCGCATCTGAGAATGCGGTCCGATAGGCGCTTGCAGCACCTTGGGCTTCGACTTCATGGGTAATGAGATCGTCCAGGTTCAGACGACCATCACCAATAAGGTCTAAGGTTGCGGCCAGATCGGCCGGGGTCCATTCCGCAGCAATGCGGATGCGCGCCTCGCGCATGAAAGCGGGAGGAAAGGCAAAGCTGATCGGCTGATCATAAAAGCCAGCAAGAACAATCTCGCCACCACGGGCGAGACGCCCGATCCATTGATCAATCAGGCTGCCAGCGCCGCTGGCATCAAGTATGACCCGATAATCCTTGCGATCGTCGTCGGAAGGGTCGCAAACACCATAGCCAGTTGCGCCCGCGCGTCTTGCGGGATTGGTTTCCCAAACCACCGGGGCCGGAAAGCCCTCTGCCACAATGATGCGGGCAAGAAGACGACCCAAAACCCCATGGCCAATGATCAGCTCAGGCGGTAAAGCACCGTCGGCAATCGCATGGCGGGCGGTGGCGGCCAGCGCAATCAACACCCCGCGGCTGGCCAATTTTTCCTCAATCGGGATAACACGTGCGCTGGGGGCGATTAGCCGACGGGCTGCCCCACCAAAAAGGCCGCGGGCACCGATAAAGCCAGTGGAGCCAGGAATAAAGACAGTCTGGCCAATGCGGTCACGCGCATCAGGCCCGGCATCCACAACCCGGCCCACCGATTCATAACCCGGCACAAGCGGATAACCCATCCCCGGGAATGGAGGCATACGGCCGCTCCACAGCAACCGTTCTGTGCCGGTGCTGATGCCGCTAAAGTCCACATCCACGATGACGTCGTCATGGCCGGCATCCTTAAGCTCAAGCCTTTTCAGCGAGAGTGTCTCAGGTGCTTCCAAAACAACGGCCAGGGTTTCCATCTCAGTCTTTCCCTTGCGCCCACTTCCCGGCGGATGTGTCAGCCACACCCACCTTTCCAGAGTGTCACTTTAATTGGACGTTTAGATATGTCAATTGAAACTGACGTCAAGCAAGTTGGATAATGATTGGCGGTAATTTGACTGAAAATCTTCGAAAAAACAGAATATTGGACGAGATTCTCTATGGATAAGCAATCAGAACCCGGACCAACATTGGGGTTCTGGTTGGTTTGTTCACGATGCGGCTAAAGCCAGCCTGACGCGCCATCGACGTCAATTCGCGTGGTGTCCGGGCTCGCCCCCGCCCCATGGCAAACAGATAAAGGCCGAAATAAGCCTCCGCCATCGGGTCACGCGCAGGGGCAGCTGACATGGGCTCGGCAATCATGACCACGCCATTTTGTGCCACCGCAGCACGCGCAGCTGTCAGAAGTTTCATGACGGTTGCATCGTCATGATCATGCAGAATCCGGACAAAGGAAATGATATCTGCGCCAGCGGGCAGATCATCAGTGAGAAAATTCCCGCCGAGAGCTTCCGCCCTTGCGTCCAATCCAGCTGTGGAAAAGGCCAGACGGGCTTGTCCGGCAACAGCTGGCAGATCAAACACACGCACTTTCAGGCTTGGTGTTTCAGTCGCTGCAGCAATGGCAAAGGCACCCGCCCCGCCACCGACATCCATGAGAAGGTGATGGCCGCCGAGGGGATAGGCATGGAGAATATCGGCGGCGATCATGGGCTGGGTGGCCGCCATGAGACGAGAATAGGGTGATGTGGCCTCAAACCCACTTTCATCGGGCTTATCATAAGCAGCATAAGGCCAGAAGGCCGCCAATTGGCCTTGGCCCCCGCCCTGCTTCAACAGGGCAACAGGATCAGCGAGATCGGTGTAAAACAACGCATGATGCGCGATCATGTCCTGAAGACCGGCATTGCCCAATAAGGCCGCCCCTTCCAAGCCCAACCGATAACGTTCGGGCCCTGCGGCTTCGACGAGACCCAGACTTTGGGCAGCAGCCAATAATCGGGCAGCCCCTTCACTTGGAAGGTCCATCGCCTCAGCCAATTGCTTGGCGTTGAGTGGCCCCTCAGCCAACAGGTCCAACAGCTTCAGCCGCACACAGGCCAGCAGTACCTGGGAATAGACAAATCCTGCGACCAATCCAAACAAGCGATCGGCACTGGCGTGAGCAATCGGGCGGGTCAGCAGGAAGCCTGCGGCCCAATGTTGAAAGCGCGGGCTCGACACCAAGCGGTTGCGCCAAGCTGCCCAGGCATCAGACCAGGATTGAAGTCGCATCGAAATCTAGGCGGCGGTGCGGGCAAGCTGCTTGGGCACAAGCCGGGTGGCCTGCACCCGCACCGTCTCACGCAAAGCCTTGGCCCCGGCACACTCAGGTATGGAGGCAGCAGCCCGATCAAGATGGGATTCCAGTAAGGCCACGGCCCCACGCACACCCAGTGCCTTTACCGCACTTGGCCGCTGCAGCGCATCGTCGCGCCCGCTGGTTTTGCCGGATTCTTCACAATCGCCGAGGGCATCGAGAAGATCATCGGCAACTTGATAGGCAGCCCCCAGACCTTCACCCAACGCGCGCCAAGGGGCAGGATCAGAGCCCGCTGCCAAAGCACCGGCGGTGGTTGCCGCGACAAACAAAGCCCCTGTTTTAGCTTGGTGATAAGCATCAACCGGGGCCGTAATCTCGCACTCCCACGCCTGACCGGCCACAATGCCATAGGGGGCGCCGACTCCTCGTGCGATGCAAGACATTAGGCCGGGCAATCGAACAGGGTCTGCGACTCCAGCTCGGGCGAGAACATCAAAGGCCATCACGATCAGGGCATCCCCGGTCAATAAGGCCAGCGGCACTCCAAACTTGGCATGCACTGTCGGCTTGCCGCGACGCAGATCAGCATCATCAAAGCAGGGCAGATCGTCATGGACAAGGGACGCACAATGGAGCAACTCAATGCTTGCGGCCGCAGCATCGACAAGATCATGGCCCCCGTCCCCGCAGGCAGCGGCAACTGCCAAACATAATTGCGGGCGAACACGCGCGCCCCCGGGGAAGACGGCATAGCGGATGGCGGCGGCCAGACCCGGTGCCGCGTCCTCAGCTTGCGCCGAGGCAACTGCGGTCTCCAAAGCCCGCTCAATCCGTGCTGAATGCGACATCCTTCGCCCTCCAACCTAAGTTGTCATTTGATTTGGACATAGGTTAGCGTCTAGGTCAATTGACTTTTGGACGAATTTGCATGGAAACTAGGCCCCGATGGTTCAGCTTTCTTCCGATCAAAGCGCCCGCGGGCCGGGTTTTGATGCCGCCGTTGGCGGGGATGGCGGCTATGTCTGGTGGTATGTTGATGCGCTGAGCGATGACGGGCAGCACGGTTTAACGCTGATTGCCTTCATCGGGAGCGTGTTTTCCCCCTATTATGCGTGGTCGGGATGGCAGGATCCGTTTCAGCATTGTGCCATCAATGTCGCCCTGTATCGCTTGAACCGCTCTGGAGGTCGTTGGGCGATGACCGAACGGCGGGCAGATGTGTTGGAGCGCAGCACCTCGCACTTCACCCTTGGTCCGAGTAGTCTGTCGTGGACAGATGGCTGCCTGAACATTGCCATCCGGGAAATCTGTGCGCCTGTCCCCTTCCCCTTGACCGGCAGCATCCGCTTGATCCCGGAGATTGAAACCGAGGCCAGTTTTGATCTTGATCCATTGGGCCGTCACCGCTGGCGACCATTGGCACCGCGCGCCCGGGTCGAGCTGGCCTTCACCCAACCCGATTTGAGTTGGAACGGCGCAGGTTATTTTGACACCAATTCAGGGACAGAACCCCTAGAGCGGGCCTTCGCCCATTGGCATTGGGGGCGCGCCCATCGGGGCGAGGATTTGCGCCTGTTTTATGATGTCATCAATCGGGATGGCCCTCGCTTGGCAACTTATTTACGGGTGGATCGCACGGGAAAGGTTGACAAAGTCGAGCCGGTGGCCGGTCACCAACTGTCCGGCACGTTCTGGGGAATTGATCGCTATGCATGGGCCGATCAAGCCACAACGCCACGCGTCATCAAGACCTTGGAGGACACGCCCTTCTATGCCCGCTCAGCCCTGACGAGCGCGCTGGACGGCGAGCCGGTCATAATGATGCATGAGACGTTAAACCTCGACCGCCTCAAATCGCCCTTTGTTCGGCCCTTACTACCCTTCCGCATGCCCCGGCGGTTTTTCTGAGGCCGCTTCGGCCTGATCAATCTCGGCTTGTTTGCGGGCAGCCTCACGGGCTTCCTCAGCGGCGAGCCGCTTAGGTGACAGAGAAATCACCTGCCAGATGGCAAAGGCCAAGAAAGTTCCACTAAAGACGACAAACTCCAGAAAGAATAAGAGATTGGGGTCCATTAGCCTCGCCTCCCGGTACGGTCGCGCCGTTCAAGATCCGAAAACAGATCAATCACCCAATTAAGGTCGTCCTGGACAGTCTGGCTGCGCCGCGTGTGTAAGACTGCGGGCTGGGTGCGCGCAATGGCAGCAACAAGTGGCCGTTCCACACCCTGTTCAATCGCCAAAACGCCCTTAGGTGCAGGCCGGGCTGCTTTCTGCATGGCTGCCCCAACCAACCAAGCCTTACGCGCAGCCGTGGTGCTGGCTCGGCGGGTGATTGAATCATGGCCGTGGCTTTTGATGACCTTACCAATCTCAGCATAGAGCAAGCGGGCTGCATAAATTGCGGGCCGCACCGTGGCCGGCAGCCGGGCAATCGCCTGATCAGCCTTGCGGTAAAGTATCTCAGCGCGCGCCAAAAGCCGCTCGGTCAAGACACCGATCTCGGGCGTGAAACAGGGGTTGGCCAACCAGCTGTCGGGGTCGATCCCCATCTCATCGAACCACATGCGAGGCAGATAAAGTCGCCCTTGCCGGGCATCCTCGCCGACATCGCGGGCGATATTGGTAAGCTGCATGGCCACGCCCAAGTCACAGGCCCGCTCAACCATGGCCGGGGTGCGCACACCCATTAAAGCAGCCATCATCGCACCAACGGACCCAGCGACCCGCTCACCATAGGCCTCTACTTCCGCCAAAGTCTCATAGCGTCGCCCGGCGACATCCCATTCAAAGCCTTCCAGCAAAGCATCAAACACTGCTTGGGGAATACCATAAGTCCGCACGACATCGGCCAGGCATCGATCAGGTGCCTCAGGCTCCGGTCTGCCGCCATAAATGCCATCAAGCCGCGAGCGCAGCCGCGCAATGGCCTGCGACTGCCCTCCATCGACATCGACCGCATCGTCCGACAGCCGACAAAAGCCATAAAGGGCATATGCCCCCTCACGCAGCGCTTCGGGCAAAAGCAGAGACGCAGAATAAAACGAATGCGAGCCGGTCTTGATCATGTCTCGGCAGATGGCGCGATCCGTTGGGCTGGCAAAGAGCGCAGCCGGGCGTGGGGTTGCCCGCTCTTCCATTGTATCAGCTAGGCGCTCTGGGGCCAAACTCAGCATGCCAATCCTATCCGCCCAGCACGGCATACCAGCTGGACAATCAAGCTAATCATGGACTTGGAACACTGGCAAGCAGACATCAAAAAGTCTCCAGAATTTCACCTTCAAACCAAGAAATGTCTTGGGTCGAGACTTGGCCAAATGTTTTCTGCTGACGCATTGACATGGCGATGATCGAAAAAGCGGTGATGGGCATGGTGATGAACGGCATGGGATCGGCCTTGTCCCAGGTCACATCGCGGGCTTTACGCAAGATTTTGAGGTTGGACCAAAAGCGCGGACCCTTGAACATGGAGGCTTGGACCTCAGTCAATGTCGGGTAGAATTGCTGCATCAGGTCAATATCTTTGAGGCGCACGGGATGGTCAGAGTTGCCCAAAATGGCGGGGGCTAGATCATCTGTGACGAGAAAATGCACCCCGCTTGTGACCCTTGGGTTACATTCTATCGCATAGGCCTGACCATCTGCTTCAAGGAAAAAGTCGAATGAGATAAAGCCGTCATAGGCTTCCGCCTGAACAAAGGCGGCCACCCATTGATCGATGGCTGGAATCTGTACCCGCTCGAAAGCCACCGCCACGCTACCGGTCATGATGGCCGCTTGATAAACAATATTGACCAACACGCGGCCAGCACGCGCGATTGCAAATGTGCTGTATTGGCGACCCTTCATTTGAGCCTGCACGATGGCAGGTTCATTCAGGCTCGCCGTCGCCTCCGTCAAAGAGGTCCCGGCCCCATGCAAACTGACGGCGCGACCTGAACAAGAAAAGATCGGCTTGATCACATAATCCTGCCGCGCGGCGATTGCGGCGGCGTGCGGTGTGCCAAGTTTGGCAGTCTCTGGCACGGTAAGGCCATGGCTAAGTGCGCGTTCCGGGAAGCTGGCCTTGTCATGCAAGCCGAGGAGTTGATCAACGGGAGGCGCATAAAGCCGCACGCCCGGTGGCAGTTGGTCACGCAAATGCGCGACATGCATCGTCTCCTCTGAGAGTGGCAGGATCAAGTCGACTTTCTGGGCGACAATCAGGTCGAGCAATGCAGAAAGATAGGCGCCTTTACCGGCTGCAGGCGGCGGCACTTGATAAGATTGATCCACGCAGACCGAAGCTCCGGTCAAATGGGTCTTGAATGGCTCTGCCACCAGAACCCGCCAGCCCGCAGCCTTGAAGGAGCGGGCAAAATCAAGTGCCTTGGGAAGTCGACCAATCGTGATGAGCACAGTCTGTTTCACGCGATCCTCGCAACCTGGATCATGACCTCGTGGGCAGGCCGCGTGGTCAGCCGGGCCACCGGGCGAACCGCACCAGGGTCTTGCACCGTAAAGCGATAATTGCTGAGGATCCGCGCGAGAATTAATGTCGCCTCAGTTGTGGCAAAGGCAGCCCCAACACAAACGCGCGGCCCTGCCCCAAAAGGCAAATATGAGCCTGGCACAATTTCATGTTCTCGTTCTGGCAGGAAGCGATCGGGATCGAAAGCATCTGGATGGCGCCACAAAGCCTGATGCCGGTGCACCGCCCAAGGTGCGATCATCACCATAGTCCCACGCTTGATTTTGCGCCCGCCAATTTCTGTTGCAACAGCAGCAACACGGGGAATGAAGGTGATCGGCGGATAAAGTCGTAGTGCTTCTTTGAACACGTTGCGCGCATAGGTCAGTCGTTTGACGTGATCGAACTGGATCGGACCGTGTCCTGCCACCACGAAGGCTTCTGCACGAATGCGATCTGCAACATCGGGCTGCATGGCGGCAATGAAAAAGGCCCAAGTCAAAGCGCTGGCGGTTGTTTCATGCCCTGCCAGAAAGAAGACACCCAATTGGTCGATCAATTCTTCACGCGTGAATTGTGTATCGGTCTCAAGGTCGCGGGCCGCGATCACGGCGGTGGCGATATCATCAAACTTGGCCCCAGCCGCAAGATGTGTATCAAGCAAACGCCCGATATGGCCCCGGATGCGGGCGCAAGCTTCCAACACGTCAGCCTTTTGCGGAATATCCTCAAAGGGCTTGCCAAAGATAAGGCGAACAAGCTCGACATGCGCGACGCTGCGTTCGAAAAAGGCGAAGGACTCAAATACATCCCGCGCCGTGTCATTGGCCAGGGAAGCGGAAAACACTGTGCGGCAAATAATGTCGGCAGTCAGTTGGCCCATCGAAAGATCAAGGGACATGGCCTGGCCGCTCAGACTGGCTGCATCAAGGCGTGTTTCGAAATCATCCAGCGCACCCACCATGTCCGGAAAAGCCTTGGCCAATCGGATGTGGGAAAAGGCCGGATCAATCATTCGCCGTTGCTGACGCCACAAAGCACCGCTTGAAACAAACATGCTGTTGCCGACCAGAGGAGCCAGCGCGCCAACCATCAAATCATTCTTTGGGAATATATCTTCTGGGTCAGCCAGAATCGGTTTGGTCAAGCTGGGGTCATTGACGATTTGGATCGAGCGACGCGAATAACCCAATGGCCCCATCGGCAGACGATAGGCATCGGCAGGCATAAGGCTCAAGAGATCGCCATCACCTTGCGCCACCACCCGCACCAAACTGGCCAAAGGACCGAGTGGGGCGGGGCGCGGCGGGGTGTAAAGCCCGGCACTGGTGGAAATGTCGCCGCCCATCAATCTCTTATCTAAGCCTTTCTGTCCTGGCCGATTGGTGGCTCGCCTCTCAAAAAAGCGCGCCTACGCCCCTTGAAGCCTAACGCTTGACGCGTCACTATGTCCAGCCTGTTGGACGCATCAGGCAGGAGAGACAGCCGTGCTGACCTTTTTTCACATCCTGGTGGCCCTCCACATCGCTTTCGGGTCGGTTGGTCTGATCAGCTTTTGGGTGCCGGTTATTGGCAAGAAAGGTGCCCGCAACCACCGCCTGTGGGGCAAAGTCTTTGCCTATGCTATTCTGGGTGCAGGCAGCATCGCCCTGATGTTGAGCATTTGCACATTGATTGATCCTCTGGGAACCCATCCACATTTGAAGGATGCGGTTTTTGTGCGGGGCATCTTTGGCTATATGATGCTTTATCTGGCCATCTTGACCCTGAATCTGGCCTGGTATGGGCTGATGACCTTGCGCAATAAGGCCAATCACACGGCCAATCGGCGCGGCCTTAATTTAGCACTTCAGCCGCTTTTGATAATTGCAGCCCTCATCTGTGCAGTCGAAGGCGTGCTCATCGGTCAATATCTGATGGTCGGCATGTCGATTGTTGGTTTTGCCACCGCCGGAACCAATTTGTTTTTCATGTTCAATCCCAACCCACCGCCAAAGGCCTATCTGAAGGAACATGTGAAAGCCATCGTCGGTGCAGGCATCTCGGTCTATACGGCGTTTTCGGCTTTCGGCGCCGTCCGTCTGATGCCGTCATTGGCACTACATCCCGGTCTTTGGGCGATACCTTTGGTGATCGGACTGGCCATTATTCTCTATCATCACCGTCAGATTCGGCTGAGTTTAAAACCGCGTAGCCTCAAGCCGGCTGGTGCGGCTTCGTGACACCACGCCGGATCATCGTCATCGGCGCGGGCATGGGCGGACTGGCTGCTGCCGCCGACCTCGCCCGCCACGGCCACCATGTGACGGTGTTGGAGAGGGCTGCCCATGTCGGCGGCAAAATGCGCCAAGTCCATGTGGGACCATCCGCAATTGATGCAGGACCGACTGTCTTCACCATGAAATGGGTGTTTGACGGGCTTTTCGGTGATGCGGGTCAGCGCCTTGAAGAGCATGTGCGCCTGTTGCCGGCGACAATTTTGGCCCGCCACGCGTGGAGTCAGGGCGGGAATCTGGACCTCTATGCCGACAAACAGGCCTCTGCAGAGGCGATTGCCGCATTTGCAGGACCCCGGGATGCGGATGGCTATCTGGCGTTTTGCCAACGCAGCCGGGCGATTTATGAGACCCTTCGGGGACCCTTTATCGCAAGCCAGCGGCCCAGCCCGCTGGATCTGGTCGCTCGGGTTGGCTTCAACCGTTTAGGTGCGTTGTGGGCTACAGCACCGTTCCAGACCTTATCAGCTGCCCTCGGGGATCACTTTTCCGACCCACGCTTGATCCAGCTCTTTGGGCGCTATGCCACCTATTGCGGGTCGTCGCCGTTTGCAGCACCAGCCACACTGATGCTGGTAGCGCATGTCGAACAAGACGGGGTCTGGCGGGTTGCGGGCGGAATGGCGCAGGTCGCCGCAGCTCTTGCCAATCTGGCACGAAGCCAGGGGGCCGACATCCGCTGCAACGCCCATGTCGGCCGGATCGGCACACGGGCGGGCAAGGTCTGTGAGGTCGAGCTGTCTGATGGCGAATGCTTGAAGGCCGATGCCGTGGTGTTCAATGGCGATATCTCAGCTTTAGGGACTGGCCTTTTGGGGCCAAACCTGACATCAGCCGCCAAGCCGGTGAGACTGCCGCAAAGGTCGCAATCGGCCATCACATGGTGCGTGACGGCCCGCACCCGCGGGCTTGATCTTGCCCACCATAGTGTTCTGTTTTCGGATGATTATCGGAGGGAGTTTGAGGCAGTCTTTAAGGATCAGCGTCCACCCGAGAAGCCCACAATCTATATCTGTGCGCAAGACCGCGATGATCGCTGCCAAGCACCCGATCATCCAGAACGCTTGCTGATCCTGATGAACGCACCCGCAGACGGGGATGTGCGCGCATATGACCGCCAAACCGAGGCCTATGCGCGTGATGCGGCCTGGGCGATGATGGAGGCCTGTGGCCTGCAGGTTGAACCTTCCGGTGGCGAGATCACCACACCTGAGGGCTTCAACAGCTTGTTTCCGGCCAGTGGTGGTGCCCTTTATGGCCGGGCTAATCACGGCTCGATGGCGAGTTTTGCCCGCCCCGGCGCGCGCAGCAACATCGCGGGACTTTATTTGGCCGGGGGCTCGGCCCATCCAGGCCCTGGCATCCCAATGGCCACCATGTCCGGCAGGCTGGCTGCGGCCCGTCTGCTGCAGGACATTGAGCATTTATCCTAACATCTCTCAGGTTTCACGGAGCCTCATTGGTTCTCCTCACCTGCGTCTTGCACAATCTTCCCACCAGGCAGCAGGCTTCAAAGTGCAGCTTTGGCCCAAGCGGTGGCATGTGGGATCAAACGGTCGATCACTTTGGCCGATGATACGACACCTGGAAGACCCGCTCCAGGATGGGTGCCTGCGCCGACAAAATACAGGCCTGAAACGTCTGAGCTGATGTTATGTGGCCTGAACCACGCACTTTGAAACAATTTCGGCTCCATGCCGAAAGCGGCCCCCTTGGTCGACAACAGCCGGTCCTGAAAATCCTGGGGGGTCAGCATGTGCGAGGAAATGATTGCCTCTTTCAGACCCGGCAGCATGGTTTCTTGCAGCCGCTTTTCAATCTTCTGGCGATAGATCTCTGCATAGGTGGCCCAATCGACGCCACTATCGAGATGGGGGACCGGGGCAAGGACATAAAATGCATCGCAGCCCGCCGGTGCCAGACTGGGGTCATTGGCGGTCGGACGGTGCAGATACAGGCTAAAGTCATCGGCTAAATGCTTGTGACGGAAGATGTCATCCAGCAATTCTCGATAGCGCGGTCCCAATACCATGGTGTGCTGGTAACAATCCTCATAGGTCCGGTTTGTGCCGAAATACCAGACAAACAAGCTCATGGAATAATCCGCCCGGGCGATTTTCTCATCCGTCCAGACCTTGCGCGGTGTTGCGCGCAGCAAGCGTGTATGGGTCCAACCCAGATCCGCATTGGACACCACAAGATCTGCCGGGATCGTCTCGCCCGACGTCAAGCGAATGCCGGTAGCACGCCCGTTGTTTGTGGTGATTTCGTCAACCTCGGCACCAAAAACCAACTGGTTGCCTTGCCCCTCGATCAGATCGACCATGCCGCGCACCAAGGCACCGGTGCCACCCATGGCATAATGCACGCCAAAGCTGCGCTCTAAATGTGCGATCAGGCAATAATAAGAGGTCGTGGTGAAAGGATTGCCGCCAATCAGTAGCGGATGAAAACTGAAGGCGATCCGCAATTGCTCGTTGGAAAAGAATTGTGAGACCTTGTTATAGACCGTTCGAAAACCACCCAGCTTGATCAGCTCGGGTGCTGACTTGAAGAGGGTTGTCAGCTCATGAAATGGCTGGTCAACCAATTTGGTGAAAGCCTCGTCGTAAATGGCTTCGCTGGCGCGCATATAGCGGTCGAAACCAGCCAGATCAGCGGGCTCAAACCGGGCGATTTGAGCGCGCATGGCGTCCAGATCGGCGGTGGCTTCAAACACCGTGCCATCATCAAACCGGATCTTGTAAAATGGGTCGATGCTGCGCAATTCGACGTGATCCGACATCGTCTTGCCGCACAGTTTCCACAATTCTTCAAAAATGAAGGGGGCGGTGATGATGGTCGGCCCCGCATCAAAAGTGAAGCCGTCTTGGCGATAAGTATAACCCCGGCCACCAGGTCCATCGAGCTTGTCAAAAAGTGTGACCCGATAACCCTTGGCTCCCAAACGTATGGCAGCCGCCAAGCCTCCAAAGCCAGCCCCAATCACAATGGCATGGGGGCGTGTGTCGGCACGGGCTGCAACAAGATCGGGAGAATTGGTTGTAAAGTTCATTGGACAATTAAACCCCCAATCACAGTGGACGCAAGACCTGCACAAGGTCGCAGGCCCACCTGTCGGCCATACCGATTTGGGAACTAGGGCTTTGGTGCGACAAGCACAGGCAAGACAACAGCTGCCACAGCCGCGGGATCTTCCTCATGAGCAAGATGGCCCAGATTGGCCAATTCCAAGACCTGCACCCTTGGTGCATGCTTGGCCACGTTCGCTTGGCGATCCGGTGGCACAGCCTTATCCCGCGCACCAATCACGAGAGTGAGTTGGGGCGTCAGTTGGAACATCTGGCGCAATAGCGGTGCCAGATTCCAATTTGCCATCATGGCCAACATGCCCGCCACATGGCCGGGGGCTGTAAAGAGATCACCATAGCGATCCAGCGAACTTTGGGGAATGTTTGAGCCCGTGCTGCGCATCAAACGCTCAATCCGACTGCGGTCCTTCGCCCCTGTCGAGACCGCGAAGATGGTGACGGGATTCAGGGCCAGAACATGCGCGGCAATGGGAAACAACAGGGCAGCAAGGCCCGAAAAGGGCTGAAAAGCCCCATTTATGGCCACGATTGCGCGCGGACGGGCATATCCGGCAAGAGCCAATTGCACCGCCACAGCAGCACCAGCCGAGTGGCCTATGATGGCTTCAGGCTCAACATCAAGTGCGGTCAGGAGGTCGTTGACCAAGCGGGTCATCCCAACCAAAGACAAACCAGAGGCGGGTGGTGTCTGTGTAAAGCCATGGCCCGGCAAGTCAGGCATGTAGATGGTATAATGTTCGGCCAATAGAGGCGCGATACCTGCCCAGGTGTGGCAGGACGACCCCGTGCCATGGAGCAAGAGAATTGGCGGACCCGCGCCCATGACCTGAAAGTGCCACTTTTGATCCCCAACTTGGATGAATCGGCTGAACTGGCGGTTTGGCCAGTTCACACCCTCGCGGCTCCATTTCGGCTTGCGATACATTTTGTGAGGTCCACCCAACCTGTCAGGAAAATTAGACACTTTTTTCCAGAGGCTGGAAAGCAGCATTTACACCTATCCACGCAGTGGACAGCATTAATTCGTGCTGCAGCGCTTGCGCTGTGATCAATTAATATTGATCACAGCATATCGTCAGGACGCCATCACCAAGACCTTGCCGGGCTCGGCTTGATCAAAGTCGGGCAGATGTGCGCGGGAAAGGGCAAAATATGAGACGGCAAGGCCTACAATGGCGGTTCCATCCGCAACGGGATGTTTTGCTGGCTGAAGCCCATGCTCGCCCCTCAACCCCCGTGCAGACCCCGCATCTGGCATCGCGGATTGCGACCATGTCGGGTGAGGGCGGCGTCGGGGCAGACCGCGCGCATATGGCCGCACTTTGTCGAAAGATTGGGACATCCGAACCCGGTCCAGACGCACGCTGGTGCGTGGTTGATGGCGGGACTTGGCGCCTGCGATGGGAGCGCCACACCGAAATCTCAACATGGACGGTGTTTCGCGACAGTCCGGGCGATCCTGATGTCATGTTTCAAGCCACCGCATTGGACTTGATTCCACAAGACTGGCTGGCAGGGCTGCCTGGTGAAGTATTGGGCGCGGCCCATGTGGTGATTTCGGCCAATCCGCCGGAACATCTGCCGTTTGCAGACAGTGATGTTGTCGCCGCGCGTGTCGCCAATGGCACAATCGATGTTTTTAGCGATTTCCGGCCAGGACCAGATGCGTTCACCCGGTTTGTTCTGGTACAGGCTGAGCCCAATGCCGTCACCGCCGGGCGGGTTTTGCAACAATTGTTTGAGATCGAAACCTATCGTCTTTTGGCACTGTTGGCTTTTCCCTTGGCGACAGCAACCTCAGTAACGCTTGCCCGCTTTGAAGCCGAAGCCGGGGCGTCAGCCATTCAAGTTGCCGATGAAGGCGGCGTTGAAGCAGACCGCAATCTATTGTCCCGGCTTGCCGCCTTGGCTGGGGAGGCGGAAGCTCTGGTTGCCACCACCACCTATCGCTTCGCCGCCGCGCGTGCCTATGAAGGGCTTGTGCAGGAGCGCATTGGTCAATTGCGCGAACAAGCTATTGATGGGCGACCAACGATTTCGGACTTTATGGAGCGGCGATTGGCACCGGCCATGCGCACATGCGTCGCCGTTGCCGACCGTCAGCGCGACGTGATCGAGCGGATTGCGCGAACCACCCAAATGCTCAACACCCGTGTCGAAGTGGCATCAGAAGCCATTAATGTCGGCCTGCTCGCTTCAATGGACCGGCGTAGTCAAGAGCAATTGCGCCTCCAGCAAACCGTGGAAGGCCTGTCAGTCGCAGCCATTTCTTACTATTCGCTTGGCCTAATCCATTTTGTGATGGAAGGGCTGGCCGAAACCGTGGTGCACTTCAATGCTAAGGCCGCTACTGGCCTGTCAGCGCCGCTGGTTGTGTTGGGTGTTTGGCTTATCCTGCGCCGTTTGCGCAAAGAAATCTCCAGCGAAAAATAGGCTCAAAGCCGATCTTCGACCCTACCGAGGCGTCCGCTGATCTTTGTCCCATCCCAGCAACATACTGGTTGGGCGTGTTTTTCCGTCTTTGAAATTCCATTCGGGCGCAATGAACGGGTCTCACCCGCGCCACGCCAAGGGTTGTGCGGGCACACTGCACCGACAAAGACGGCCACCCAGCCGACATGCTGGATGGCCGCATTTTAACTCATGCGATAAGCCTCACGCGGCGGCCGAAACCCGGCCCAGAGCGCATTGTTGCCAAAGGTCAGAAAGAGCCGTCACCAGACGGTCAATGTCGCCATCACTGTGCAGGGGCGAGGGCGTGATGCGCAGCCGTTCTGTCCCGCGCGGGACGGTTGGATAATTGATTGGCTGAATATAGATGCCTGAGCGTTCAAGCAGCCAGTCGCTGATCATCTTGCACTTGACCGGATCTCCAACCATCACAGGGATGATGTGGCTGTCATTGGCAAGACAGGGAATACCCACGGCTTCCAGCTTTTGGCGGACCAGCGCAACCCGTTCTTGGTGGCGCTCTCGTTCTGCATTGCTTGCCTTAAGATGGCGTATGCTGGCGCACGCGCCGGCAGCAACCGACGGGGGCAATGCTGTGGTAAAGATAAAGCCAGAGGCAAAGCTGCGGATGAAGTCGCACAGCGCGGTTGAGGCCGCAATATAGCCGCCGAACACGCCAAAAGCCTTGCCCAAAGTACCTTCGATCACGGTCAAGCGATGCATCAGGCCTTCGCGCTCAGCCACACCGCCACCGCGGGGGCCATAAAGGCCAACGCCATGAACTTCATCCAGATAGGTCATCGCGCCATATTTTTCCGCCACGTCACAAATCGCAGCGATCGGGGCGATGTCGCCATCCATCGAATAGACCGATTCAAAGGCCACCAATTTAGGCTGTTCGGGTGGCAGGCTGGCCAAGACACGCTCCAGATCTGCAGTGTCATTGTGCTTGAAGATGCGAACCTGCGCGCGGCTGTGACGAATGCCCTCGATCATGGAGGCGTGATTGCCTTCATCTGAAACCACCACGCAATCGGGGATTTTGCTGGCCAATGTGCTAAGTGCAGCCCAGTTCGATACATAGCCGGAAGTAAACAAAAGTGCGGCTTCCTTGCCATGAAGGTCGGCAAGCTCTTGCTCCAGCAAGATGTGATAATGGTTGGTACCAGAGATATTGCGCGTCCCACCGGCACCGGCCCCGCAACGATCAATCGCCTCATGCATGGCCGCCAGGACTTTGGGATGCTGGCCCATGCCGAGATAATCATTGGAGCACCAGACCGTCACATCATGGACGCCGCCGTCGGCATGGCGGGTGGCACGGGGAAACTGACCGGCATGGCGTTCGAGATCGGCGAACACCCGATAGCGCCCTTCCGCCCGCAGCGCATCCAGCTGGCTGTTGAAATAGGCTTGATAATCCATGATTTTCCCCTCCCGGTGGCCAGGTGGGGCCAGAGGCACCACCCGACCAATTTCTTCTTGGTTTGGCGATCAGATCACCAGACCGGTTGCAGGCGAACATTGCTGGGCAATTCGTTCGACAAAGTTGGTAACAGATAAAGACCTGCGAATGTGGCGGCGACCTGGGCCGACCATACCGCGCGCTTAATGCCGTTGAGCAAGCCGCCAGCGGCTTTTGCTTCCTCAATCTGGTTCGACAGGATACGCAGACGCTCAAAGCCAGCCCGGAACTTCGGGTTATCGGTATCCAGCATCACCGGGAAGACCTGTTTGGAAATCTCGGTGCACAGCGAAAACACCTGATAATCATAATCGGTTGGATTTACACCCAATGCCTTGTGGAAGGCCGGCCGTGCATGGTCACGCACATACATGGTGGCATAGACCGACAAAAGGAAGAAACGGATCCACAGCTTGTTTGCGCCCGTCAGCAGCGACGGATTAGCCCGCAGGATCAGGGCAAAAGCCTCCCCATGGCTGAACTCGTCATTGCACCATTCCTTGAACCAATTGAATATCGGGTGGAATTTGTGCTGGGGATTACGCTCTAGCTGGCGGAAGATCGTAATGTAGCGGGCATAACCGATCTTCTCGGACAGATAGACCGCGTAGAAGATGAATTTCGGTTTGAAATAGGTGTATTTCTTGGTTTTGGTCAGAAAGCCCAAATCGACGCCGATGCCAAAGTCCTTCAAGGTCTCATTGATAAAGCCGGCATGACGGGACTCATCGCGCGCCATATACTTGAACAGCGCCTTCATATCTGGATTGCTGACCCGCTTGACGATTTCAGCATACAGCACACAGCCGGAAAACTCTGACGTGATCGAGCTGACCAGAAAGTCAACAAACTCGCGGCGTAACTCAGGATCAAGCTCATCGAGACGATTCTGGAAGGCCTCATCGCGTTTGAAATGGCCCCGACGCGGATCTGCTGCCATGGCAGACAACATCTGATCCCATTCTTCGCGCACCGAGGAGACGTCAATCTTATCCATGGCCGCATAATCGGTGGTGTAGAAGCGCGGGCTCAGAATGGTTTCGGTTCTGGCCAGCGTTGTGGTGTCGAAAAAAGTGTCGTCATACGTAGCAGAGGTCATGGCAGTTTCCCCGGTGTGAAGCTGACCTCATACAATTCGGTCAACTCAAAATAAGAGGCGATCTTGATCCACAGACGCTCTAAAGCGGTCGCCCGGGTAATCTTGACGCCCCGGTTCAGGGTGCAGGATTCACCAAAGGAGAGCCGGATCGGAGGACCCTGGACAATCATCCTGTCGCCCGGTCCGAGGGTAGTACCATCGTCCAGAGAGACATGGGCATGGAGGCTATGCTCATCATGCTGAATCTCAATGGTACAAGTTGTCACATGCGTTTGCCGTTTCAAAAGGTCTGGCCAAGTCAAGGTCCAGAACTCGGGCTGCTGATGATAGAGGGATGAATCGGTCATGGTGCCACCAACTCCATCGCTTGGGAGGTATAAAAGCCGCTGACAACGCGGGTTGTGCGCCCAATCTTCCAGCCCGCCATGCGCGGGTCGGTGGCCACAGCCTTGCGCAGGAAGGCCTCGCTGACCGGTTCAATCGCCGGGGCGCGATCAGCCCGGGGGAACAAGAGCCCCACTGTATGCATCAGCGTGAGCAAGGGGGTCTTGGGAGCAAAGGTAAAGACGATCGAGGAGGCGGTACGCGCTGCGAGAGCCGACAACGCGTTCATGATCTCATCCCGGGGATAATGGATGAGCGCGTCCATTGCCACCACATGGTCAAATCGGCCATGGGCCGGGTCCAGCATGTCGCCAACGCGAAACTCTATGGTGCCGGGGGCCGGATCAATCGGCGCACGCTCACCGGCCACTGACACAAGGCTTGCGGCCACATCCACCGCCACGACATCAGCGCCGCGGTGGGCTGCAATGACGGCCAAAGCCCCGGTGCCGCAGCCAGCATCGAGAATGCGGACACCATGGAGGTCTTGCGGCAACCACGAGGTCAAGATCTCGCGCATCTGATCGCGCCCAGCCCGCACCGTCGCCCGAATGCGGCTGACCGGCGCGGTCGAGGTCAATTGCGCCCAGGTTTCTGATGCAGTGCGATCAAAATAAGTCTCAAGCCGTTGGCGGCGTTCGACATAGGTGGTTGTCAGCATCACGCGCCTCCCGATCAATCAAAGCCGAGGAAGTCGAAGATGTCGCGATCCTTCATCGGCTCGGCCTTCAATTCCTTGGTGCCAACCCACAGTGAGGCGGCCAGACGCAGATATTCATTCTGGACCGCTTCCAGTTCAGGGGAAGGCTCCATCTCAAACAAGGTCGATTTCTTAAGTCGCGAGCGGCGAATAACATCCAGATCCGGGAAATGGGCAACGCGCTCAAGCCCGCAAGCGGCATTGAAGCGGTCGATCTCGTCTGTATCCTTGCTGCGATTGGCAATGACCCCACCCAGACGTACATCATAGTTTTTCGACTTGGCCTTAATCGCGGCGAGAATGCGATTCATCGCAAAAATGGAGTCAAAATCATTTGCCGTGACAATCAGCGCCCGTTCAGCATGCTGCAAGGGGGCGGCAAATCCACCACACACCACATCACCCAGCACGTCGAAAATCACCACATCGGTGTCCTCGAGCAAATGATGCTCTTTCAACAGTTTGACTGTCTGGCCGACGACATAGCCGCCACAACCGGTGCCGGCTGGCGGACCACCCGCCTCGACACACATCACACCATTATAGCCTTCATAGACATAATCTTCCGGCCGCAATTCCTCGGTATGGAATTCCACGCTTTCGAGCACATCGATCACAGTGGGTACCAACCGCTTTGTGAGGGTGAAAGTGCTGTCGTGCTTGGGGTCACACCCGATTTGGAGCACACGTTTGCCCAGCTTTGAAAAGGCGGCCGATAGGTTCGACGAGGTGGTGCTTTTGCCAATGCCGCCCTTGCCATAAATGGCAAAAACCTTGGCCTTCTCGATCTGAACCGAGGGGTCGAGTTGCACTTGCACACTGCCCTCACCATCCTCGCGTGAGTTTGCGGGACGCCGGGGCGTATAGGAACCAGATTTCAGGCCGCGAGGCAGATCCAGCAGGGTCATGTTTAGTCGTCTCCTCGATCAGGCTGCAGCGGCAGGAATGCCTTCCAGATTGTCTTCAAGTTCGTCACTGGCATTGCGGAGCGCCTCCAATGTGGCGCTATCGGGTTGCCAATAATTGCGGGCATGGGCTTCCAACAGGCGGTTGGCCATGCGGGCCGAAGCCTTGGGATTGAGGGCTGCCATGCGCTGGCGCATGGCATCATCAAGCACATAGGTCTCGGAAATCTTCTGATAGACCCAAGGCTGAACCTGGCCTGTGGTTGCCGACCAGCCCATCGTGTTGGTCACTTGGGCCTCAATTTGGCGCACACCTTCATAGCCGTGCGACAACAGGCCCTCATACCAGCGCGGATTAAGCATGCGGGTATGGGTCTCAAACGTCACCTGCTCGGCCAAGGTGCGGATTTTGCCATCACCTTGGGTCTGATCAGAGATATAGACGGGGACATCCACGCCACGCGCCCGCTTGACCGCTTTGGTAATGCCACCCAATGTGTCGACATAATGGTCGATGGTGGTGACGCCCAATTCCACCGAGTCCAAACCTTGGTAGGTCAGGTCGACCGTCTTCAATATGCCTTCCAGCACATCCGACTGGCGCATGGGTGGACCCTTGCGACCATAGGCAAAGCATTTGCGGCTTTGATAAGCCTCGGCCAGCTCATTTTCATCTGTCCAGCAGCTGGCATCAATCATCTGATTGACATTGGCCCCATAGGCCCCGTCCGCGTTGGTGAACACGCGCAGTGCGGCGGTCTCCAAGTCAGAGCCAGTCTTGGCCTGTTGCGCAAGTGCATGCTTGCGAATGTAATTCATGTCCTCAGGCTCATCGGCACTGGCAGCCAGCCAAGCCGCCTCGGCCAGCATCCGGGTCTGCAGGGCCAGAAGATCGCGGAAAATACCCGACAGAGTCATGATCACATCGATCCTGGGGCGGCCAAGCTCGGCCAACGGGATCAGTTCGGCTCCGCACAGGCGGCCATAGCTGTCAAAGCGCGGCCGTGTGCCCATCAAATAGAGCGCTTGGGAAATCGTGCTGCCTTCGCTTTTGAGATTGTCCGACCCCCACAAAACCATAGCGATGGTCTCTGGGAAGGCACCGGTCTCATCCATATGTCGGTCCAGCAGGCGGCGAGCCTGACGGGCACCATCATGGACGGCAAAGGCGCTTGGCAAGCGGAAGGGATCAAATCCATGCACGTTCCGCCCGGTTGGCAGAACAGCTGGCGTGCGGACCAAATCCCCACCTGGGGCTGGACGAATATAGCCACCATCAAGCGCATGGATGAGGGCGGAAAGTTCATGATCTTGTTCAAGGAGACGGCTGCTGTCTGCCAAAGCCTCCAATCGATCCAGCAGCGCGCGGGTTGGTTTCAGGCCCGACGCTTCAGCAGCTTCCTGAGGCGTTTGGCCCTGAACCAGCGCCTCAATCACGGTGCGCGGTACATCCGCATCCGGATGTCCATTTGCCATGGCCAGCAATAGATCGATCCGCTCTTCCACCGAGAGGGCCTGGCCGATGACATGTAAACCTTCAGGAATGAGCGCATCATTCAGCTCGCTCACCCGTGTTTGCAATGCTTCCATCTCGGCAGTGCAGGGCCCTTTCCAAGCCGGGGTTGCCGGTGCGAGGTCGAGGGCGGCGGCTTGTGATTGGATGAGATCAGCCAAACTATCACGATCGGCCTGATCACCATCACGCTCGCGGAACCAGCGGCCCATGCTGTCGCGCAAATCCTGCAAACCCTTATAGAGCCCTGCTTGAACAATGGGTGGGGTCAGATAGCTGATCAAGGTGGCCGCACCCCGCCGCTTGGCCAGTGCACCTTCTGAGGGATTATTGGCTGCGTAGAGGTAATAATTCGGCACATCGCCAATCAGTCGCTCAGGCCAGCAATCGCCCGTCAGCCCCACTTGCTTACCCGGCATGAATTCCAGCGCACCATGGGTACCAAAGTGGAGAATGGCCGACGCTTTGAAGTCTTCGCGCAGATAGCGATAAAAAGCTGAAAAAGCGTGGGTGGGGGCAAAGCCCTTGTCAAACAACAGGCGCATCGGATCGCCTTCATAGCCAAAGCCGGGCTGAAGTCCGACAAACACCCGGCCAAACTGTGCGCCAAGGACGAAAATGCTGCGACCATCGCTAAGCTGACGGCCAGGTGCAGCGCCCCATTGAGCTTCGATCGCCCCTAAATGGCGCTCGCGCCGGACATGATCATCCACCGAGATCCGGGTGTGAACATTGGCATCAGTGCCATAGCGAGCCGCGTTGCCGATCAGAAGCTGATCACGCAAGGCCTCAACGGAAGCAGGAACCTCGACATCATAACCTTCGGCCTTCAGGGTCGTCAGCGTGTTATGGAGCGAGGCAAACACTGCCAGATAAGCCGCAGAGCCCACAGAGCCGGAATTGGGTGGGAAGTTAAACAGCACGATGGCCAGATTGCGGTTTACCCGCTCGCTGCGGCGCAGTTTGACGAGTTTGGCGACCCGGTCTGCCAGAGTTTCTGCCCGCTCGGGGCAGGCCCGCATACGTGGTGGACCAACCTCTTCCTTGAAGGTGCAGGCATGACTGCAGCCGTGGCAGGCCACACCTGAACCGTCAGAGCGACCGCCAAACACGATGGGTGCAGTCGCCCCATCCAATTCGGGAATGGCGACCATAATGGTGGATTCAACCGGCGACAGGCCCATGTGCGAGCCCCCCCAACCTTGCAGGGTCTGAAACTCCAGCGGCTGAGCGGAGATATAAGGCACATCCAGTTCGGCGAGGACTTTTTCTGCTGCCTCGGCATCATTATAGGCGGGCCCGCCAACCAGCGAAAATCCCGACAGAGAGACAATGGCATCAACCGTCACGCGGCCATCGCGCATGAAGAATTTTTCAATGGCCGGACGGGAATCAAGCCCACTGGCAAAGGCCGGAATCGCACGTAAGCCGCGCGCCTCCAGCGCCTCAATCACACCTGCATAATGGCCGGCATCATCGGAGAGGACATAGGACCGCAAAAGCAGCACACCCACCACACCCTTTTCGGTGCCACGCAAGGGCGGCAAAGCATCAAGGGACTCGCTGATGCGCTGGTCAGCATGGGGATGGAACAGACCCACCTCAGGATAATCGATGGGAGCGGCCGCCTGCACAACACCCCGCAGGTCCTTGCGCGCGCCGCTGGCGTAACGGCCAATCAAATTGCGCACCATGGAAATGATATTGTCCTGCGATCCCGACAGCCAATATTGCATGGTCAAGAAATAGTGACGCAAATCCTGAGCAGGGCCTGGGATATATTTCAGAAGCTTTGGCAAGCGACGCAACATGGCCATTTGCCCAGCGCCGGAGCTGGCCCCCGACTTGGTCTTATTGCCACGCAGACGCTTCAGCATGGCCAGGGGCCCTTTGTCTGACCCGTCCATGGTGAAAGTACCCAGTCGGGTCATTTTCACGACTTCGCCTGCGGACATAATGCCGATCATGGCATCGCAATGCGGGCGACGAGCGTCCAATGCCGGCAAGATGGCCTGAATATGGTCATCCATGAACATCATCGACACAAGGATGATGTCACCTGCGGCAATGTCGCGATGGCAAGCGGACAGGGCACCTGGTTTGTCGGCCCAATCGGTCGCTGCGTGCATCACCAATTGAACGCCGGGGATTTCAACTGCGAGCGTATCGGAAGCCCGCTCAATCAGACTGCGCAAATGATTGTCGAGCGTGACAATAACCACCCGTACCGGGGTCGGCCCGGCCGGTGGTCGCGCGCCTTGGCCGACTTCAGCGTGAGAAGTGGCTTTTGGCATCGTAGAGCGCCTCAATCGAAATGGTTTCCAGTCCGCGTTCAGCGGCATAACGCTCAGTATTGCGTTTGGCCTTGCCCCGAACGAAGAAGGGGATTTTTGAGAGTTCCTTGGTGGCCTCCGGGCTCCAATGCAGGACTTTGATGGTCTCGCCTGCGCCCTCAAGCACAGTTTCAGCGACAGGCAGGGCGAGCGGCGCGACGTCCTCAGTCGCAGGCGATACAGGCGTTGGAGCGGCTTTGGTATGGCCACCCAAATGGGATGGACCTGCCGCGTCATGAAACTCGAAATCATCCCGGAACATGGTCAGAAGGTGTTCTTCCAGACCCATGACGAGGGGATGAACCCAGGTGTCAAACAACACATTGGCCCCTTCAAACCCCATAACGGGGGCGTAACGGGCCGGGAAGTCCTGCACATGAACCGGTGCCGAAATAACCGCGCACGGCACACCGAGGCGCTTGGCAATGTGGCGCTCCATCTGCGTACCCAAGACCAGTTCAGGCTGCAAAGCGGCGATGGTTTCTTCGACCAGAAGATAATCATCCGTGATCAGCGCCTCGAGGCCCAATTGGGCCGCCGCAGCGCGTACCTCACGGGCAAATTCCCGATTATAACAGCCAAGCCCGACGACCTCGAAGCCAAGTTCTTCTTTGGCGACCCGTGCTGCGGCAATCGCGTGGGTGGCATCGCCAAAAACAAACACGCGTTTGCCGGTCAAATAGTTGGAATCAACCGAGCGGGCCCACCAAGGCATGCGCGATCCGTGGCGCGCCAGCACAGGTTCTGGATCGACCCCTGCCAGAGCGGCCACTTCGCGGACAAAGTCGCATGTTGCCTGAAAGCCCATCGGCACGAGACGCACAGCCTTTTGACCATATTGGCGCTCAAGCCAGCGGGCAGCCGTATCGGCAATCTCTGGATAGAGTACGATATTGAAGTCAGCTTGCGGCAGGCGGGCAATGTCTTCTGCTGTAGCACCATGGGGCGCGACCACATTGACGCCAATGCCCAGATCGGCAAGAAGACGCGTGATTTCAATAACATCATCACGGTGGCGGAAGCCCAAAGCTGTGGGGCCGAGAATATTGCACGTCGGGCCGTGGCCCTCGGCTTTCTCGATAGGTGCTTGGGTCGCTAGAGATCGGACGATTTGATAAAAAGTCTCTGCCGCGCCCCAATTTTCCTTCTTCTGATAGGAAGGCAATTCCAGCGTGACTGTCGGAACAGGCAAAGCCAACGCGCGGGCGAGGCCGCCTGGATCATCCTGAATCAACTCCGCAGTGCAGGATGCCCCGACCAGCATCAGGTCGGGTTGAAACCGCTCATAGGCGTCCAATGTTGCTGTCTTGAAGATCTCAGCCGTATCCGAACCGAGGTCGCGGGCCTGAAAAGTCGTGTAGGTCACAGGGGGGCGCTGGCCACGCCGCTCAATCATGGTGAACAGCAGATCGGCATAGGTGTCGCCTTGAGGCGCGTGCAGGACGAAATGCACATTCTTCATGGCCGTAGCAATGCGCATGGCCCCAACATGGGGCGGTCCTTCATATGTCCAAACCGTCAGCTGCATGGACCTACACCTTCAGGATCGAGCGGCGATAAAGCGGGCGGGCAAACAGCGCTGCCAGGTCACCCGCACAATCAAAACCATGAACTGGGGAGAAAACGAGTTCGATCGACCATTTAGTCGACAGGCCTTCGCGCTCCAGCGGATTGGCCAAGCCAAGACCACAAACCGTCAAGTCCGGTTGCGCCGCGCGACAACGATCAAGCTGGCGGTCCACGTCTTGGCCCTCGCTCAAGGCGACATCTTGGGGCAGATGGGCCATTTCGGCCGTCAAAAGCTGGCGGTTGAGATAGGGCGTGCCCACTTCAACCAAGCGCATACCCAATTCACGCGACAGGAAACGGGCCAAACTGGGTTCCATCTGCGAGTCGGGGAAGAAGAAGATGCTTTTCCCAGACAAATGCTGCTTCTGCGCCTCCAGGGCACGGCGGGCGCGTTCACGCCCCGGTGCAACAACTGCCAGAAAATGAAGCTCTGGGATGCCCCACGCATCAGCGGCGGCCTTAAGCCAGTGCGTGGTGCCCTCCTCGCCAAACGGGAATAAGGCTGGCAAATGCTGAGCCCCGCGCTCGGTCAAGGCGCGCGCCGTCTCTCCCAAGAATGGCTGGGCCAGCAGGAAGCGCGTATTCGGGCCGATCGGCGGAATAGATGCTGAATTGCGCGGTGGGAAGAAATGCACCGGGCCAACACCCAATTGGGCAAACAGCCGGGCGAATTGATCCTCAACAATATCAGGCAAAGTGCCGACCACCAAAAGCGCGGGCGGGTCGTCTTCTTGGGCGACCGGCGCTTCTGGCACGAGCGCCACCAGGCAGGCGTCTTCACCTTGGGTGAAAGTCGTCTCAATCCCGCTGCCAGAATAGTTCAACACCCGAACTGCCGGACTGTGCTTGCGTGACAGACGTTCTGCCGCCCGCGACAAATCCAGCTTGATGACTTCAGATGGGCAGGAGCCGACGAGGAACAAAAGCTTGATATCAGGCCGACGCGCCAAGAGTTTGTCCACCACTTGGTCAAGCTCATCATTGGCATCGGCTAAACCCGCCAAATCCCGCTCTTCCATGATGGCCGTGGCAAAACGCGGCTCGGCAAACACCATGACACCAGCCGCCGACTGGATCAGATGCGCGCAGGTGCGTGAGCCAACAACGAGGAAAAAGGCATCCTGAATCTTTCGATGCAGCCAGACAATTCCCGTTAATCCGCAAAACACCTCGCGCTGACCGCGCTCCCGCAAGACCGGTCTTGCATCGGTTGGGGCGGTCGTCAGCGTAACGGCCTCACTCATGCTCAGGCAGCCCCCTGCCCGGGCCCGGAGGCCTTCCCAGCATGGTTATGTCCCTCAGCAGAGAGATGTTTGATATGGGTGACGGAACTGGAACCCGCATGCGCAGGCCACGGAATTGCGAATTGCAACAGACCATCAATCCAACGCGATAGGATCGAGCCGTGGGTTTTCTTGCGCTCGGAAGCCTTGCCGACTGAAGGGTCTGAGACACGCCATTCGTGTGAGTTGGACGGCTGCATCAACATCGGAAATCTCCACGAGAAGTAAGGCCAGTTTCAGGCAGTTTTGAAGGTATGCCTCCCATTCATGTCTTGTCAATAGAAATAGACGTCCAATAATTTTGACAGTCAACAGGCGAACAGGGCCTTGCAATTTGACCGCAGGGTGAGACAGTCATCCCGATGCGGATTGCAGAAGAGGTCAGGGTGGAAGTTTCGGTCGGTCCTTCACAGGATGTTGGCACAGCCGGTCATAAACCCGACCGTGCCGCACAGGCCCGAATGGTCAGCGAGGCCTTGGCCAATCCAGCGCCCGCGCGCTCCCTCTGTACCGACTGCGGGGTCTCACGCATGGCAGACCCCAAACGGTGTGGGCGGGCCTGCCAGTTTATCGCGCCGGACTATCCAGCCCTTGAAACCAAAGTGCATGGACGCGCGCGTGTCAGCAATTTGGCGGACGCCCCCTCTGATGAGGTTTTCTTTGGCCCCATTCGAGACATGTATCAGGCGCGCCTGAAGCACCCGCTGCCTGGGGCACAATGGACCGGCATCACCACATTTCTGGCCGAGAAATTGCTGGAATCTGGCAAAGTGGATGCCGTTTTGACCATGAAGCCTGACCCCAATGATCGCTGGCGGCCTGTACCAACGCTGGTGACCGACCCGGCTGATATGGCAAATTGTCGGGGCATGCGCATGGGTTATGCGCCACTTCTGGCGCTCTTGGAACCAGCGCGTGCTTTGGGTTATCGCCGCTTGGCGGTGATTGGTATTCCCTGTCAAATCTATGCTTTGCGTGCGCTAGAGACCGAACTTGGCTTTGAGAAGCTTTATGTGATTGGCACGCCGTGCTCGGACAATACAACGACCGAGCGTTTTCACGACTTTCTGGCTTTGTTATCAGATCAACCCCAGACAATCAGCTATCTGGAGTTCAGGGCTGACTATCAGGTCGAGTTGCGCTTTGATGATGGATCCCGCCGGGTGATCCCTTTTCTGCAATTGCCGATTTCGAAATTGCCACCCGATTTCTTTCCGCTCACCTGTCGAACATGCGTGGATTACACCAATGTGCTCGCCGATATCACCATCGGCTACATGGCAGGACAGGGCGAGCAATGGGTTTTGGTGCGAAATGAGACCGGGGCTGAGTTGCTGAGCCTCCTGGGCAATGAAATCAACCTGACAGCCCCCACCAGCAAAGGCAATCGCAAGAGTGCGGTTGAAGGCTTTAAGGCCAATGTGGCACGTGCCGCAGGTGGCTTGCCGCTGAGGTCGATGCCCGATTGGGTCCGACCATTGGTAAGTTGGCTTATGCCCAGAATTGGACCCCGCGGTCTAGAATTTGCCCGTGCACGGGTTGAAATGAAGGCGATCGAGACCGTGCTGCATTTGCGCCGCGAAGAGCCTCACCGGATGAAACACATGGTGCCGGATCACGTGTGGCAATTGACCACACCCTATGGCCTCACTTCTGAACCCCAAGAGGGCAAGCCAAATCCTCAATCCAATGATATGGTTCGACCTTTGGCGGGGGGTGAAGCCGAGTGCCTGCCGGGCGCGAGGTAAAGCCGGTTGCCCCCAAACTTAAGTCACAAGCCCTGACACCGCTTGCCGCTCTGGAGCCGTTTTGATGCGTATTGCCTTTCCCTTCACCGCCATTGTCGGCCAAGACGACATGAAGCAGGCGATGCTGATTGCCGCCACCGATCCAGGCATTGGCGGGGTGATGGTGTTTGGCGACCGTGGAACAGGCAAATCCACCGTCGTGCGGGGTTTGGCAGCCCTACTGCCACCGATCGAAACGGTCAAAGCCTGCCAGTATCATTGCGATCCGAAGGGTGGGTCATCAATGTGCGCAACAGGCTGCACGCATCGCCAAGATGGTGTTCTGCCTGAAACGGGACAGATGGCAACACCGGTTGTCGACATGCCATTGGGGGCCACCGAGGATCGTGTCGTCGGTGCACTCGATCTCGAGCGGGCATTGACCCAGGGCGAAAAACATTTCGAGCCCGGCCTACTCGCACGCGCCAATCGCGGCTTTCTCTATATTGATGAGGTCAATCTGCTGGACGACCATCTTGTCGACCTGCTTTTGGATGTGGCTGCGTCAGGTGAAAATGTGGTCGAGCGTGAGGGCTTGAGTGTGCGCCACCCGGCCCGCTTCGTGTTGATCGGAAGCGGCAATCCTGAGGAGGGAGAATTGAGGCCGCAATTGCTTGACCGGTTCGGCCTGTCCGTCGATGTGAAGACGCCTGATGATCTGGCGCTGCGCGTTGAAGTGGTGCGGCGGCGGGATCGGTTTGACCGCGACCCCGCAGCCTTTGCCGCTAAACAGGCAGAAGAAGAAGCCCGCGTCCGCGATCAGATCGTCGCAGCGCGGCAACGTCTGGCCAATGTCGAGACTCCCGATTCCGCATTGGAATGGGCCTCACGCCTGTGCATGGCCGTTGGGGTGGACGGGTTGCGCGGGGAATTGACATTGATCCGCGCGGCACGCGCGGTGGCGGCGTTGGCAGGAGATACCAAAGTCGAAGACCATCATTTGGCCAGCATTGCCGTCATGGCATTACGGCATCGGTTGCGCCGCAATCCGCTTGATGAAACAGGCTCCTCCACCCGGATCGAACGGGCCATGGCCGACCTGTTTGGAAGCTGACGAGATCGGCTGATGGGCAACAGCACGCAAACCCAACGACCGCCTTGCGCGACATGGCCCCAAGCAATGCTGATCGCCCATTTGTTTGCCCTCGACCCGCATGGTCTGGGTGGGGTGGTCATCAAGGGCCGCGGCAGTCCGTTTGTCGATGCGTGGCTGGAACTGGTTGCAGAGCTCTTGCCGGATGCGGCTCCGATGCGGCGCTGCCCAGTTCAGACCGGCGATGACCGTCTCCTGGGAGGTCTTGATCTGGCGACCAGTCTGGCACTGGGAAGGCCGGTGGTTCAGCGCGGCTTGCTGAGCGAAGTTGACGGTGGGGTCTTGGTGTTGCCGATGGCCGAGCGCTTAACCACCAGCACAGCCGCCCGGATTGCCGCAGCACTGGATCAAGGTGCCTTTCAATTGGAGCGCGATGGTTTAACCTCACGCCTGCCCGCCAGCTTTGGCATCGTCTTGATCGATGAAAGTCACAGCCCCGAAGAGACCCCACCAGCTGCACTTCTGGAGCGTTGTAGCTTCCGGCTGGATGGCAATGGATTGGGTTTGGCGGATTTGACTGGCGATGGCCTAAGCGCCCATGAACTGGCGCGCGCACGGGCCGATCTGCCAAATATTGGGCATGAAAGCGAAGAATTGCTGGATGCGATTTGCGAGGCCGCTCAGGCCTTTGGCCTGCACTCGGCCCGGCCTGCCCTGATGTGTCTTCGCGTGGCAAAGCTGGCGGCCTGCCTTGATGGTCGGTCAGCAGTCGGCCTTGGGGATGTGACCTTGGCAGCTCAATTGGTTCTGGCTCCGCAGGCCCTGCAACTCCCTCCACCACCCGAACAGGACGAAACCCAGGACAGAGAGCCAGACCCACCCGACTCAAATGCAGAAGAACCACCTGAACCCCCACCACCTGAACCCCACAACAGTTCAGCCGACGCGGATGCGCAAAGCCCAGAGCCAGAACCGCCTCAACCCCCGACCATTAATCCCGCAGACGTGCTGGTTGATGCTGTCAAATCTGCCCTGCCAGCCGAATTGATCGCAGCGTTAAGCAGCGGGGCCAAGTCCAGTCGAGCCAGTCGCGGTGCAGGCGGCGGGGGCGGAACGATGGAGAAGTCGGTTCTGCGTGGCAGACCCATCCGGTCGCGTACCGGCAGCCTGAAGCCGGGTGAACGATTGAACATTATCGAGACATTGCGAGCAGCTGCTCCATGGCAGAAAATCCGCCGTCGCGGCGAGGGAGCAATTGGGGCCCGCCCGCGCATCGAAGTGCGCAAAAGTGATTTCCGCATCCGTTGCTTTGCCCAACCCAAGGAAGCCACCACCATCTTGGTGGTGGATGCATCTGGCTCGTCGGCATTCCAACGACTGGCTGAAGCTAAGGGTGCTGTTGAGATCCTTTTGGCACAGGCCTATGTCGACCGCAGCCGCGTGGCATTGGTCGCGTTTCGTCATCAAAGTGCCGACGTCTTGCTGCCACCGACCCGATCTCTGGCCCGCGCGCGCCGCCAACTGGCAGATCTGGCCGGTGGCGGGGGAACCCCATTGGCAGCAGGCCTTGAGGTGGGTTTGACGCTGGCTTTGGCTGAGAAAGCCAAGGGCCGCACGCCGCGCCTTCTGGTGTTGACCGATGGGCGGGCCAATGTGACTCGAGATGGGCAGAGCGGGCGCAGCCTGGCGATGGCAGAGGCCCTTCAAGCCGCCCGTATGATTGGCCTGTCTGGCATTGCCGCCGTCCATATCGACACCTCACCCTTCCCTCGGCCGGAGGCGCGTGAACTGGCTGTTGCCATGGGGGGCACCTATGCGCCGCTACCTTATCTCAATGCTCAGGCAATTACCGCGGTTTAAGCTCTGATGCCGGGGTAAACACCGGGTAATCAAAGCGCTAGACGGCCATCATCAGCCTGTGCCATACATCGCTTGCACACAACGGCGGGGGCAAAACATGGTCAGCGGATTTACGGCCCTCGATTGGACCATCCTCGGCGGTTATGTTGCCATCATTGCGGTGGCCGGTGTGCTCGCAACACGCACCAATATGTCCAAAGCCAATGACTATTTCTTGGCGGGCAATCAGGTGCCGATCTGGCTGGTCGCCGTATCAGTCCTTTCGACCAGCCAATCGGCCGCCACATTCTTGGGCGCGCCAGATTCCAGTTATCGTGGCGACTTTACCTATCTGGGCAGCAATATCGGGGCAGCCCTTGGGGCGATCATTGTGGCGATGGTGCTGATGCCGCGCTTTTATGCCATGCAGGCCACCACCGTCTATGAATTGCTGGAAAAGCGCTATGATCGCGGCGCGCGTCAGGCTGCAGCCGGTATGTATCTGGTGGGCCGGATTCTGGCGAGCGGCGCACGTCTTTATCTGGCCGCCATCGCGGTCTCCATGATCATGTTTGGCGACATTGCACCTGAACACATTGTGCAAGCCTCCCTCCTGCTTCTGGTCTTCGGCCTCATCTTTACCTTCATCGGTGGGCTCAATGCCATCATCTGGAGTGACCTGGTACAAGTGGCGATCTATGTGACCGCCGCACTGACTGTGGTGGGCTTTCTCCTGATGAAAATTCCCGCTACCCCGGCGGAGATTTGGCAAGGTCTGGTTCATACGCCAGAGGGGGTCAACAAGCTACAAATCATTGACTTCAGTCTTGATTTTTCAGCCCCGTTTTCCTTTTGGGCTTTAATTACTGGCGTGGCCTTGCTCAACGCCTGCAATTTTGGCCTCGATCAGGATACCTCCCAGCGTCTTTTGGCCTGCAAGGATGCCAAAGAAGGCAATCAGGCGATGTTTGTGTCGGTATTTGCCACTATTCCGGTGGTCCTGATCTTCATGACGATCGGCTCGCTGCTCTATGTCTTTTACCAGCGGCCCGATTTGATGATCCAAGAAGGCAGTCAGAATGTCATGACCAAGTTTGACGGCCAGGACATTACCGTCTTCATGACCTTTATTCTCACCGAAATGCCACCTGGCCTGCGCGGTTTTGTGACTGTGGGGGTGATTGCAGCAGCAGCGGTGAATTCAGGTCTGATCTCGATGTCTTCGGTTCTGGTGCAGGATTTCTATCGGCCTTGGCGCGATAAGCGCGGCCCCAAGCCAGAAGCCCATTATGTGCGGGCGGGCCAGATTGGCATGGTGGTTCTGGGGCTGGCGCTCTTTGCCATGTCGATCTTGTGCTTCTATTGGCAACAATATACCGACACGCCGCTTCTGACCTTCGTGCTGGCGGTGATGGCCTTTGCCTATTCCGGTCTGTCTGGGGTCTATATCACAGCTGTCTTCACCAAGCGCGGTTCAACCGCCAGCGTGATCGCAGCCTTAATCGCAGGCTTTATGACCATTCTGGTGCAGCAAGCCTATATTGTGGACTATTTCGGTCTTCCAGCATCGTGGAAGAGCCTCGCCTTCCCGTGGCAATTATGCATCGGCACAAGTGTGGCCTTCCTCGTCTGCCAATTAGGACAGACAAAGAAGCCTGCCACGGCCTGATCCAACAGTGTGTCAGGACCAGAAGCCGACGGCTTTCTTGGTTTCTGCCAATATGGGTTGCGCGCAGGCGTTGGCACGCTCTGCGCCTGTTCGCAGGATGGCATCGATCTGCGCGGGATCATCAAGATAGCGCGCCATGGCCGTCATGACAGGTCCAAGACTTTCAACAGCCAGATCAGCCAGTTTAGGCTTAAAGACCCCAAAGCCTGCACCAGCAAATTCGGCCACGACGGCCTCTTTGCTCAGGCCCGACAGTGCCGCATAAATTCTGATCAGATTGTCGACCTCAGGACGATCATGCAGCTCATCCACATGGCTGGGCATGGGCAGCATGTCGGTCTTGGCCTTTTTGATCTTGCGCACCAGAACATCCACTGAGTCTGTCAGATTGATGCGCGAATTGTCGGCAGGATCTGACTTGGACATTTTCTTAAGCCCGTCCTGCAGATTCATTACGCGCGCAGCAGGCCCGCCAATGATGGGATCTGGCAAGGGGAAGAAGCCCTCAACATTGAAGTCTGTATTGAATCGGGCCGCAATGTCGCGTGCCAGCTCCAAATGCTGCTTCTGATCTTCCCCTACCGGTACGTGGGTAGCCTTATAGACCAGAATGTCGGCCGCCATCAGGACAGGATAATCGAACAGGCCCACAGAGCTGCGCTCCGCATTCTTGCCAGCCTTATCCTTGAACTGGGTCATGCGCTCCAACCAGCCCATGCGCGCGACACAATTGAGGATCCACGCAAGCTCAGCATGGGCGGAGACATTGGATTGCACAAAGATAATCGAGCGGGATGGATCTACCCCGGCGGCCAAATAGGCTGCAGCCACTTCGCGCGTCTGGGCTCGCAGCTTTTCAGGGTCTTGCGGCACAGTAATCGCGTGGAGGTCCACGACACAATAGATGCACTCGGTTCCAGGCTCGTTCTGCAACTCAACGAAGCGTTTGATTGCACCCAGATAATTGCCAAGATGCAGGTTGGCCGTTGGTTGGACCCCGGAAAACACCCGCTTGGTCATGGTCTCATTCATCCGCTTGTACCGTTCTAAAAGTCGTCAGTCGTCCCGGCGGGGGCAGGCCCGGTCGGCTTCTGGAGGGCGAGCTTGATATCTGCAACTGTCACGGCCCGCAAGGCAAAAGCCGCTGCGCCATAAACAACTGCCCCGATGAAACACACCAGCAATGTGGCGACTTCCTTGCCAAAGATCAGTCGGGCTTCAAACCAGCCCTCAATCGGGACCCGATTGAGGCCTGCATAGGCCAACACCAAGGACATGGCCAAAGTTGCCACCAGGATGCGGACCAATTTGCTGATGGCCCAGCCTTCAGGCTTCCAAGTGCCCTCGCGCAGCAAAGTGGCTGCCAATAGGAGGGCATTGGCCCAGCCCGCCAGACTGGCTGCCACTGCCAAGCCAACATAACCGGGCTGACCTATGGCGCGTAGTCCATAAAAGATCGCCGCACCGAGGCACACATTCACCACAACCCCGACGAGCGCGTAATTCATCGGCCTTTTGGTATCACCACGCGCAAAAAATGGCGGGGCGAGAATGCGGATCATCACAAAGGCGGGGACGCCCCAGCCATAATGAAACAGAGCGTCCGCTGTGGCGCGGGCATCAGCCTCGGTAAACTGCCCTCCAGCCCAAAAGCCCTGCATCAAAAAGAAGGGGATGACGACAAGGGCTGCAGCCGCGGGCAATGTGAACGCCATGGACAATACAAAGGCCTCATCAAGCGCCTTGGTACCATCACCAGACTTGGGATCAGCCGCAGCGCGTGCCAAACGCGGCAACAAAGCCACCCCAATCGCCACGCCGATCAACCCCAATGGCAATTGGAACAGACGGTCGGCAGCATAAAGCCAAGATTTGGCCCCAACCTCATGGCTGGACAAGGATTGACTGACCAACACATTGATCTGGGTGGCGCTGCCAGCAATCACTGAGGGGACCATGACCGTCATGATTGTCTTGACCTCAGGGGTCAGAATGGGCTTGCGGAAGCCGATTTTGACGCCCAAGCGGCGGCAGCCGATATAAAGAGCGGCGGCTTGCAAAAAGCCCGAGGCCGTAATCGCCACTGCGGCATTGAAAGCGGCTTGGTGGGGCTCGCGCACAAAGGCGACCGACAACAGAATGGTGAGGTTCAAAACAGTCGGTGCGGCCGCCGAGAGGGCAAACTTACCTGCCGTGTTGAGAATTCCGGCAAATAACGAACTCATCGCCATTCCGACCAGATAAGGCATGGTGATCTGGGTCAATAGAATCGCGAACTGGAATGCCTGGGGTTGGTCGGCATAGCCGCCATGGATGACCAACATGATCCAAGGCATGGCAATTTGTGCCAACAGGGTCACGCCAGCCGCCACCAATGTCAGGACTGAAAAAGCGTCTCCTGCGACTTCGGCAGCGCGCTCCTTGCCGATCTCGGCTTGCGTGCGCGCATAAAAGGGCACGAAGGCTTGGCTGAATGCGCCTTCGGCAAGAATGCGCCGAAACAGATTGGGGAAGGCCTGCGCGGTGGCAAAGGCATCACCGACCCAGCCTGCACCGATCAGATTGGAAATCACCCGGTCGCGCGCATAGCCCAAAAGGCGACTGACCAAGGTAAATCCGGCTTGGACGAGAGTGTTGCGGGCAAGCGACATGGACAAATCAGCTCCAATTAAATGCACCACTAGCCTGTCAGACCCACGTCGGGGAGGGTACCCGCTGACATTGGCGGCAAGCTTGGCCAAATTCAGGCAATAATCTTGCGCGATCCCGGTTTTTTCCCCATGGTTGACGCATGAATATGCCCACCCCCTTGCTCAAGACTGCCCAACTTGCCGATATGGCAGCATTGCGCGACGCGATTGATGCCATAGATGGGGAATTGGCGCGTCTGATTGCGCAACGGTCGGGTTTGGCGCGGGCGATTGCGGCAGCCAAGCAGGCGGAAGGCGAAACCGGCTTCGGCTGGCGTCCTGCGCGCGAGATTGAGATTCTCAGGAAGCTTTTGGCACGACAGCCGGATTTGGACCCGTCATTGGCTGCCGCTGTTTGGCGGGCGCTGATCTCGGCCAATCTGGCAGCCCAAGGCGGACTGGATATTGTCACCACATTGGAAGCCGCACCCTGGGCCCGTTTGGCCTTTGGGGCAGCGAGTGAAACGCGGATTTTGAGTGCCGCGGAAGCATTGGTGGCGGCAAAGCAGGGCGCACGCACCATTGCCTGCCTGCCGTGGCCCGATGCGGGGACAGGTTGGTGGGTCGATCTGTTGGATGCCAGCCTATCGGGGGTGCATGTCTGTGCCGCTAGCCCGCAAATTGCCCAAAGTGGCGTACCCGAAGCCCTGCTTTTGGCCCACCGCGCACCAGAGGCGTCTGGAAAGGACACCACTTTGCTGGCCGGGCCGTGCGATGTTTTGACAGCCTATGGCGGCTTGGAGATTACACGGCAAGGGCCGTACAGCCTCGTGCAATTAAGCAGCTTTTTCGACCAAGACGCGACATTGGCAGCAGGCGTGAGGCTGGTTGGCTGCTTCGCGCTGGTTTAGGCCGGATCGTCTCCGGTCTGCGTTTGAGAATCGTCATAGAGTACATCGGTCAGATAAAGGCCGTCACTTGGGGCCACGGGGCCACACCGCTTGCGGTCACGCGCCTCCAGAGCGTCGCGCACATCTTCAGGACCCCAGCGACCCCGACCCACTTCGGATAAACTCCCCATCATTGAACGGACCTGCCGATGCAAGAAGGAACGGGCCTGAATGCGGGCGTGAATTTCCGTGCCAAAAACACTTTCTGTGCGATAAATCTCAAACTTGTCTAAGGTCTTGACCGGGCTCTTGGCCTGACAATCAGCATCGCGAAACGTGGTAAAGTCATGTGTGCCCAACAGCACATTGGCGGCTGCTTGCATGCGAGCCACGTCATGGTCCTGACTGACGCGCCAGACCCGACCAAGTTCCAGCGTCAGTGGTGGACGGCGATCCACCATGCGGAAGAGATAGGCCCGACCTTTGGCCGAGAAGCGGGCATGAAATGTATCAGGCACGGCTTCCACATCCAGCACGGAAACCGGCCCCAAATCGCGAAGCCACGCATTCAGGGCTTCTTGCAGGCGGAAGGGCTGCCACGGCTTTTCCAGATCCACGTGAATAACTTGACCTGTGGCATGAACACCCCTGTCCGTGCGGCCGGCGGCTTGGGTGCGTCGCAAGGTGCCCTCAACGGCCATGATCGCACGTTCAACCACATCCTGCACACCATTACCTGCCGCCTGGCTTTGCCAGCCGGCAAAATTGGTGCCGTCATATTCAAGAATAAGTTTCCAGCGCTGCATGAAACGGCTTTAGCGCAGCAGCTAAGGCCTTGCGAACCCCTTTGCTGCGTTGACCTTTCTGACTGGTCAGCCTAGCCCACTCAAAACACAAGATGGAAACTGTGCTCATGAAGACTCCCCGTGCCTTTTTTAAGCCTCTGGCCATTGGGGCACCTGCCCCATATCGCGACCTACCCGTCCGGGTGGAGCGCATGATCCACTTCGTACCGCCGCATTTGGAAAAAGTGCGTGCCAAAGTGCCTGAGATTGCGCGCGGCGTTGATGTGATCCTGGGGAATCTGGAAGACGCCATTCCAGCCGACGCAAAAGTAGCGGCCCGGACTGGCTTTATCGAGATGGCGCGAAGTGCTGATTTTGCCGGCATGGGCACCGGTCTGTGGACGCGGATTAATTGTCTCAACAGCCCATGGATGCTCGATGATGTGATGGAAATTGTCGCCGCGGTGGGCGACAAGCTCGACGTTATCATGGTGCCAAAAGTCGAGGGACCTTGGGATATCCATTATCTGGACCAATTGCTTGCGCAGTTGGAAGCCAAGGCCGGGATCAATCGGCCAATCCAATTACATGCTATTCTCGAAACTGCCGAAGGTGTGGCCAATGTCGACGCCATTGCGCTGGCCAGCCCGCGCATGCAGGGGATCAGCCTCGGCCCTGCTGACCTGGCTGCCAGCCGGGCGATGAAAACCACACGCGTGGGCGGAGGGCATCCAGGCTATCGTGTGGTGGAAGACCCTCATGCCGACGGGCGCGCACGCGTCAGTGTGCAGCAGGATTTGTGGCACTACACCTTCGCCAAAATGATTGATGCCTGTCAGACTGCCGGGATCAAGCCTTTTTATGGACCATTTGGTGACATCAAGGATTTGGAAGCCTGCGAACAGCAATTTCGCAACGCCTTCATCATGGGCTGTGCGGGGGCTTGGTCGCTCCATCCCGATCAGATTGGGATTGCCAAAAAGGTCTTCAGTCCCGATCCAGCAGAAGTCGCATTCGCCCGGCGCATTCTGGACGCCATGCCCGATGGCAGTGGTGTGGCCATGCTCGATGGGAAGATGCAGGATGATGCAACTTGGAAACAGGCCAAAGTCATGCTGGATTCTGCCCGTCTGGTTGCCGCCAAAGATCCCGAGATGGCCGCCGCCTACGGTTTTTGAGGCCTCATGCCTGTCGCGAAGGCAGCTTTGCCCACGCGGGAAGCGGGTACAGTTGGCACATGCCTCAACACAGTGCGGGCCTTGCCCTTAAGGAAACCATGACCTTCAATGTGGCATGACTGAAATAAAATCGACCTCCGCGCGTGATCTGATCAAGGACTTAGGTGCCCTGCTGGGTGATGTTATTCGCGACCAGCATGGCGAAGCCCTGTTTACGGCAATTGAAGCCATTCGCGCAGAATCTGTGCGGGAGTATCGGGGCCAAGCCCCCCGCGGCGCGACGGTCAGCCTGCTCGACAGCCTCGAGTTGGACCAGACATTGGTGTTCATTCATGGCTTCTGCGTTTTCTCGCAATTGGCCAATCTGGCAGATGATTATGCCAGCCGCATCCAAACGGTCCGCCAGGATCCATTAGCGCTGTTGAACAGCGGGTCCGGACGCACGGCGGCAGATATCCACCGCGTGCTGTCGCACATGGTCATCGCCCCCATTCTGACCGCCCACCCCACCGAAGTGCGGCGAAAGAGTGTGCTCGACCGGGAAGCAGCCATTGCAGATACATTGGCGGCAAATCTTGATCCTTTGGATGGCCGCGATGTTCGGTTAGAGCGCCTCCGCCGGGATATTCGCCTCTTATGGCAAACCCGCGTCTTGCGCGGCGAGCGTATCGAAGTGGCTGACGAAATTGCCAATGTTGCGAGCGTGCTCGGTCGCTCCTTCCTCAAAGAAATGCCCAATCTGATCCGGCGGCTGGAACGTCGGCTGGGCCAGCCCTTGCCGGGGATTTTGCGCGTGGGGTCCTGGGTTGGTGGCGACCGTGACGGCAACCCCTTCGTCAACGCCCAAACCCTTCGACTTGCTGTCATGTCTCATGCCAGTCTGCTTCTGGGCTCTTTCCTGGATGAAGTGCACCAATTGGGCAGCGAGCTGTCGATTTCGACGGAATTGACGTCGGTG
The DNA here is from genome assembly GCF_003112735.1 of Candidatus Phycosocius bacilliformis. GTDB lineage: Bacteria > Pseudomonadota > Alphaproteobacteria > Caulobacterales > Aquidulcibacteraceae > Aquidulcibacter > Aquidulcibacter bacilliformis. The sequence continues at coordinate 614,859 of NZ_BFBR01000001.1, forward strand.
ACCGCTGATCTTGCACATCTGGCAACAACCGGCCACGACAGTTCGCCTCACCGTGCGGACGAACCCTATCGGCAGGCTTTGCGCGGGATATATGCCCGCTTGGCAGCGACTTATCAGGTCGTCACGGGTCGAGCACCAGCCCGGACCACCGAATTGGTTGCGGCACCATATAGCAATCCACACGAATTCATCACCGACTTGGACATTGTCGGCCAGTCTTTACGGGCTCATGCCGCAGGGGATGTGGCAGATGGACGGCTGGCCCGGTTGATCACCGGGGTGAAGGTTTTTGGCTTTCACTTTGCCCAGATGGAATTACGCCAAAACTCCGACGTGCATGAGCGGACACTGGGCGAATTGCTGGCCGCTGCTGGGCTTGAGGCTGATTACAAGGGTCTTGATGAAGCTGCACGCATCTTGCTGTTGCGCAGCCAATGGCGGTCACCGCGCACCCTTTCAACGCCTTATGCCGCCTATAGCGCAGAGACTTTGAAAGAGCTTGAAGTCTTCAAGCAGGCTGCGGCATTGCGTCAGGCGATTGGGCCCGATGTGTTGCGTCGGGTCATTGTATCGAAAACAGACAGCGTATCCGACTTGCTTGAAGTGGCTTTGCTCTTGAAAGAAGGCGGGCTGTTTACTCCTGACGCGGCTGCACCGGGTCCGCAAATTGCGATTGCGCCTCTCTTTGAGACCATTGCCGACTTGCAGGCCAGCGAAGACATCATGCGCACTTGGCTCAATTTGCCGGAAGTCAGCGCAGGGCGCGCAGCCGGACACAGGGTGCAGGAAGTGATGATCGGCTATTCCGATAGCAACAAGGATGGTGGCTATCTGACGGCCAATTGGGAAGTCCGCGGCGCAATTGGCCGACTGGTGCGACTGGGGCAAGAATTGGGAGTGACCATGCGTTTCTTCCATGGTCGCGGTGGGTCGATTGGTCGCGGTGGTGGCTCGTCACGTGACGCGATTGCCGCTTTGCCAGCCGGGGCGATAGAGTCAGGCCTGTCGGTCACCGAACAAGGCGAAGTGATTGCATCCAAATATGGCCATCCGGACAGCGCCCGTGTCTCGCTCGAAACCTTGGTGGGGGCGAGCTTGGAGGCCGCACTTCTGCCAGCCGATGCCGTGCAGGAAGAGGCCTTGGCCCGTATTATGCCGCGTTTGAGCGAGCTTGCCTTCAAGGCGTATCGCGGTCTGGTTTATGACACGCCGGATTTTGCCCGCTATTTCCATCAATCCACGCCATTGAAAGAAATTGTGGACCTCAAGATTGGCAGCCGCCCAGCCGCGCGGACCGCTTCAGGCCGGATCGAGGATTTACGGGCGATCCCTTGGGTGTTTAGCTGGTCGCAAGCGCGGGTGAATCTGCCTGGCTGGTATGGTTTTGGCAGTGCGATCGCCGGCTTTGAAAAGGATATGGGGGCCACGGGCATGGCCGATCTATCCGCACTTTATCGGTCAAGCCCCTATTTCGCCAATTTGGTCTCCAACATCGAGATGGTGATGGCCAAAGCCAACCTCGACATTGCGCGGCGCTATAGCGAGTTGGTCGATGATCAGGCGATGGCGCAGGCCATTTTTGGCCGCATTGAGGCTGAATGGCATCTGACCCTGAAGGCGCTGGAGCAGGTCACCGGAAGAAGCGAGCTTGTGGGCAATAATCCAGCCTTGGCCCACTCCATCTCGCTGCGCATGCCCTATCTCGACCCGTTGAACCTGCTGCAGGTCAAGCTGATCCGTCAATTGCGGGCAGGCCAAGACGGCGATCAGGCCGAGACGTTGAAACGTGGGATTCAGTTGACCATCAACGGCATCTCCGCCGGTCTGCGCAATACGGGTTAACCCCCGCTGGCCTCAAGGGGTCTGCTTGAGTAATCGAAGCTCAGCTCGGGCCGCGTCAAAATCTGCTTGGAAGGCTGGATCTGTGCGCAGCCGGGCCAGAAGCGGAACTGCCAAGGCTTGGCCTGCGGCAACGTCGCTGGGATAATGAACGCCGCACACGGCCCGGCTTGCACCGAAGTCACGTGCGCGGGCTTGTAAGGCCTCGGCCTTGGCCGGTATCAAATCGGCCAGGATCGCCCCAATTGTGGTGCCCCACATGGCATGGCCCGAGGGGTAAGAATTGAGCCCATTTTCCGGCAAGCGCACACAGGGCGTCACGGCGGGGTCTGCCAAGGGTGGACGTGGTCGTTTATAAGTCTCCTTAATCGGATAGACTGTAGCACCGACGTCGCGGGATGCCCGCCTCATAAGCTGGGCGAGCTTGGGTGTGGTCGCCTCGGTAATATCAGGCCCTAGAACGGAGCCGAACGCCGCATAGACATCCAGTTTTTGATCGGCTTGGGCCAAAGCCACACGCTCAGGCGTGCGTTTTGCTTGAAGATCAAGGGCGGCGGCGCGATCCTTTTGGTCTTGATCAGAACCTGTTACCGGTGCGGCAGGAAAATCAGCAACGGTAACACCGGCAGGAAGATAGCCCTTGATCTCGTCGGCTTGGGCAACAGCAAAAGCACCGGTGCTGAGCAGGAGCGCCGCAGCAAACCACATCAAGTGACGGCTGAAGAAGGTGCGAGCTTTCCAAAGGATGGGACTTTTGACCATGTCTAACTCCTAACACCGTCCCAACATCGCATTGGGACACAAAATGGTCTGGCCTTTAGTCAGGCTCGATCCGGCCGACTCGGAACGCACCCAGATCGGCATAGATCGCCTTGTCGGCAAAGGCGAAAGCCGCATCATCCACCCGAACATCGGTGCGGCGCAAGTGGCGCGACAGCGTCAGACCTTCCAGCGTGCGACAACGCGACAGCGCGACATAGGTTTGCCCGTGCGCAAAAGCACCGCGGCCAAAATCGACATGCACGGCATCAAACGTCAGGCCCTGCGCCTTATGAACAGTCAGTGCCCAGGCGGGGCGCAACGGAACTTGGCGGAAGACGCCAACGGCCTTGCGTTGGGGCTCACCATCAGCATCCGGTTCATAGACATAACGCTCCCAATCGGCAGGCTCGACTTCATGCACCCTTCCGCCGATCCGCACAAAAACAGAGGTTTTGCCAAGATCCACCACCGTGGCCAGTGTGCCATTGACCCAACGCTTGTCGGCATCATTGCGCAACAACATGACCCGCGCGCCGACCCGCAAAACCAGATCGCTGTCGGTTGGAAAGATGCGCTCGTCAAATTGGCCTTCGACCTTCGCCCCGTAAGAGGCTTCAGGCCCGGTCAAGCGCGCCATCTCCATATCATTAATGCGTCGGGCTGCCTCATTTGTCGTGGTCAGAACAATGGCCCCTTCGCCATCGGCCTCTGAAAAGGGCGGGGGTTCACCCACCACGCGCGTATCAAGCAGCTCTGCATCCTGCAGAGTTGGTCGGCCACGCCGCATCCGGTCCAACAAAGCCAGAAAGGCTGCGTCGGACTGACGGAAAACCTCTTGAAGTTCGATGGCGGTCCATGAAAGGGCTTTGACGGCAGGGGCATCAAAAAAATATGGGCCACCAAACCATTCTTGCAGGACCGGTTCATCCTCGCGACTGACCACCGGCGGCAATTGTGCGCTGTCGCCCACACACAACACGCGTACCCCACCAAAGGGGCGTGCCACCCCGCGGTGCAGTCGCATGGATCGATCGATCGCGTCCATCAGATCCGACCGCACCATGGAGATTTCATCAATCACCAACAGATCAAGCGCCCGCAACATGCGGCCTTCGCGTACACGACGCACATCTTGGGGCTGGATCATCGCCGGGGGCAGCTTGAACAAGGAATGAATCGTCTGCCCACCGGCATTGAGGGCGGCAATGCCAGACGGGGCGACAATGGCGGCCTTCAACTCCGTCTCATCCAGAAAAGCCTTCAAGAAAGTCGTCTTTCCGGTGCCAGCCCGACCGGTAAGGAACACGCCGCCCTCAGCCTGTTCAATTCGCTCTGCCACTGGCCGATATGGTCCATCGGCCAGCGTGAAGACGGGCTCACGGGGGGCTGCTTCAATCCTGCCATGCCCAGCTTGCAAGCGCGCCATGGCCATCGCGCCATCTGGATCGTCGACCTTGGCCACAATTGATCCATTGCGGATCAAGACAGCCGAGAAGCCCTTCCCGGTGTCGACCAGGCGCGCAAGCCCGCCCCGCAATGGCATTTCCCGGATTGTTTTCACCCGCGTTTCCTTTGCCCTTTCCATCCGGGGCTGCGCGCGTCGCGTCAAGCTGTCCGGCATCTGATATGCATGGATTAGATTTTCTAACTTGAATCTGATGGACGCAGCCCGCACCTGCTGTGCTACACAGGCGCGACACCGTGAGGACTGACCATGACACAAAACGCCAACACCACCGCCCCGCGTGCACAGGGCCGGATCTTTGCCAATATCACCGAAACCATCGGGGCAACACCTTTGGTGCGGCTCGACAAGATTGCGGCCAAACATGGGGTGAAGGCGGAGCTTCTGGGAAAGCTGGAATTCTTCAATCCAATCGCGTCGGTCAAGGATCGCATTGGCGTATCTATGATCGAAGAATTGGAAAGCCGCGGCCTGATCAAGGAAGGCTCAGTCCTGATCGAACCGACCTCTGGCAATACCGGCATTGCCTTGGCGTTTGTTGCTGCCCAGCGCGGTTATCGCCTGATCCTCGTCATGCCGGAGACAATGTCGCTTGAACGCCGCAAAATGCTGGCTTTCCTTGGCGCGGAACTGGTGCTGACACCCGGACCCGAAGGCATGAAAGGGGCCGTGGCACGGGCCAAGCAATTGGTCGAGGAGACGCCCAATGCCTTGATCCCCGGACAATTTGTCAATCCGGCCAATCCCGCCGTTCATCGGCGCACCACAGCCGAAGAAATCTGGACCGATACGGCCGGCCAGATTGATGCCTTTGTAGCCGGGGTTGGAACCGGGGGGACGATTACGGGCGTCGGCCAAGTCTTGAAGGCGCGCCATAGCGGTTTGCGGGTCGTGGCGGTTGAACCAGCCGGCAGCCCGGTTCTGTCTGGCGGCGCACCGGGTCCCCACAAGATCCAAGGCATTGGTGCAGGCTTCGTACCTGACGTTCTCGACCGCACTGTGATCGATGAAGTGATTACCGTCACCAATGAAGAGGCGTTTGAGGTGAGTCGCGATCTGGCCCGCACCGAAGGTGTGCCCGGTGGGATTTCCACGGGTGCCAATCTCGCTGCAGCCATCAAACTGGGCCAGCGGCCAGAATTTGCCGGCAAGCGCATTGTCTTCATCGTGCCGAGCTTTGCGGAACGTTACATCTCTTCAGCCCTTTTTGACGACATCGGGTGAGGCTGGATTTTGGCCTGTCATGCGGCAGGCCAAATATCCACCGGCACAGTCTGGTGATTGACAAGACACAATCTAACAGCCAGATGTGGCCATGTTTCCATGTAAAACTCCCCAGGAAGCCATTGATCGGCTCCAAGACATTCACGCATCTTCAGTCCAGGCACTGCACGATGCCCTCGCCCGCTTTGTTCAGACACGGGTTCCGCCAACGCCGGAAGAGCGGGCAAGATTCCGCTATCCAGAAATCCGGGTGACTTATGCACCCGATGGGCCGCCGCCTGTTTCCCAGCGTGCCTATGCTAAATTCAATGCGCCGGGTGTATATACCACAACGGTGACCCATCCAGCCTTGTTCACCGACTATCTGCTCGAAAATCTGGACCCACTCGTCAATGAATATGGCGCGACGGTCGAGGTCGGCTTGTCGGATGCCGAAATGCCCTATTCCTATGTGATTGATGGGGTCAGCGATCTGGGCGTGGGCGATGTACCGCCACAAGAACTGGCGCGTTGGTTCCCAACTCCTCAGCTGACGGCTGTGGGGGACGAGATCGTCGATGGGGAATATGATTTCCAGAACAGCGACTATCGACCGCTTGCACTCTATGATGGATTGCGGGTTGATTACTCGCTGAAACGTTTGACCCATTATTCCGGTACCGAGTGGCGGGCTTTCCAGCCTTGGATCCTGTTCACAAACTACGCCCGCTATGTGGACGAGTTTGTTCGTTGGGCGATTGAGCAAATCCGCCAAGGCGACCGCTATGAAAAACTAATCTGTTCAGGCGGTATCACGATTGACGCGTCAAACTTGGACGACGATCCCGAAGGCCGGGTGGCAGCCAGCCCGTGGCGAAAATACCAGATGCCCGCCTATCATCTCACAGCGCGGGACGGCCACGGCATTACCTTGGTCAATATCGGTGTCGGCCCATCCAATGCCAAAAACATCACCGATCATCTGGCTGTTCTGCGTCCTCATTGCTGGCTGATGGTGGGCCATTGCGGTGGTCTGCGGCAGAGTCAGCGCATTGGCGATTATGTTTTGGCGCACGCCTATTTGCGCAAGGACGAAGTGCTCGACCGAATTCTGCCAGCCGATGTCCCCATTCCTCCCATTGCTGAGGTCCAAATGTCGATCCAGCAGGCGGCGATGGAGGTCACCGGCGAAAGCGGGGAAGCCCTTAAGCGGCGCTTGCGGACCGGAACGGTTGTGAGTTTCTCGGACCGCAACTGGGAACTCTATTGGGGTCGCGAACGACGTTTGATCAATATTTCCCGGTCGATTGGTGTGGATATGGAAAGCTGCATGATCGCAGCCCAGGGTTTCCGCCACCGCGTACCTTATGGCACCCTATTGTGCATTTCCGACAAACCGCTGCACGGTGAAATCAAACTCCCGGGCACCGCCAACAAATTCTATGAACGCGCGATTGGCGAGCATTTGAAGATCGGCATCGCAGCAGTGGAACGCATGCGCCACGACGGTGTGGTCCTGCACTCGCGCAAATTGCGCAGCTTTGACGAGCCGCCATTTCGCTGATTTGCATGTGATAGACAAAAAAGGGGCCCCGGACTGGGGCCCCTTTGCGTTTGGTGTGCGGCCTATTCGGCTGCGGCCTGACTGGCCCGACGCTCGACCTCTTCCTTCAACGCAATGGCGCGCTCCTCGCGGGTCACCGTCGGCACTTTCGAGAAGAAGCGCTTCACCTTCTGATCAAGATCATCGATCAGCGTATAGACAGCGGGTACGAAGATCAGGCTCAACACGGTTGAGAGTGACAGGCCACCGATCACAGCAATCGCCATCCCGTGGCGGAATGCACCCGCACCCGCGGTCGTCATGGCTGCCGGGATCATGCCCGCAATCATGGCGATGGTGGTCATCACAATGGGACGCGACCGCTTTTTGGCGGCATCAATCAGCGCCTCATGGCGTGGCACGCCCTTGTGTTGGGCTTCAATCACAAAATCGACCAAGAGGATGGAATTCTTGATAACGATCCCGATCAGCATCAACAGACCGATCATCACCGGGAGCGACATCGGCTCGCGCACCAATCCCAAGGCGATGAAGGCACCCGCCGGAGCGAGCAAAATCACCGACAGAATAGTGATTGGGTGCAAGAAGTCGCGGAACAGCAGGACCAGCACACAATAGATGAGCAGGATGCCAAAGCCGATTGCACTGCCGAATTGGCTGAACATATCACCCAATTCTTCCGCATCTCCATCAGGTTTCACCGACACACCGGGGCCTGGATTCTTATAGAAATCCGAACGCTTCAATTCGTTGAAAATGGGCCCTAATTGATAGCCAGGAGCAAGACTTGAGGAAATGGTCACCACGCGTTGACGATCTTCCCGGCTGATCCGCGCCTCGCCGCCACCAAAGGAAATGTCGGCTACGGCACTCAAGGGCACAGTATCGCCGGACGCCGTATTGACCCGCAATGCTGCGATCGATTCCACATCGGCGCGGTTTTCGCGAGCCAAGCGCACAAGAATGGGGATTTGACGCTCGCCCGCGTTAAATTTGGCGAGGTTGAGGTCAATATCACCTGTCGTGGCGAGGCGGGCTGCCGTGGCAATATCAGCAATCGATACGCCCAAGCGCGCTGCCTCCTCGCGGCGCGGCACAATGTGTAATTCAGGGCGGGTCAGGTCAGCAGACGAGCGCAGATCAACCGCCCAGGGCTTTTTGCGCATTTCATCCATCACCCGGGCCGTCGCTTTGGCCAAAGCATCCGCATCATCGGACGTGAGGTTAATCTGGAGATCATTTGAGCCCCAGCCCCCGCCGAAGCGGGCGCGAATGCCCGGAATTTGCGCCACAAGCGTGCGCAGATTGCCCTCATATTTTTGCTGTGTGATGTCACGCTCTTTGCGGTCCACCAGCGAGATGAAGAAGCTTGCCCCGGTCAGATCGCCAGCAACACTTTGCACCACAGATTTGGTTTCCGGCTGGTCCATTACGATGCCAGCCACTTCGCGGGCACGCGCATCAGCCTCGTCGGGTGACAGGCCAGGCGGCAGGTCGATGCGCATTTGCACAAAGCCCTGATCAATGGTGGGGGTGAAGGTCTTGGGGGCAAAATTCAACATCACGACCGACAGAACCATCACGGCTACACCCACTGCGACGGTCTTCCAGCGATGGCGCAGAGAAAGCTCAAGGAAGTCAATGTAACGTTTGCCAGCTTCACCTTCATGCTCCGGAGGCGACCGGGTCAGGATGAAGGCGGCCAAAAGTGGTGTGATCAGGCGCGCAACCAGAAGCGAGAACAGGACCGCGACCGCAACCGTCAACCCAAAGCTCTTGAAGAATTGGCCGACAATGCCCGTCATGAACGAGACCGGAGCAAAAACCGCGACGATGGTAAATGTGGTCGCAACCACGGCAAGGCCGATTTCATCAGCTGCCTCGAGTGCCGCTGCATAGGGTGATTTACCCATGCGAATGTGGCGCACGATGTTCTCAATTTCCACAATGGCGTCATCCACGAGGATGCCTGCCACCAAAGCGAGCGCCAGCAAGGTGACATCATTGAGGGTGAAGCCCAGGAGGCTCATCACCCAAAATGTCGGAATCGTCGACAATGGAATGGCAATGGCTGCAAGGAATGTCGCCCGACCATCCTTGATGATGAATGTCACCACCGCCAAAATGACCGTGCCGATGGCCAATAGTGCCGTCTTTGAAATCACAATGCCGGTCGAAACTTTGAGCACCCACGCCAAAGCCAGTAGGGTTAAGCCGATGGCCGCTGCTGCCCCAACAACCGGTCGCCAACCTCCTAAGAAGACGGCAACCACCAAAGTGGCCAGCAAAGCACCTTCAAACAATGTCTCCATCGACATGTCAAAGCTCTCTTGGACATAGTCGGTGGGTGTGAAAACCGGTTCGATTGTTAGATTGGGATAGGCTTTGCGAAGCTTGTCGATCTTGATCTTGACGGCTTCGTAGGTTTTGAGCGAGCTGGCTGACTTCGAGCGCAATACTTGGAACATGACCACGGGCTGATCGTTAAACCGCCCAATGCCACGGATTTCGCTTGATCCATCACGGATGTCGGCAATATCGGCCAAGCGCACAACCCGGCCATTTGCGAGAGCCACAGGTGTATTGCTTAGCTCTTCGACAGTCTTCGCAGAGCCTAAGGCGCGGATGGTTTGCTCACCCGCCCCGGCTTCGGAACGGCCACCGGGGAGGTCAATGTTCTGCGAGCGCAAGGCCCGGCTCACCTGAGCCGCAGTTGCCCCAAAAGCGGTAAGGCGAGCAGGGTCAAGTTCCACGGTAATCTGGCGGTTCACACCGCCCCAACGGTCTACCCGGCCAACACCCTTGACCGCCAAAAGTTGGCGGCTGAATTCACGATCAATCAGCCAAGATATATCTTCCGGAGCCATATCGTGGCCCCGTACGGAGTAAATCGCCAGCGGTTCTTGCGAGTTGAAGTCGACGCGGGTGACCTGGGGCTCGTCCACCCCATCCGGCAGATCGGCGCGCACCTGGGACACTGCTGCACGGGCATCATCCACGGCCTTGGAAATGTCGGTGCCAATCTGAAGTTCGACAAAGGTTTCCGACGCCCCGGTGACCAAAGTGGTCTCGATCTTTTTGACACCCTCAATTGAGGCCAGCGCACCTTCGATTTTGGTGGCAATCTGATTTTCCAGCTCACTTGGCGCAGCGCCCTGCAAGCCCACCGACACCGTAAAGGCGGGAAAATCAATGTCTGGATTAGAATTGATCGGCAATTTGAAGAAGGAGCCGATACCCATGATCGTCAACAAGAAGAACAATAGGATCGGTGCGATCGGGTTTTTGATGGCCCAGGAGGAAATATTGCGCATCAGAGAATTCCTTCAATCCGGCCTTACTTCTGGGGGGGCTTGGGGGCTGGGGCGGGTGGGGCGGCATTGGCTCGTACGGCATTGACCTTTTCACCCTCAGCGAGGAAGGCAGAACCTGCAGTCACAACGACCGTGCCCTTGGGCGGACCTGCAATCAGCTCAACCATCGCGCCTTCGCGGGCGCCCAGGGTGACTTTGGCTTTGGTGACTGTCTGATCAGGACGCAACACAAAGACTGATGCCCCTTCGCGGCCATAGAGGACGGCTGTTGCGGGCACAGCATTGATCTCGCGAGGTAGAGAGATCGCCGTTCCAGTCAGAAAGACGCCAGATTTGACCGCCGGATTTGCGGCCAAGGTAAAGCGAGCGATGCCCGTGCGACGCTGAGGATCAATCTGAGCGGGCAAGCGACGCAGCGTGCCGGTCACTTTCGACCCATCCGGGGCCGTAAACTCAGCCGACATGCCAAGCACCAAACGGGCAATCTCAGACTCCGGCACTTCCGCAGCCACTTCAAGCGCATCATTGGCGACGATGACAAACATGGGTTGGCCAGAGGTACCTGCAACTTCACCGACATTGACCGAGCGGGAAATGACTTGCCCTGCGACGGGTGCCGTGATCAGACCATTGTTCTGGCGCGAATTGGATTGGGCTTGCTGGGCGATTGCCACATCAAGGTCGGCGCGGGCCGCACCAACCCGGGCCGCGGCCTGGGCCACAGCTTGGCGGCGTGCATCCATCTGGGCGGCTATGTCACCACGTGTGGTACGCACACGGGCTTCCGCTTGACGCGCAGCCGCACGCCGCGCTTCGAGTTGTTCGGTTGACAGGGCACCGTCACCACGCACCGCTAAAGCACGCTGATATTCAGCTTCTGCTTGTTCAAAGGCAATTTGGGCGGCAGCCAAGTCGAGCGAGCTCTCGCGCGGGCCGTTTTCAGCACGCGCAAGATTTTGCCGTGCGGCTGTCAAGCCAACTTCAGCCTCGGCCAAGGTGGTTCGAGCGCGGCGAACTTGAGCGGCTAGAAGCTCGCTGTCGGCGTTAATCTGCCTGCCATCAAGGCGAGCCAAGGCTTGACCTGCCACCACACGATCGCCGGCATCAGCCATGATCTGGATGACCCGAGCCCCGGAAGCCGTTGGAAACACACGGGCTTCCTGAATGGCTTGGACCTGACCGGCAACCACCAGACGACCAACAAAGCTTTTGGTCTCGATTGCCGCAACCGACACAGCCTGTGGCGTGCGCTCGCCCTTTTTATTTTTGCTGGCTTCAGCAGTCTTTTTGCTGGCATCTGCCTTCTGGTTTCCACCTGCACTACCGCAACCGGCCAAAGCCAGCGCGGCGACAACAAGAACCAAGGAGGAAGCGTTCAGATTACGCGTCATTGGAAGCTCCAAACGGCTTGACAGCCGGATTTGCCTTTTTGGGGGAGGGATTAACGGGGGTCGCGACCGGATTGAGGTAGCGAAGGACGAGGTTTTTCAGCGCCTGAGCTGCTTCGGCTGCACTGAAGTCATTCATAAAGGTCATCCGCAAGCCAAGCCCATCAGCCGCGGCCATCAGGACGGCCGCAGCTTCGGCCGGATCCAAGGTTGCCTCGACTTGACCGGACTTCTGGCCAACTTCAAGCAAGGCAGCGACCTCTTGGCGAATCTTGGCTTCAGTTTCGCGAGCCACCGTCGCAAATTTAGGATTGCGCACAGCCTCGGCCATCAATTCAGCGGCAAAAGCTGCCCGATTGGGCTCTGCATAGACTTCGACGAAGCGCTCACACAATTCCGACAAAGCCAACAAAAAATGATCCGACGCCCGGACTTCATCGAATGACAAAGTGGCGGCGCGGCGCTCATCATCGGCCATGGCCGCGATGATCGCTTCTTTGGATGGAAAGTAACGGTACAGACCACCGGGACTGATATTGGCCTCGGCACAAATCTGATCCATCGAGGTGGCATGAAAGCCGCGACGTTCAAAGCAAGCCTGTGCTGCGTCGAGAATCTCGCGACGGCGAATCTCAGCTTTCAACGGGTTGACGGTGCGTGGCATTGGCCCTATTCCGATAGCGAACGTTCGTTCGCATTATTCGGCCTTGCTCTCGAGGTCAAGCGGGAACACAAAAAAACAACAGGATGTGGAGACAACATGTCTACGTCGGCAGCAAAGTTTCGGATGGCTCCTCTCAGCCAAAATTTTCGGCGGGTCGCCACTTATGGCAGTTTGGTTGGTTTGGCCGCATTGGGCGGCTGTGCCGCAGATGGCAATCTGGGCTTCCCAGCACTCGGGGCACCCAAAGTCGCAGCCCAAGTTAGCGAATTGCCCGATGCGTTCCGCGATATGCCCCCCGCTCCTGCGGGCGATAGTGCGGCTTGGTGGGCGAGCTTTGCGGACCCAACTTTGGATCAGCTGGTGCGTGCCGCTTTGGCAGAAAGCATCTCCGTCCAGCTTGCAAATCAACGGCTTATTGAGGCGCGTAACACAGGCCGCTCAACCATTGCAGGCTTTGCCCCTCGGCTGACGGCAACTGGTGCAGCCGATACAGAATATGCGGTTGGAGACAATCGGCTGACGTCTGCGACCGGGGATAAGGTGGTGCAACAAACAACAGGCAGCGCCAATGTGCGGGCGACTTGGGAAGTCCCGCTGTTCGGTCGCTTTGGCTCGGCATTGGCGGGGGCAAAAGCCAATGAAGCCGGTGCTCGGGCATCACTGGAGGCGGCCAAGATTGCCATTATCGCTGATCTGGCAGCAGCCTATGTTGATCTACGCAACGCTCAGCAAAGTCTGGCTTATCTCACAGAGGATCTGGCACGGGCCGATGCAGTGGCCAACATTGCCAGCGCGCGTGAGGCCGCTGGCTTAATCTCGCGGGCGGACAAAGGCTTGTCACAAGGTCAAGCGGCGCAATTGCGCCAACGCGTGCCAGATGCTGAATTGCGCGTTCGGGGCGCATTGGACAGGATCGCAATCCTGCGGGGCGTGGTTCCTGGTTCACTTGATCAGCTTTTGGCCCCGGTCAAAGATTTTACATTCCGTGCCGAAGCACCCACTGTGGATGCGGTCCCAGCCAATTTTGTACGCCGCCGTTTGGATGTGGCCCGGGCTGAGCAAGATGCCATCCTGCAGGCCGCGGCTGTCGGCATAGCCCGTGCGGATATGTATCCGAGTTTGTCGATTGTCGGCACCATAACCAGCCTGTCCTCGCTGGCGGGCAACCCATTGGCGCAAGCGGCTGTTGAGACAGCCAGTTCTACGCCGGCTATCTCCATTCCGCTGTTTGATCTGGGTCAACGGCGCGCAAGCTTGCGCACTGCCAACGCCCGGTTTGAGCAAGCCTTATTGTCCTATCGTTCCACCACGTTGAACGCCATTGCCGAAGGCCAAAATGCGCTAAGTGCCTATGAGCAGGCCAAGCTTCGCGCAGCGGCTGGTCTGGAAGCAGAACGCGCAGCCGAAGTCCGGTTTAATGCGACGCTGGCGAGTTTCAACGCCGGATTGGCGTCCTTTCAAGATCGGCTGGAGGCAGAAAGTGCGCTAGCGACCGCGCGCCAATCGCGTTTGGCGAGCCAGGCACAATTGAGCGACGCCGCGATCGGCTTATATCGCACATTCGCAGGGTCGCCGGGGATTTGACGCGCCGGATCTTGGTCGTCACGTCGACAGGCGGGTAACGAGTTTTTCCATGAAGGCCACCCCGGCCTCCAACTGACTGATTTCGATGAATTCGTCAGGTTGGTGGGCCTGCAGAATTGAGCCCGGCCCGCAAATGACCGTTGACAGGCCACCACGCTGGAAAATCCCACCCTCGGTGGCATAGGCGACCGCGCGCGTGGTGTTGTCGCCGGTAAGCGCCCGCGCAAGGGCTTCTGCAGTGCCATTGCTTTCTGGTGCCATGGCTGGCGAAAGTGAACGGCGCATCATTGTCGCGCCGCCTTCGGGCGCACGTGCTTTAATGGTTGCATCGGTTTCAGCGACCCAGCCTGCGATACGGGCCAAATGTTGTTCCGGGTCGTCACCGACTTCAAATCGCATGTCAAAAGTGATTGTGCAGGATTGCGCCAGAATATTCGAAGCGGTCCCGCCTTGGATGACGCCGATGGTTAAGGTTGTGCCTGGCGGCTCAAATGGGCTGATGACTGGGGCTTGCTCGCGCATTTGCGCGGCCAAAGACCGCAGATTGGACAAAAGCGGCACGGCCTCCATTATGGCTGAGACGCCCTGCTGGACTTGGCTGGAATGGGCGGCACGGCCAGTAATGTCGATCTGATAGGTCGCAAGACCCTTTTGACCGGACACCACACCCATATCGCTGGGCTCGCCGATGATCACGGCGTCGGGCTTTGGATAATGCGAGGTGAGGCAATCTACCAGTGAGGGCGCGCCCAAACAGCCGATCTCTTCGTCATAGGATAAAGCAATATGGATAGGTGCCCGCAGAGTGGCGCGCGCCATTGCTGGGGCGAGCGCTAGGGCACAGGCCGCAAAGCCCTTCATGTCGCAGGTGCCACGGCCATACAAACGGCCATCACGCTCGACCAACGTCCAGGGATCGCTCTGCCAGATCTGTCCGTCCACTGGCACAACATCGGTATGCCCGGATAGAACAATGCCGCCAGGCGCATCTTCAGGACCGAAGCTTATGATCAAATTGGCCTTGCTGTGATCGGCATTAAAGACCCGGCGCAGCCGTGGCGCTAAAGGCCGGACTTTGTCCTCAACCCATTCAATTAATGGAAGATTTGAATTGCAGGATGTGGTGTCAAATCCCACAAGATGGGCGAGAATTTCGATGGTTTCGGTCACAAGAGCGGATCGGGTCATGGGGCTCATTCTGCCATGCGGTAAGCGTTTTGGCTAATTGTTTGCGTGATTAAGTTGATTTCAAGATATAAACATGTATTTATATCCCGAAATCCCAATGGAGCAATGCCTTGGCCCGAGCATCTTATTTTTTCACATCCGAAAGCGTGTCCGAAGGACATCCCGACAAGGTATGTGACCGCATTTCAGACGAAGTTGTCGACCTGTATTTTCGTCACACCATTGCCGAAGGATTGGACCCTTGGGCTTTGCGCTGCGCGGCTGAGACGTTGGCAACCACCAATCGTGTGGTGATTGCGGGTGAGTATCGCGGGACCGACAGCGTCACGAAAGACCTTATTGCGCATACCGCGCGGATGGCGATCCGTGACATTGGCTATGAACAAGACGGCTTCCATTGGCAGAATGCCGCCATCGAGGTGCTGCTTCACGGCCAGTCTGAGCATATTGCCATGGGGGTGGATGCGTCTGGCAACAAGGAAGAGGGTGCCGGCGACCAAGGCATCATGTTTGGTTATGCGACCAACGAAACACCGGAGCTGATGCCAGCCCCCATTCAGTTCAGCCACAAGATCCTCAAGGATCTAGCCGATGCCCGCAAGAGCGGCGTGTTGGCCATGCTGGGGCCTGATGCCAAGAGCCAAGTGACGGCACGCTATGAGAATGGCCGCCCCGTTGCAGCAACCTCCATCGTTCTGTCGACGCAGCATCTGGATGAAAGCCTGAGCAGTGACGATATCCGGGCGATTGTTGAACCCTATATCCGCAAGGCGCTGGGTGACATTCTGCCGATCGACACGGATTGCAAATGGCACATCAACCCAACTGGCAAGTTCGTTGTAGGTGGGCCGGATGGCGATTGCGGCTTGACGGGCCGCAAAATCATTGTCGACACTTATGGCGGCGCTGCCCCCCATGGTGGCGGTGCTTTTTCTGGCAAGGATCCCACGAAGGTGGACCGGTCGGCAGCTTATGCTGCCCGCTATCTGGCCAAAAATGTCGTGGCCGCGGGTCTGGCAGACCGCTGTACCCTGCAATTATCCTATGCGATTGGGGTGGCCGAGCCTCTTTCCATCTATGCGAATTGCGATGGGACTGAGCGGTGCGATCTTGCGGCGCTGGAAGCCCGTTTGCCTGAGCTGATGAAACTTACGCCGCGTGGTATTCGTGGCCATCTGGATCTGAACAAGCCAATCTATGCCCGTACGGCGGCTTATGGCCACTTTGGCCGGGCACCTGAGGCCGATGGTGGCTTCTCATGGGAACGCACAGACTTGGTCGACAGCCTCAAAGATCTGTTGACCTAGGCATCTGACAAACATGCTCGAAAAAAGGCTGCCGAGGGAACTCGGCAGCCTTTTTGCTTGATGCACGCAACGCCGCCGAGGCGGCACGTGAGACACTCAATCACACGTCGCAGTGCGGCATGGGCCTATTTGAACCAAACCCTGACTAGCCTGCGATATATTGCGCGCCATTAATGGTCAGGGTGGAACCATTGATAAAGCCGGGATCTTCTACCAAAAACACCACTGCACGGGCGATTTCTTCGCTTTCCCCCAAACGGCCGCACGGGATACCAGCCTTCACCTTGGCCAAGGCCTCAGGGTTCATGGCAGACACCATTTCTGTGGCGATATAACCGGGGGCAACACAGTTTACCGTTATGCCTTTCGCCGCCCCTTCTTGGGCGAGTGCTTTGGTAAAGCCGATTACGCCGGCCTTGGCCGACGAATAATTGACTTGGCCAACTTGGCCCTTTTGGCCGTTGATCGAAGAAATATTGATAATGCGCCCGTAGCCACGTTCGCGCATGCCATTGATGACTGGGCGGGTGCAGTTGAACAAACTATCAAGGTCAACATTGATCACCGAGCGCCATTGTTCCGGCGACATTTTGTGAAAAAAGCCGTCCTTGGTGATACCAGCATTATTCACCAGCACTGAGATTGGTCCAAGATCCGCTTCGATCTGGGCCATAGCGGCGGCGCAGGCCTCGTAATCGCCGACGTCAAACTTGTAGGTGGCAATTCCAGTTGCCTGAGTGAAAGCCGCAGCCGCTTCGTCGTTGCCACCATAATTAGCAGCAACTTGATAGCCAGCATCCCGCAAAGCAATTGAAATCGCCGCACCAATCCCGCGCGATCCACCTGTAACAACGGCAACTTTAGTCATGTTTTCCTCACCAGCCCAAGTTGATTGGTCCAAGTTCTGCCAATCTTTATGTCACAACACCCTAGCAGCACACCTCCCTGTTGGAAGTTGTTTTTATGTCGCAGTGCAGTCTAATGTGGTTATGAACCACGGATCGGTCGGGCGGAGTGCGTATAGCCATGTTTCATGATCAGTATGAGCTTTCTCGCCGTCAGACCCTACAGGCCTTAACCTCCGCCATCGGTCTGGGTGTGGCGGGGTCTGGTCTTTCATCTTCGATCAGCCATGCAAAAGATAACAGGGGTCTGAACGCTGGGGCAGTTGCTACAGCAGACACCCCATCAGCTGAGATCGGCGTCGCTATCCTTGAGGCGGGCGGGAATGCCATTGATGCGGCTGTCGCCATCGGCTTTGCGCTGGCGGTTAGCTATCCCGAAGCAGGCAATATCGGCGGCGGGGGCTTTATGACCATTGTCATGAACGGCCAACCCTATTTCCTCGATTATCGGGAAACCGCTCCGGCTAAGGCGCGGGCCGATATGTATCTCGATTCAAATGGTGAGTTCAGGGCCGATGCCTCTCTGATTGGCAATCTGGCAGCCGGTACGCCCGGGACCGTTGCGGGCCTCTATGCCGCCCACAAACGCTTTGGTCGGCTAAGCTGGTCCCAAGTGGTTCAGCCCGCTGTAAATTTGGCGCGCGATGGCTTTGTGCCGCCCGCACAAATGATCCGTATCTATCGGGAATCAGAAGCATATTTAGGTAAGTCGACCAATTTGGCGCGCTATTTCGGCACGATGCGCGAAGGCGTGACCTTTACACAGCCTGAACTGGCGGGGACCTTGGCACGGATCGCCCGCCTCGGCCCGGCTGGCTTTTATGAGGGTCGTGTTGGTGACCAAGTGGTGGCGCAGATGCAGCGAGGTCCACAAAAGGGTTTGATCAGCAAGCAGGACCTTGCCCGATACAAGCCGGTTTGGCGACAACCCTTAACTGGCCCTTGGCGTGACTATCAGGTCATTACCGCCCCGCCGCCAAGCTCCGGCGGCATTGCGTTGATGCAATTACTCGGCATGAAGCAGGCGCGCGGCGACCTGTTTGAGGGTGTGGCGCATAATTCTGCCCAATACATTCATTTGCTGGCAGAATTGGAAAAGCGGGTTTTTGCTGACCGAGCGGTCTATTTGGGCGACCCGGATTTTGTGACTGTACCTGTTTCAGCCCTCCTTGCACCTGAATACATTGCCGCACGCGCCAGGGAGATACAGCCCGACCGGCCCTCGCCGACTGTGGCTGTTCAACCGGGCCTGGAGAAACCGCAGACCACACATTATTCAGTGGTCGATCGGCAGGGAAATGCCGTGTCCAATACCTATACGATCAACGGCTGGTACGGCTCTGGCGTTGTCGTGGAGGGGGCAGGCTTCCTGCTCAATAATGAAATGGATGATTTTTCCGCCAAACCGGGGGCGCCGAACCAATATGGAGTCGTGGGTGGTGATGCCAACGCCATTCAACCCTTCAAGCGCCCGCTTTCGTCAATGACGCCAACCATTATACTGAAACAAGGGCAGCCTGCCCTTGTGCTGGGTTCTCCGGGGGGGTCGCGCATCATTACGACGGTCTATCAGGTGTTGCTCAACGCGCTGGACTATCAGATGCCGCTGGCTGAGGCGGTTGCCGCCCCGCGTTACCACCACCAGCTCATCCCGGAAAATGTGATTTTTACCGAACCCTATGCCCCGGCCCCACCGGCATTACGAAGCGAACTCGAGGCGCGTGGCTACCGGTTCGAAGCGCAAGACTACAATGGCGATATCGCCGCCATCAAGGTCGAGCAGGGCCAGCCGATCGTTGCACCCGACCCCCGCGCACGCGGCGCTGGTCGGGTTACCCCGTAACGCGAGCAATCGCTGTGTCGCGCTTAGCGGGCTGGTCGGCGCTGCAGCTTTAGGATTTCCACCACTTCACGAGCATGGTCGATAGCCACCGAAACACCGTCGTCTCGTTCAATCTGCGACAGGCGGTTGAGGATGCGGGAAATCACCATCGCATCTGTTGGTGCAAAGGGGCCAAGCCGCTGCAGCGTATGGCGAACAATCGACAAGACAGGCTCGCTTGGTAGGGTAACGACGACACCACCGGGCTGTTCTGTCGACCTCGACGGGCTCGTGCTTACATTGTCATTCAGGTTGGCAACCAAGGGTAAGACTGTCATGTCAGGATCCAGATACAAAGAGACTCAAGGAGGATTGCAGCTGCAGCAGCTTGGCGGTGGTGGTCATGGTGGCAAACTCCGGAAACAACCGGATTGCCGCATGGGTGGTGGAAAGATCCGCGTCATTGGCCTCGATGCGCGGATGTGAGACGGCGTCGGTCACCATCGTGACCGACACACCAAGGTCGGCAGCCGCAATTGCGGTTGCCAAACAATAAGGAACCAGTGACCGTCCGACGAGAATGAGTTCTTCGACATTATTCATCGCCAGAAGATCCCGCAGGGCCGGCGAAGATAGAGCCGATGGACCCCGGCATTGAAACACCGGTTCATCTGGTTCTGGCCGCAAGTCGGCCACCGGATTGGGCGGCCGATCATGGCGATAGACATGGGCAATCAGCCAACCTTGACGCCGCGCACTGGTCAGAATCAAGCTGCTATTGTGCAGGCATGTGTGCCAAGAGGCTGGGTCCTCAGTCGTATGGCCGTCAGTCACCAATTCATTGCAGATCAAGAGGGGTGGCGGTCGACGGCAGTGATCTGGGTACGCGTAACGGGACGAAATCATAGTCAAGCTTGCCTTGCTGTACGCAATGGGGGCAGCCGTTCATTTGAACGATCCAGAACCCCGGGGTGATCCCACTCCCCTTCTGGGCGCAAGAGAACCATCGGATCGGAATTGGCGTGGATCGCGTCATCCCGTCCGGGTAGGAATTTTTCGACTTCGACATATTCGTGGTCGGAGAAGGCCAGATGAGGCCGTCCTGGGCGCGCGGTGACGCCACAGGCCCGATTCCACAGACCAACGATTGAGGGTTCCACATGACCCAGGGCGTGATGATAGCCCTTCTTCGCTCCCAGCTCGAAAGAAGCATCCAAGAGGGCGGCCCCCAAACCAGACTTGCGATAGCGCGGGAGGACTGCCACCCGCTCGACTTTGAAGAATTGCGCGAACCAGCGCAACCGAACACAGCCAACCGGCTCCCCCGCCAGACGGGCGATCAAATGTGTGGCCCCGGCGAAATCATTGCCGTCGATTTCTTCATCATAGGGGCAAGATTGTTCATGCATGTAAGCGATCGCACGAAGGGAGATCACTTGCATGATTTCATCAAGACGATGAGCCACGGTAATTTCCCATTTGGGACCATTACTTGGAACAAGCCTTTCAGGCAGATCAGCCTTGGGAATCATGCAGCACCCCTTGTTTGACGAAATTGAGCCTCAGCTTTGACGTGAGACAGAAGCCGTAGAGTCCCCACCTTGGTTCCTTCCAAGGGGGTCCAGCCCATTTTGCCGAGCAGAAGGCGCGCGCCATCGTCGGTGACGGCGCGGGCATACCAATCCGCGTTCGGCATGATATGTTCGGAGATGAAGAGACCGAGATTAACAACCAGCCGCGCTGCGTCGTGACGTGTGACCGCCACACCCCAGCCGAAAATGCTGACTGGTTCTTCCTCGGGGGTACAAACCTGATGAGGCAAGGGCGCCACAGGATCAAATTCATCCCGCAACACAGCGGCATCGCCAGCTTGGTTCAGGGGTACAAAGCCTAACAATCCGCACAGCGGACTTGAGTCATCGGGATCGGCAAGGCCGTCCATCGCGGCGTGCGTGACACCAAAGAGCCCAAGCTTGGTCTGGTCATAGACCCATTGCATGGTTTCAATGCTCGCAACGGGCTCCCCCACCAAGCCTACAGCCAGCGACCGGGCCTCAATGAGACGAGAGCCGCTGAGGGCAAACATGTTATGGTCGGCCGCAGCACGGGCCACGCGCTCAAGCGTGGTGCGCCCTTCCATAGGACTGCGGACTTCAAGAATGGTCCGAGTGAACTTGCTGGTCCCGTCCATGTGCCTCGATCCAACTCCCTGTCAGTATTTGCCAGTATTTGCCGGTGCCATTTGGGAGGGTCGTACGACCCGAAAATCTGGCCGAAAATCTTGCCGGTCGATGCGCAAATCAGCCGATCCGAAACCCGGCAAGCGCCGCATGCGTCGCCCGACAAGTCGCTGATCCGGTGCCAAATCCCGCTGTGGTTCCCCAGCCACGAGAATTGTCTGCTCATGCAACCGTGCGTTAGGGTTAATCGGGAAAAAAACGCTTGGGGACCCAGAAAAATTGCAATAGAGTACTGGCTTACTTGAGGGGTCCTTGTTTGAAGGATGTGGTACGCCATCGGTCAGACCTGTCTGACTTGCACATCTTTTATGCGGTCGCTGTGTGCGGCGGCCTGAATGCGGCTGCACGCAGTTTGCGTGTTGATCCCTCGACTGTGTCGCGCGCCCTTGATCAGTTAGAGGCACGGTTGAACACACGTTTGGTTCGGCGGACTGCACAGGGGGTGGTGCTGACAAAAGCCGGCGAGATGGCGTTGGCGCGCGTTCGCACGATTGAAAATCAGATCGAGGAACTTGAGCGTGAAGTGCTTGATTCAGAGGCAACATCACCTGTTGGCGCTGTGACCGTATCATGCTCTGACGGGGTTGGGGCCTATTTGTTGACTCCGGCTTTGACCCAGTTGCTGCGCGAGAATCCAAAGCTGGATGTGCGACTCGATTGCGGCTTGTGGCCACACAACCCGATCGAAGCGGATTCAGAAATCGCGTTGAATTTCAACGCAGAACCAATTCCTGGCTATGTGACACGCCCCGTTGCTTACTTCCATTACGGTCTGTTTGGTACAAAAGCATTTTTTGAGCTCTATGGCATGCCGCAGAGCCTAGAGGAGGCCCTGCGCCATCCTTATCTGCATCACACGGCCCAAACGCTTACCGGCAATATGGCAAGAAAAGTTCCGGCATTTCAGGATCTTGCGCGCAAACGGATTGAAACAAATTCGAGTGCGGCGGTCGTGGAGGGTGTTTTGGCGGGGATCGGGGTTGCCGGCATGCCAACAGTCATGTGTGCGCTTTACCCAGACTTGGTCATGGTCGGCGAATCATTTGCACCTGTCGAGCTGAGTCTTGTCTATCACCGCGACATTGAGCGTATTCCCAGAATTAAAGTGGTCTTGAAATGGCTTGAAGCTGTTTTCGATCAAAAAACAAAACCTTGGTACCGGCGTGAGTTTGTACCACCCAGTGAGTTCACCAAGTTTCCTGGTGTTCATCAGCAAAACCTGCCGCTCGGGGCAGGGAAATCTTCCGAGGGGGTACCTGCAGATGTGCAGGTACCAAGTCGTCGTATCCGCACCTCAGGTGCATGAGTGAGCAGTAACCTTAATCAGTAACGGAGTGTGTAAAGTGCCCGCGAGAGAGAACTCAAACCCACGGAAGGCCGATGATCTCGACCATTTTGTAGCCCAGCGAGTCCGCCGTCAGCGCGACGCCGTTGATATGACACAGGACCAACTGGCCCAAGCTCTGGGAATTTCATTCCAGCAACTTCAGAAATATGAGCGTGGCGTGAACCGGATTTCGGCGTCGCGTCTGTTTCAGATTTCCTGTGTGCTGGGTGTTGGTCCCGAATATTTCTTCGAGGGTGTCGACCCAAGCCAATATGGCTTGTCTTCAAAGTCAGACCGAGGCGAAGGTGCCCAATCTTCAATCTTGAGCCTGATCGCACAGAATCCAGATGCGACCGATCTGGTGGTTGCGTTTGCGGCAATCAAGTCACCCAAGCAAAGGCAAAAAGCCATTGATTTGGTGAAATTGCTGGCGGATTAAGTCGCGGGCTGATGCGGGTGGGGATACCAACTGGTGACCCTACCTGCTGTCCCCGGCCGAATTGAAGCAGCCGGGACAGACGGACGTTTGACGATTTTATTTTAGGCAGGTTTTCATCATGTTTGTCGACGCGCGCGGGAGAGGTCAGGCATGACCCGCATCATCCCGATTTTTCTGGCCCTATTGGTTGCCGTAGGTGCGGCCTATTGGTTCTTTAAGCCTGCACCGGATATTCGATTTACCCGGTTTGAGACCGAACTACGCGAAATCGGAAAGTCTGGTAAACTTATCAGGAAAGTACCGCGTAACAGCAAAGTTGAAGTGGTGCAGGAATTGACCGAGTCCGGTGTGGCCGTGGCTTTTGTCGACACAAACGTCGGCGGCGTGATCAACTTGGCCGATTTGGATACAGATCGCCGTCCCGTCCTTACCGGAGCCTATGTGGCAAAGGCCTTGGTCGAGCCTGTGAAGTTGCGGGCTGAACCTTCGCCACTTGCCCCAATCGTTGCCGAAATTCCGGCACGTGAATTGATCCAAATCTGGGGGCAAACCGAAACCCCGAGCGGCAAATGGGCAGAGATTACCCGGCACAAGGACAAAGCCGTGGGCTATCTGCCGGTCAAAGACCTGGAAGCTGCCTCCCATCAATTGCGCTAGTTGGGCTGTTTGGAATTACAGACCCGGCAATAGAATGGTCGCGCCAACGGTCTGGCGCGTTTCGAGCGCCCGATGGGCTTCGGCCGCCTGCTCCAAGCTATATCGTGCCCCAATCACGGGACGGATGGCCCCGGATATAACGTGGCTGAACAAGTCCTCAGCGGCTTGATCCAGTTCGGCGGTTGTGGCGACGTAGTCGAACAATGTTGGGCGGGTCAGAAACAGAGAGCCCCGACGGGATAGTTCCAACGGAGAAATCGCCGCCGGCGGGCCTGACGCATTTCCAAAGCTGACCACGAGACCGCGACGGGCAGCACAGTCCAACGAGGCAGAAAGCGTGTCAGCCCCAACTGAATCATAGACAATCACGCATCCACGGCCCTGTGTGAGGTCTTTGACCCGCTCCACGAGTGGTTCAGTCCGGTACAGAATCGTTTCAGCACATCCATGTTCGCGTGCCAGGGCTGCTTTGTCATCAGAGCCGACCGTGCCGATAACGCGCACCCCCAAATGGGCCAGCCAATCACAGGCAATCAAACCGACACCCCCGGCAGCCGCATGAAACAAGACCGTATCACCTGACTTTAAAGGGCGAAGGCGCTGGATCAGGAATTCTGCCGTTAGGCCTTTGAGCAGGATGGCCGCAGCGGTTTCAAGGTCAATCCCATCGGGAACATGGACGGCCTTGCCCTCGGGAACACATGCATAATCCGCATAGGCACCTACCGGACCAAGGCAGAAGGCAACTTTGTCACCGGGCTGAAAACGGGTGACGTCATCGCCAACATCCTCGACAACCCCGGCCCCCTCCAATCCCAATCCTGTTGGAAGAGGCAGAGGATAAAGGCCGGTGCGTTGATAGATATCGATGAAATTCAGACCGCACGCGGCCATGCGAATGAGAATTTCTCCAGGTTTTGGACGCGGTATGGCGACGTCTCGGAGTTCAAGTACGTCGGGACCGCCAAGCTGGCTAAGCCCAACCTGACGCATCATGACAAATGCTCATCAAAGAAGGCAATCGTCCGCTGGTGGGCGAGGGCCGCCCCTGCAGCATCATAATGCTGGCCGCCAATACGCGCGAACGCATGATCAAGGCCATCATAGACATACAGATGAATGTGATCCTGGCCTGATAAGCCGGTCTTCATTGCGGCCTGTGCATCCTTATTCACAAAGGAATCTTCTGAGGCGACATGCAACAAAAGGGGCTTGGTCTGTGGCCCGACTTCGGCCAGCCGATCTTGAATACCCACACCATAATAGCTGACGCTGGCGGTAATGGAGGTGCGTGTGGCGGTCAAATAGGCCAGAAGTCCGCCCAGACAATAGCCGACTGCGCCGACCTTCTGGTGAGTTTTCTGAAGATAGTCGATGGTAGCCTGAATATCGACTATGCCAGTATCGACATTAAACTTACCAAAATAGTCAAAGGCTTTCTGCCACTCTTCCGGCGTTTGATCTGTGATATCAATACCTGGCTGAATGCGCCAGAACAGGTCTGGCACAACGGCAAGATAACCCTGTTCGGCATAGACATCGGCAAGATCGCGCATGACTTTATTGACGCCGAAAATCTCTTGGATAACGACCAAGGCACGGCCATTTGGCCGGTTAGGCGTAGCGACATAGGCTTGGAATTCGCCATCAGGTCCGGTGATCGTGACATACGCGCCCATATGTGTATCCTCTCCAAATCAGATTGTGCTCTGTCCCGGCTTGAACTGGCCCGATTGCGGCCCCAAGTCTGGGTTTACGGCTAAGACCTAGTCGTAAGACCGATAGAAGACAATCGGTTTTGGTGCCAAGGCTGGCAGTAAGGCCGGACAGCAAGCGCGGTTCCGGACTGCCCGCTGCGGATTGGGAGATTTCTGACATGAAAGTCAGCATTGAAGTGGATTTGACACCGAGCGAGGCGCGCGAATTATTGGGCATGCCCAATTTGACGGCCATTCAGGAAACTTTCGTTGGAATCGCCAAGGATAAGCTTGAAAAGACTGGGAATTTGGTTGATGTGGAGCCGATGCTGAAGACCTGGACCGGTCTTGGTGGGGTCGCCACGGAGGCCTTTGGTGCGCTGGTGGGTGCCGCCCTGAAAGTTGCAACAAGCGACCTACCCACCAAGCCGTCGGCATCACCAGACAAGAGCACCAGCGACAAGAAATCGTGAGCACTCACACGATTGTGGCCCCGGCATCAGGTCCTGGGCCTGCCGGGGTCAGCATCATCCGCTTGTCGGGGCCGGCATGTGCGGCCGTCGGGATGGCGCTATTGGGCGGCCTGCCACCACCGCGACAGGCGCGCTTGGTGCGGGTTTTGGATCCGGACGGTGCACCAATTGATCGGGCTTTAGCGTTGTTTTTCAAGGCGCCGCACAGTTTTACCGGTGAAGATGTGCTTGAGCTGCACGTGCATGGTGGTCCCGCCGTTGTGCGTGACACATTGGCTGCCTGCTTGGCGGTGGAGGGCGTGCGTTTGGCTGAGCCGGGCGCATTTAGCCGGCGGGCTTTCCAAAATGGCAAAATGGACCTGACCGCCGCAGAAGGCCTTGCTGATCTCGTTGAAGCTGAAACCGCCGCCCAACGCAAACAGGCGCTGCGCCAAATGGAGGGGGCGTTGGCCGGTGAAGTCGAGCGGTGGCGTGAGACAATTATTGATAGCCTGGCCGATGCAGAAGGCGATATTGATTTTCCTGATGAGGACTTGCCGCCTGGCCTTAGCCTGCGCGCCCGTGAGCGGATTGCAGCTTTGCGGGCCAGCCTTACAGGCTTTCTCGATGATTCCCGGCGGGCAGAGCGGGTGCGGTCTGGGTTTCAGGTGGTCATCATCGGCCGGCCAAACGCTGGCAAATCAAGTTTAATCAATCAGTTAGCACAGCGAGACGCGGCGATTGTTTCAGCAAAGCCTGGAACAACACGTGACATTGTCGATGTGCGCGTGGTATTGGGCGGGATGGTTGTGCTTGTGTCGGACACCGCTGGGCTGCGGACGTCGCAAGATGAGATTGAGGCGGAAGGCATAAGGCGGGCGCGACAACGGGCATTGGATGCAGATTTACGACTGGGCCTTCTGACCCATGAAGATGAGCGCGCTGAGTTTGCCGATTTGATGCGGCCCGGGGATGTTTGGCTTTTAGGTCAGGCCGATCGCATCGCTTGGCCGGCAGCTGGTTCGGACGAGATTGTGATTTCAAGCGTGACCCGACAGGGGCTTGTGCAGCTCGAAGAGCTTATTGCTACGCGGGCGCAACAAGATGCTGCGCGATCAGAAGCACCACCATTGACACGGTTGCGTCACCAAGAAGCGGTTCGCGAAGCCGTGTCTGCACTCGACCGCGCCCTCAATGCCCCGGCAGAGGCCGCGGAACTTGTGGCGGAGGATTTGCGGCTTGCGGCGCGATCCCTCGGACGGATTACTGGCCGTGTTGATATTGAAGATGTGTTGGACCGATTGTTCTCACAATTCTGCATCGGCAAATAGGCGGTGCGAGTAGCCGCAAAGTTTGACGCGACAGCTTGTTTCACGTGAAACAGTCTGAAGGAACGAGTCGACCTGTGGCATAAGTTTCGCTATGGAGGCCCCCCTCCCTTTCTATACCTATGCGAGACCGGCATCGTGACCCACAGCAGGTTTGACACCATTATCATTGGCGGCGGCCATGCAGGCTGTGAAGCGGCAGCGGCCAGTGCGCGCGCCGGGGCCAAAACTCTTTTGGTCACACACAAGGCCAGCACGATTGGTGAAATGTCGTGCAACCCCGCGATTGGCGGATTGGGCAAGGGTCACCTCGTGCGTGAGATCGATGCGCTTGACGGCATTATGGGGAAGGCGGCTGACGCGGCTGGGATTCAATTTCGAATGTTGAATCGCTCCAAAGGGCCCGCCGTACGTGGGCCCCGTGCCCAAGCGGACCGCAAGCTTTATCGCCAAGCTATTCAGGATCTGTTGGCCGAGCAAGGAAATCTGACAATTCTGAGCGCAGCGGTTGAGGATCTTATTCTGACGGATGGTCATTGTGCCGGTGTCGTGCTGGCCGATGGAACGCGCATCATGGCGGGGGCTGTTGTCCTGACAACGGGCACCTTCCTTAATGGGATGATCCATCTGGGTCAAAAGACATGGCCAGCCGGTCGAATTGATGAAGCTCCGGCGATCGGCTTGGCCCAAACGCTTTATCGACTTGGTTTGCCCATGGGGCGGCTCAAGACTGGCACACCCGCCCGCCTTGATGGACGGACAATCGATTACTCGGTTTGCGAGATTCAACCCGGTGATGCGCCGCCAGTTCCATTCTCTTTCCTGAATGAGGTCATCACCACACCCCAAGTGCCCTGTTGGATCACGTGGACTACCCCACAAACCCACCAGATCATACGCGATAATCTGCATTTGTCGGCTGTATATGGCGGGGCGATTGAGGGGCGAGGGCCGCGTTACTGTCCGTCGATTGAGGACAAGATTGTTCGCTTTTCGGATAAGGACCGGCATCAGATCTTCCTCGAACCCGAGGGGCTTGATGACCCAACCATTTATCCAAACGGCATTTCGACCTCATTTCCGGAGGAAATTCAGGCTGCTTTCATGCGCACAATTCCTGGTCTCGAACGGGTTGAGATCCTGCGCTATGCTTATGCAATTGAATATGACTATGTCGATCCGCGTGCGCTCGGTGCCGATCTGTCGGTGCAGTCTGTTCCGGGTCTTTATCTGGCAGGGCAGATTAATGGCACAACCGGCTATGAAGAGGCCGCAGCACAGGGGCTTGTTGCCGGTTTAAATGCTGCGCGCCGGGTTGGCGGGCAGGACCCGGTCCATTTCCGCCGCGATGAGGCCTATATTGGGGTGATGATTGATGACCTGATCACCCGTGGTGTGTCTGAGCCATATCGGATGTTCACGTCGCGCGCTGAGTATCGCTTGACCTTGCGGGCCGACAACGCCGATCAACGTCTGACCCCACTTGGCGTTTCGCTGGGTCTGGTAGGCCCAACACGGGCTGCCGCCTTCTTGGCGAAGCTTGAAGAGATTGAAGCGGCGATGACCCTCGCCAAGTCACGCCTGATTTCGCCAACCGAGGCCAACCGTTTCGGCCTGCCCGTCAATCAAGATGGCCGCAAGCGCAGCCTTTTGGAGTTGATCGCGCATCCGCAGATCGGTCTTGATCGCTTGGTCGATCTCTTCCCTGACTTGGCGGCCCTATCAGCACGTGCTCGGACGCATCTCGAAACAGAAGCCGTCTATTGTGGCTATTTGGATCGCCAGCAGGCCGATATTCTGGCATTTCGCCGCGATGAGGAATTGGGATTGCCCGCCGATCTCGACTACCAAGCGATCGGCGGACTCTCGAACGAGGTGCGTGAGAAGCTCAGCAAGGTCCGGCCCAGCACTGTGGGTCAAGCCGCCCGGATCGAGGGTATGACCCCAGGGGCCCTAACTGCACTTCTTGCATATGTCCGGCGGGGAGCAACAGCTCGTGTCAGCGCCTAAGGATGACCGCGACCGCGAGGCCGTCCAAGTCAGACTCATGAATGCTTATGGTGTTTCACGTGAAACACTCCGTCGATTTGAATCCTATGAGGCCCTACTGACCAAATGGGCTCCGCGGATCAATCTCGTCGGTGCGTCAACGCTTTCAGCTTTTTGGCAGCGACATATTCTTGATTCAGTGCAGATCCTGCCTCTGGCGAGCCCACAGGCGCAGACTTGGGTCGACTTCGGCACCGGGGCTGGCTTTCCAGGATTGGTGCTTGCCGCACTTCTGGCCGAGCGGGGATCCGCGCAAGTCCAACTGGTAGAGGCCAGCGCAAAGCGTTGCGCTTTCTTGCGTGAAGCGGCACGCGCGATGGAAATCACGGTCGAAATCACCCACGCCAAACTGGAGGCAGTGACACCACGCCCGGTCGATGTGGTTACGGCCCGCGCCTTTACAGCCCTTGACCGCCTTCTTGCCTATGCCGCGCCATGGCAAGGCCCAGCCACACAAGCACTGTTTCCAAAAGGGGAAGAAGTGTCAGCCGAACTTGAACAGGCCTCGACAAATTGGCTCTTTACGTCGACAATCCACCCATCGGCGAGTGACACACGCGGTTGTGTCCTCGAGATCACCAACTGGCAATCCAAGGCAGGACCCACATCGTCATGAAAAAGACACGCGTCATTGCAGTGGCCAATCAGAAGGGCGGGGTCGGAAAGACCACGACCGCCATTAATCTTGCGACCGCCTTGGCAGCCGTTGGTGAATCTGTGCTCATTCTGGATATCGACGCACAAGGAAATGCGTCCACAGGATTGGGTGTTGCGGCATCTTCGCGCAAACTGACCTCTTATGATGTGATCATGGATGAAGCATCTCTCGCCGAAGCCGCGATTGCAACGCGCATACCCAATTTGTCGGTCATACCGGCAAGTGTTGATCTGGCCGGGGTCGAGACCGAATTGGCCCAAGCGGTGAACCGAGCTTTCCGACTGCGGGATGCCTTGGCGCGACACCGGGTGGATGTCAGCCGCGGGGATGCCACACATTATGATTTCATCTTGATCGATTGCCCGCCGTCGCTCAATGTTGTCACCATCAATGCAATGACAGCCGCCGATGCGGTCCTGGTGCCGCTGCAGTGTGAGTTTTTTGCCCTTGAAGGCCTCACCCAGCTGATGCGCACCGTCGATTTGGTCAAAGGGTCGCTCAACCCAGCACTTGAAATCCAGGGCATCGTGCTGACCATGTATGATCAGCGCAATAATCTGTCCGATCAGGTTGCCATGGATGTGCGCACACATTTGGGCGATAAAGTCTATGCAACCGTGATTCCCCGCAATGTCCGGGTGTCCGAAGCCCCGTCTTTTGGCAAACCCGCTTTGCTCTATGATCACAAGTGTTCGGGCAGTCAGGCCTATATGCGGCTGGCCAGTGAAGTCCTGCAACGCGAACGTACAAGGTTAGCAGCATGAGCGACGAAACCGACATTTCCCCCAAAACAAAGGCAGATGCACGCCCGGCCCGCGGCTTGGGACGCGGCTTATCGGCTCTGCTCGGTGACGCCGAGACCACCCGCCCCTCGGATGAGCGGCCCGCTGATACTGGCCCGCGCGAGATCGGGCTTGATCTCATCATTCGCAATCCTCAACAGCCCCGCCGTCAATTTGCCGAAGAGGACTTGCAGACCTTGGCGGAGTCCATTCGGCTGCACGGCATCTTACAGCCCTTGCTCTTGCGCCCGTTAGACGATGGCACCGGTCGGTATGAAATTGTCGCCGGAGAGCGCCGGTGGCGTGCAGCCCAGCGTGCCGGTCTGCATGCTGTCCCAGCACTGATCCGCACCTTTGATGATTTGGCGACGCTTGAGGTTGCAATCGTTGAAAATGTGCAGCGGGCCGATTTGAACCCGATCGAAGAAGCCCTTGCCTTTCAACAATTAGCCGAGCGCTTTGGCCGAACCCAACAGGCGATCGCGGATACGGTCGGCAAAAGCCGCGCCCATGTCGCCAATATGATGCGGTTGCTTGGATTACCTGAAGCCGTAAAGGACCTCGTGCGATCTGGCGAGTTAAGCGCCGGTCACGCCCGCACGCTTTTGGGTGTGGCAGATCCATTGGCTGCGGCACGCAGCATCCTTGAACGTGGTTTAAGTGTGCGCGATGCCGAAAAACTCGCCACCCGAGCCGACTCGATCGGCCGATCTGGCACCACCCGCAGCGATGATGCGGCAGATACCGACTCCAAAGCCTTGGCACATGATTTGTCAGCCGCCTTGGGCCTTGATGTCAGCCTCGCCCACAAGGGCAATAAGGGTGGCGCGCTGACCATTCATTATCGCAGCCTCGATCAACTTGATGATCTTTGCCGCAAACTAACTGCTCTGGCCCGCTAATCCGGATCACATGAATCGACCAGACCGAGCGCCTCAGCCGCAAGTGCTGCCGGCGACCCGCTTGGCAAACACAGCCGCATCACGCCAGCCTGCCCCAAACCAGTGAGATGTGCCAGCAAGCCGTCTGCCTCACCTTCGATCAGAACAGCATCAAATTGCGGGGTTGGTACGCCAATATGGACCCATGGCAGACCTGTCCGCAACCGCTTGGCAAAACCAGCAATTTGGGCCTCTCCCTCATCAGCCAATAAACCCACGCTGACGTCGATCCCTGCCGCACGCAATCGCGCAGCACCTTCCCCGCATGTCCGCACATCCGGGTCCAAAACACTGATAATGACCGCACGCACCCCGGCCGCGATAAGACTGTCACTGCAAGCAGGCCCTCGCAGGCTTGTATGCGCGCAGGGCTCTAGCGTGACGAAGGCAGTCGCGCCACGCGCAGCTCGTCCCGCCATTGCTAAAGCGACGGCCTCCGCGTGAGGTCGTCCCCCGGCTTGGGTGCGGCCCTCTCCGACAATTTCTCCGCCCTTCACCAGAACACAACCCACACTTGGATTGGGTTGGGTCAGCCCAAGTCCGCTGCGCGCCAATGTCAACGCCCGCGCCATAAAGTCGGTCTCGCTCTCCGACCAGACTCGGGCAAGCTCGCTCATGAATTAGCCAATTGCCGGGAGCTTTTGGGCACGCTCTGCATCCAGATAGCGGGCAGACACGGGCCGCAATTGCGCATCCAATTCAATCAATAAGGGATTAGCAGTGGGCACTTCAACGTCCATGATGGCCCCCTCATCAAGATCAAACAAATGCTTGATAATCGCCCGCAAAGAATTGCCATGGGCCGAGATCAACACATTCCCATCGTGAAGACGCGGGGCAATGGCATCGCCCCAATAGGGCAAAACCCGCGCCAAAGTCATGGCAAGACTTTCCCCATTGGGCAACAAGCCGGCCGGCACCTGACGGTAGCGGGGATCATGAATGGGGTGAAAAGGGTCATCCTGACTTTGAGGCGGCGGCGGCACATCATAGGAGCGCCGCCAAATGCGAACCTGCTCCTCACCATGCTTGGCAACCGTTTCAGCCTTATCAAGGCCCGTTAATGCACCATAATGGCGCTCATTCAGGTGCCAGCTCTTTTCTTCAGGCAACCAACAACAATCCATCTCCTGCAAGGCCAGCCACAATGTGCGAATTGCCCTTGTCTGCAATGAGGTGAAACTCTGAGAGAAGGTCACGCCCGACGCTTTCAGCAACTGACCGGCTTTGCGCGCTTGCGCCTCACCTTCAGCCGTCAAATTCACATCCATCCACCCAGTGAACCGATTTTCCAAGTTCCATTGTGACTGTCCGTGCCGGACAAGTGCCAGAAATGCCATGACGCACCCTTGATACGGCTCAAAACAGAGCCAAAACCCGATAAAGCACGCCACATAAGGGAAGCTAACGCATTGAATCAAGGAGTGGTCGGGGTTATCGACAGACCCGCACTTTTGCAATGCTGCAGTGCAATATGTATAAAAAATCGGCAGATCAACCACTTAGCGAACAAAATCGCACTCTAAGCATCAAAACACGACGGCGTGAAGACAATCAACCTTGAAATTTTTGCAAGTGCGAAATAAATAGGCTCATGGATGCCGTGGCGTCCTTGCCCATTTTTGGGCGTTTCCTCCCAAACACCTATCAGGCCGGGCTTCGTGCCCGGCCCTTTTTTGGCCACGATCCCGCCGATCAGCTGGCATGCTTCAACGCAAGGCTTTCAGCAACATCGACAATATGGCCAACCAAACCAGCCATGGTTGCGGCAACCGATTCAAACGCGGGTCGCTTTGTCATGGCCCCCTCGACCATATAGAGCGAGCGATTAATCTCAATTTGCAAGCAGTGTTGGTTCTGACCGGGCTTGCCATAATGTTCAGTCGCATACCCCCCCGCATAGGGATTATTGCGCGCAACCCGCAATCCCGCCTCTTTCAGAAAACGTGTCGCTTCCGCCATCAGGATCGGCGCACATGCACCGCCAAAGCGATCACCCAAGACGATATCACTTTCATGCAAACCTGACGCGGCCGCAGGCATGGAATGACAATCAAGCATAACGGCCTGCCCAAACGCAGCCAAAGCCTGATGAATAAGTGCATGAATCTGGGCGTGCCAGGGGAAATACACCTCAGACAAACGTGCTTCAGCAACATCATAAGACAATCGTCCGCGGTAAATCTCCACGCCTTCCCCCACAGTGCGCGGGATCACACCAAGACCTGCGAGTACACGCGCAGTTGGCACCCGCTTGAGAGCCGCCGGAATTGCGCCAATAAGTTCAGGATCAAGCTCGTCAGGTGCGCGATTGAGGTCAACATAGGAACGACCGTAAACGGCCGCCAATAAGTGGCCGCCCAGTTCAGCCGTAGCTGCCATCAACTCATCCACAAAGGCATCTTCTGAGCGCCTTAACGCCATCTCGCTCAGCTTGCTGACTTGCAACAAATCATGGGGATAAAACCGACCCGAATGCGGGCAGCACACAATCAATCCCGCGCGCGCCACGGTTGGAACATCCAGACGAAACGGTCCAGGTCTAAGCGCGGCCCCCTGCTGTAAGTCAAAACCTGCCCCAGCGCCCGACCCGTTTAAGCCTTCTGGCGCCGCTTCCTCGTCCATATTGCCTCCCCCAAGCCCAACTGGCATGCCGGCGCACGCTTATCACTGTCTATTGACTGCCATGACTCGCGCCCGTGTTCGTCCTGCGCTAGCATGTGGAAAAATTGCGACCTGTGCGGACTTGTCAACCTCGCCTTCACCATATTGCGCGAAGGAAGGGTCAAATCACAACTGGAGTGGGGCCGTTATGGCAAGAATACTCTTAGCAGAAGACGACGATTCCCTGCGAACGTTCCTCGCTGCTGCGCTTAATAAAGCAGGCCATGTGGTCGTGGACTTCCCAGATGGCGACCAAGCGCTGGAAGCACTCAACGCCATGGGCTTCGATCTATTGCTCACCGACATTGTCATGCCAGGCGTTGATGGTGTGGAACTGGCGCGCCGGGCCGCAGAAGTCGATCCAGCTATGAAGATCGTTTTCATCACCGGCTTTGCCGCTGTCGCGCTCAACCCCGCCAACCAAGCCCCATCCAAGGCGAAAGTTTTGTCCAAGCCATTCCATCTGCGCGAACTTGTCGCCGAAGTGGAAAAGGTGATGGCTGCCTGACCAATCAGGCAGCAGCCAGCTCTGTCCAGATATGCTGGGCCGCATAAGCCCGCCACGGCCGCCAACTTTGCGCGCGAGCCTCAACCACCTCTTTGCTCGGTCTGATCCCATCAGGCCCTGTCAAGCCGCGCGCCAAGGCAACATCCTCAGCGGGAAACGCATCTGGGTTCCGTAACGCGCGCAAGGCAATGTAACTGGCTGTCCACGACCCAATGCCCGGAATTGCCCGCAAGCGTTCCAGAACCACCTCACCATCGTCGCCAAAGAAATCCGGTGCAGATAAATAGGCTGCACAAAATGCCTTAAGACATGCAACTCGCGCCCGCGGCATCCCCAAGAATCCCAAATCTGATCCCGCTATCGCCGATGCCGTCGGGAACAGCCGTGTCACACCAAACGCCTCCCCCCAGCCTGGCGGCAAAGGGTCTCCAAGATGGGCAACCAACTGGCACCCCAATTTGATGGCCGCCCCTACGGTGACCTGCTGGCCCAAAATGGCCCGAACAGCGACTTCGAAAGGCTCAAAGGCACCCGGCACGCGCAAGCCTGGTCGGCGCATAATCACCGCTTGCAAATCTCGATCCGAGCCAAGGTGCGCCGCGATCACATCGGGGTCAGCCGCCAGATCAAAACTCTCCCGCACACGGGCGATGATGCGCGGCAGAATGGAGACATCCTCTACCTTCACATCCACATCCAGCCAGTTCCCCGAACCCGGCGAAATGCCCAAAAGTCCAATCCGTCCATCAACACAGAAACTGCGTCGATAGGTGCCATCATTGACCACTTCAACACCATGATAGGCCCGCGCCGCCAAGAAGCTTGACATCGCATGCCAATCATATGGCGGCCGATACCGCAGCCGCAGCCGTAACTCAGCCCCCGCCTGCCCGCCTGTGACCGCTCCAATTTCGCGCCGCAACAATGATGGCGGCTGCTTGAACACATCCAAAAAAGCCTCATTGAAGCGGCGGATCGATGAAAAGCCCGACGCCAAAGCCACTTGGGTAATCGACAATTCCGTCTCATGCAGCAGATGCTTGGCAAGCAAGACCCGACGCGTGACAGCCACACTCACAGGGCTTGCACCGACATGCTTCAGGAATAGACGACGCAAATGACGTCCACCAACGCCTAGGCGGCTTGCCAAAGCTTCCACACTGCCGGTGTCCAAAGCCCCCTCTTCAATCAGGCGCAATGCGCGACCGATCGTGCTTGAGGTTCCCCTCCAAGCGGGGGTATCTGGCGCTGTCTCAGGCCGACAGCGCAAGCATGGCCGAAACCCAGCCTCTTGGGCCGCTGGAGCGGTCGCAAAAAACTGCACATTCTCACGCCGCGGCACCCGCGCCGGACACACGGGTCGGCAATAGATCCCTGTTGTCTTGACGGCGGTGAAGAACCGCCCGTCATACCGCGCATCGCGGGCGGAAATAATGCGAAAGCAGGTGTCATGATCGAGGTCCATAGCCATCCATGGCACCCACATCGCTTGCAGTCTAGCGGTTTTCGGACATGGATGCCGGGGCTGCAACGTGATGAACCGCCACGTCCGATTTCCGCTAGCCAAACACAGGGTTTCAGGCACACATCATTTAGAATAGATCCATGCAAACGGAACTGCCCATGAAGTTGACGCAAAGCTATCTCGACACACCGACCGGCACCATGATGCTGATGACGGATGATCATGATCACATTCGGCTGTTGGAATGGACCGATCATCGCGCCCGCATGAACACATTATTGGCGCGTCTCTATCCCGGCGTTGCTATAACGATCCACGAAGTCGATTCCCATCCTGTCTATACCGACGCCCTGCTGCGTTACTTTGACGGTGACATTAGCGCTTTGAACAAACTGCCTGTGGCGTTTGGCGGCACCGATTTTCAAAGGAGCGTTTGGCAGGCTTTGCGGGCAATTCCGGCAGGTCAAACCTGGTCATACGGTCAGCTGGCGGCCTATATCGGAAATCCCAACGCCATGCGGGCGGTCGGCCTCGCCAACGGGGCTAACCCAATCGCCATCATTATACCCTGCCATCGCGTCATCGGAGCCAATGGCGCATTAACTGGCTATGGCGGCGGTATGGCGCGCAAGCAATTCCTGCTGGCCCATGAAGGTGCTTGGCCACACCAATTGGTCTGAACCGAACGCAGCCATGTCAATCCGAGATTGCCGTTTTGGCATCTGGGCAAAATCGGGAAGATCGCCTATGGATCACGCCATGACCCATTTTGGCGACCGCCTGACCGACCGCACCCGCGCCCTCGCGACACCTTTGTGCGTTGGTTTTGACCCCTTCATCGATATGATCCCCGCCCTTTTCGGCCCACGGGGAGAACTTGCCACGTTGGAGCGCTTCTTTTCGGCGGTGATAGATCAGGTCGCCGGCAAAGTTCCGGTCGTCAAGCCGCAAATCGGTTTGTTTGAGCCCTGGGGTGCTGAGGGTGTGGCATTGACGGCGCGGCTCGCTCAACAGGCGCAAGATCGAGGTCTGTTGGTCATTCTGGATGCCAAGCGGGGGGATATCGGCTCCACGGCCGATGGCTATGCCCGCGCCTTCCTCGGTGACAAAGCGCCAACGCCGTGTGACTGCCTCACCGTAAACCCCTATCTCGGCCTGGACTCCCTGCAACCATTTGCCGATACCGCCCGTCAAAACGGAAAAGGCATTGCCGTTCTGGTGCGCACATCCAATCCCGGCGCACAGGATTTCCAAGACTTGGATTGCCAAGGAGCCCCGCTTTGGGTTCGAGTGGGCGAGCGTTTGGCACACTTGGAAACGGCCCTTATGGGAACAGGCCGTTTTTCCGCGCTGATGGTGGTTTGTGGCGCAACCTGGCCCGATGAAGCCCGCCGCCTGCGCACCTTATTGCCGAAAAGCCTGTTTCTCGTCCCCGGTTATGGCGCACAGGGCGGAGCCGCGCGCGATGCACTCGCTGGCTTGGTTCCGGGTCCCGCAGGTCCAGAAGGTGGGGTGGTCTCATCCTCGCGTGCCATCCTCTATAGCCAGGCTGCGGCCAATGCCACGTCGCTGGCCGACTGGAACACCGCCTTTGCCGACAATCTGACCCAAGCCATCGAGGAGTTGCGGTCTGCGTCCATTTCTGTCGCAGGGGGCCGCTAGGCCGAAACTCGGAGCGCACCTCAATCGCCAGGAACCGGCACTTAATGACCCCCTTTTTCGACACGCCAACTCCACGGGTCTTCACCATTCCCCCGGCCATTTCGTTTCTCGACGCATTGGCCAAAGCCTTGCTGCAAGATCTTCATCGCGAGGAGGCACCTTTTGGCCTTTCAGACGCCATCATTCTGTTGCCAACCCGCCGTGCAGCGCGGGGCCTGTCGCAAGCCTTTCTGACTGCCAGTCCGCATTCGGCCACCTTGCTGCCGCGCATCCGCACCTTAGGCGACTTGGACCCTGAAGACGCAGGTCTGGGCGACTTGGGGGCTGATCTGGATGCGCCACCCGCCATCGATCCGTTGGCAAGGCGACTGATCCTCGCCCGCCTGATCCAGGCCCGTGACAGCCATGCCGATTGGTCCAGCGATCCAGCCTCGGCTCTGATGGCGGCTGATGCGCTCGCCGATCTGCTCGACTCAGCTGCCATGATGGCACCAGAGGGTGGCGACTTTGACTGGTCGGGATTAAGCACACTCGTCACCCGCCATGAACTGGCCCGACACTGGGAGCATTCCACAACATTTTTGTCGATCGTCACCGAAGCTTGGCCGGCTTATCTGGCCAGCACCGGCCAAATTGACCCCGGCGTTCAACAACGCCGCAATGTCGAAGCACTGATTGAGCGTTGGCAAACCTCCCCACCACAGGACAGCGTGGTGTTGGCGGGCTCAACCGGGTCGATGCCTGTCACGCGAAAGCTGATGCATCTGGTATCGCGTTTGCCACGTGGCATGGTGATCCTGCCGGGCTTGGATACACTCATGCCCGAGGCAGCATGGGCTGCAGCCCGCCATGACGACCAACACCCCCAGCGGGCCATGGCGGAGGCCATCGAATCTGTTGGTGTAGCACGCGACACTGTTGCAGTCCTGCCAGGCGCAATCGAAAGCGAGGCTCTTGCCCATCGCCGCAGCGTGATCCGCGAAGCGCTGACCCCACAAGCAAATACTGCCGACTGGCCCTCGCGCATCCACGATCTGGGAAGCGCAACGATCCGCCAAGGACTGGAGGGCCTCACATTAATCGAAGCCGATAGCGAGGATGAAGAGGCCAATCTGATCGCCCATGAAATGCGCGAGACTTTGGAAAGTCCTGATAAGACCGCTGCTCTGGTAACCCCCAGCGCCGAAATCGCCCGGCGCGTCGCCGCAAAGCTCCAGCGCTGGGACATCAAGGTCGATATTTCATCGGGTCGACCCCTGCGTGATACTGCTGTGGGAAGTTTCCTCCAACAAGTGTTGCATTGGGCGGCAGATCCATCCGATCCGGTGCAGCTTTGTGCTCTACTGGGCCACCCACTGACAAGTCTCGGGCGGTCGCGCGACCGTGTCCGGGCCCTGGCGGGCGCGATTGAGGTCGCCGCGTTAAGGGGCCCGCGCCGGGATCGCACACTGGCCGCCATGATCACGCGACTGGGCAAGCTGAAGCCGGACTACTGGCCCAAAATTGAGCTGCGTGGAGAGCCAGTGACCCTTGATGATGGGTTGGCGCTGTTGCGCGATCTGGCCACATGTCATCAAGCAGCCGGACCATTGGCTGGCAGCTTGCAAGATGTCGCCCAAAGTCTGGCGCGGCTCGCCGAGGCGTTAGCGGCTACCGATACACAAACAGGTGCGGACAGTCTCTGGCGTGGGGAGGCCGGCGAATCCGTGGCGCGATTCTTGTCGAGGCTGATGGAACATGGCGGCCTTTTTCCAGCCGTCCCGCAACCCGCCATAACACGCACACTTTTGCACCTGATGGCGGATCTTGTGGTACGGCCACGCGGCACCCACCCGCGGCTGGCTATTCTGGGTCCGCTGGAAGCCCGGCTTCTCCAATTTGATAAAGTTATTCTGGGTGGGCTTGATGAAGGTGTCTGGCCGCAGCCCGCCGCACCAGACCCGTTTCTGTCCAGACCGATGCGCCAACATCTGGGCTTGCCATCCCCCGATAGCCGGATTGGCCTTTCGGCGCATGATTTCGCCCAGTTTTCAGCCGCACCCCGTGTCATCCTCACCCGATCCGCAAGGCGCAAGGACGCCCCGGCCGTTCCGTCACGCTGGCTTTGGCGCCTCAAGACTTTGGCAGGTGGTGCCCTCGGTGAGAAAGAAGCCGCAGATGCACTGGCTCAAGGG
Organism: Candidatus Phycosocius bacilliformis; assembly: GCF_003112735.1. Lineage (GTDB taxonomy): Bacteria > Pseudomonadota > Alphaproteobacteria > Caulobacterales > Aquidulcibacteraceae > Aquidulcibacter > Aquidulcibacter bacilliformis. Next base: position 654,907 of record NZ_BFBR01000001.1, read on the forward strand.
TCAGCCTTAAAACGTTTGTTGCGTGCACATGCGCCCAGCCGCACTTTTGATCCTCTCAAGGCCATCCCCGCCCCTCGGCCACCTGTCGAGGCCCGTCCCCGCCATTTCCACGCAACCCATATCGAGACTTGGATTCGCGACCCCTATCGCACCTATGTCGAGAAAATTCTCAGCCTTCGTGCGCTTGATCCACTTGGTGGGCCGATCAGCAGCAGTGTGCGCGGAAACGCCCTGCACAAAGGCTTCGAGATTGTGGCTGACTGGCATGAAAACCTGCCTGACGATCCGGCCAACGCGTTGGGCGAGGCTTTGAGGCTGGCCCTTGTAAGCCATGGCTATGACGACATCAGTCTGCAAAAAGAATTGGCCAGGCTCGACCCCACAATTGCCTTTCTGGCCGACCAATTAGCCGCAAAAATCAAGGATGGCTGGCGGATTCTGGTTGAGGAAGGCGGCACGTACGCACTTCCAACACCTGAAGGACCTTTGACCTTGAAGGGGAGGGCTGATCGGATTGACGTGGGCCCCGGTGGCACTGAGATTTATGACTATAAGAGTGGCAAGCCGCCCTCGGCCAAAGAAGTCGGCGCGCTAATGTCGCCCCAAATGCCTGTTCTGGCTTTAATCGCCGCCCGGGCTGGCTTTGACGAGCGCGCCATCCAACGACCAACCGGCTTGATGCATATCCATATCGGCATCAAGAATCCCACCAATGTCTCTGCGCTCGCAGCAGAACTCAGCATGGAGGATCTCATCCAACGTGCAGAGGCCACATTGCTCAAACTGTCGGCTCTTTATCATGATGCCGCGCGCCCCTATTTGCCCAAGCCGCGGGTCAGTTTCATCAAAAAGGCGACCTATGAAGATCCGGTAGATCGGCTGTCACGACGGGCCGAATGGGCCAATGCGGAGGATGGCGAATGAGTTTGCCTTCTCCCATGCTTGATCTCACGATTATCAATCAAAAGCTCGCTGCCAAACCCGATCTGTCGATCTGGGCCAGCGCCAATGCAGGGGCAGGCAAAACCAAGGTCCTGATTGATCGCATTGCACGTCTATTGCTGCGCGGTTCAGACCCGGCCCGCATTCTTGCAGTGACCTATACCAAAGCCGCCGCCGCGGAAATGCAGACCAGGCTATATGGGCTATTGGGTTCATGGACAATTTCACCTGACCAGGCCTTAACCAAAGCGCTTCGAGATCTCGACCCGGAACTTGGCGAGATTGATGCAACCTATTTGGCACGCGCGCGGGCGCTGTTTGCCAAGGCGCTGGAAACCCCAGGCGGCCTGAAAATCCAGACCATCCACGGCTTCTGCCAAACCATTTTGCAACGCTTCCCGTTAGAAGCCGGTGTGCCACCCGGTTTCACCGTGCTGGAAGACGCCGCCGCACGTCAGTTGCAGGCTCATGCCTTCGAGCGTGCCTTCACCAAGACACCAGAGGCCTTTTTGACTCTGGCGCGTCTAACCAGTCTGGATGATGATCGATCGCTGATCCTAGAGGCTTTGGCCAATGCTGGCGCAACGCTGCCGACCAAGCCTGATTTTGCCACAATTGCTGCCCGTCTTGCGACCAAGCTGGATATTGACCCGGCCCTTCCTGCCGAAGCGTATCGTGACGCGGCCCTCAATGATCTTGATCTGACGAGTCTTGCCGACGCCGCCGCCCGTCTGGAGACAGGCGTGGCCAACGATAAATCTACCGCCGCTGGCTTGCGAGAGCTCATCGCGCTTCAAGATCCAGATGCCCGGTGGGAAGCGTGGCGCGGCATCGTGCGCACCGAAAAGGGCGAGCCCCGTCAGCGCCCGGTTTCGACAGCGTTTAAGGATGACGTCATTGTCAGCAAGGTCTTTGATCCTCACACGGGATTGGGCGGACTCTTCACCGCCGCCGAAGCCAAAATTTGTGGACGTCGCCTTTATGACCGGTCACTGGCCCTGACCCAAGCAGCCTATAGCTTCCAAGAAGCCTGGACCCAGATCAAGCAGGAAATTGGGGCGCTCGACTTCGACGATTTGTTGATCAAGACCTCGCACCTATTGGGTGCCGGTGACGGGGCAGCGGCTTGGGTATTGTACAAGCTCGACGCGGGTCTGGCGCATGTCCTGATCGACGAGGCCCAAGACACCAACCCCCAACAATGGGATTTGCTGGAACCCTTATTCTCGGCGCTCGAAGAAGAAGCCACGCAGCCACCGCGCACGCGCTTTATCGTCGGCGATGAGAAGCAGTCGATTTACTCATTCCAAGGTGCGCGGCCAGAGCGCTTCCTCGACGAAAAAGCGCAATTTGAGGCCACAGAAAGTCCTTGGGCCATGCATCGGGCCAGCGTGTCATTTGAACTCTCGTTCCGTTCCTGCCAAATGGTTCTCAATGCTGTTGATACGGTCTGGACGCACGCCACATTGGGTCAGGTTCCCGTGCTTGCCGAAGCCCCAGCAGACGCACCATTTGAACGCAAATATGCCTTTCGGACCCGCCACATCGCCCACCGTCAGGATTATATTGGCGCGGTGGAGTTCTGGCCGAAAACCATGCCGGGCGATAAGGCCAGCACTCCGGAAGCTTGGGATCATCCATTCAATATCGAACGAGAGGACTCAAGCCGAAACCGGCTCGCCGAGCGTATCGCACTTGAATTGAAGGCCCGCCTCGCCAATGGCTTTGCCATTGGCGGGCCCAACGGCATGCGGGCGATGCAAGCCGGTGATGTCATGATTTTGGTGAAGAGGCGTGGCTCCTTCTTCCACCAGCTGATCAAACGCTTGAAATACCACAAAGTCCCGGTTGCTGGGGCTGATCGACTGAAACTTGTTGAAGACCCTGCGATCCAAGACCTGATAGCCTTGGGCCGATTTGCCCTTCTGCCGCAGGATGATTTCAACACAGCCTGTGTCTTGAAGGGGGCCTTTTGTGGTCTGGTGGATGATGATGATCATCTGTTTCCATTGGCGTGGAACCGCGGCCAGACATCAATCTGGCAAAGGCTGCAAGCCAGCACCAATCCCGACCATGTGGCCGCCGCGGCTTTCCTGCACAAGCTTTTGAACCGGGCAGGGCATTTGCCGCCCTATGAATTCTTTGCCGCTATTCTGGAAGAACCGGGGCTGGGCGGTTTAACCGGCTGGCGCTTGCTGATCGAGCGATTGGGCCAAGAAGCGCGTGAGCCTGTGGAGGCCTTCTTAGGACGGGCCCTAAACCATGGTCGTCAGGAGACCCCAACATTGCATGGCTTCCTGTCTGCTATTGAGACCGATGCGGCCGATATCAAGCGGGAAATGGAACAGGGCGGCGAGGGTGTTCGTGTCATGACAATCCATGCCGCCAAAGGGCTGGAAGCGCCAGTTGTCATTCTGCCAGATACCACCAGCGCGCGAGCCCGTGATCGCAGCCCACCTGTCTTCCAATCTGATTTGGGGTGTTTTTTGTGGTCACACAGTAAGAATGAAGACCCACCTCTCTTCTCTGACATTCGCCAAAGCCAAATTGACGCGGACAAGCGCGAGGATGCCCGTTTGCTCTATGTCGCCATGACACGCGCGCGTGACCTGCTCATTCTGTGTGGCTTCCATTCCGGCAAACGCCCAAGCGAAAATCCCGCCAAAAAAGACAAGCCGAAGGAGGGTGCCAAAAGCTGGTATGAGTTGTTCGAAATGGCCTTGCCATTGCTGGGAGAGGGCGAAATCCGCCAAGGCCATGATTTTGACTATCGGCTTTGGGGTCGCCATGGCGATCCCCAATCCGAATTGATCCATCCTCATCGCGACCTGGCCGCTCTCCCAGCCTGGATCAATCAACCGCCACCGCCCGAAAAGCAGCGGGCCCGACGCATTGCCCCATCCGCCCTGACCCCTGATGGCGCAGAACCACCGACCCTGTCTCCCTTGCAACCTGACGCGCGCACCCGGTTTCTGCGCGGTCGGCTTATTCATGAGCTGCTGCAACGCCTACCTGATGTCCCAGAAGATCAGCGCGCAAGCCGCGCAATGGCCCGATTACAGCGCGAAGCCGACCTTGATGATGATGCGCGGCGACACATGGTGGCTGAAACTCTCGCGGTTCTGAATGATCCGACATTTGCACCATTGTTCGGCCCGGGAAGCCGGGCAGAGGCGGCAATCGTCGGGCGGGGACCTGGACTTCCAGAAGATATGGTCGTCAACGGCACTGTTGACCGCTTGGTTGTGACAGAAACAGAGGTTCTGGTGCTGGATTTCAAGACCAATCGGCCACCACCCCAATCGGTGGCGGGGGTGGCACAAGTCTATATCAATCAGATGGCAGCCTATCAGGCGTTGCTTCGCGGGCGGTGGCCCGGCAAGCGGATCCGTTGTGCGCTTGTATGGACTGATGGGCCGCGCTTGATGGAATTACCTGATCAAATCCTTGCCAGTGCCTTGCAAGCCATTGCCGGGTTACCTAGTTAAGAGGCAGAAACTTGGAGATCATACGATGCCAACCCTCGCCATCACCGACGACAGCTTTGAATCGGACGTCCTGAAAGCCTCAGGTCCCGTTCTGGTGGACTTTTGGGCGGAATGGTGCGGGCCCTGCAAACAGATCGGCCCTGCGCTGGAAGAAATCTCCGACGAAATGGCCGGCAAACTGGTTGTCGCCAAGCTGAATATCGATGACAATCCCAGCACGGGATCGCGTTATGGTGTGCGCGGCATCCCCACCATGATGCTGTTCAAGGATGGCCAAGTGGTGTCCACCAAAGTGGGTGCGATGGCTAAAAGCCGAATTTCGGCTTGGATTGGCGAAAGCATCTGATCGCCCTTATTCGGGCGGCAAGCAGACCACCTGAACAATTCGAACCGAGCGGCGCAATTGACTGGCCTCATCGCCAAGTGTTTGCGTCGTAATGGTGCCGATTGGCTGGCCAATTGGGCGTAAGCCTGCATCCTGCAATGCATCAATTACGGAATCAGCGCTGGTGGTAACAACCCGCCCGCGCCGCAAGCTCTCTGCGATCGTTATCCCAATCACCCGACCAGCAGAATCAAAGGCCGGACCCCCGGACAGGCCACCCAATGTGCCCCGCAAACCGCGACTGCGCGTGACCTCTGCCCATGCCAGTGTGTTTTCCCGCCCACGCCACGCCCCGCTTGTGATCATCAATTCCCGCCCAATCAATTGACTAACCACTTCACCCGGCTTGCCTTGCGGATAGCCAATGTGAAAGCCAGTGGTGCCGAGTCGTAAATCTGATTCATCCAGGTCCAAGGCCAAGGGTTCCGGTCCGCCTTGTGTCCGCAGTATCGCCACATCGGCCCGCCGCGAGGAGTAGATCAGCTTGGCTGCCACCAATTGCTGATCAATCTCATTGACCAAACCCAGCCGCTCACATCCCAAGGCGACATGGCGGGCCGTGAGCCACAAGCCACCGCTGGAAATGGCGAAAGCTGTCCCGCTCGACCACGGACCGGCAGGCCGAGCCTCCACTTCAGATTGATCGTCCAGCGGACTGGGTGCAGGCAGGAGAGGTCCGATCGGTTCAGCCGGTGGCGGCTTGTTCGCGACAGGGGGCGCAGGCTGGGTTGAAAAATAGGGCATGAAACGCCCTCTAAAGCGCACATCACCTTCTGATTCTCGGCTGGCAGACTGGATTAGGAACCAGCCAATCGCCACGACCAGCACCAGAAGGATTAAGATGCCATCACCAAATCGCCGTAACATGACGACCTAGCCGTTCAAGGCTGACGCCGTCAGCAGTGCCGCGCCAATCTTGACCCCAACCAGCACAGCCGCGGCAGCGATCTCACCATTCTCAATGCGTTTGGACAAATCACGCACCACCAGATCGACCAATCGGAACATCACCAATTGCAGCACAAGCGCTGTAACCCCCCAGATCAGGAGGTCGAGCAGGGCATGAGACGTGGCCAAAGTGGCCGCAATCGGAATCGCAATCCCAACAGCGGCTCCTCCCAATGAAAGACCTGCCGCACTATTGCCCGCGCGCACCAAGTCCACCTCACGATGGGGTGTAATCGCCATATAGAGCAGCACACCAAACACCCAAATTGCCAGCGCCACCCCGCCTTGCAGGAGAAAATTAGGCAAACCGGTCACGAAAGCCTGTAATGATGGGTCCATGCGACACTTTATCCCTGCTGAAAGCTGACAGAAATCTATCAGTCCTATGAAATTGGCCTTAATGCATCAGCTGTCAATTGAAAGACGCGCCGACCGCTGGTCAATGCGATGCGATCTACCTCAATGCTTGTTTATGGAGCCATGATGTCGTCCCAAACCTCCACGAAAGCCGCCCTGATTACGGGATCAACCAGCGGCATTGGCCTTGCCATCGCCGAAGCCTTTGCCGCCAATGGTTATGGCGTGGTTCTCAATGGTCTGGGCGATACCGACGACATCAAGGCGATCTGCACGCGCCTGACCACCACCTACAAGGTCGACGTGATCTATCACCCCGCCAATATGATGAAGCCAGATGAGATCGCGGACATGATGGCCTTGGCCCAAAACCTTTTCGGCCGCCTTGATGTGTTGGTGAATAATGCTGGCGTCCAATTTGTGGCACCGGTTGAGGAATTCCCGCCAGAGAAATGGGACCAGATCATCGCGATCAATCTTTCCTCGGCATTTCACACCATTAGACTGGCCATACCCGGTATGGCCGACAGAAAATGGGGGCGGATTATCAATATCGCATCTGCCCATGGCTTGGTGGCCAGCCCGTTTAAATCAGCCTATGTCGCCGCCAAACATGGCATTGTCGGCCTCACGAAAACCATCGCACTGGAACATGCCCGCGACGGAGTTACCTGCAACGCCATTTGCCCCGGCTATGTGCTGACCGGACTGGTTCAGGCGCAAATCCCAGATCAAGCCAAGTCCCGCGGGATCAGCGAGGAAGACGTGATCCAAAACGTGCTGCTGGCGGCCCAGCCAACCAAGCAATTTGTCACCGTCGATCAGGTTGCTTCTTTTGCGCTCTATCTTGCCAGTGATGCAGCGGCACAGATCAATGGTGCCATCCTAACCATTGATGGCGGCTGGACAGCTCAATAAGGACGCTATCGCTCCATTGCCGGGGCGCCGCAGCGAGCGATGACGGAAGACACTTGATCCCGTCCCGGCGGTGGCACACGGACGCGACCGGATAGACTTCTGAATTCAATAGGTTCATCAACCAAAAAGCGGCTTAGCACCGGGTCTGTTGCGGCTTGGCGGGCCCGCCCAACAGCCTCATAGCCGCGCACTGCTGGCCGCCAATTCATGACAAGTTGGGCTGTCTTTCCCCCGCTGACGACCTCAATCCTGGCCGTATTGCCCTGGGTCGGGGCCGGCAGGCCTGAAAGTGCCACTGTATAACCCGTATCTGGACGGCAGGCGAGCGAAGCGAGCGCACCTTTGGGACCCAGTGGTGAGGCGATACGACTTGGGCTGGTCTGCCGCCAGCCTTGGGCGGCAACAGGATCAGGCGCGGAGGCGGCCGATGTACTTTTGGCGCTAACCTGCCAAACCCACTTGCCCTGAGTCAGATCGAGTTGTCCGACCGGCCCATCGATCGGCGAACCATTTGGCGCGCAGAATCCGCTGACAAAAAGCCTGTTATCCTGATGGGTCAGACGAATCTCACGTCCTGCCAAACCCAATGGCGCTTCGATCACGCTGCCACTACCAGCTTGCAAGACATAAAGCTTGGCCGAACACGGGCTTGGGCGGCCAAGGTCAGAAACCACGAAAACCCAATCGGCCAGGGGTCCATCTTGTGGCCACGCTCCAGATAATGCCAGAAAGCGCGGCCGGTCAGGATCGGCGCTCGCGCCACTATTGGCCGCAGCCCCCTTTGGCAAGACAATGGATCCATCCAGATAAAGAAGCGGGCCTGCAGGGGCAGGCTCGACATGAACCAAACCGGCGGGCGTCAAGAGTTGATTGGCGGGCAAAGGCGGTATCAAGGCTCCGGCGCGTACCAAACTGGCCAATCGTCGACCTGCGGACCAGTCTTCTCCATCCTGAGACATGCCAACCAACAACATCGTCCCCATTTGGGGGCCAGGTTGAAAGCGCAGCAAGAGCGGACCAGCACGGGGCAGAGTCACCGATTTGCCCGCTTTAGCGCTGAAAACAAAACGTATTTCATAGCCAGAGCCCGTGGCCACCGCCGACCTTTTGGCCACCAGACCCTGTCGGATCGCCTTGAGCTCAATGTCTGTCAAAAAGGCTTCCACAGACAAATTTGTTGAGATCGGTTCTTGGTCATGGGCGAGCTCAGCCATGATGGTTTGAGGCAGAATCGAGACCAAATTGTCTGGCTGGGGCTGGGTTGAAACCGCTTTGGGTATGCTCACGTCGGCCGGCACAGTGGCGCGTAAATAGGGCAGAATCACCCCGCCAGCGGCCACACCTAACCCAAACGCGAACAGGGCCACCAAGGACACTAACCCCATACCCAGCCGGGGGCCGGGCATAGGCCTTGACTCAATTGGTACAGGTTCACGGTCACTCGATGACATAATTGCCTGATCTAGAACCGGTTTGGCTTGTTCGCCAAGTGCAATGACAGACACCCTTAAAGCCACTGCACCATAAGGGGCGCTTTGCCCTTCAAACCACAGCCAAGCCGCGCTAGACAGCATGCATGACCCAAGCTGTATCTGCCGAACCCCCCATGACCCCCACCTTGGTCGCCGAGCATGGCCTATCTGAGGCCGAATATGCGATCATTCTTGATCGGCTGGGCCGTGCGCCCAATCTGACGGAACTGGGCATCTTCTCGGTTATGTGGTCGGAGCATTGCAGTTACAAAAGCTCACGCCGCCATCTGGCGAAGTTTCCCACCAAGGGTCCGCGCGTCATTCAAGGACCTGGCGAAAATGCTGGGGTCATCGACATTGATGATGGTCAGGCCGCAGTCTTCAAAATGGAGAGCCATAATCACCCCAGTTTCATTGAGCCCTATCAGGGCGCAGCGACCGGGGTTGGCGGCATCATGCGTGACGTCTTCACCATGGGTGCCCGTCCGATTGCCCTTGCCAATGCCCTGCGTTTCGGCAGCCCCGACCATCCATTGACCCGGAGACTGGTATCCGGTGTTGTCGCCGGGATTGGCGGCTATGGCAATTGTGTGGGTGTGCCCACAGTGTGCGGGGAAACCAATTTCCACCCCGGCTATAATGGCAATATCCTCGTCAATGCCATGTGTGTGGGCTTGGCAGACGCCGATAAGATTTTCTATGCCCGCGGTGCAAAGGCAGGCAGCCCCATCGTCTATTTTGGCTCCAAGACCGGCCGTGACGGTATTCATGGTGCGACCATGGCAAGTGCGGAGTTTGATGAATCAAGCGAAGAAAAGCGCCCGACCGTCCAAGTCGGTGACCCATTTGTCGAAAAACTGTTGATTGAAGCCTGTCTCGAACTGATGGCGACGGACAGTATTGAGGCCATTCAGGATATGGGGGCCGCGGGCCTTACCTCATCCTCGGTCGAAATGGCCGGCAAAGAATATCTCGGCATCGAACTTGATATGAACAAGGTGCCGGTGCGCGAAACCGGCATGACGCCCTATGAAATGATGCTGTCGGAAAGCCAGGAGCGCATGTTGGCCATTCTAAAGCCTGGTCGTGAAGCCGAGGCTGAAGCCATCATGCGCAAATGGGACATTGATTTTGCCGTGATCGGCCGCACCACAGACAGCGGCCGGATGGTTTTGACTTGGAATGGCAATGTGGTTTGCGACATTCCAGTCGCCCCGTTGAGTGAAGATGCTCCCAATTATGACCGGCCTTGGGTCGCCCCGCCCACACAAAACCCGGTAACAAGTGTGGATGTGGCCCCGGTCCAAGACTGGGCCGCCACCACATTGAAACTGATTAGCTGCCCGGATGGGGCATCAAAGCGCTGGTTGTGGGAGCAATATGATCGCCATGTCATGGCCGATACGCTGGAAGACAGCGCCACCCCCTCTGATGCCGCCATCGTGCGGATTCACGGCACGCAAAAGGCCTTGGCGATCAGCTGTGACTGTACACCCCGCTATGTCGCAGCAAACCCTTATGAAGGTGGCAAGCAAGTGGTTGCCGAAGCGTGGCGCAACCTAACTGCCACTGGGGCCGACCCAATTGCCATCACCGACAATCTCAATTTCGGCAACCCGCAGCGCCCTGAAATCATGGGGCAATTTGTTCTCGCCACCGATGGGATGGCCGAGGCCTGCCGTGCTCTCGACTTCCCGGTCGTATCGGGCAATGTCAGCCTCTATAATGAAACCTCCGGCCAAGCGATCCCGCCAACCCCTGCGATCGGTGGGGTAGGTCTGTTGCGTGACCATACCAAACGGGTTGGCTTTGGTGATGTACGTCTGGGCGATATGGTCATTCTGGTTGGCACCACCACCGACAATCTGGGTGCCACCCTGGCGCTGCGGGAAATTTGGGGTCGCGAGGATGGTGCTCCACCAACTGTTGATTTAGTGCTGGAACGGCGCACCGGCGATCAGATCCGCGCCCTTATTCAAGCCGGCCATATCCGTACCTGCCACGATTTGTCCGACGGCGGATTGTTGGTGGCAGCCGCTGAAATTGCCATGGCTTCCGGCACTGGCTTGGCGCTGCGCTTACCGGCAGGCTTGAGTGCCGAGGCGACTTTATTGAGCGAGGATCAGGCCCGCTATCTCCTGATTGTCGATCCGACCCATGCCGATCACGTGTTTGCAGCATTGGAGGCAGAAAACATCGCTTGCGAACCTTTAGGCACCGCTGGTGGTTGCGAGCTGGCAGTTCAAGACCTGTTTGCCATCGACATTGACGACCTGAAACAAGCCCATGAAGGCTGGATGCCTGCCTTCATGGCCTAAATTGCGCAGATTGGGCTCAGATTGAACCCAATGATTGCCCGTTGTCATTTTGATTGCGGCACATAACATCCAATAAGCCCTGACAGACCCTGTCCTGACCCATTAAAGGAGACCGCCATGCCTATGGCTGCTGCAGATATCCAAGCGATGATCCTGGAAGCCTTTCCAGACGCCGAGATCGAGATCATCGATCTGGCGGGTGATGGTGATCATTATAAGGCCATTGTCAAAAGCCAAGCGTTTGCTGGCTTGAACCGGGTCAAGCAGCACCAAGCGGTTTATGCGGCCCTAAAGGGCAAAATGGGCGGCGAGCTGCACGCTTTGGCGCTGGAGACCGGCGTGAAGGCCTAAAGGCTTACTGACGCACCACCCGCAACTGGTAACTGCCTGTCGCACCGTCATTGACGCTGGTGACACGGATCACCTGTCTGCCGGATATGGTCACCGTATAGCTCAGCTTGGAATTGGTTCCTTCACCGCCGTCATCATCACTCACATAATCCTCGCCATCAAACTGACGGGCCCCGACTTCAATGTCGAAATCGTCTGATTCCGCGCTGATCTCGTAGGTTTCCCCGGCTTGGGCTGAAAAGACATATCGGTCGTAATAATAGGCGTCCTGGCGGGTTGGGTCGCCAGAATCAAGGTTTCCACGCACAACTTGGCCGATGGTGATCGCGCTCGGCGCAGGTGGTGTGACCAATGGGGCCGCTTCTGACACTTTGAAACGGAAAGCCCCCTCTTGATTGCTCGAATTGGCCCGCACCCGCACCAGATAGGTCCCATCTTTGGGGGCCACGAAACGAATGCGCGCATTTAGGCCTTCGCCACCATCATCATCTGTTGCCAGCTGCGTCTGCCGCCCCCCTTCGGACTGAAGCACCGCCATAACAGGATCAAGCGATGACTCATCAGCTCTTTCTGCGTCAAAGACGTACCGAGCACCGCCTTTCAGTGTCACCCGATAATCGCGATAGAGGGTATCATTCTCCCCGTCACGTGCATCGCCATCGCGCAAGACATCATTGACACCATCACCAAGTGCCACTGTCCGAGGTGACCCAGCTGGGCGATCAGGCGCGGACTGGACCACCAACAACCGATAAGCACCTGTCGTATTGGATACTCGTTGAACCTCCACCACATAGGTACCCGTGGTTTCAGGCCTGAAGCGTAAGCTGGCGTTGCGGCCACCGCCGCCATCATCATCACTCAACACTGAATCGAGTGCATCGTTGGAATCGACTTTACCGACAGCGACTTTCGGGTCCAGATCACTGCCATCCGGGGCAATGGCGGTCATCCGATAGACTTGGCCAGCCACCATGGGCAAGGCGTAGCGCACTGCCGTTACCGCCTCGCCATCGCGCTCATAAGATGGCGTTGCTGAGGTGATATTTCCCGAAACTGTCTGCCCGATCGATAGAGGCCGTGGCGCTGGCATGGGCACCACAGGAGGGCGATTACCGGTTGTTAGTTGAAAGCCGCCTGAAGCGGGCGAGCCAACGGCCAATACACGGAGCTGATAAAGCCCGGCGCTGGGAACTTGGTAGCGAATACGCGCAGAAACACCCGGCCCACCATCATCATCTTCGGCAACTTTGGCCCCCGCAGGACTATAAAGCTCAAGCTTTGGGTCAAAATCATCCGAAGTCGCCGCCAATTGAACGTTTTGCCCGGCGGGCAAACGCACAGCGTAGGCCACGGCGCGCTCACCACTGGCGGTAATACCGGCTGATTCCGATAAGGTACCCGACACTGTCTGCCCGAATGTAACTGGCTGGGCGGAAAGGGGTGTTGGCGCTTCGGCCGTTGCCAAGAGCCGATACGAACCGCTGTCGCCTGCTTCATAGCCATTCACGCTAATCAGCAGGATCCCGTCAGCAGGGACAACCACCTGAACCACTGCCGGGGAACCCAAGTCGCTCCGACAGTTTTCGCAACCTTCCGTCAAGGCATCTCCGACCGACAGAAAGGGCACAAAATCATCGGTTTCCACCTGCACTTTGACCACATGACCGGGCGTGGCGCGCAACTGATAGACTTCATAGCTACTCTGGTCACTATCCAACTTGGGATCTTCAGGGCCAAGCTGACTGGTCATCGCTCGGCCAAGCGTGACTTGAGGCGGACCTTGCTGCGCTAAAGCAGGTTCGCCAGCGAGGAGGGCCAGAAAGGACAAGGAATAAAGCCAGGTTTTGGACATGTACGGACTACGAAAACGTAGCTCCCTGGAACAGTGAACAACCAAGGTTGTGAAGACCGAGGCCGCGCCAGCACAAACTGGCATTTTGTAAGCATACGCACCTTTTCCGAAAGGCGGCAATCCCGTTTGACAAGCCTCTTTGGCAATTTCGGGGCAGAGCCCTCACCTTGACCGCGGCCCTGCTAATCCCTAGCTCTAAGGGCGATTGTTTGGCGTCAGGGTGAATTGATTGGACAAACATTGACGCCACGGGTCATGTGGATCAACCATGATGATCAAACAGAATGACCGCGCTGGCTTTAGACGCCGCACAGGAAAGGAAATCCGAAATGAGCGATGCACAGGCCTTTATCGACAATCTGGTGAAAACCAATGATGTGGTTCTATTCATGAAAGGCACCGCACGCATGCCAATGTGCGGCTTTTCGGGCACGGTGGTGAAAATCCTCGACCATGTCGGCGTGGATTTTCAGGATGTGAATGTTCTCGCCGATGATGCCATTCGCCAGGGGATCAAGGATTATTCCAACTGGCCCACCATCCCCCAGCTCTATGTGAAGGGCGAATTCATTGGCGGGTGCGACATCGTCCGGGAAATGTTTGAAACTGGCGAGCTCAAGCAGGTCTTGAGTGATGCTGGTGTCGCATTGGATGCCTGATCAGCAACAAAAGCTGATTATCAGAGCACAAAAAAGCCCGCTCGGTGATCGAGCGGGCTTTTCCTTTAACACGTTGGGCGGAATTACGAGGCGTAATATTCCACAACCATGTTGGGTTCCATTTTGACGGGATAAGGCACGTCAGCCAATTCAGGCACCCGCAGGAAAGTGGCCTTCATGGCACCCACATCGAGTTCGACATAGTCAGGCACGTCCCGCTCAGGCGAATCGAGCGCCTCAAGCACCAATGCCATCGTGCGGGACTTTTCACGCACTTGCACCACATCGCCAACGCGCAGACGGTAGGAAGGAATATTCACCTTCTTGCCATTGACGGTGACATGGCCGTGGTTGACGAATTGACGGGCAGCAAACACGGTCGGCACGAATTTGGCGCGATAGACCAATGCGTCCAGACGGCATTCCAACAGACCAATCAGGTTTTCAGCGGTGTTGCCCTTGCGACGGGCGGCTTCGACATAAAGGCCGGCAAACTGCTTTTCCGTGATATTGCCATAATAGCCCTTCAGCTTTTGCTTTGCGCGCAGCTGAGCACCAAAGGCCGACACTTTTGCCGGACGCGCGGTCGGGCCGTGTTGGCCGGGCTTGTAAGTCCGCTTGTTGACGGGGCTCTTAGGACGCCCCCAGAGATTTTCGCCCAAACGGCGATCGATTTTATACTTCGCAGCAATGCGCTTTGACATTGTTCGTCCAGTTTCAGTTTTGACGGTCCGGGCGACACACCATGTGTCGCGATTTCAATGGCCGGATTCCCATCACCCATATTTCCTCGGCACTGGCAGGACCAGACCGACAGGAAGGCGCGCTTAAACGGGATCGAGGCTGGAAAGTCAAGGATTGCGGGCAGTTTTACGGCACAGGACGCACAGCCATAAGCCCCGCTTGACATTTAGTTCAATGCTCAACTATATTGGTTCAACGTTAAACCAATGGAGATGGTGATGCCTGATCGTCGCAGCATTCTGCAGCTACTCGCTCTAAGCCCCCTTGCAACCCTGCCATCATCTTGCGCCGCCGCGTCAGATACAAACGATCCGGCCGCCGCCTGGCGCAATCCAGGTGCGGGGCAATCCGACCCCCGACTTTATAGTCTGGCCCATGCCATCTTGGCCCCCAACCCACATAATCGTCAGCCCTGGCTGGTCAGCCTTGAGGACAAAGACAGTCTGACCCTGTATTTTGACACCCAGCGCCGCTTGCCTGCGACCGATCCATTCGACCGGCAATTGGCCGTGGGATGCGGGGCTTTCCTCGAGCTTTTAGTTATCGCCGCTGCCCAGATTGGTTATCAGGCCAACATTCGCTTGTTTCCCGAAGGCGAACCCCAGCCGCGCATGGACGACAGACCTGTGGCGCGTGTCACGCTAATCCCAGGTGCGGCAGCCCGCGATCCCTTATTTGCCCACATCACTCAGCGGCGCTCTAACAAGCAGCTCTATGACAGCAAAAAGGCCATCAGCCCCGAGACCTTGGCCCGGCTGCTCATGACAGAACCCGATCCAAGCCTGTTTCTCGCCGGGGCGCTGCGCGGCGACCCCACGTGCGAGGCCCTGCGCGAGATCAGCATTCAAGCCTATCGCCGCGAGATTGAAACACCGGCGACACTGAAGGAGAGCGTCGATCTGATGCGGATCGGAAAAGCCGAAATTGCCCGCTACCGCGATGGCATTCCTTTGGACTTTCCCGGCATTGGCCTGATGCAGGCGACTGGCATGTTGACGCGGGAAAAACTGATGACGCCGGGCTCCTCGATTTATAAGCAGGGGCTTGAACAGACCGATCCGCTGGCCAAGTCTGCGGCCGGTTATGTCTGGTTGGTGACACGCGGCAACACGCGACAAGACCAGATTGCCGCCGGGCGCGCTTATGCCCGCCTCAACCTGCGCGCCACGGCCCTTGATCTGGCCATGCACCCCATGAGCCAAGCCCTGCAGGAGTTTCCCGAAATGGCTGAATTCAAAAGCGCCGCCGAAAAGACTGTGCAATTGGAAGCAGGTCATTGCGTGCAAATGCTGGCGCGCATAGGCTATGGCAAATCCGTCCCCCCGGCACCCCGCCGCGGCCTGTCTGAGCATCTACGCACCTAATGCCCCACCCGCCCAAGCCTGACTTTCAATCGCTGGCCTTCCAGTTTTTCAACGAAGTCGCCATCATTGATCAATTGGGAAACACCAGGCTTGAGCGTGTCCTGCCGGATGGTTTGTCGATTGCAGGCTTTGGCCTCCTCAACCATTTCGTCCGCTTAGACCTGCATCATGAAACGCCGAGCCAATTGGCGAAAGCGTTTCAGGTGACCAAAGGCGCGATGACCAACACAATCCAGCGCTTGGCGGCAAAAGGCTGGATCGAGATTGAGGCTGCACCCGAAGATGGACGCAGCAAACGGGTCAAGATCACCCAGGCTGGCCGCGCCACGCGCGACGCGGCGCTGGCCAGCCTCGTCCCCTCACTCAACCAACTGGCAGAACTGATTGACGGAGATGACATTGCAGCGCTGCTACCCAGCCTGATGAAGATCCGCACCATTCTGGACACCAACCGCGAGCCGTGACCCCGGTGACGGGTGACATAAGATCGCAATGAAGCTATCAGGGCCGCCCGCGCAGGCTCCGACGCCGCGCGCGCCACCTCATTGCTGATATAGAAACAAACCTCATGCTGCAGATCACCGACCTGACCTATCGCCTGGCCCGGCGCGTGCTGTTTGATGGGGCCAATGCGGTCATCTCCGATGGGTGGAAAGTGGGGCTGATTGGCCGCAATGGTTCGGGCAAGTCGACTTTGCTGCGACTGATCCAAGATGAGGCGCGCAAAGGTGACGGCAGTATTCGGCTGAAGCGGGGGGCCCGCATGGGCTTTGTCGCACAAGAAATCCCCGCCACCCCCGATCCCCTGATCGAGGTGGTGCTGGCAGCCGACACCGAACGGGCCAGCCTGATGGCAGAAGCCGAAACCGCAACAGACCCCGACCGGATCGGCGAGATTCATACACGTCTCGCCGATATTGATGCCTATTCCGCAGAAGCCCGCGCCAGCGAAATTCTGGTGGGTCTGGGCTTTAAACAAGCCGAACTGACCAATCCAGCAGGCTCCTTCTCAGGCGGCTGGCGAATGCGGGCCGCCCTTGCTGGCGTGCTTTTCTCCATGCCCGATCTGTTGGTTCTAGATGAGCCGACCAATTATCTTGATTTGGAAGGTGCGGCTTGGCTTGAAACCTTTCTGCGAAAATATCCCAATACCGTGCTGGTGGTTAGCCATGATCGGGAAATGCTCAACCGGTCGGTGACCCATATACTTGCGCTTGAGAATGCCAAATTGGAAATTCAAGCTGGCGGATATGACACCTATCTGCGGCGACGGGCTGAACGGGCCGCCTTGCTCGCGGGCCAAAAGGCTAAACAAGATGCCGCCCGCGCGCATTTGCAAGCCTTTGTCGACCGCTTCCGCGCCAAGGCCTCAAAAGCCCGGCAGGCCCAGAGCCGGATCAAAATGCTTGAGAAAATGCAAGAAATCGCGGTGCCAATCGACGAGCGCGCCTTGCCGTTTCACTTCGACGAACCCTCAGAGCTCGCCTCGCCGCTCATTCAACTGGAAGAGGCTGATCTTGGCTATATTGCTGGAAAGCCGGTCTTGCGGCAGGTCAGCTTCCGTCTAGATCATGATGATCGGATCGTCATTATCGGCCCTAACGGGCAGGGGAAAACAACGCTCGTTAAGTCCATCGGCGCGCGCTTGGCGCTGCTGGCCGGCACAAGGCGGGCCTCCAAAGCGGTCAAGATCGGCTATTTCAGCCAAGACCAGCTTGATGAATTGCGGGCAGGAGAGACGGTGCTTCAGCACGTACGCGATCTTGAACCCGATTGGCCACCTTCGCGTCACCGCTCCTTGGCCGCCCGCATGGGCTTTGGACAGGAAAAGATCGATACATCTGTTGAGAAACTGTCTGGCGGTGAAAAGGTCCGCCTGTTGCTGGGCTTGATGGCCTATCAAAGGCCGCATGTTTTGATCCTCGACGAACCCACCAGCCATTTGGATATTGACAGCCGCGAAGCCTTGATCCACGCGCTCAACGATTATTCGGGCGCGGTCTTGCTCATCACCCACGACGTTTATTTGGCCGAAGCCTGCGCTGATCGATTGTGGCTGGTCTTTGATGGGGCGGCCAAGGCTTATGATGGGGACTTGTCCGACTATCGCAATTTGGTCCTCAACGCCGACCGACCCGACACGGGTCCGGCGGCGGCCAAAACCTTTGGCAAAACCTCTGGCAAAACCTCTGGCAAAGCCTTTGGCCAAGTTGCATCTTCTGCCGGGAAAAAAGGCCCGTCGCTGTCCACTTTGCGCTTCAAACTGGCAGATGCTGAAAAAGCGATCGAGGCCGAACAACACGCACTTGATGCGCTCGATGCACGCCTAGCATCACCCAGCCTTTACACCGAAGGGGCCAAAGCAATTGCCGATCTGAGTGCCAAACGCGCCCGGCATGCCGAAGCTCTGGCCAAGGCCGAAGCTGCTTGGATCGAGCTTAGCGAAGCCATCGAGAGCCAGACATGAAAAAGGCGGCCCTGACGGACCGCCCTTAATCGACCAATCTGACTTCAGATGGGATTTAGTCGCTGAAGCCCCGGCCGTCGGTGCGCTCGGCAATCCGAGCCGACTTACCGCGACGATCACGCAGATAATACAGCTTGGCGCGGCGCACTTTACCTTTGCGGACCACCACAATGGACTCAACGTTGGGCGAATAGAGCGGGAATACACGCTCAACACCTTCACCGAAGGAGATTTTGCGCACCGTGAAATTGGCATTGATGCCGCCGCCCGAACGCGCAATGCACACGCCTTCATAGGCTTGAACGCGCTCACGGTCGCCTTCCTTAATCTTCACATTGACCCGCAGCGTATCGCCGGGCGAAAATTCAGGAATGGACTTGCCGTCGGAGACGCGTGCGACTTCCTCGGCATCGAGTGTTTCGATGATGTTCATGTCAGCTCACCTTGCACGATTCCCGACCAAGATTTTGAAACCAGTCCAAAAACTCAAACGGGCCGCGACTTTGTTGTTGTCAAAGAGAACTTTGAGGTTGAAAGAAGTGGGGCCTTTATACGAATGATCAGGCTTTGTCACCCTGATAAGCTGCCCAAAGATCAGGCCGACGGGCCTGCGTAATCGCCTCGGACTGTTGCTTCTTCCACGCGGCAATCTTGGCATGATCGCCCGACATCAGCACGGCGGGAATGTCGCGCCCCTCGAAACTGCGCGGGCGTGTGTAAATCGGATGCTCCAAAAGGCCATTCTCGAAACTTTCCTCGCCCAGACTGTCGGCATTGCCCAATAGGCCTGGGAGCAGGCGCACACTGGCTTCCACCAGCATCTGGGCCGGAAGGTCCCCGCCGGTCAGCACAATATCACCAACCGAAATCTCTTCCATGGCGCGGGCTTCGATCACGCGCTCATCCAGCCCCTCAAAGCGGCCACAAAACAGCACAACCCCCGGCCCCTGCGACAAGGCGCGCACACGGGCTTGGGTCAAAGGCTTGCCACGCGGCGTCAAATAGATCAGCGGTCGGCCTTCCAGGGGAAGACTGTCAATGGCGCGGGCGGCAACATCCGGCTTCATCACCATGCCGGCTCCACCCCCAGCGGGGGTATCGTCCACCTGGCGATGCTTGCCATCACCAAAGCGACGCAGATCAATCAGCTCAAGCGACCAAGCACCTTTGGCCAGCCCGCTGCCGATCAACGAAGCCTGCAAGGCACCGGGCCAAGCTTCCGGGGTCAAGGTCAGAACCGAAACAGCAAATGTCATGGCTTCTTTTAGCCGAGGTCTCTGACCCTGCGAAGTCGCCCCGCACATCAGACCCGTGACGGGCCCACCAACGCGCGCTATTGGGGGGCATGAACATCTATTTTCTGGGAATCGGCGGTGCCGGGGTCAGTGCGTTGGCCAGCGTCCTGCAGTCGCAGGGTCATCAGGTGACGGGCTCAGACGAGGGGGTTTTCCCGCCGGTTTCCACCTATTTGGATCAGGCCGGGATCAGCTATGCCCGCCGGTTCGACGCGGCTAATTTGCCCGATCAGATTGATGTGGCCGTGGTGGGAACCACCGCCAAAATGGACCCCGCAACCAATCCTGAGCTCGCCGCGCTCAAAGCCCGTGGCGTACCGTGCTATAATTTTGCAACCTATCTCGGTGAGGTAACCCGCACCCGTGAAAATCTGATCGTCGCTGGAAGCTTTGGCAAAAGCTCTCTCACCGCACTGGTCGCCTTTCTGTTACGCCATGCCGGACACGATCCAGGTTGGTTCATCGGCGCAATCCCGCTGGACCTGCCACGAACTGGCCATGCGGGCACGGATCGGCTGTTTGTGATGGAGGGGGATGAATATATTGTCTCGCTGCAAGATCGCCGGTCGAAGTTTGAACTCTATCAGCCTCAGCACATCCTCATCTCTTCAATCGTGCATGATCATATCAACATGTTTCCAACGATGGCGGCCTATGAGGCCCCGTTTGCGAAACTGTTTGCCGCATTACCCACCGAAGGCCTGATGGTGGCCTGCCACAGCTATGAGCCCGTTCGCCGCCTGATCGGTAACCGACCAACCATCTGGTATGGGCTGCAGCAGAACCCTGGCTATTATGCCGAGGCGATCGACATAGGCGAAATCACCCGCTTCCAGCTTGTCTGCCCTGATGGCCAGCGGATTGCGCTCGAAACCAGCCTGCTTGGCCTGCATAATATTGAGAACCTCATTGGCGGCAGTGCCTTTGTTCTTGAACGTGGATTGTTGAACCCAGACCAATTGCAAGCCGCTGTCAGGGCGTTTCGCGGCGTCGCCCGCCGCTTGGACAAAAAGACCACAAGCTCGCGCATACCAGCCTATGAAGGTTTCGGCTCTTCTTATGAGAAGGCGCGTTCAGCCATTGAGGCGATCCGCCTGCATTTTCCCCATCGGCCCTTGGTGGTGGTGTTTGAGCCGCACACCTTTTCATGGCGCAATCAAGACGCCTTGGCCTGGTATGACAGCGTGTTTGCCGATTGTGCCGCCGTCCACATCCTGCCGCCGCCCACCATTGCAGCAGGCAGCCACCAGCAATTAAGCCTCGAGGACATCCTTGCCCATGTGCAGGCGCGCGGTATCTTGGCCCAGCCCATTGTCGATGCCGACGCTTTTGCAAGCGCCCTGCCTGCCACCCTGACGGGCGATGAAGTTGTGCTGCTTTTGTCTTCAGGCCCCTTGGAAGGTTTGGCTGACAGTCTGCCAGCCGCCCTCGACGCCCATTTTGGTGACCATAAGCCGACCGGGACACCCTCATAATGGAGCACTTGCCCGTCGACCCACACGCTTATGCGTCCTTCTTGCTGATTATGGCAGGCATGGCCGCAACACCGGGACCAGCGAATTTGTTTGCTCTGGCGACTGGATTGGCCAAAGGGCCGCGCGCTGGTCTGCAGGGCGTGATCGGAATGAACATTGCTTCACTCGTATGGTTTGTTTTTGCTGCCCTTGGCCTCGGGGTTCTGATGCGGCTATTTCCGGCCGTGTTTGCGGCTTTGGCAGTGGCGGGGGGTGTTTATCTGGCTTGGCTTGGACTTAAGGCGCTGCGGGCCGCCCTGTCACCCAACACACAAGGCTTCAGCCTTGCGGGGCAAGTCGCCGGTCAAAGCCCGTTCCGCGATGGGTTTCTGGTCCAGATCAGCAACCCAAAGGCGCTCTTATTCTTTACCGCGGTCTTGCCACCCTTCATTGACCCAGACCGTGCGATGGTTCCGCAACTGGCCATGTTTGCGGCGGGGACGATCCTGTTTGACACCATTACCATGTCAGCCTTCGCGCTGGCCGGTGGCTTATTGGCGCAACGCTTTGCCGAGGCCCGTTTCGCGCGTGCCTTCTCCGCGGCGGTTGGTCTCCTCCTGTTGGGAACGGCCACGATGATGTTGCTCCGCACCCTGCATTGAAAACGCGACCAAACCACGTCATTGAACGTTTGTTCATTGGAGTGCGCACATGGCCAAGCGCCGATCACCCCGCTCGATTGCTGTCATCGAGGACCGCTTGCTGCGGGCTGCCGTCAGCTTGGGCGACACGCTCGACGCCATCTCTATGCCCGAACTGGCCAAGGCAGCCGATATTGCGGTTGGCACACTCTATCGTATCGCGCCGTCCAAGGCAGCACTGGCTGAACTGCTCGACATGCGCGCTTGGGCTTGTTTTGAAACTTATGTGTTTGCACCATTTCCCGCCCGCCTCAGTTTGCAAGAGCGATTTTCACTGATGTGGGCGCGCTTGGGTGATTTTGCGGCTGCTGAGCCAGAAATCAGCACATTTTTGGCCCGTTTGCCGATGCGGTCAGACCACGCTTTTGTAAAGGCCAGCACAATCTTTGCCCGCGACGGGCAGGCAACAGGGACATTCAAAACGCTGACAGGCGCAGAATTGGCCGCACTGGTGTGGGGGCCGGTCTCTGCGCTCTTGCGCAACCGGGCCTGTTCGGTCGAAAGTCTCCACCATCTTGAAACCGCGGTGTGGGATGCCCTGTGCCGCACACACAACATATAACTCAGGGAGAGAAACATGACAGGACGTATGGCCGGCAAAATGGCCTTGATCACCGGCGGGGCCCAGGGTCTGGGTGCAGCCATCGCGACCATGTATGCCAAGGAAGGTGCCAAAGTTGTGGTGACCGACATCAATGGTGCCGGGGCAGAGGCAACAGCCGCGGCGATCAACGTCCTTTATCCCGGCAAAGCCCATGCGTTTCAGCAGGATGTATGTTCCGAACAACGCTGGATCGACATCGTCGATGCGGCGCATGAGGCAATGGGCGGCCTCAATGTCCTGGTCAATAATGCCGGAATTGGCAGCCTCGGCTCTGTCGAAAGCGAAACCTTCGACAATTGGAAGAAGGTGATGGCTGTCGATGTCGATTCGGTGTTCTTGGGGTGCAAGTACGCTTTAGGCGTCATGAAGCCTTATGGACCGGGGGCCATCGTCAATATCTCGTCGATTGCCGGCCTGATCGCCTCAGCCAATTATGCTGCCTACAATGCGGCCAAAGCGGCCGTTTGGCTGTTGACCAAGTCAGTAGCGCTGCATTGCGCACGCAAAGTGCCGGGCTTCCGCTGCAACTCCATCCATCCGACCTTTATCAAAACGCCCATTTTGGACGGAATGGCCGGATTGGTGGGCTCACAGGAAGAAGCCTATGCCAAGCTCGCCCGTCAGGTGCCGCTGGGTCGCTTGGGAGAGCCCGATGATATTGCCTATGCGGCAGTCTATCTGGCCAGCGACGAAAGCAAATTTGTGACCGGGGCGGAACTGAAGGTCGATGGCGGCATTTCGGCCATGTAAGGCCCGTTCTTCAGCGCACAATCACCGATAACAGCACGACTTTGGCAATGCCGGGACCGACAATGCGGTCGGTCACCGCTTGCATGCGCTGAGCGAGCATAATGGTATCTGGTACACGCCCCGGGATAAACAGGGTGTTGACGAATTCCTGCGCGACGCCGCGCCAAGCCGCCCGCAGCGCCGGAGTTGCCGCCAGGGCTCGGTCACGCTGACTGGTGGCGCTGACGACGATGCCCATATCGATCTGCATGAGACCAATCGATCGAAACTGGCGCATGATGCTGGCCGTGACCTGGTTTGAACCCAGAAAGCCCGCTTCATTGCCCCCACCTTTGGGAACAGGCTTCGCCGCTTGGGCTGTGGAAATGGCACCGGCCGACGCCCCTCCCAAGCCAACAACAACAGCGCCTGCAAACCGGGCCAAGCCACGTCTGGTGAGATTTTGATCAGAATAAGACATGTCATGTCTTTTCGGACAAACCGGTTAAAGAAACGTGGAATCCCAGACCAAGCTGCTTTAGGCTGATTATCGAGTCACCCTAACCCTTACCCACGCTCTCAGAACAAGGACGCAATCCCCGTGGCTGGTGCTGTCGACATGACCGCCTTCAAAGAACCGGTGATCATCCTCACAGCGGCGGCTATTGTGGTCCCCCTGTTTCACCGATTTCGCATCAGCCCGGTTCTGGGTTTCATTCTGTGCGGCCTTTTATTGGGACCGTCAGGCCTTGGGGGTTTAGCCGTCCAATATCCTTGGCTGAACATTTTCACCATTCAGGATCGAGGTGCCATCAATATGATGGCGGAGTTCGGCATCGTCTTCCTGTTGTTTGCCATTGGACTTGAATTGTCATTCGAACGCCTCGCCATGATGCGCAAAGTCGTATTTGGCCTGGGGGCTGCGCAACTGGGCATCTCGGCCTTGGCCATTTGTGCGATTTGCTACCTATTCTTGGGCACCACCGGCACAGCCGCCTCCGTTATCGGCTTGGCCCTATCATTGTCTTCAACCGCCGTCGTGCTGCAGACATTGGCTGAACAGAAGCGTCTGGCAAGCCCCACAGGGCGGGGGGCGTTTGGGATCTTGCTGTTTCAGGATTTGGCTGTTGTGCCCATCCTTTTTGCTGTCTCCATGCTGGCCCCAGACCGCATGGGATTAGGCGTTTTGGGCTTGATGCAAAGCCTTGCCGTGGCCGTCCTGGCGGTAGCCTTGACCATTGTGATTGGCCGTATCGTTTTGCGCCCCCTGTTTCGCCATGCCGCGCGAACACGCAGTCCAGAGATTTTCATGGCTGCCTGCCTCCTGGTGGTGATCGCCACAGCTATGGGCAGTGCAGCTGCCGGCCTCTCGATGGCGCTGGGCGCATTTCTGGCAGGCTTGTTGCTGGCCGAAACCGAATATCGCCGCGAAGTTGAAACCACGATCGAGCCTTTCAAAGGCCTCCTTCTAGGGGTCTTCCTGGTTTCGGTTGGCATGACGGTTGATATTGGCAAGGTTTTGGAGCGACCGCTTGAGATCGTGGCGGCCATAATCGGCCTCATTGTTTTGAAAGCGGCTGTTGTCGCGCTGGCAGGACCTGTCTTTGGCATCAAGCGACAATCAGCAATCAAAGCGGGTTTGATCCTTGGTCCTGGCGGGGAGTTTGCCTTTGTTGTCCTCAGTCTCGCGACAAGTCTGGCTGTGCTGCCACAGGATCAGGCCGACTTTGCCCTGTTGGTCACCGCCATCACGATGTGCCTCATTCCCTTATTGGGCCGGTTTGACGCCCGCCCAACAGCTTTAACCCCAGCAGCTGAAACAGATGAGGCGACTCTGGCCCTCCAAGCCACGCAAGGCGAGGCCCCCCATGTCATTGTTGCGGGGTTTGGCCGGGTCGGTATGGTCGCGGTCTCTCTGCTAGAAGAGCAGAAAATCCCCTATATCGCGATTGATTCAGACGTTGAACGTGTCCGCAGGGCGCGCAAGGCAGGCCATAAGGTCTATCTGGGTGACGCCGCCCGCGTTGATATGTTGCGTGCCTGCGGGATTGATCGGGCGCGCGCCATGGTGGTGACGATGGACGGCGGGTCGGCGGTCGACCAAGTGGTCACGGCCGCCCATCTTGAACAACCTGACCTGCCGATTGTGGCGCGCAGCCGCGACGCCGACCATGCGGTCCATCTTTACAGCCTCGGTGTCCGTGAGGCGGTGCCCGAGACATTGGAAGCGAGCTTGCAGGTTGGTGAGGCCCTGTTGGTCGAAGCGGGTGTGCCCATGGGCCATATTCTGGTCGCCATCCACAACAAACGCGCCAGCATGCGGGCAGCCTTGCTGGAGGCCTCATCATCTGCGACACCGTCAGAACGCATGCGCGTGCTGCGCGATCAGCACACACGCGATCCCGACGATGCGTCAGCCCGCTGACATCGAGATTTGACCTCAGCCATCAGCAGGCTTAACAGCGAGCAAATCCCGGGAGCACCACATTGACCACAGCGCAGGACCGCGCGCCCGCTTTCGCGCGCCAACCCACCGCAGCCCTTGTTCTGGCCGATGGCACGGTTTTCTGGGGCCAAGGCTGTGGCGCTATTGGTGAAGCCATTGCTGAGGTCTGTTTTAACACCGCCATGTCGGGCTATCAGGAAATCCTGACTGACCCATCTTATGCGGGTCAAATTGTGGCTTTCACCGCGCCTCACATTGGCAATACGGGCACCACCTCGGAAGACGAAGAAGATGCCTGCCCACCTGCGGCCAATGGTGCCCGCGGCGCGGTCATGCGGGCCGACATCACCCGGCCTTCAAACTGGCGCTCGCAGGCGTCCCTCGATGCATGGTTGAAAGCCAAAAACATTGTTGGGCTAACGGGGATCGACACCCGCGCGCTGACCCGCCGCATCCGTGAGAATGGCATGCCCCATGGCGTTATCATCCATGCGCCAGAGGGCGATATTGATGTGGCAAGCCTGCAAGCCAAAGCAGCCGCTTGGACGGGGTTGGAAGGCCTCGATCTGGCCAAAGACGTCACATGCACCAGCGCGTATGACTTTGATGGCACCCAATGGATATGGCCACAGGGTAGCGGACATGTCAGTCCAGAGAGCGACCTTTCGGTCGTCGTGCTCGACTTCGGCGTGAAGGAAAACATCCTGCGCTGTTTGGGCTCACTTGGTGCGAAAATCCACGTCATGCCGGCCAACACCACGGCCGAGGAGGTAATGGCGCGCAAACCTGACGGTGTCTTGCTGTCCAACGGGCCGGGAGATCCGGCGGCCACGGGTCGCTATGCCGTCGAGACAATCCAAAAACTGGTTGCCGCCAAGGTTCCGGTGTTCGGCATTTGCCTCGGTCACCAGATGCTGGGCCTCGCATTGGGCGCCAAAACCATCAAGATGGCGCAAGGCCATCATGGTGCTAACCATCCCGTCAAAGACCTATCGACCGGCAAGGTCGAGATTGTTTCGATGAACCATGGCTTTGCCATTGACCGCGACAGTCTGCCAGACGGCGTGATCGAGACCCATGTCTCCCTATTTGATGGGTCCAATTGTGGGATTGCATTGGCCAATCAGCCCGTGTTCTCCGTGCAATATCACCCAGAGGCCAGTCCCGGCCCGAAAGATAGTTTCTACCTGTTTGAACGCTTTGCCGAGGCCATGCGCGCTGCCCGTCAGCGGGGATAATGGACCTATAGGCTTGACGTCTGCCAATAGGGCGGCATTGTCGGGCCATGAGCCAAATTGATCGCCGCACCCTGATTTCCAGCCTCGCCCTCGTCCCCGCCCTTGGCGCTTTATCCGCCTGTGGCAAAACAAAAGCCCCCGCCGATATTTTACGTGTTGGCTTGGGCGGGGGTCCTGATTCACTTGACCCCTTAAAGGCGGAGTTTGCAGCCGCCGCCCTCCTGTTCCGCCAATTCTACCTGCCGGTCGTCGGCTATGGTGCCAATGGCGGCCCAGCCCCAGGTTTTGCGAAATCCTGGGTGCCCAGCAACAACAACCGCACCTGGACTTTTGAGATCGCCCAAGGCCTGACCTGGTCGGACGGCAAGCCCATCAATGCCAACGATGTGCTTGAAAGCCTGCGCTTGGGTGCCGACAAAAAAACCGCTTATGCCGACGCGTCTGAGCTTTATATGATCAAAGGCTATCGCGATTGTGTGGTTGACGGCAAAGACCCCAAAACCATCGGCGTGTCGGCACCAGATCCCGTCACATTGGTGGTTGAGCTTGACGTATCCGATGCTGAGTTCTGGAGCCGGATGCAGGAATTCTATCCTGTTCCCCTGCACGCCATTGCCACCCATGGCGCGGACTGGACAGACCTCGACAAGATTGTTGTCTCTGGTCCCTACAAGCCAATTGAACGGACCCAGACACGTTTGGTGTTCGACAAAAATCCCCGCGGCGGCTGGGTGGAGGGCATGCCAGCCCAAATCAGTGTCGAGGCGATTGATGATTCAGCCACGCGCCTGCGAATGTTTCAGGCCGGGGATCTCGATCTCGCGCAAGACCCGCCGCTCTTGCGTGCAGCAGACTTTGAAAAAGAATTTGGCAGCCAATATCAACGCTATGATGCCCCGCGTCTGGTCTATATGAGCTTCAACACCAAGAAGCCGCAATTTCAGGATGCCGAGGTTCGCCGCGCGCTGGCCATGGGCTTTGATCGCAGCGTGATCACGGGTGCGGTGATGCGCGGATCGGTCGATCCTGCTGGCCGTTTTGTGCGTGGCCAACCCGAACCGGCTTATGACCCAGACCAAGCGCGCGCCATTCTCGCTTCCAAGGGCTATGGCCCAAACAATCCGCTTAAGTTCGAGCTTCTTGTTACCAAGGATGAGCGCGAGCGGGCGGCCATCCAGATGGTGGATATGTGGAAGAAAATCGGGGTCGAGGCCACATTGTTTGCTGCAGATTCCAGCGCCATCGTGGCCCGGTTGAACGGGTTTGAGTTCGAGGCCGCGATTGTTCGGATCGACAAGGGCATGAAGTCTGATCCCATTGATCTGATGGCGTCATGGGGCGAGGGCGGCACCGCTTATTCCCACCAATGGAAAGACCCCGCTTTCAACAAAGCCCTATCTGATGCGCGGGCGGAAAGTGATCCTAAGGCGCGCTTGGCCAAGAAGCTGGCCGCCGAAAAAATCCTGCTTGATGCCTGTCCAGTGACCGGTGTCTGGTTCTTCCCATCAGCTTGGCTGGTCAATCCGCGCGTCACAGGTGGCATTGAGGGCATTGCGCCGATCATCTGGCCCAGTTTGAAACTGGCGAAAGCCTAGATCGAATCGCTCACCTTCTTCTCGGCCAGATTGATTTGGTTGGCCCGATAGGCGGGCTCATCCAGCTCACCCTCCCATTTGGCCACAGCCACTGCTGCGGCGCTGTCGCCCAGCACATTCACCACAGTGCGCATCATGTCCATGATCCGATCCGCCCCCAGAATAATGGCGATCACTTCAACCGGGACTCCGGCGATCCCCAAAACCAAGGGAATAAAGACAATCGAACCACCTGGAATCCCGGCTGCCCCCATTGCGCCCAGCGACGCTGCAATGATGATGGCCACCAGCTGCCCGCCGTCGAGCGAAATGCCAAATAATTGCGCCCCAAATAGCGTGACGATGCAGATATACATGGCTGTGCCATCCATATTCACCGTTGCCCCCATGGATGAGACAAAGGCGCTCATACGTCGGGAAATGCCCAATTTCTCCATCATGCAGCGCATGGTGACCGGCAGGGTCGCATTTGACGACGAGGTTGAATAAGCCACAGCCATGGCTTCACTCATGCCCCTAAAGAACGGCAGAATCGGCAAACCAAGACCAAATTTGATGAAGCCGCCATAGATGATGACGCCATAAATGAAACAGCCGAGATAAACGGTGCCAATCAGAGCGGCGAGCTTGACCAGCGCATCGGCCCCCATGAGCGCGACTGCCCAAGCCATCAAGGCAAAAGCCCCAATCGGTGCCAATTCCATGATATAGGTCACCAGCCGGATCAACGCGTGGGACGCCGCGTCCAGCACGTCGGCAACCGGTTTTGCGGCCTCCCGCGCACCCAGCACCCCAATTCCCAACAGGATCGCAAACACGATCACGCTCAGCATGTCGCCTTCTGCCAGCGCCTTGACCGGATTGGCCGGAATGAACATGGCCAAAATGTCGCTGCCCGTGGGTGGCGGCTTAACCGGCGGCGCAATAAGTCCTGTCGGGGGCTCTATCCCCGCACCAGGCTGCAGCAACATGGCAAGGCCGACACCAAGGCAGGCCGCCAACAGGCCGGAAGGAATATAAAGCGCGGCAATCCGCGCGCCAGAAGTCCCCAATCGGCTCAAATCGCCGATCGACACCACCGCTGCGGCCACCGACACAAAGATCAAAGGCACCGACAGCATGCGGATCAAGCGGATAAAGGCATCGCCCACCAATTTCAGGCCTGCCGCCCAGGCTTCGGGATCAACCCAAGCAGCCAGCACGCCATCGGGACGAATGGCAAAACCCAATAGAACGCCCAGCAACATGGCGATCAGGATACGCACCCATAAGGGCTGCTGGAACAGGCTCTTCATGTCGTCCCCATGTGATGTGGCCGTCGGCACAGCCTTTAAAGCTCGGCTCTGTGGCACACTCTGGGCCAAGTCGGAGTCAAAACTTTGTGATGGCCCACCTAGGTCGGGACCAAATCAGCTTGCGCCTAAATGGTTATGGCCACTTCACATGATGGTGATAGGCCTCTAAGTCTTAGTGCAAGATCGTCACAGGGGGCACGATCTGGCGGGGCAGGGGGTCAGTCGTGGCCCGCATTCGTCCGGCGTGTCCCATTGAAAGCCGGAAACCCATGAACAAGAATTTCACCCTCTTCATCCTGGTCGCCATGATCCTTGGCATCATTGTCGGCGCGG
The DNA here is from genome assembly GCF_003112735.1 of Candidatus Phycosocius bacilliformis. GTDB lineage: Bacteria > Pseudomonadota > Alphaproteobacteria > Caulobacterales > Aquidulcibacteraceae > Aquidulcibacter > Aquidulcibacter bacilliformis. The sequence goes on from NZ_BFBR01000001.1 coordinate 684,865, forward strand.
CCATCTTCCAATTTGTTCCCAAAGAGGGTCAGGAAGTTTGGGCTGGCAATTTCAAGATTGTGACCGATGTTTTCCTCCGGCTGATCAAAATGATCATCGCGCCTTTGGTGTTTGCAACCTTGGTTGCAGGGATTGCCCATATTGGTGATACCACCACGCTCGGCCGGGTGGGCATCAAGACCATGGGCTGGTTTCTGGCAGCGTCCTTGGTGTCGCTCACGCTGGGCGCTGTGATTGCAAGCCTGCTACATCCTGGCGTTGGGCTTAATCTGCCGATCCCCCCTGCCGATGCGGTCAGCGACATCAAGCCGTCGGCCCTGACACTGAAGGATTTCATCATCCATCTGGTGCCAAAATCCATCGTGGAAGCGATGGCTAATAATGAAATTCTTCAAATTGTGGTGTTTTCAATCTTCTTCGGTGTAGCCGTCACCGCCATGGGTGAAGAAGGCCGTCCACTGGCCGATCTGGCCGACAAGGTTTCCCACGCCATGCTGAAATTAACCGGCTATGTCATGAGCCTTGCCCCATTGGCGGTGTTTGCAGCTGTCGCGGCCGTGATTGCGACCAAGGGTCTGGCAGTTTTGGGAACCTATGCCAGCTTCATCGGTGGTTTCTATCTGGCCTTGGTTATTTTGTGGATCATTCTGCTGGCTGCGGGCTTTGCGGTGATTGGGCCCGCCATCGGCAATTTGATCGCCCGCATTCGTGAACCCACTTTGCTGGCTTTTTCCACCGCATCATCTGAAGCAGCCTATCCCAAAACGCTCGAGCAATTGGAAAAGTTTGGCGTATCCCGTCGCATTTCCAGCTTCGTGTTGCCTCTTGGCTATTCGTTCAATCTCGACGGTTCGATGATGTATTGTACCTTCGCCACGCTGTTTATCGCCCAAGCCTATGGCATTCATCTAACCATTCCCCAGATCGCCACCATGCTGTTGCTTCTGATGGTGACATCCAAAGGCATGGCGGGCGTACCGCGCGCGTCGTTGGTGGTGATTGCAGCAACCCTGTCCTTCTTCAAAATACCCGAAGGCGGCATTTTGCTGATCTTGGCTGTCGATCATTTCCTCGACATGGGCCGGTCTGCCACCAATGTGATTGGGAATTCGGTTGCCACCGCTGTGGTCGCCAAGTGGGAAGGCGATTTGACCGATGATGAATTGGTCGCCGCCCGCAAGGCGGGGATCAGCGACCAAGGGTGAACAGAAAGGCCTTAAAGTCCCAAGGCTTGGCGTTGGAGCGCAAATAATTGGTCACAGCCAGATTTGGCCAAACCGAGTAGAGCGTGCAACTCAGCTTCGGTAAAGGGCCGTTCTTCGCCGGTGGCCTGCACCTCAATCAAGCCAAGACCCTGGGCCAAAACAAAATTGGCGTCTGCTTCGGCGTGGGAATCCTCGGCATAATCAAGGTCGAGGACCGGGCTGCCCTGATAAATGCCGCAGGAAATGGCGGCGACCTGGGCGCGGATCGGGTCGTCTGTGATCAAACCCTCTTGCTTGAGATAAAGACAGGCTTGTTTCAGCGCCACCCAAGCACCGGTCAATGCGGCTGTGCGCGTCCCGCCATCGGCTTGGATCACATCACAATCGAGCGTGATCTGCCGTTCACCGAGGCCGACAAGATCAACCACGGAGCGCAATCCCCGTCCGATCAGGCGCTGAATCTCTTGCGTGCGACCTGATTGCTTGCCAGCGGCCGCCTCACGCCGTCCGCGTGTATGGGTTGCCCGTGGCAGCATCCCATATTCAGCCGTTACCCAGCCGCGCTTCTGCCCGCGCAACCAGCCGGGCAGGCTTTCTTCCAAAGATGCAGTGACCAGCACATGGGTATCGCCGAACTTGGCCAGACAGGAGCCTTCGGCATAGCGGGAAACACCCGCTTCAAGGCTGATGGTGCGGAGTTGATCTGCCTGACGGCCAGAAGGTCGGGTCATGACTGGGGCGCCTTATTTTTTGGTTTGGCTGGTTTGGATCGCGGCGACGCCGGTGGTGGGGTCTCTTCGGGTTCACCAATCATCGGAATCAAACCATGAGGCACATCGCCCACCAGCCGCCCTCCGGCAAGATCAACGACTGGCACCAATGCTTTGGTGAAGGGCAGAAACCAGCTTGACCGCGCGCCCGGGGTCTTTTCGATTTCCAGCAAATCCTGTGGACCGGGAATGACGGCGCGCACTCTGCCCAGATAAGTCCCGTCAAGGCCTTCAAACGCCAAGCCGATCAGATCGACATGATAATATTCATCCTCCTCGGCTTCGGGCAGCCGATCTCGGGGGACGAATAATTTGGTATTGCGCAACGCCATGGCTGCTTCCCGCGTCGGCACATCCGTCGAGGTGACCGCGATGCCATCCTTGATAGGCCGCCAGGACTTTACTGAAAACAACGGCTTGCCCGCTGCGTCGAAAAAAGGCGCATAGTCGACAATGGCATCGGGTTCGGCCGTAAAGCTGCGCAGACGGATCTCGCCGTGTACCCCGAAGGCACCGGCCACCGCTCCGACCAAGACCAGTGATTTAGCCAATATCGCTGCGCTTCTTCACGATCTTTCCGACCAAGCCATAGCCGACAGCTTCTTCCGCGCTCATCCAATAGTCGCGATCTGTATCGGCCTTAATCTTATCAATCGGCTGACCCGTGGCTTCGGCAAAAATGGCATTGAGGCGTTCGCGCATGCGGATGATTTCGCGGGCCTGGATCTCAATGTCTGACACCATGCCGCCCACGCCACCACGGGGTTCGTGCAACAGGAAGCGGGTATTGGGCAGACAGAAACGACGCTCACGCTCTGCAGCGGCATAGATCAATGCTCCCGCTGAGGCGACCCAGCCCGAGCCCAGAACATTTACCGGTGCCGACACAAATTTGATCATGTCGTGGATCATGTCCCCACTCTCAACATGTCCGCCTGGTGAAGAGATGATGAGAAGGATGGGCTTATCGGACTCACCAGACAGCGCCAACAGGCGCTCACACACACGTTGGGCCTGTTTGTCGTCAATTCCGCCTGTCAAAAGAATGGTGCGGCTGTCGAAGAGCGCCTTTTCAACAATAGCCGGGGCTGGATTTCCCGCTTTGCTCTCTTCTTCTTCGTCCATGCGAAACATGCTGGTAGGCTCCTGGTTCATTCGTTCTTTCCGACACGCTTTTTCCGATTTGGTCAACATGGTCGAAGCGGTGGTGCTGTCATCCTTTGCTCTAAGTGGTAAAGCCTGATGGAATATGAAAGAGCGGAGGGTGCAGTTGGCACAGCCGCATCCATATGCGCCCCGGAGAGCTGAATGATCGACTTGACCCGCCCTGAAGGCCCCGATGCCCAGATCGCCCTATCCCGACGGGGGATGGCGGGCTTGTTCGGCTTTGCCGGTTTTGCTGCAGCGATCCGCCCGGTTCATGCGGCCGCGATCACAACACCTTCTGACGGATTGGTCACCGAAATGGTCACCGTCCCCTCGCAGGGTTTTGACCTGCCGGCTTTTGTCGCCCGCCCGACATCACGGGGGCGCAAGCCTGTGGTGATCGTGGTCAGCGAAATATTCGGCGTGCACGAATATATTCGCGATGTCTGTCGCAGACTGGCTCAGCAAGGCTATGTCGCCATCGCGCCCGCTTTCTTTGCTCGGGTTGGAGATCCGGCACCGCTGACAGACTTTGCCAAAATCATGCCCATCGTGAATGCGGCAACCAATGCTCAAGTCATGGGCGATATCGAGGCGACCATCGCTTGGCTTGATCAGCAGCGCTTCGTCAACAAGCGGGCCATTGGCATCACTGGCTTTTGTTGGGGCGGGGCGGTGGTCTGGATGGCCAGTGCGCTAACCCCGCGGATCAAGGCGGGTGTGGCATGGTATGGTCGGCTGCTGCCACGCGAGGGCTCAACCGATGCACGGAAATGGCCAATTGATGTCGCCGCGGAGCTCAAGAGCCCTGTTTTGGGCCTCTATGCCGAAAATGACGGCGGCATTCCATTAAGTTCGGTCGAGGCGATGAAAGCAGCGCTGGCAAAGGCCCGCGACCAAAAGAGCCGCTTCATCATCTATCCGGGCACCCAGCACGGCTTTCACGCCGATTATCGCCCGCAATATCAAGAGGCGGCTGCCAAGCAAGGCTGGTCGGAAATGCTCGCTTGGTTCGCCGCAAACGGGGTAGGATAGGGAAGGACCTGGGCCAAGAAAGCCCCTCGGAGAAATCCGGGGGGTTTTTGCATTTACCGAGGGTTACAATCGGTCATCTTTATCTAAAGATCAAGATGCTTCAAATTCTATCGATGATAAATTAAGCCCATCTGGTCGTCATGTCATGGACCAGGCTGGCGTGCTTTCAACAGCACATAATAGGCACCGGTACCACCATGGCGCGGGTGGGCGGTGGCAAAGCCCGCAACATGTTCGCGGATGGTCGAAGCGCTCAGCCATTCCGGTAAGCGACGGCGGATCACACCGGGTTGTGGTGTGATGTAATCCTCGCCCGGATCAATCGGGCGACCCTTGCCCGTCACCACCAGCACGCAACGCCCGCCTTGGGCACGGATGCGCGCCAAAAAACCTGCCAAAACAGTTTGGGCCTCGGCCTGCCGATAGCCGTGCAAATCGATATTGCCATCAATCTCGAGCTTGCCGCGCCGCACCCGCTTGTGACCTGACGCATCTGGCACCGGCGCAGAGCTGTGTCGGGCAGCGGGTGCAACCTTCTTGGCGTCACCTTGCAGCATTTGGCGGGCTGCCTTTTGCCGCTTCACGGCAAGGTGGGGTAATTCCGGCGCGGGCTTGGCCACCGGCACACTCGGCTCTGGCTGACTGGCAGGCTCAGAGGCAGACTTGCCTTGATAGGGTCGCACGGTTCGCGCCACCTTGTGCCACAGCCTTGCTTCCTCCGGCATCAAATCGCGACGCCGGGACATGTTTAGCGACCGCCTGTGCTGGTCACAGGGCCCAACGTCTTAGGCAACAACACCCAAAAACGCACATCGTGATTGATCCGCCCGGCCCGCAAGCCAGCCTCTGGGCCTGTCCCCCAATAGAGATCACCCCGGATTGGACCCCGTATGGCACCACCGGTATCTTGAGCCACCACCAGGCGACGCACAGTCACGTCCCCGCTCACGGCAACACGGGGTGCATCAGCGGCCAGAAAAATCGGCATGCCATAGGGATGGTAGCTTGTATCGACAGCAAGCGATCCATTGGGTTCAAGAGCAACTTGCTGACCGCCGCGAGGCCCGACCTGGGGGTCGATGATCGGTTCGAGCTTGAAAAACACCGTCCGCGGATTCGCGTTGAGAACCTCACGAGCTTCTTGTGGATTGGCTGTTTTGAACCACGCCTTAATGGCATCCATGGATGCACCATTGACCGGCAATGCCCCCCGACGGATCAATTCCTGTGCGTTGGAGCCAAACCGGTGGCCATTATGACCCGCAAAAGAGGCGCGCACTTGGCTGCCATCCTCAAACTGCAGACGGCCAGAGCCCTGCACCTGAAGGGACAAAACTTCAGCCGGCTCACCCCACGCCAGAACAGGGGCGGTTGCTTCATTGATTTGAGCCCGCGACCAATAGGGCACAACACGGCCCCGATCCATGCGCGCGACGATCGACCGGTTGCGCAGAGTCGGATCAAATTGCCCCAGATCAATCTCAAACAAATCAGCCGGACGAGCTTGAATTGGTTCAGAAAAAACTGGCGTCTTAACTTTGGACGCCATCATCACCGGCTCATAATAGCCCGTCAGTCGGCCAATGTCCCCGGCTTCCGTGGCCACTTTCCAAGGTTGGAAATTGGCCTCCCAAAACAGGCGATCATCAAGACCAGCGTCTGTGGCCAAGGCGCAAACCGTGTCCCAATCACGGATGCGACCGGCATAGGTCGCGACCTGAGAGAGGGGCTGATCCTTCGGCCGCACACGAAAAATCGCGCAGGACTTTACAAAAGCGCGCCGCGCGGCAGACACATCGGTGCTTGCCCATTCAGGTAAAGCGTCGAAGCCGACCTGCGCGAATTGCAGCGGCACAATATCCAAAGGCGGGGGCGGTGCGGCCGATGAAGAGGGCGCGCCGCTTGAGGCGGGCCGCAACGGGGCAGGTTGGGCCACCACGGCTGGCGGTGGTGGGACCTGGGTCGTACTTGGGACGACGCTGGGAGCAGGTGTCGGGGCCGGAACGGGTATTGGCGTCGGGGCCGGGGCAGAAGCAATCACCGGCGGCTGGGCATGCTCTGTCACAGAGGCACAAGCCGTTAGGCTGACCAGCATCAAGCACGATGTGGTCAGCAATAGAGACAGTCGCACCATGATCAGGCAGTCCGAACGGCGCTCAACAACCAGTTTGGATCACGGGAATCAACCTGACGCTCAAATGTCCAGATTTCATCAGCTGCCCGCAAGCCATCGCCACCGTCAGCCAAGTCTGACGAGAAAGCCACATCAATGCGAGCGATCTTACCATCCAGCTCTGCATCAACAATCTTCGGCTCGTTCAAACGCACCACGTCAATCTTTGGCGCATTGGCGGCGCGGCGTTCATCCATGGCCACTTTATAGGCCTCAAATACGTCGCTATCGACCAGATCTTTCAAGGTTGCTTCATCGCCGGCGCCGTAAGCGGTGACGATCATCTCATAAGCGGCCTTGGCCCCTTCCAAAAACTCTGGGGTCGAAAATCCGCGTTGAGCCGCTGCAATTGCCTTCAGGCCTTCTGCGCCGGGGCCATCATATTCTTTGGCAGGAAATTGCAAAACCTTTGCGCTTTCCTCAGCCGCCTTGTCATTTTCCAACTTGTCGCCCACGGGATCTGGCCTGCCAAATGCAGGTGGTGGACGCATCGCAGGCGGTTCAGCACCCCGGTTCTGACCCAGAACCTGATACAGACGGCCAAGAACAAGAGCTGCCACAACAGCAAAGAAAAGGATTTCCATGGTTTTCGATCCAGTTTCGCCCGGTTTCAGATGGCGATCTCTTCCCCATATAGGGTGCAATGTGGCGTAAGTCAGCCACTTGGTTGCCGTAAAGGGCTGTTGCGTGCTAGCCACCACTGCTTCTGGAGTTCAAAATATGACTGATGACACGGCCGACGCGCCCTTGGAAAATGGTTCTCTGGCAAATGGTGGGGCTGAAGCCGCCCCCGCAATCCGGGTTTTGGCCCAATATGTTAAGGATTTTTCGTTCGAAAATCCCAATGCCCCCAATTCGCTGCGCGAAGGTGCCCAGCCCAAGGTCGATCTTCAATTAGATGTGAGCGCCCGGGCGATGGACGAATCTGGCGTGTTTGAAGTCGATTTGAAGATCAATGCCCGCAGTGAACGCGACGGTCAGGTGCAATTCATCGTCGAGCTTGTCTATTCAGGCTTGTTCCAGTTCGCCAATATTCCTGCCGATGCTCTCGAGCCGCTTTTGCTGGCTGAATGCCCGAAAATCCTGTTCCCATTTGCCCGTCAGCTGATTGCCAATAACAGCCAGGCCGGGGGTTATCCGCCGCTTATGTTGGATCCGATGGATTTTGGCGCACTCTATGCATCCCAGCGGGTTGAGCGCAGCGGTCAACCATCTTGATCTTGGCCTTTTGGCCGCGCGCAATGCACTCAATGGTCGATCCAAAAGCCCTGGCCTTAGCCGGGGCTTTTTTCTGATCCGGCGAAAAACCGGTTCCACGCAGGCTCTTGGCCCAAAGACGCGATAAAGCTCACATGGGCTTCGATCTCTTCCTCGGTCGATAGTGGGCCCAAGGGCTGAGGACGTGCGCGGCGGGAATTTATGGATTTGGCTTCCAAAACGCCTTGCGCCGTTTTGACCTCGGCCTCAGCCGCCGCAACAGGGTCGAGAAAATCGAGCCGCCTTTCCCGCCCTCCCATAAGTTCAAGATAGACCGCTGCCAAAAGCTGGGAATCAAGCAGCGCGCCATGTTTATCGCGAGCGGTCAAATCAATGTTGAGACGGCGGCACAATGCGTCAAGAGATGCCGGGGCTCCAGGATATTTCTTGCGTGCAATCAACAAGGTATCGACGCAGCGTTCCTTTGGAATAGGGGTCAGTTTCAGCCGACCCAGTTCGGCATTGAGGAAGCGGCGATCAAACTCGGCATTATGTGCAACCAATGGCGCATCACCGATAAAGGCCAAAAGCTCGTCGACCACCTCAGATGCGCCAAACACCGGCTTATCGGCGAGAAATTCATTGGTGAGACCATGGACGCGCACCACTTCAGCGGGAACGTCGCGCTCTGGATTGATGTAGCGGTGAAATGTCGCCCCGGTTGGCACCAAGTCAATAAGTTCCACACAGCCAATTTCCACGATCCGGTCGCCGCGTTCGGGGTCGGTCCCTGTGGTTTCGGTATCAAAGACGATTTCACGCATCAATTAACAGTCCCGTCGGTCTGATCCTCGGTCAAAGCGGCATACACTTTCCCAACTTGTTCGCGCGCTGCGTCAAGACCAAGGGACGTGTCGATGAGATAATCAGCCCGGGCACGCTTTTCAGCATCAGGCGTTTGACGCGCAAGAATGGCAGAAAACTTCTCTTCAGTCATACCCGGTCGGGCCAAAACGCGGGCCTTTTGAACTTCTTCCGGGCAGGTTACAACGATCACCGCATCAACATAGGCTTCACCGCCTGTCTCAAACAGCAAGGGTACATCGACCAGAACCAGAGGGGCATGATCAGCGCGGGCTTTGGCCAAAAATGCCGCACGATCTTGCCCAACAAGTGGATGCACAATGGCCTCAATCGCCTTGAGAAGCGCGGGGTTTGCCATAATCTGGGCCGCCAATTGCGCGCGATCCACGCCTTGGGTGCCAACGGCATCGGGCACAAGTTTGGCCAGTGGTGCGCAAGCTGCCCCACCCGCCTCATACAGGCGGTGAACGGCCTGATCGGCATCCCACACCGGCACGCCAAGATCGGCAAACATTGCTGCGGTGGTTGATTTGCCCATACCGATCGAACCGGTCAACGCGACAATTTTCATGACGCCAAAGCCTCGTCCAATCGGGTCAAACCATCTGCAAGATCAGGCAGGATGCCAAACCAGGTCTGAAACGCCAAAGCAGCTTGCCCGACCAACATGCCCAGGCCATCAAAGTGGCGACGACCGGCCTGTTGGGCGCTGGCCAGATAGGCCGTCATGCGTGGCGCGTAAATGGTGTCATAGATAATCGCATCACGGGCGGTGGGCGAAAAGTCCGGCGCGAAGGGATTTTGGTGATTAAGGCCCTGACTGGTGGCATTGATAACAAGGCTCGCCCCGTCCAGATGCTGGTGCAAATCCGACCAAGTGCCAAACTGGATTTGGTGTGGATTGAGAAGATCAGCCAGCTTTTGGGCCCGCGCCTGATCGCGATTGATAATCTTGATCGGCCGATCCGTTGTTCCGGCCAAGGCGGCTACGATGGCCGCCGCCGCCCCGCCTGCGCCCAGGACCACAATCTGCCCGTCAAGGCTGCGCCAATCGGGTGCACGTACGTCAAGATCCGCAATCAAGCCATCTCCGTCGGTATTGCTTGCCGCATAGAAGCGGCCCGCCCGATCCAAGGTCAAACAATTGGCAGCCCCGATCAAAGCCACCCGGGCAGAGCGACTTTTGGCGCGGGCAGCGGCGCGCTCTTTAAAAGGTGTGGTGATGTTCAGCCCGCAAATTTGGGAAGCCGCCAGTCCATCTAGGGCCGTCTCAAAATCATCAGGCGCAATCTCCAGCGCGACATAGACAGCATTGAGGCCATGGGCCGCGATCCAGCCATTGTGAAGACGCGGCGACAAGGAATGGCGCACCGGATGGCCAAGAACGGCATAAAGCTCAGTTGAGCCTGAAATCTTCATGTGGCCAATTCTCCATGCAGGCGCAGGAAGGCCATGATTTCCAATAAGGGCAGACCAAGGATGGAGAAGAAGTCACCATCGACTGTGTCAAATAATTGGGCACCGGGCCCTTCAAACTGATAACAACCCACGCTTGCCAAAGCATCGGTGCCATAAGCATCCAGATAAGTGCGCAGAAATTCGTCGGAGAAATTCCGCATGGTGAGACGAGGGCTTGTCACCAATCGCCAGATTGGCTGGCCATCGCGGGCAATAACCGCGGCACATTCAAGTGTATGAGTTTTGCCGCGCAGCTGGCTTAAACGATTGAACGCTTCGTCGAGATTTTCTGCCTTATCAAAGGATTGACCATTGAAGGCAAGGATTTGGTCACAGCCGAGAACAAGCCCAGACCGCCGTTCAGAAACCTTACACGCCTTCAACTCAGCCAGTTTGTCAGCCTGCTGGCGCGGACTGGCACCTTCTGCCCGCATCGCAATCTTGACTGCATCTTCATCAACGCCGGCACCGACCGCCTCAAACCGGATACCGGCTTGGGTCAAAATCTGGCGGCGAATGGCACTGGTGGAGGCTAAGGTCAGCATGATCAGCGTGCACTCCGTTCAGCCAGTAAATTCAAAATCGCCGCCGAGGTTTCTTCGATAGACCGGCGTGTCACATCAATCACAGGCCAATTCTGACGTTCAAACAGCCGGTTGGCATCGGTGATTTCTTCCCGCACAGAATCCTCATCAACATATTCGCTGGTGGCGTCGGCATTAAGCGACAACAACCGATTGCGCCGGATGGCAATCAGGCGATCAGGCGAGACTTTCAGCCCAACCACCAAAGGCTTGGTCAATTCCAAGAGTGCGTGGGGGATGGGTGCTTTGGGTACCAGCGGAAAATTGCCTGTCCGGATGCCCCGATTGGCAAGATAGATCGACGTGGGTGTCTTGGACGTGCGGCTCACACCCACCAAAACCACATCTGCCTGGTTAAACTCATGCACCATCTGACCGTCATCATGAGCCATCGTGTAATTGAGGGCGTCAATACGACGGAAGTAATTCTCATCCAGTGCTTGTTTCGAACCGGTCTTCTCACCAGCCCGCATTTTTAAATGATGCTCCCACATCGTCAGCACTTGATCGAGGAGCGGTAAGGCCGGTATGCCCAAGCGCTTACAATGTTCAACCAGAACTTCACGCAGCTCATGGGCAGCGATGGTGAATAAAACCACGCCCGGGAAGGCTTCGATTTCTGCCAGAACCCGGTCCAGTTGGCGGCGGGATCGCACCAAATAATAGGAATGTTCCAGAGGTGTGACCCCCTCGAACAAGGGCGCGACCGCCCGCAGGACGGCATTTAACGTCTCGCCAGTGGAGTCCGAAACCAGATGAACATTCAAAAATGTCGATATGCGCATGTATCTGATGTGACCGAGCTTGCTGGATGGATCAAGCCATTCCTGCATGCTGCAGGCATCCGATTTTGGGCAACCAGCTATCGCCATATGCGATCTGGTCATCCCGGTAGGGCTGTTAACAACTTGTTAAAAACGCTTAATGACTTGCTAATAAGCGTGGTTAATTTTGTATGAATATGTGAGACAAATCGTCGCTTGTGGACATGGAGCAAAAAGGGCGACAGAACTTTTCTCGAACATCCACAGGGCTGGCAAGATGTTGAAATACGTATTCCCATTGTGGATGATATGGGGTGATGACTCGTAGCAATCGCATGATTTTCAGGTGTTTTCGCGGCCTGTGCCCTGTGGAGAAAACCGGGGTGAAACCTGATAAACCGCTTGAGAAATCCCGACAGGTCATGCAGGTGACTTGGACGGATCAGTCTGTCCACCGCGCTACTGTTTACTGATTCAAGAATCTGATTCCTAATCTGGAAGGGGAGCTGGACATGCGTGAGGGAGCGAAGGGGCAAGATAGTGCGTTGGTGCGCACCCTCTTAGGGCAAAAACAGGTTCATCCCCCCATTTGGTTGATGCGCCAAGCAGGCCGCCATCTCCCCGAATATCGCGAACTCCGGGCCAAGAACAAAAGCTTCCTGGATTTCTGTTACGCCCCGGCTGCCGCCGCAGAGGCAACCTTGCAGCCGGTACGGCGCTATCCCGTCGATGCAGCGATTATCTTCTCCGATATTCTTGTGGTTCCCCATGCTTTGGGCCGTGATGTGCGCTTTGCTGAAGGCGAAGGCCCACTTTTAACCCCCCTTGAAGGGGCAGAAGATATTGCCAAGCTGGATCTCTCCCGCCTCGAAACCCGGCTTGCACCAGTATATGAAGCGCTTGAGCGCGTCCGCGCAGCGATGGAGCCAGAGCGGGCTTTGATCGGATTTGCAGGGGCCCCATGGACTTTGGCGACTTATATGATCCAAGGACGTGGTGGTGAGCGCGATCTTGCGCGTGCTTATGCCTACCAACATCCAGAGCTTGTTGACCAATTGCTCGACGTGCTCGCCGTCGCGGTAGGCCAGCATCTCATTGCTCAGATTAAGGCCGGCGCCAATGCACTGCAGATTTTTGAATCCTGGGCTGAGGACATCCCGGGGCATTTGTTTGCCCGCCTGGTGACCGGTCCGATCAAAAAGGCGGTAGATATTGTGCGAACCGCCCATCCTGATGTTCCCATCATCGGTTTCCCGCGAGGTGCTGGCCACCGTGTAGGCCAGTTTCATCAAGAAACGGGGGTCAATGGCTTGGGTCTGGATATTGCCGCAGATCTGGGTGCCGCGCGCGCCGCTGTCGGTCCGACGATTTGTCTGCAAGGCAATTTGGATCCAATGGCTTTGATGGCAGGCGGGGCGGCACTGGATCAGGCACTGGATGCCATTCTTGCCGCCGCCCAAACCGGACCACATATCTTTAATCTCGGGCATGGTGTCGTACCAGCGACGCCTATCCCCCATGTCGAGCATGTGATGAAGCGGGTAAAAGGGCTGGCGTGACCTAGGGCCACCTCCATTCGCTTTCCATCATGTGGTGATACGACATCCATCACGCAGCCAAAGACTAGGCAAAAGGTTTTACAAAGCTCCATGGGACAGAAGATCGCGATCGTATTGTTCAATCTCGGGGGGCCTGATGGGCCGGATTCTGTCCGCCCATTCTTGAAAAACCTGTTTTCCGATCCCGCCATCATTCGGGTTCCAGGCCCCTTACGCTGGTTTCTGGCACGTTTGATTTCGACGCTGCGGGCCAAGTCGGCGCGGGCCAATTATGCCAAAATGGGTGGCGGATCACCTTTGGTGCCTGAAACCTTGGCCCAAGCTGAGGCGTTGGAAAAAGCGGTTAAGGCCCGTCCTGGTTATGAGCAGGCGGAGGTCAAAACCTTCCTCGCCATGCGCTATTGGAAACCCTTTGTGAAAGACGCGATCGCTGAGGTTCGCGCCTTTAAGCCGGACGAAACCGTCCTATTGCCGCTCTATCCCCAGTTTTCAACCACCACGACAGACTCGTCCCTGCAAGCGTGGAAAGATGCCGGCGGTGGGCCTGCCAAGCTGATCTGTTGTTATCCCGACGCACCCGGCTTCATCGAAGCCCATGCAGAAGCGGTGCTTGAAACCTGGCAGGCCGCAGGCGCGCCGGAAAAAGTGCGTATCCTGTGGTCGGCTCACGGTCTTCCGGAAAAAATCATTGAAGATGGTGACCCGTACCAAAAGCAGGTTGAAGAAACGGTGGCTGCTTTGCGCCCCTTATTGCCAGACAATTTTGAACATTCGATCTGCTATCAGTCACGTGTTGGCCCCGTAAAGTGGATCGGACCCGCCACCGAAACCGAAATTGAGCGGGCTGCCGCAGACCGGATCGGCATTATCGTGGTGCCCATCGCCTTTGTCTCCGAGCATATTGAGACATTGGTTGAGCTTGATGAAGAATATCGCGATGTCGCTGATGAATTGGGCGTGCCGTTTTATCTGCGCGCTCCCGCGCTGGGCACACGTGCGAAATTCATCGATGAACTGGCGCGCCTCACCACCGAGCTTTTGCAAGGTCATGAACCTGTTCTGGCGGCGCGCACCACTGGCTGCTTGGTGGCCTGTCCGGCCTGTCCGCGCGCTCCCTATGGCGGATGTGCGGCATGAGTGGGTTTATCGCGGCCCATTATGAGGTCTTCCGCGCGCTGCACCTCATTGCCGTCATCGCTTGGATGGCCGGGCTCATGTATCTGCCGCGCTTGTTTGTCTATCATTCCATGGCGCCTATTGGGGGTGAGCTTGATGCCCAATTGAAAGTGATGGAACGGCGTCTGCATCGTGGCATCATGGTGCCGGCCATGATTGTGGTGTGGGCTCTGGGCCTCAGTCTGCTGGTGGGTCGGGGTGGTTGGGATTTGCTGGCCCACCCTTGGATGCAAATAAAACTGGCTATGGTGGTCTCGATCACAGCGATTGATCATCTTTACATGCGCTGGCGCAAAGCCTTTGAGCGTGGCGAACGCCCCCTCAACCATGTCGCTTTCCGCTTCCTGAACGAGCTGCCCTTCATTCTGATGATTGTCGCTGTGTTTATGGTTGTGCTGGAGCCTTTTTCTTAAAGCCCCACCTTGACCTCGGCCGCATTAATCGTCATGTGAACAAACAAGGTAGAGGCCTCGTCGTGTGGCCCGCCTTTGTCTCAGCCGCGGCAGTCCTTGCCAAGACGGCTTTTATCTAGAATGTATCGAGGCCCTGACATGTCAGAGGAAATGTCGATCGACGCGCCCCCTCGTCGATCCACCCTGCAAGAATTAAAGACCCGAACCCCAACCGAATTGGTGGTTCTGGCAGAATCTCTCGAAATTGATGGCGCATCCAATTTGCGCACCCAAGATCTTCTATTCGCCATTTTGAAGGCCCAGGCCGAGCGTGGCTCGGAAATTGGTGGCGGCGGGGTGTTGGAAGTCCTGCCCGATGGCTTTGGCTTTTTGCGCTCGCCAGAGTCGAATTATCTGTCCGGCCCGGACGATATTTACGTCTCGCCCCAGCAGATCCGCCGCCATGGCTTGCGGACCGGCGACACGGTGGAAGGCCCGGTCAAAGCGCCCAAGGATGGCGAGCGCTATTTTGCTTTGTCCAAGGTCGATTCGATCAATTTCACCGACCCAGAACAAGCCCGCCACAAGGTCAATTTCGACAATTTGACCCCGCTCTATCCCGATGAGCGGCTTCATCTGGAAATCCAAGACCCAACGCGCAAGGATCGTACAGGTCGCGTCATTGATATTGTTGCCCCGATCGGTAAGGGCCAACGCGCTCTGATTGTGGCGCCACCGCGGACCGGTAAGACGGTCATTTTGCAAAATGTCGCCAAATCGATCGAGATCAATCATCCAGAAGTCTATCTGATCGTTTTGTTGATTGACGAACGGCCCGAAGAAGTCACCGACATGAAGCGCTCGGTGAAGGGCGAAGTCGTGTCATCCACTTTCGATGAGCCTGCAACGCGCCACGTTCAAGTGGCTGAAATGGTGATTGAAAAGGCAAAGCGCTTGGCCGAACATGGCCGTGATGTGGTGATCCTGCTTGATTCGATCACCCGTCTGGGCCGGGCCTATAACACGGTGGTGCCAAGCTCGGGCAAGGTGCTGACCGGCGGGGTCGATGCCAATGCGCTCCAACGTCCCAAGCGCTTCTTTGGTGCCGCGCGTAACCTCGAAGAAGGCGGGTCATTGACGATTATTGCCACGGCACTGATCGAAACGGGCTCGCGGATGGATGAAGTCATCTTCGAAGAGTTCAAGGGAACGGGTAATTCCGAAATCATCTTGGACCGCAAGGTTTCCGATAAGCGGGTGTTCCCTGCAATCGACATCATCAAATCCGGCACGCGCAAGGAAGAGCTTTTGGTCCCGCGTGAGCATCTGCCCAAAATGTATATGCTGCGGCGGATTCTCAATCCAATGGGCACGATGGATGCGATGGAATTCCTGCTCGATAAGCTCAAACAGACTAAAAATAATGACGATTTCTTCCAGAGCATGAACACATAAGATTAACTGCTCTGTGTTGAGGTCGTGGTGCAGCCCGGTGGGTCGGGCTGCACATATTTAAGGGGTTTGGCGATGCGCTACACTCTGTTCTTACCCGTCTTGGCCCTGGGGCTTGTCGCAACAGCCTGCGCCCCAGCCGATCCACTTGCGAAACTTTCAGAGGAAGATCGCACGTTTTTGTTCGCCGGTCCGCAGACGAATGCGGCCTTTCTCGGCCAACCCGGTGATGCTGGCCCGATTGCCTGCAATCCGCAGCGGATGAATCAGGGCTATGTTTTGGTGGATGCGCCGGATGGCTATTGGCTGGATAGCATTCGCCCAACTGGAACCGAACGGCACAAAATCCTCTCTGTTGAAACCACTGAGGATGGCTATTTGGTCAAGGCCCAGAACGGAGTTGGCGTGTCCTTCAGTTTGATCATTGAACAAACCGGCACAAAAACAGCAAAAATCTCGTGGGACGGCGCGACTGCAGAGCGTTATCTGCGCTGTCCGGGCATGCCTGCCTGAACCGCACTTTATTCGGCAAGAGTAACACCCCGACTGTATGGTTGGGGATGGCACCCCGTTGTGGGTTTTTCTTTTTCACCTAGAACCGCTTTGGTGAAACCTGTGTTTCACCAAAACGGATGGACGAGTTTGAGCGCGACATCTGGGTCGTCAAGTGTCGGTTTTCTTCGAAAACCGATCGCACCGCGACGCAGCAAAGCTGCGCACTTGACCACC